>JAFDXO010000009.1 GCA_018267925.1 Bacteroidota bacterium | reverse complement strand
TTTTTCTTCGTAATTGAACCATTACAGTAAAAGCACTTTTTTTATTCATAACCTTTGATGGGCTTTAAAGCTAATACAGATAAAGGTTACAGCGTTTTTGAGCATCATTTTTGTCCATTAAGCCTCATTTTAGAATCTTTTTTCGCATATAAAATAAAAAATGACAAATATGAGTATTGGAGTTTCAAAAGTTCCTTGCTAAAATGAAATACGATAAATAAAAGTAAAGATTTAAAAAGCAATAAGTTCATTCTTGCTATCAGGTTTTAAATTGTATTTGAAAACGAGAATTTGAATTTAGAAAGAGTTCAAAAATAACATAAAATATCCACCCAACATGTTGTACCTTTGTAAGAGTTCTTTGAAAGCCTTAGAAAAGTCTTTAAAAACCGGGGCCGACTGGTTTTGACAGCACAGGGCAGGGTAAGTAAGCATGTCGTGCGTTGTGTAATTAGCACGTAAATCTGAATACACGAACTATAAATGGCGAATATAACTACGCCATGGCTGCCTAATCAGTGATTAAGTAGTCATTTTGGCCGCCGCAACAGTCCGCCTACCTCTGTTGCCGCCGCCTAAATCAAAAAATCGTAGGCTAAGCGCTATAAAGCTGTGCATTAGCGTCGAAAAACTAAGCAGTGTAGGAAGGAGATAAGTTCGTCCGTCTCTGGTCAACTTCCGAAATCTAATGCCGGAATAAACATGTAGAAAGCTTATTGGGCATGTGTTTGGACGCGGGTTCGAATCCCGCCGGTTCCACCATTTTTGAAAGCGTTGTTGTTTTATTTATAATAACGCTTTCCTTTTTGTTCAAAATAACTTCCACAACCTTTCTAAGAAAAACAATGCCTTCAACTTTATCCTTTTTTATCCTTTTTATAAGTTGATTTTATCCAATCAATTTACGGACACTATCTTTGCCTTCAATGTATTCTATACTTCGGAAATTACTGTTTACGATTCAGCCAGAGCGTGTACATCATTTAATTATGCACAAGCTAAATATCTTGTACAAATTTGGTTTTACTCGTAGCATTTTGAAAAAACTATTTTCTGTAAATGCTCCCGCTTTAGAAAAAGAAGTTTTTGGCATCAAATTTCCAAATCCAGTTGGTTTGGCTGCCGGTTTTGATAAAGATGCTAAATATACGGATGCACTAGCTTGTCTTGGCTTTGGTTTTTTGGAAATAGGAACCGTAACCCCTCGACCACAACCCGGAAATCCCTCACCCAGACTATTTCGATTGCCCCAAGATCAAGCTCTAATTAATAGAATGGGGTTTAATAATGATGGCGCAACGGCTTCTGCTAATAGATTAAAAAAGCGTCGTGAAACATTAATTATTGGCGGAAATATTGGAAAAAATAAAGACACCCCTAACGAGCAAGCTATACAGGATTACGAAGCAGCCTTTCGTGCACTTTACGAGGTGGTTGATTATTTTGTAGTGAATGTTAGTAGCCCTAATACACCTGGATTGCGTGCCCTGCAAGATAAAGAGCCTTTAATGGCATTGTTAAACCACTTGCAAAAAATCAACCAATCATTAGGAAATCAAAAGCCAATACTCTTAAAAATAGCTCCGGATCTTACCAATGAACAATTAGAAGATATTGTTCAAATAGTTGCTGAAACAGCCATTGCAGGCATTGTTGCTACTAATACAACGATCAATCGAGAAAACCTGAATACGCCTAAGCAGGAAATTGAATTGATAGGTGCCGGTGGGCTAAGTGGTGTTCCTGTCCGCGAACGTTCTACCGAAGTCATTCGTTTTTTACATTCACATAGCAAGGGTGCTTTTCCTATTATAGCAGTTGGTGGAATCTTTACAGCCAAAGATGCTCTGGAAAAATTGAATGCTGGTGCTTCATTAGTGCAGGTCTATACCGGATTTATTTATGAAGGACCATCTATTGTAAAAAATATTTGCAAAGGATTGGCATCTTCAATACAATAAATCTTTCGCGATTATAACCCTTAAGCTTACAGAAAAGCAACCAAATTGATACAAACAAGTATAGCCGCAAACAAGGCTATTTTTACAGCTATCTCAGACTTTATAGTCAGAACGATAGGTTTGCTGTTCGATGTTAGTGTTAGTGTTTTCATTTTGTTTTGTTGTTTTAGTCAGTTTGATGATGCAAAGATGCAATGCTAAATGAACTCGAAAGAAATTTCACCACCTCCTTAACTACTGTTTTGTATCTGCTTAACGAACCGTTTGTATTACACACTAAGTTTTTACACACTGCATTTACTTATGTTTTACTTCCGATCGTTGAAAAAAATTTTTCGTCGTTGGGTGAATTAAACTTCTTTAAGAAATGCTTGTCTAAAATGCCTGATCACAAAAAATCATTCATTAACTCGCCACAAATTCAACATGAAAAAAACAGCCGTTCTTTTAAGCGCTCTCACCATTTTATTTAGTTGTAAAAAGGACAACGTAAACCAAACAGCTAAACAGTTTACTGATTCTCTTGCTACCACCGTAAACAAAAGCCCCAATCCGGGAATCATCTTGTTTTCACCCTATATAAATGCCACTTCAGGTCAAATTGTGATTACCGATTACCAAGGACATCTGGTAGCAAAAAAAAGCACTTCAGGCCCGGCTTATAACTTTCAACGATGGAATATTAACGGTAATATCCGTTACACCTATTTGGTGGATGATCTCAACGGGTATCATATCCCGGGTTATAGCTCTACAATGCCCGGATATGTAATTGAAACAGATGAAAACTTGAACGAAATTAATCGCTTCTATCTTTTAAGTAGTGGAACAGTTGATACCAGAACGAATAATATGCTCGACTGCCATGATTTCATTTTACTATCAGATAATCATTATATCGGACTCGCTTTTCGAGAAAAAATAGTAACCAATATTCCGGGAGAAAATGGTGATTCAGACAAAGTGATAGCACCGATTATACAAGAGGTAAACAACGGACAAGTTGTATGGCAATGGGATGCTACCGACCATCCTGAACTTTATGCCAACAGCGTGGAAAGCAATGATTTTAATCAATCAACCGATCAAGATTACTTGCATCTCAACTCTATGTACTTAGACCCTAAAGACAACAACCTTATTTGTTCTTTTAGAAACGCCAATCAAATCATTAAAATCAGTCGCCAATCAGGTAGTATTCTCTGGAAACTCGGTGGCAATAACAGCGATTTCCCAATAACAAATGACCAGCAATTCTTGCGTCAACACTGTGTAACACTACATAATGACACCCTGCTAATCTTCGATAATGGATTAAATGGTGTTCGAAATAGCACCCGTATTGTTGAAATGAAGATAAACGAAGCTGCTAAAACAATTAACTATTTTTCTGCAGTGCCGGTTCCGGGCTTATTTTGCCAGTACATGGGTTCTGTTCAAAAAATTAACGGGCTGTATTTTGTAGGCGGAGGAACAGTCAATACTATTCTTGAGTTCAATCCTCAAACCGGAGAAAAAACTTTTGAAATGCCTATTTCTGGAAATTCTTATCGAGCACGCAAGTATTGAGTATCTCGAAACAGCACGTAACTTGTGGATAGAAAGCTAATGCCATGTCTTATCCTTACCAAATTCATTCATTCGAGCAATATCAAAGTGTTTATGAACAAAGCATAACCCATCCCGAAGCGTTTTGGGAATCTGTTGCACAACATTTTAAGTGGCAAAAAAAATGGGATAAAATACTGGATTGGAATTTCACTGAGCCGAATGTAAAATGGTTTTCCGGAGGTAAGCTAAACATAACAGAAAACGCGCTGGACAGGCACTTACAAGAAAACCCCAATGGGATTGCTTTGATCTGGGAGCCCAATCATCCTAATGAAAAGGAGAGAAGGTTTACTTATTCTCAATTGCACGAAGAAGTTTGTCGTTTTGCTCACGTGCTTAAAAATAATGGAGTTTCTAAAGGCGATCGGGTTTGCATTTATATGGGAATGGTTCCTGAACTAGCTATTGCTCTTTTAGCTTGTGCAAGAATAGGAGCCATTCATTCGGTCATCTTCGGAGGATTTAGCGCACACAGCATTTCAGATCGTTTGCACGATGCTAAAGCAACTTTTGTCGTTACTTGTGATGGTGCATTTAGAGGAGCAAAAGAAATTGCTTTGAAAGAAATTGTTGACGATGCTTTGTTAGCTTGTGATTTTGTGCAAAAGGTTATTGTTCTCACTCGAACTCGTACGCCGGTCAGTATGATTAAAGTCCGCGATGTTTGGTGGCATGATGAAATGAAAAAAGTATCCGGTGAACAATTTGCAAATTTTGAGGCAGAACCAATGGATGCAGAAGATCCACTTTTCATACTATATACATCCGGATCAACAGGTAAACCCAAAGGAGTAGTACATACTATTGGCGGCTATATGGTATTCACTACCTTTTCTTTTGTCAATGTATTTCAATACAAACCCGGAGATGTCTATTTCTGTACAGCAGATATTGGTTGGGTAACAGGACATAGTTACATTGTATATGCACCTCTTTGCGCCGGAGCCACTACGTTGATGTTTGAAGGAATTCCTACTTTTCCCGATGCCGGAAGACTTTGGGATATGGTAGATAAATTTCGGGTAAATATCCTATACACTGCGCCCACTGCGCTTCGTAGCTTGATGAGTTATGGACTGGAACCGATAGTTAAACATGATTTAAGCAGCTTAAAAGTATTAGGCAGTGTTGGTGAGCCGATTAATGAAGAGGCTTGGTTTTGGTTCAATGAAAATATCGGAAAAGGAAAATGCCCTATTGTTGATACTTGGTGGCAAACCGAAACGGGAGGCATATTAATTTCAAATTTGGCAGGAATTACACCTGCAAAACCTGCATTTGCAACCTTGCCATTACCGGGTGTGCAACCTGTTTTAGTAGATGAACAAGGGAAAGAAATTTCGGGAGTAGGCTCCGGAAACCTTTGTATGAAGTTTCCGTGGCCCGCTATAATCCGCACTACTTATGGCGACCATGAACGGTGTCGGACTAATTATTTTACGGCTTATCCCGGTTTATATTTTAGTGGCGATGGTTGCCTTCGGGATAAAGATGGAAACTATCGTATCACCGGGCGAGTAGATGATGTTCTCAACATTAGCGGTCACCGAATTGGAACAGCAGAAATAGAAAATGCTATAAATGCACATACCGGTGTTGTAGAAAGCGCGGTGGTTGGGTATCCACACGATATTAAAGGACAAGGTATCTATGCTTATGTCATCTTTAAAGATGATTTAGATGATCCAGATTTGACAAGAAAAGATATTGCTTCAACTGTGGCGCATATTATTGGTGCAATAGCCAAACCAGATAAAATACAATTCGTTAACAGTTTACCTAAAACTCGCAGTGGTAAAATAATGCGTCGAATTCTTCGTAAAATTGCAGAAGGGGAAACGGGAAATTTTGGAGACCTAACTGCTTTATTAGATCCTTCTGTTGTTGAGCAAATTCAAAATGGAAAATTAGACTAAGCAAAAATTAGACTAAGCGTATATTCCGATTACGAAACGGATACTCACGTAAAGCCGCAAAAGCTTTGCTACCTGCTAAGTTTCGTAAGCCCTCTGCATGTCGAAGATGGTGCATGTCTGTGCCACAATAGTCATACAGCTTTTCCAGTAGCAATTTTTCAGCTACCTCCTTGATGGATCTCCCATAATAGCCAGTTATAGATAATGCGTTTAACTGTAATAAACATCCTCGATCTTTGAACTCGCGATAGACTTGAAACTTTTGATGATAATACACATAGCGTTCCGGATGAGCAATGATGGGCGTGTAGCCTTTTGTTTGCATTCGAAACAAAATATCGGCAATGTGCATTGGTTCAAACGAAAATGAAAATTCAATCAACACTTCATTGTTATAAACCGTCAGTAAGGAACTGCTATCTAATAGTTCAATAAATCGCTCATCTACATAATACTCTGCCGCAGCTCGAACCGGAAATTGAATATTGGCTTGATGAAGTGCTTGCCTCAATTCTTGTAAGCCATTATTAATAATAGCAGAATCATTGGGATAGTAATCAGACTTTATGTGTGGTGTGGTAACAATTCCTGTATAGCCCAATTTTTGAAACTCTTTTATTAATTCAAGGCTGTCTTCTATTGTTTGTGCACCATCGTCTATGCCCGGTATCAGGTGTGAGTGCATATCTGTTTGCAGAAATGAACAGTTAGCATTGATAGAATCTCTTGCAGCTTCTTTCTTCGATCCAAACCACTTTGAAAACATCGTCTGTATAAACTTTTCTCAAAAAAGAATGAAGGTAGTAAATATGCGGCTTAGCTATTTAAAAATGCTCGTTAATCTTTCTTAATCAACCGGATCATAACCACTTCTTCCCCAAGGGTGGCAAGATAAAATACGGCGCAAAGCCATTTTCCCGCCTTTCCACGGTCCATATTTTTTTATTGCTTCCAAACCATAAGCAGAACAAGTGGGCGTAAACCGACATTTAGCACCTAATAAGGGAGAAATAAAAGCTTGATAAAACTGAATGAACCAAGTAAAAAGAGACGAGAAAAAACGGTTCATAATTGAGGGGAGGGAATATGCTGTAATTTTTCCACCAATTTTGACATAGCTTGCTTTATAGTTGTGAAACTCGGCATTTCAACACTAGTATAAATGATGAAACAATGCAATTCCATCCCGGAAATATCAGAAGCAAGTATGGCATCCTTTTGTGTTCTCCATGCTTCGCGCATGAGCCTTTTTATTTTGTTTCGCTGAACTGCTTTTCTAAATTTTTTCTTTGGGACGGAGAATCCAACACGCAAAGAGGAAGCAGGGGAATCAGAAATTGTAGCCCATAAATAAATTAGCTTTAACGGAAATGCAGAATACGCTTTCCCCTTACGGAAAAGCGTATCAATATGTTGTTCGCGCTTTAGCCGCTCGTATGACTTGAGTGTATGACGAATGGCCACGGAAATTTTCTGCTACAATTTATTTTAGTTTGCGCTCGTCTGACACAGTTAACTTATGACGACCTTTTTTACGGCGCGATGCTAAGACCTTACGACCGTTGGCAGTTTGCATACGTTGACGAAAACCATGAACAGATTTACGACGGCGGCGGCTTGGTTGGAACGTACGTTTCATTTCTACTTCAGTTTATGCTACCCGCTGGTGCGGGAATATTTTTTAATAAAGGAGTGCAAAGGTAATTGGAAATATTGATGTGGCCAATTTATTTCTATTGAAAAGCCATTTCCCTTTGTTACGGAAAAAATAACCACCTCATTATTTAGTTATTTCTGAAACATTTGAATGTTTGGTAGCAGCAGCTAATTCGCTTATGAGTCCGGCATCTTTTTCTATGGCATTTCCTATTACTATAACAGTAGCTCCGGCACAGCAATTTTCATAAACTTTTTCAGGTGTATGAATACCGCCCCCTACAAAAAGCGGAATTTGGGTATTCTTGCTTACTCTTTGTATCATTTCAGCGGAAATAGGGTTGTGAGCACCACTTCCGGCATCCATATAAAGAACATGTTTTCCCTGCATTTCTCCGGCCCATGCTGTACATAAAGCTATATCGGCTTTGTTGGCAGGTATAGGTGCCGAGTGGCTCATATAGGAAACAGTTGTTGGCACACCGCCATCTATCAACATATAGCCGGTAGAAATTACCTCTAAACCACTGGCACGAACTGTGGGTGCCGAAACCACATGTTGTCCAATTAATAGTTCAGGATTTCGCCCCGAAATCAATGATAAATACAAAAGAGCATCGGCATAAGGACTAAGCTGAGAAGGACTTCCAGGAAAAAGAACAACCGGAATATCAGACTCGGACTTAAACTGCTGAATACAAAGGTCTATTTGATGATTTACAACTAAACTGCCTCCAAACAACAAAAAATCTACGGCTGCATGATTGCAAAGTGTAGCTAATTCCACCATTCTTTCAGGTGAAACCTTGTCGGGATCTACCAAAACAGCAAACCCGGATTTCCCTGTTTTTTTGAGGGTGCACAAACGTTGATATATTGCTCCGTTCATAGTTTATCAGGGCAAAGAAAGCAATAAAATTGCCGTAGTTCATAAAAAAGATTAGAACTAACTATTCTGCTTTTTTAATTCATCCCTAATTTCTGCTAACAATTGTTCTTGAGCCGTTGGGGCAGGTGGGGCAGCAGGTGCAGCTTCTGGTTCACGTTTCATTTTATTCATTCCCTTAACCATCAGGAAAATGATAAACGCAAGGATAGCAAAGTTGATCACAATAGTTAGAAAATCACCCCATGCTAAAACAGCACCCAATTTCTTCGCATCTTCCAAAGAAAGTGTAGGATTGGCTTCTACGGCTTTACGGACAGGTTCTCCAAGAGCCAAATATTCGTTCGTAAATCCTTTTTGACCAATCAGCAAACTAATAGGAGGCATAATGATGTCTTCCACCATGGCACTCACAATTTTGCCAAACGCACCACCGATAATTACACCGACGGCCAAATCCATAACATTACCCTTGAGAGCAAATTCTTTAAACTCTTTTACAAAACTCATTGTTATAGTGCTTTTTGAGGATGCTAAGATATACAATTTATACTTTTTAGGGTGAAAATTTGTTTCAGTTTAAGAATAAACCTACTTACCGAGAATTTAAGTGTATTCACCGATTTGACATCCATTTTATTTTTTAAACCCCGATACTTTTGATTTTGAAAAATAAAACGCCGGAAACATAAAATGTAATAAAAGTTTCCATAGTTTTGTAACCGTTTATGGATGCCTTAACTAAAATATTGAATGCAGCCTCAGAATTGTTTCGCCAGTATGGCTTTAAGACAATTACAATGGATGATGTAGCGCGAAGAGCCGGCATTTCAAAAAAGACGTTATATCAACACTTTGCCAATAAAGGAGCCTTGGTTAGTACATCGGTTGAATGGTATAAAGACCATTTGTCTGAAGCATGTCTGAAAGCTATGCAGGAGTCGGAAAATGCAGTTGAGGGAATGGTACGTACAGCAGTTCTTTTTGATCAAGTAATCCAACAGCTAAACCCCTTGTCAATGTTGGAACTTGAAAGATATTTTCCGGATAGTTTCCTCAAGTTTAAAACCAGCCTTCAAACAAAAGATGTTGTTTCCATAGCAGAAAATTTACAACGTGGGATTGAAGAAGGATTATATCGCTCGGATTTAAACATTCCTTTTCTTTCTCAATATCGAATGGAAATATCGCTTATGGTTTTTTACCCCAGTTTGCTTGTTGAAAACAGGACAAACATTCAGCAAGTAGCCCAAGCAATCAGTGAGCATTTCCTTTATGGAATTATGACTACCAAAGGAGTACGACTTTATACCAAATACAAAGACAAATACTTTAAAGAGGCAACCAGAATATGAAATTCAACATTTATGCCTTACCGTTAATGGCCTCACTTTGTGCTACGATGCCGGCAACGGGACAGACAAATGAACCCATTACATTGAGTTTGCAACAGGCAATGGATTATGCAACGAAGAATAATGTGGCAGCCAAAAACGCCCAGTTGGATGTATTGATCCAAGAGGTTCAAAACAATGAGGTTACAGCCAATGCGTATCCACGGATAAATGGGCAAGGTCAATTTATAGATTATATAGACCCTATGCAATCCTTTATCCCGGGAGAGTTTTTTAACCAACCCGGCACGTTTGTTCCTGTTCAATTTACACCAAAATATTCATCCAGTTTAGCTTTATCCGGCTCGCAAATTATTTTTGATGGAGGCGTGTTAGTGGCTTTGCAAGCGCGTAAGTCGGTTTTGGAATTGGCAAGGCAGAATGGGAAATTGACAACCGAAAACTTGCGATACAATGTACAAAAAGCATATCGAGCCTTAGTCATTGCTAACAAGCAATTTTCCATTTTAAAGCAATCTCTTTCTAATGCCAGAAGTATGGCTCAGGATATGTTTGCTATGCACGATGCCGGCTTTACCGAAAAGATTGATGTGGACAGAACCAATGTTCAGGTAAACAATTTGGCTGCTGACAGTATGCGAATTGGAAATTTATTACGTGTAAGTGAGCAGCTATTAAAATTTCAGATGGGTATGAGTATTGAACAACCGGTTGTGCTTACTGATACAGCCGTTAGTGGACAAATACTTCAGGCTTCTGCTATGCTTGAAAGCACTGCTGATTTTTCACATCGTACCGAATTTAGCCTAATGCAAACTCAGCAAAAACTGAATGGTTACAACTTAAGACGTTATCAATATGCTGCTATTCCCACGCTTTCTGCTTTTGGAAACATGGGGTACAACTACTCCTCCAATAAGTTTAAAAGTTTGTTTGGAGAGCAGTATATCTGGAGTTCTTACGTAGGGTTACAATTAAATTTCACCTTGTTTAATGGTCTATTGCGGCAAAATCAAGTAAAAGAGGTAAAGCTTAATATGCTTAAAACTCAGAATAATATTGATAATCTAAAGCTGACCATAGATTTTCAAACTAAAAGTGCTCGTACAACCCTTAGAAATGCTTTGCTACAAGCTGAAAGCCAACGCCGAAATGCTCTTTTAGCAGCAAGTGTGCTTGATTTGGCTCAACGTAAATATAAGGAAGGTGTGGGTAGTAATTTGGAAGTTACCCAAGCACAAACAGAATATTTACAGGCACAAAACAATTATTTCAACGTTTTGATGGAAATAAGCAATGCTGAAGCAGATTTGAAAAAAGCATTAGGCGACTTCTAAACATTTATTACAACTAATAATAGCGCAAATAAAACACAATATGCGACTCACAGGTTCACTCATTTTATCAATGCTTCTACTCGCTGCTTGTGGCAGCAATCAATCAGGCGATAAAGCAACTCAGCTCAAAAAACTAAAACAAGAACGATCAGACATTGACCAGAAAATCTCAAAGCTTGAAGCTGAGGTTGGAAGGAACAATGGTGCAAAAGCAATTCCAGTGTCAATATTAACATTGGAGCCACAACAGTTTGTTTCAACTATCAATATCCAAGCTTCTATAACCGGCGATGAAAATGTATTGGCAACACCGCAAGCCCCCGGTGTTGTGAAGGCTATCTCAGTTTCTGCTGGCGAACGGGTAAGCAAAGGCCAAACCCTTGCCACGCTTGATGCTTCAGCACTGCAACAACAATTGCAAGCAATGGATGCTCAACTAAACTTAGCTAAAACCTTGTATGAAAAGCAACAAAAACTATGGGCTCAAAACATCGGCACTCAAGTACAATTGTTGCAATCTAAAACACAATATGAAAGCCTCCAGAGTCAGAGAAATGCACTGGCAGCTCAACGAGATATGTACACGATCAAATCGCCTATAAGTGGGGTAGTAGATGCTGTAAATATCAAAGTTGGCGATATGGCCTCACCCGGCACTTTGGGGATTCGAGTACTGAGTAAAGATAAATTGAAAGCCTTAGCTAATCTTGGCGAAAACTATATTGGCAAAGTATCTCAAGGTGATGTTGTAACATTGGTTTTCCCCGATTTGAATGATTCTTTTCGAACAAAGTTGAGCTATGTTGCACAATCTGTTGATCCTATTTCTCGTGCATTTAATGTTGAAGTTCGATTGGGAACCAATAATCGTTTGCACCCCAATATGAGTTGTAAAATGAAAATTGCCAATTATGAAAATAACAAAGCTCTCCTTGTTCCTGTATCCATAATTCAGAATACATCAGATGGCAACATTGTGTTTATAGCTGATGGAAATAAAGCAAAATCGGTAAAAGTAGAAATCGGCAAAACAGCTAATGGAATGTCCGAAATTCTCAATGGATTGAAAGATGGAGATAAAATTATAACTGCCGGTTTTGAAGATTTGGATGATGGCGAACCTATAGCCATTCAATAATCAATTTTTAGAAAAGCACCTTGACGTGTAACTCCCGCTTTTAGAAAACTGTTAGCGGATGTACTTGACAAACCTCAGTTTTATATAAACTATAAAAGACTTTCCGATGAAAGATGTCTTCAAAGAATTTAAACCATCCAGTTGGGCGATAGACAATCGAACTGCTGTGTATGTTATTACCATACTTATTACTCTTGCCGGTTTGCTGACCTATATATCCTTGCCCAAGGAGCAGTTTCCGGAAATCAAAATGCCGCAGATTATTGTCAAAACCATCTATCCTGGTACATCACCAGAAAACATGGAAAACTTAGTCACCAAGCCCATTGAAAAGCAAGTGAAAAATCTCACCGGTATCAAAAAGGTTACTAGCAACTCTTTTCAAGATTACTCTGTTGTTATGATTGAGTTTAACACAGATGTGCTTGTAAATGAGGCTAAGCGTGAAGTAAAAGATGCTGTGGACAAGGCTCGTACAGATTTGCCACAGAATTTGCCAAATGAGCCTGAAGTAAATGATATTGACTTTTCAGAGTTTCCCATTTTGTATGTCAATATTTCCGGGCAATATGACCTCAACAGACTAAAAAAATATTCAGACAGAATAAAGGACAATATTGAAGAGCTAAGAGAGATTAAGCGTGTTGATATTGTAGGTGCGTTAAATAGAGAAATCCAAATTAATGTGGACATCTACAAAATGGCAGCTTCCGGATTTTCTTTTTCTGACATTGAAAATGCAGTAGCTTATGAAAACATTTCTGCTACACCCGGACAAGTGTCCATGAATAACCAAAAACGAATCATTACCATTCGAAATGAATTTAAGTCTGCCGATCAAATCGGAAATATCATAGTAAAAAATCAGCAAGGAAAGGCACTCTATCTCCATGATTTAGCTGATGTAAAAGATGCTTTTGAAGAGCAAGAAAGCTATGCTCGATTAGACGGGAAAAACGTAATTACACTAAACGTAATTAAGGCGAAAGGTGAAAACCTGATTGATGCGTCCGATAAAATTGATGCCTTAATCACTAAAATGAAAGCAACGGAATTGCCTAAAGACTTAAACATTGTTATCACCGGCGATCAAAGTGATCAAACAAGGAGCACTTTACACGATTTGATCAATACCATAATCATTGGTTTTATCCTCGTTACCATTATCCTCATGTTTTTTATGGGCGTAACAAATGCTTTGTTTGTTGCCATGTCTGTACCGCTATCTTGTGCTATTGCATTTTTAGTAATGCCCACACTTGGGTTTACTCTTAACATGATTGTTTTGTTTTCATTTTTGTTGGCACTAGGCATTGTAGTAGATGATGCCATTGTAGTAATAGAAAACACGCATAGGATCTTTGATAATGGTAAAATGCCAATTGTAAAAGCTGCTAAAGTAGCTACGGGAGAGGTTTTCATGCCTGTACTTTCCGGTACAGCCACCACGCTGATGCCTTTCATTCCGCTTGCGTTTTGGAAAGGAATTATAGGTGAGTTCATGTATTATTTGCCCATTACGCTCATCATTACACTACTTGCTTCTTTGCTCGTGGCTTATATCATAAACCCTGTATTTGCTGTTGGTTTTATGAAGCCACATATAATAAACGATGACGGAAAACGTAAGTGGTCAAAGAAAGATCGGGTTATCTTAATTATATTTTTGTCGGTTGCTGCTATTGCCTATATCGCTCGGGCTTGGGGATTGGGTAACTTCATCATCTTCCTATATCTGTTTGTGCTTTTAGAGAAGTTTGTACTTGAAAAATATATTCACAGCTTTCAAAACAAGGTTTGGCCAGCCTTTCAACAATGGTACACTAAGTGGTTGAAACGAGCCTTAGCTCGTCCTTTGACGACGATGGGAATCGCGATGGGAATCTTTGTTTTTGCCATCATCTTGATGGGCGTTCGTTCACCAAAGGTTGTCTTTTTCCCAAGCGGTGAACCAAACTTTGCTTATGTTTATCTGAATCTTCCCGTAGGTACGGATCAAGCCTATACCAACCAAGTGTTGATGAAACTGGAAGATAGGGTAAACAAAGCTCTTGACATAGATCCGACTAAAGGAAAGAAAAACCCAATTGTCAAGTCTGTAATTGCCAATGTAACGGTTGGAGCAGTAGATCCGACCAGTGGTGAAGTAGGCAATTTTCCTAACAAAGGACGTATCACTGTTGCTTTTGTGAAGTTTGGCGAACGAAAAGGACAATCTACTGCTGATTATTTGCAGAAAATTCGTGCTGCTGTGAAAAATATTCCGGGAGCTGAAGTAACCGTAGATAAAGAACAAGGTGGACCTCCTGTGGGTAAACCCATAGTAATTGAAATCAAAGGGGATGATTTAGATACTTTGATTAATACCGCTGATCGCCTTAAAAAGTATTTAGATCGCAAGCAAATTGCCGGTGTAGAAGAATTGCGCAGCGACTTCCAGTCTAACAAACCGGAAATTGTATTTGACCTCGATCGGGCAAGAATGAATAACGATGGTATCAGCACCGGAATAGTTGTGAGCAACCTTCGTACAGCTGTGTTTGGTAAAGAAATATCAAGATTTAGAGATGCTAATGATGATTATCCGATTAACCTTCGCTTGAAAAAAGATCAACGAGAAGATGTAGAAGCCGTACGCAATATGCCAATTACGTTTCGTGATATGGGTATGGGCGGGATTGTACGCAGCGTGCCTATCAGCACTTTTGCCGATGTGCGTTATGATTATACGTATGGCGGTATCAAACGAAAGGATCAAAAGCGTATCATTTCACTTCAGTCTAATGTTCTGACAGGATATAATGACAATGAAGTGGTAGCAGCTATTGAAAAGGAACTGAAAGGGTTTAAATCTCCTTCCGGCATTACTATGCGTATGGGAGGGCAACAAGAAGAACAAGCAGAAACCGGTGCATTTTTAGGAAACGCAATGATGGTTGCCGTTGGGCTAATCTTTTTGATTTTGATTCTTCAATTCAATTCTATAAGCCGTACTGTGATCATCATGACAGAGATTATTTTCAGCATTTTTGGTGTGTTTTTAGGAACCGGAATTTTCAAAAATGATTTTTCAATTGTCATGAGCGGAATTGGGATTGTAGCATTAGCAGGTATTGTGGTAAGAAATGGTATTCTTTTGGTAGAGTTTATGGATTTAATGCTTAAAGAGGGGCTTACTCCTTATGATGCAATTGTAGAAGCCGGAAGAACAAGAATGACACCGGTTTTGCTCACTGCCACTGCTGCAATAATGGGGCTTATTCCGCTCGGAGTTGGCTTAAACATCAATTTCGCAACCATGTTTAGTGAATTGAATCCTCATATTTATTTTGGTGGCGACAGTGTAGCTTTCTGGGGTCCTCTGGCTTGGACAATGATTTATGGCTTAAGTTTCGCTACCTTCCTTACGCTGATCATTGTGCCTGTCATGATGCTTTTAAGTTTCCAATTTAAAGCATGGCTTAAAAGAAAATTAGGGAGAGCTTAAGAAGGACTTTAAAGCTAATTGCAAAAATTAAGACAAGAAATAAACAAGGGCTACTTCATAAACATTGAGGTAGCCCATTTTGTTTTTAATCAGGATAGTGTAATAGCTTGTCTTTTTTCTCTTCTTGCTATTTTCTTGTTTCTGTTTTATACACTTCCGGGCGAGTCTTGTTTTCGCCAATGCCTAATGATTCATAGATATAGTCTTGTGCAACAGTGCGAACGCTTTGCCGATTGATGTTGTTATTTTCAGCAGATGGATTTACTCGGTTAGAAAGAAAAATAAACATTACACCGTTTGCCGGATCTGCCCATCCGCATGTACCTGTAAATCCTTGGTGTCCGAAAGTGTAACCACTGGCATGTGTACTGGTTGGTCCGGCATCATTTCTATCCGGCGATGGCTTGTCAAAGCCTAATCCACGCCTGCTAATTGTCGAATTATAGGATGTAAATAATTGAACGGTGGCATCTTTAAAAAAACGCTTGTTGTGATATACACCTCCGTTCAACAACATTTGAAAGATGGCTGCTACATCTCCGGCTGTTGCAAATATACCGGCATGGCCTGCTACGCCACCAAACATGGCTGCTCCCGGATCGTGTACATATCCCTGCAACAATTGCTTTCTAAAGGTGATGTCATTTTCTGTTGGGGCAATTGTTGCCGCATCAAATGATTTTAAGGGAAGATAGGAAATGTGTTTCAATCCCATTGGTTTGTAAAATTGATCTGCTACATAATCATTGAGTTGTTGATGCGTTACTTCTTCAACAATGGCAGCCAGGAAATAGAAATCTAAATCACTATAAACATAACGCCCTTTATTTTCTAATGGGCTTTCCAAAATGCGAAGCCAGATGCTATCTGCATAGTCATCACGAAGGAATAAATTTTTTGCAACAGGAATTCTAAAGTCCTTCTTTTTTTCATTGGCATAAAGGTCTTGACGTAAGCTGCCTTCCGGTGTTAGAGTTTCTTTATAAAAAGGAATCCAAGCCTTTAAGCCTGCTTGATGGAGCAACAAATCTTTAAGCGTGATAGATGCTTTGTTTGAAGTTCGTGTCCATTTTAAATAATCTCCCAAAGTTTTGTTGAGGTTGATTTGACCTTGCTCATAAAGCCGCATGATGGCTAAGGTTGTAGCGGTTACTTTAGTCATCGAAGCTATGTCGTAGAGCGTGTTTTCGTCAACTGCTTTACGTTTTGTGTAGTCGAGATAGCCAAAAGATTCGTCGTAAAATATTTTTCCGTTTTTGGCTGCTAAAATTCGACAACCCGGAAAAGAACTTCCAACAATGTTTTGTTGTATAAACTTGTTTAGTTTTTCAAGTGCCATTGGATTGACTACCCCTGCATCTTGAGGAAACATGACCTTCTTCAAATCATAGACTTTTGAAAAAGTGGTTACAAGCTCGGGCTGCTTTATCGGTGGTTCCGGTTGGGGCATCATTTCCTTACAAGGAGTAACGGGAAGTTTGCCTACGGCAGCTTGTGATCTTAATAGAATTTTTGAAACGATCGTTTCACTGATGCTGTCGTCTTCATAAGCTACCAACAAACCATTTGTTTCACAGAAATTTTTGCTGAAATAAGGATTCCCCATCAATACATAGAGAACATTTTTTGCTGTGCTGATAGATTTTAGAAAAGTTACTTGTGTTTCATCTAAACCATAATTTCCGCCGGTAGGATAAAAGGTCATATTATGTACGGCTACAATGGTAACGTCTGTTTCCTCTATGCTTGTTTGTAGTCTTTTTAAGGTGCCGGAACTACTTCCTTTGGGCAGCCAGCTATACATCATAGTTGGTTTTGCCTGATTCAGTGCATTGAAAAGCACGCTACTATTAGCATTGACACCAATATAGCTGATACGTGCATCGGCAGCTCCCATTTTTCCAATCAAATTGTTTCGGTCGCGGACTAAGGTTACGCTCTTTATTGAAGTTTCTTCCCGTATGGCATCCGTAGCTTTGTTGAGATCGTTGATGATGTTGTTGGTATTGATGTCAGGCACACGGTTTAAGCCTGCTTGATATTTTGCAGCTAAAATTTTCTTGACACTAATCTCTAATTGAGTATTGGGAATTAATCCCGAGTCAATAGCATTCTTAATTTTTTCAATAGCTAAAGGCACATTCTGTGAAAATAATAACACATCATTTCCAGCCATAAATGCACGAACATCTACTTCTCCGGGAGAATAATATTTTGTTACACCTTTCATATCGAGCGCATCAGTAAACACTAACCCTTTAAAGCCTAATTGTTTTTTTAAGGTATTGGTTATGGTGTTCATTGAAAGTGTGGTTGGGGTACGCTTTTCAGTTTCTAATGCCGGCACTTCAAGATGTGCCACCATCACAGACTTCACGCCTGAAGCAATTAATCGGCGAAATGGATAAAATTCCAAGCTATCTAACTGTTGTAAACTTTTGCTGATGACTGGAAGGTCTTTGTGAGAGTCTGCTTCTGTATCGCCATGACCGGGAAAATGTTTAGCACAAGCCATGATGCCATGCTGTTGCAACCCTTGCATATAGGCTATGCCCATCCGCGCTACTAATCTTTTGTCTTCCCCAAAAGATCGAGCATTGATAATAGGATTATTGGGATTGTTATTAACATCTATGACGGGGGCAAAATCTATATGTACGCCAAGCCTACGGCATTGTTGGGCTACGGCAGTTGCCATTCTATATACCAAATCAGAATCACGTGTTGCACCCAGCATCATGGCACGGGGAAGGTCTCGTACACCAGTTAGTCTCATGCCTAATCCCCATTCTGCATCCATACCGATAAGTAACGGAACTTGTGCAGATTGTTGATACTTATTTGTTTGAATGGCTTGACTAACGGGATCGCCTTGCATAAAAATCAAACCTCCAATTTGATGTTTGGCTATTAAATCTGTAATAAGAGGTTCATTATAGTTTTTTCCACCGGAGTAGGCAGCCACCATAAACAATTGTCCGATAAGTTCTTGAGGCGATAATTGGTTATAGATACTGTCAACCCATCGTTGCATGATTCCGTCGGTTGAAACAGATTGCAAGCGATGATTGTTTTGTGCATCAGCTAAAAAAGGAAGGGAAAAAATACAAAGGAAAAAAAGTGCTTGGTGAAGTCGAAACATGTTCAAAAATACTGCAAACAACATGGAATGAAAACTATTGTATGAAGCAATGGAAAGTCACTCAGTTTGAGTAACCATATAGTTTACTTTTGCACGCTTCAAATTTTACCCACAGGCTGTGCATTTCTTTTCTGATGGGTTAAAGGCGACAATGGTATTTTCGAACAGAAAAGTAAATGGTGATTGTATGGATATCGAACAATTGATGCCGCATGTAGAGGCACTAATTTTTGCCAGTGAACGCCCCATAACGCAAATAGAGATTACCGAAATGATTGCTCAATCTATGGAGCAGATGGTAGAAACAGAGCGTATAAGTACTTGTATTGATGCTATTCATGAAAAATATGAAGCTGCTTATTATCCCTTTCAATTAAAAGAAACCGGTGGTGGATTCCAATTTCTTACCAAGAAGGCCTTTCATAAAACTGTGTTGCAATTAAATGGCGACAAGCACATCAAAAAATTGTCGGCAGCAGCTATGGAAACCTTATCTATCATCGCTTACAAACAACCGATAACCAAATCGGAAATAGAATTTATCAGAGGGGTAAGTGCAGATTATTCCATTCAAAAGCTATTAGAAAAAGAATTGATTGTAATAGCCGGACGAAATGAAGAAATGGTAGGTAAACCCCTGATATATACCACATCTAAAAACTTTATGGATTATCTCGGCATCAATTCACCTGCTGATTTGCCGCAGCTCAAAGATATTTCAAACATTGATATCGTACTTCCTACGGAGGGTGCCAAAGCCCAGCCGGAAGGAGAGAATGGAGCCTTTCTGGTGTCTGAAGATGGAACACTGCATACCAGTGCTGCTTGACAACAGACTACCAATTGTTTTTGCGAAGTTGTTTTTTCGCCGCCTCGAATCTTTTTGATTCGAGGCGTTTTTCTATGGCTGCTTTGGGAATTTTTGTTGCTTTTCGTTGTTTGGGAAGTATCAATGCTGTGGTAATCAGTTGAATTAATTTTTCACGAGCTATTTGTTTGTTTTCAAGCTGAGAGCGTGTTTCGCTACATTTCACAATTAGAAACCCTTCTTTGTTTATCCGGTTTTTCAGCTTTGTTTTAATCAGCACTTTTTCCTCAGGCATAAAGTGAATGGAGTGATCAATATGCCACCAAGCTTCTACCATTGTTTCCACTTTATTTACATTTTGCCCACCCTTACCACCACTTCGGGCTGTACGATAAAATATTTCTTGTTGGAAATGGTTCATGAGAGATTTATTGTGCCAATTACAATTCCCCAAAGTGGAATTCTGATACTTAAGGTACTATCTTGTTAACCTTCATAGCTTGAGTTTTTCTTGATCTGTGTTTTCTTTCAATAAGGTAATTAGAATGATGATCAAAGATGAAGTGGGTAAACTAATTATTCATTAGGTATGCCTTTATCTAATTGTTCATCTAAGGCTTGAATTTTTTTGATGGAGATTTCAGTTTCGGTAAGCTTAACGTCATATTCTGTTTTGTCACTGTTAGAAGCATACGCACCGGTGTAAATTTTACCATCGAGTTTGAGTTCCATCCCACCTAACTCTTCAGAGAACTGCCATTTGCCCCCACTGTTACGTGAAACTTCCATGCGTACATAATCGTCTTGGTCGCCAAATTTGAAAAGAGCATCCCAAGCGCAAGCTATTTCAGGGCATCCACCTTTGATGTATCGAATATAAAGCTGCACGGGTATTTCGTTGTCAAATTTGCCTTTGTAAAATTTACGTTCGATAATTTCTTTGAGTTTAGCTTTTGGGGCATCATTATCATCAAAGGAATATTTCTTTTCAGTATTAGCAGAGCTATCAACAATCCCTAAGGCTTCATCATGAGCTCGTTTTTTTTCTGCTGCTCTAGCCGTTTCAAATTCTTCTTTGTTTGCGGACTCAAAGATGTTGGAGAGTTCGCCACCGTACCAAAAGCCATTCACCTGCATGATGTCAAAAACGGTAAATCCATAAGTTTTTCGATTGAGCATATCTTTGACAAAAACATAACCCAAAAAGCGAAGAGATGATATTTGTTGGCTAAGAAAATCGCGACCCTGTCTAATTTTTTCGAGTTCATAGCGAACAAAGACAATTCGATCCCAGTGGATTTCTTCTGAATTCCCTTTTCGTACAAATTCTAAAAATTCATCGGTTGCTTTTTTATGAACGGCTGAGTCAAAATCTTGCTTTGCGGCATAATTGTTCTGCAAATACAGCATCTGTTTATAGGCATCCGATTGTTTGTCTGCGGCATGAAGTGTCCAGTTAATTAGGCTATCCGTTTGTGGGAACAAGTCAGAATAAAGCGTTGCATCTTTAGTTTGCAAGCTTCTTACTAAACTTTCTACAATGTCTTTTTCAGATAGCATTTGAGCATGAAGCCATGCCGGAGTCAAAAAGCAGAGAAGTAGTAAAAATGTTCGTAGCATGGTTGTTTTATAGTGCAACGCTTTAGCAAGTTTATTCGCTAAATTTCATTTCGTGAACTGATTCAGCAATAGTGAGTTTTCCGGCAGTTTTAGCTTTTATCTCTTCAATAGTTACACCTGGTGCATATTCTATGCAAACAAAACCTTGATCGGTGATGTCAAAAACGCCTAAATCTGATACCACTTTTTTCACACACTTTAAGCCTGTAATTGGCAAACTGCATTGTGGCAATAGTTTTGAGTTTCCGGCTTTGTCAGTATGTTGCATCGCAACAATAATATTTTTGGCTGCGGCTACTAAATCCATGGCACCACCCATTCCTTTTACCATCTTGCCGGGAATTTTCCAGTTAGCAATATCGCCATTATCTGCTACTTCCATAGCACCAAGTACCGTGAGATCTACTTTCCCTGCCCGTATCATTCCAAAGCTCATGGCACTATCAAAAATTGCAGAACCGGGAAGTGTAGTTACCGTTTGTTTTCCCGCGTTTATGAGGTCTGCGCTTTCTTCCCCAGCAAATGGAAATGGTCCCATTCCAAGCAATCCGTTTTCACTTTGTAACACGACATTCACTCCATGTGGAATATAGTTTGCCACCAATGTAGGAATACCGATTCCTAAGTTTACATAATAACCATCTTTTAATTCGAGGGCTATTCTTTGTGCGATTTGTTCTTTATTTAGAGCCATAAAAAAATGTAGAAAGTGAGTTTAAACAAATTCAATTGAGGATTGTTGATTGAGTTATTTTAGAACTTAAAAGGTGTTGTTCTTCTTTTTTTTAAAGTTTGTTGAAAACTGTGTGAAGTATTGCTGTGAAAGGTTTCCAGTCAGTACAAGATTCACTATTCAGGCTTTCTTACGGTGCGTTGTTCAATCCGCTTTTCATAATTAGTGCCTTGAAAAATTCGATGTACATAAATGCCCGGAACATGCACAAAATTGGGGTCTAATTCGCCCGGCTGAACCAGTTCTTCTACTTCGGCAATAGTTATTTTTCCGGCCATGGCCATCATAGGGTTAAAGTTTCGTGCTGTGTCCTTGACTATCAAATTACCCATCGTGTCGCCTTTCCATGCTTTTACTAAAGCATAGTCAGAATCGAAAGCGTCTTCTATTAAATATTGATGACCGTTGCGAACGACTACTTCTTTTCCTTCTGCTACTTCGGTGCCCACGCCCGCCAATACCGGTACAAAGGGAATTCCATATCCAGTGATCAAGCAGCGTGTTGCTAATGTGCCTTGTGGAATAAGCTGTACTTCCATTTCGCCGTGTAGCAGTTGACGTTCAAATTCTGCATTTTCACCAACATAAGATGCAATCATTTTCTTTACTTGCTTTTTTTGCAAGAGCAATCCGATTCCAAAATCATCTACACCGGCATTGTTAGAAATACAAGTTAGGTTGGAAACTCCTTTTTTCACTAAGGCTGCAATGCAGTTTTCCGGAATGCCGCATAGCCCGAAGCCGCCCAGCATCAACACTGCGCCGGATTGAATGTCTTTTATGGCTTCTTCGGCGTTGGCAAATACTTTGTTCATGTACCAGTTTTTGAATAGACGAAAATAAAAAAGGTTTTACATGGAATGGGATTAAAAAAAGTCGCTCAATTAGAGCGACTTTTTTTAATGGTTAAGAAACTACTACCTTAAAAATAGTAATTCTCTGTATTTCGGTAGTGGATACAATTTATCATCAATGATCAATTCTAATTTATCGGCATGATAGCGAATCTTGTCGAAATAAGCTTTTACTTGGTGGCAATACATTTCTGCGCGTTCATGTGTGTTGCTATTATTGTTGGCAACTTTGCGTGCTTCTATCATGGCTTCCACATTGTCGTTTATTTCTTGAATATGGTTGCTGACAATTTTTAAAAGATTAAGTTGAGCTCTAAATGAATCTTCGCCCAATGAAAGCTCTTTTAATCCGCGTACGTTTTCAATCAATACATTTTGATAATTAATAGCTGCGGGCAAAATATGGTTGGTGCAGATATAGCCTAATATTCTCGCTTCAATTTGTACCTTTTTGATGTATTCTTCCAGCATGATTTCGTGGCGTGCTTCTAATTCGCGAGCACTAAAAATGCCATTGCTGATAAAAAGCTCTTTTGCTGAATCTGTAATTAAGGCATTGAGTGCTTCAGGAGTAGTTTTAAAATTACTCAACCCTCGTTTTTCAGCTTCTTTTGCCCATTCTTCGCTGTAGTTGTCGCCTTCAAAACGAATTTTTTTCGATTGAGCTATATAGCTACGCAAAACATGCATTATGGCTATCTCTTTTTTCTCGCCTTTGGCAATCAGAGCATCTACTTCTTTGGTAAATTCTTTCAGAGTTTGTGCAACAATAGTGTTGAGAATCGTCATCGAAGAGCCACAGTTTGCTGCGGAGCCTACTGCTCGAAATTCAAATTTATTTCCGGTGAAAGCAAAAGGAGAAGTTCGGTTCCGGTCGGTATTGTCCATCAACAATTCGGGTATTTGCTTATGGATGTCTAATTTTAGAATCACCTCATCTTGTTCACTGAATTTTTCTTTTACACGAGATTCGATTTCATCAAGCACATTTGAAAGATACGTACCTGCAAAAACAGAAATAATGGCCGGAGGTGCTTCATTTGCTCCTAAACGATGATCGTTTCCAGCCGATGCTATGGCTGCACGCAAAAGGTCTGCATAATCATGCACAGCCTTTATGGTATTCACAAAGAAGGTAAGAAACATCAAATTGGTACGCGGGGTTTTGCCGGGTGCTAACAAGTTTACACCGGTGTCAGTGGCCAAGCTCCAATTGTTGTGTTTTCCACTTCCATTTACGCCTTTAAAAGGTTTTTCATGAAACAATACTTTTAGTTTGTGTCGCTTTGCTACTTTAGCCATAATGTCCATCAACAGAGAGTTGTGATCTACGGCTATATTTACTTCTTCAAAAATGGGCGCACATTCAAATTGTCCGGGTGCTACTTCATTATGTCGGGTGCGAAGCGGAATACCTAATTTATACGCTTCTTGTTCAAAATCTTGCATAAAAGCAAAGACACGCTCGGGAATTGAACCGAAATAGTGGTCTTCCAATTGTTGTCCTTTTGCGGGAGAATGTCCGAGTAAGGTGCGGCCACACATCAGCAAGTCGGGGCGTGCATTGGCGAGGCTTTCATCCACCACAAAATATTCTTGTTCCCAACCCAGTGTTATGGTTACTTTATTGACATTTTTATCAAAATATCTACACACTTCAACGGCTGCTTTGTCCAGTGCGGCAACTGATTTTATTAAGGGTGCTTTATAGTCGAGAGATTCTCCGTTATAGGCTATGAAAATGGTTGGAATGCAAAGCGTTTTACCATAGCCGCTTTCCATGATAAAGGCTGGTGAGGAAGGATCCCAAGCAGTGTAGCCGCGTGCTTCAAAAGTGGCGCGTATGCCGCCATTTGGAAATGAAGAGGCATCCGGCTCTTGTTGGATAAGTGCATCCCCGTCAAAAAGTTCAATGGCGGTTCCATCACTTTTGATGGTAAAGAAGGAGTCGTGTTTTTCTGCTGTGCCACCGGTAAGGGGTTGAAACCAGTGTGAAAAGTGTGTTACGCCATGTTCTTCAGCCCAAGCCTTCATTCCGGCTGCAATTTGGTCAGCCATTTTGCGGTCTATTTTTGCTCCGGCTTTAATGGAAGCCATCAAACTTTTGTAAGCTTCATCGCTTAAATATTCTCGAATGGTTCGTCCAGTGAATACATGACTGTTGAGCATGGTAGTTACTCGTTTGCCATTATAGTGATTCACTTTTCTTTCCTCGGAGGCTAATTCTTGAAGTGCGGGAAAACGAAGATTAGACATGGATTATTTTTTTGCAAACATAACATTATTTCAAAAAAGCAAGAAAAAAAATTCGATTTTACTAAAAATAATCTACATTACAATTTATCAATATGGTTTTGGTTAGGTAAACATATACAAGAAGCAAAGGATTGATGAATATGACCTTCAAGCAAGATATGGTTGCTATTGACAGCAGTTATTATTAGACGATAATCTGATGAGTTTCCAATTTGTTTAAGTGAAGAAATAGGTAGTTGTTCTATAAAATCAATCCCTCTTCGACCCAACCATTTATAGGCAGCTTCCTTAGCACTCCAGGCGAGTGTTAGTAGTCTAATATCGTTTTGAAATAGCTGTTGCTCTTTTTGATTAAGAAATTTATTTTGAAGAAATTGAATACGATTATTCCACGTTTGTATATCAATGCCGCATTCATTTTTTTCACTTATAGTAACTGCAATATAGGGAAATGAGTGAGATATGGAAAAGAAACAAGCGTTTTCCGGTAAACGGGGTTTAAAATGTTCATCTGCTGCAATATGAAATAAAGGAAAGTCATTTTTTAAAAATTTAAGTAAAAAACGACCGGCTAAGTGCTCTAAACGACGTTTTGAATGAGCAATTTTTGTTTCAATTTGTGTATGCTGAACAAAAAAATCTTCATCTTCTTCTATTTTCCAAATAGCAGCAAGGCTGTTTTCGTCCGGTTTCCATTCTTGATAAAGCGGCATACTATAAAGAAGCAATAACACTGCAATTTATAGTTGTTTCTTTTGAAAAGCAATCATGCTTATTCATGATAGTATTCTGTTCCTGTTTTACTTATTTTTTGGTACATTTAGTAAGTCAAAATCTAAGTTGAAATGAACAGACACATACGTAAAGTAGCCGTCATTGGTTCGGGTGTAATGGGTTCTCGCATTGCTTGTCATTTTGCGGGTATTGGAGTTCCGGTTTTACTTCTTGATATTGCCGCTAAACAAGAAGAAGGAAAAGTTTTTAATAAAAACAAAATCGTTCAGGATGCTTTACAGGCAACGCTAAAAGCAAAGCCATCTGCCTTGTTTACAAAAAATATAAGCAAACAAATTTCAATCGGGAACTTGGAAGATGACTTGTTTCGAATTGCTGAATGTGATTGGATCATTGAAGTAGTAGTTGAACGTTTAGATGTCAAACAAAAAGTTTTTACTGAAATTGAACAATATCGTAAGCCCGGAACGCTTATTACTTCCAATACTTCAGGCATCCCGATTCACCTGATGACAGAAGGACGTAGCGAAGATTTTCAACAACATTTTTGCGGAACTCATTTTTTCAATCCGCCTCGCTATCTACGACTTCTTGAAATCATTCCATCACCTCATACCAAACCTGAGGTTATTGATTTTTTGATGGATTATGGCGATCGCTTTTTGGGAAAAACAACAGTACACTGCAAAGACACCCCAGCTTTTATAGCCAATAGAGTGGGCGTTTTTGGGTTTATGGCAACCTTTTCGGTCATGCAACAATTAGGTTTGAATGTTGATGAAGTAGATGCTCTTACGGGAACTATTTTTGGGCGACCTAAATCGGCAACTTTTCGTACTGGCGATGTGGTAGGGATAGATACCTTAGTGCATGTTGCTAAAGCTTTACCCATAAACGCACCCGACGACGAAGCAAAAGATATTTTTAAGCTTCCACCTTTTTTGGAAACCATGGTTGCCAATAATTGGTTAGGTGATAAAGCAGGACAGGGTTTTTATAAAAAAATAAAAGTTCAATCATTATCCCAAACGGGGTCTGAACAAGGAAATTCTCAATCTAAGTCAAACAGTGAAATTTATACACTGAACTTAAGTTCGATGGAGTATGAGCCTAAACAAAAGGCTCGATTCGCTACACTGGAAGCTGCAAAACAAGTGGATGATTTAGCACAGCGATTAAAGGTTTTGTACAGTGGGCAAGATAAAGCTGGTGCATTTTATCGAATGTTTCATCAGCTTATCTTTGCCTATATATCGCACCGTATTCCTGAAATTGCAGATGAACTATATAAAATTGATGATGCCATAAAAGCCGGATTCGGTTGGGAGATTGGACCGTTTGAAAGTTGGGACGCTCTCGGCGTTTCGGAAATGGTGGAACAAATGAAGGCATCAGCAAAGGAGCCGGCAGCTTGGGTCAACGAAATGTTGCAAAAGGGCTTTAAAACCTTTTATAAAATTGAAAACGGAATTAAGAAGTATTATGATCAAAAGTCAGGAAGCTATCAACCGGTATCAAGTGCATCAAGCCTGATTATTTTAGAACATCGTAATGAACAAATAGTTTGGAAAAATGCTGCTTGCCATGTGTATGATATCGGTGATGAAGTGTTAGCGATAAGATGGAATACGAAGATGAACAGCATTGGCGGCGAGGTACTGGAAGGCGTGAATAAGGCAATCGCTTTAGCAGAGGATGGTTATCGTGGCTTAGTATTAGCCAATGCAGGAACCAACTTTAGCGCAGGAGCCAATGTTGGCTTAATTTTTATGTTTGCGGCCGAGCAGGAATATGATGAATTGGATATGGCCATTCGTCAGTTTCAAAACACGACTATGCGAATAAGATACAGTAGTGTTCCGGTTGTGGTGGCACCACATGGATTAACCCTTGGTGGCGGATGCGAAATGTGTCTTCATGCGGATGCTGTGCAAGCAGCAGCAGAAAGCTATATTGGTTTGGTAGAAGTGGGAGTAGGGCTAATTCCGGGCGGTGGTGGCACCAAAGAAATGGCTGTACGTGCTTCCGATCGGAACATCAAAGAAGATATTGAACTCAACTATCTTCAGCAACTTTTTATCAATGTAGGAACGGCAAAAGTATCAACCTCTGCCCATGAAGCGTTTGAGAATTTTATATTGCGCCCCGGAATTGACCATATCAGCATGAACCCTGACCGAAGAATTGGTGATGCTAAAAATATAGTGTTGCAAATGAGCGAGCGAGGTTATACACAAGCACAAGAACGAACAGACATTAAAGTGCAAGGAAGAGGAGGGCTGGGTCCTATTTTATCTGGCATTCACGGTATGTGGCGGGGAAATTATATTTCTGACTATGACAAATTGATTGCGCAAAAATTAGCACATGTCATGTGTGGTGGAGATCTAACGCAAGCAACTATGGTTTCCGAGCGTTATTTGTTAGACTTAGAACGAGAAACATTTTTAAGCCTTTGTGGAGAACGCAAAACTTTAGAACGACTTCAAAGCATTTTACAAACCGGAAAGCCCCTTAGGAATTGATTGATTTTACTGATTGAAAGCCCTCAATTAGAGCTAAGGGTTCCTTACTTTCCGAAGGTGAATGGTAGCCTGTTTCCCTGCTTCGTTAAAGGCAATTATTTCGTGTGAACGATTGCCGTCTAACAAGAGTAGGTTGGCGGTGTTAGGGGGTTCACTGCCTTCGTTTAGAGCAATAATGGTTAGCGTACAATTGTTGTCTAAAAAATTTATTCGCTTCGTAACGGTATCTTTTGATAGAGTCAATTTTTGAATGACAAGTTCATCATTTACACGTATGGAAATCATGTCGCCATCTATTCTGCCTCCATCCCA
This sequence comes from Bacteroidota bacterium, assembly GCA_018267925.1. GTDB lineage: Bacteria > Bacteroidota > Bacteroidia > Chitinophagales > Chitinophagaceae > JAFIGV01. The sequence continues at coordinate 11,847 of JAFDXO010000009.1, read as the reverse complement.
TATTTTTAGCACGATAGAGTCTGTCTGCCAGTCAAAAGATTGCTCATGCCCTTCTGTAATTTCAGCAATTTTTTTTACTAATGGAGTAGATGTGTTCATGTGCTTATTTCGAAGGGTATCATAAATTACGCGCATTGGTTTTGTATTGACCGCCTTTTCAGCAATAAGTGAAACAGTTGGGTTGATTGTCGGTTTCATCAATTGTTTGAGATGTGGGGAATTAGGAAATGTAATTGTCCCTTGACCACAATAAACATTTCCTGCATCAGCACTGGTTATCGAACCACTGAAAACTTCACTGCCATCGGTTTCTTTTTTAAAGTGGAGCGTTGCATGAATCAGACAAATGGTTGTATTGCTTTCAAACCCACGATTGTAAATAATGTTTGTTTCCTGAAAGCTGAATATTCCTTTTGGTTTGTCCACCCATCCCTTTACAGAAGCCTTCACTTCTTTGCCTTCATAGAGATATGTATATCCGAAACCGGACAATGTTCCTAAAGAGTCTTTGACCTCTAATTTGTAGCTATAAGATTCCCCTCCTTCAACGCCCAGATATCCTTGAAGTGTAAAATTTTCAACTTGAGCAAATCCCATAAACCGAAAGAAAACGAATGAAAAAAGAAGTAGGAATTGCCGTGTCATAAAAGGCTAAGTTAAGTAGGTTGTCGGTTTGATGAGACCAATATAAAGTCAGTTGAGATATTTTGGAAGTTTTCTTAACTTACCACTCACATGCGTCACTTTTATTCTATTGTTACAGTTGATATTCCCCGAGAGGCGGTTTCAAGAGCTGCACAATTTGCTAAACAAGTTTGTGGTACAACGAATTATAGTGACTCTAACCAACATGTTTTATCTAAGATTCAAGACGATCATTTTATCAGCAAATTAGGTGAAGAGGCGGTAAGGATTATCCTCGAGCCAATGGGAAATGTACAAGGTCCAGATTACTCTATTTATAGTGGTAAAGAAAAATCTTGGGATGATGATCTGTATTTTAATGGAAATGGAATTGCAGTAAAAACACAACGTCAAACAATGGCAGATCGGTTTGGCTTGTCCTGGACGTTTCAATGTGGTAAAAATCGTAGAGATAAAATATTAGACAACCCAAATGCATGGGTTGTATTCGTGCTATATGATGATACGAAACCTTGGCAATGCAAGGTCTATCCACCTTTTCAAATAAAGGAACTAACCTTTGGAAAGCCACGCTTAGCAAAGCTTACAGATCACAAAGCTGTTGTGTATGCAGAAAAACTCCCTAACCCTATGGGTTAATAAAAGTTGTAATCACGCTTAGCAATATTCAAACGTATTCCACCGGTAAAATAAGTGGATGTATTATCGGGCAATAGTCCGGTGTCATACTTAAACCGACGATGCGTAACACCCAAATCAACAAAGATATTATCCCGCACTCTGTAGCTACAATTAAGCTCTGCCAACATACACGTAGTTGGAACTCCGTTCACCATGTGAACACCATAATTGGTTGTACGAGTATCATAATTCTTAAACGGATCGCTGCCATAGTTTGCCATGCCGGTATCAACTCCTTGTTGATAATACATACCCTTGGCAGTGATGAAGAGATTGTTGGTAGGTTGGTAACGGATAGTGCCCAACACTTCCCGAAATCCGGCACCGAGCGGATGCGCCAAATACTGGTTGTAGTTGGTGAAATTATCAGTAGAGTCATAGTGTGAATACGTGTAGGGGCGCACCATATTTAACTCTGCTTGAATGTCGAGATTCTTTACACCGAAGGCATCAAAATATTTTCCGCCCAGCTGCAACCCCCATTTATTTGCCCAATAGCCATTGTGTGCAAAAAACTCTTTTGAGGTAAATTCATTGAGTAAAAATTGTCCGTAGAATTGAAGATGCTTTGCAGCAATAGCTTTGAAATTGATACCAACATTCACCTTGTCCGGGCTTCCGTTACTACGTTCTATTGCTCTAAAAAATATTAACGGAATCATATAGCTAAACTCATACCGATCGCGCCGACTAAACGTTACGGCTTCATACAAACCGATATTGAGCCATTTGGTAACATTCACGCTAAGGGTGTGCATAGTGGCATATTTATGAGGCAGACGATCATCTGCTCCTCCGCGTGTATATTGAGGTGTTAGCTCAACGTACAAATTTTGGTAGTTCAATTTCCAGATTTTGGTATTCAAACGTAGGAAGGTAATTGGTGAAGAAATATCGCTTAAAAACAAACTTCTCATACCATCACCCCAAAAGAAATTATCCCGACCAAGGGTTACGTTGATATGATTTTTGACTGCTGCAAAATCAATATAACCACGAGCTAAAAAGTAGTCATAATGGTTGCCGGGTGTAGTGTAATAATCTGCTCCCGGAACTGCTTGCCGGCGAGTAATGTAACTGTCCACAAAACTGGGTACTCGCTCTTGATTATCGGTCAGATAAGTATAAAATCCAATTTTCTTTGAAATCCATCCTCTAAGCTCTAACCCGCGGGCACTCCAATATTCATTGTATGTTTTACCGTTTGCGTTTTCACTAATCAATTGTCCGGAAATCACAGGGTTAACCGCCAAAAAAAAATCCTTTGTTTTAACATGAAGGAAATCGGGTTGTTTGGTATAAAAAGTTTTAAACCAAGGCAATTTGGAGTTGATAGCACCGTCTTCGTTTGGTGTCCATTCGCCACTTACGGAAATAGCATGATCAATATTATATCGGTCAACTTTGGTTAATTTTAAATCACGTGCATTTTTCCGTTCCTCTAATAAAAATTCAACTGCACCTTTTCGTGCAATAGGTTTGATAGAAGTGAAAAAATCGTTAGTCAGCTTGCCTGAGCGTGTTTCTAAGCGATCCAGCAATTGGTATTCATTGGTGTTGAGCTGAAGATAGGTAGTTTGTGCTTTAGCCGCAAAAGCTGCCAATAATAATGTGGGTAGAAAAGCTTTATGAAGCATGAAGTAAGTGTTTAAGACAGATGCGTTACATTGTGTGCCGTAAAAATAGGTTTTTAGTATTCAGTTATGGAGGCAATTCTGATAAAAGGGGCTACAATTGTAAATGAAGGCAAACAATTTCAGGGTGATGTGTTGTTGCGAAAGGGTAGAATAGATAAGATTGCCTCTCAGATTACAGCTTTGCCCGGTTGGCATGAAATCAATGCAACGGGTCTGCATCTTTTGCCCGGAGTTATAGATGATCAAGTTCATTTTCGCGAACCGGGGTTAACCCATAAAGCAACCATTGGATCGGAAGCACGTGCAGCAGTTGCCGGTGGCACAACCACATTTATGGAAATGCCTAACACGAACCCGCCAGCTTTAACTCAAGCATTGTTGGAAGATAAATATGCCATTGCTGCCCAAACATCTGTGGCGAATTATTCTTTTTTTATGGGTACATCAAACGATAATTCGGATGAAGTTTTGCGTACCAACGAAAAGAAAAAGGATATCTGCGGCATTAAGATTTTTATGGGATCAAGCACCGGAAATATGCTGGTGGACAACTATCTCACCTTGAGTAAAATATTTTCAGAGGCAGAAGTTCTGATTGCAACCCATTGCGAAGACGAGCGTATCATTGCACAAAACAAAGCGCAATATCCAAATGCTAACAATGCCTCATTTCATCCACTCATTCGAAATGTGGAGGCTTGTTTTGAAAGTTCGTTTTCAGCTATTCAGCTTGCCATGAAACACAACACGAGGCTTCATATTTTGCATATTTCTACTGCAAAAGAGTTGCAATTGTTTAGCAATATGCTTCCTTTGTCTGAAAAACGAATAACCTCTGAAGTTTGTGTTCATCATCTTCATTTTACGGCAGATGATTATGCCCGTTATGGCAATCAGATAAAATGCAATCCTGCCATCAAAGCACCGGAAAATAAAGAAGCACTCTGGAAAGCCTTGCTCGATGATCGTTTGGATATCATTGCTACCGATCATGCACCACACACTTGGGAAGAAAAACAACAACCCTATCAACAAGCACCCGCCGGTGTTCCATTGGTGCAACATTCTCTCTTGCTAATGCTTGAATATGCAAAGCAGGGAAAAATATCGCTTGAAAAAATAGTGGAAAAAATGAGCCATGCACCGGCAACCTGTTTTCAAATTGCTGATCGAGGATTTATTAGAGAAGGATACTATGCTGATTTAGTATTAGTAAACCTTCAAGAAAATACGACTGTTACTAAAAGCAATATTCTTTACAAATGCGGTTGGTCGCCCTTTGAGGGGTATAGCTTTCCGGCAAACATTCAATATACATTTGTCAACGGCCAAATTGCCTTTAAACAAGGAACAGTAAACGACTCTGTTCGAGGTATGCGGCTACAATTTGACAGAGATTAATGGTTTATTTTTTGTTGCTTTTTACTTTTCTTGTAGCAGGTATTTCTGATGCAGCCTGAGGTTCAGATGATTTGCTATATTCCCAATTGTTGATAAGAGAAGATAGTTTTATCAACGAGGCACTATTGGCAAGGTAAAAAAGCATCAAAGGAAATATCTTAAACAGTCCGCGTTTCGTGGTGTTCGACAAGTCTGCCAAGGGCAAAAGCCAGCCAATAATTCCTAACCCAATATATACTATTAACACTCCGTAAATAGCAACCACCGCTTCTTTGCTAAACGAACGGAAAAAGATAGCATCAACTGCCAAGACGAAAATGAACAAGCGAATGAAGTAGCCATATAATCCGGTTCCCCAATCGCTGAAAATCAATTTGGAGGACATTTCATATAGGCGATCAAACAATGGCGATAAATTGGTAAGGTGCTTGTTCACCTGAGATGCAACATCAAAACTGCTGGGTATATACCCTTTAATAAAAACATTCATCACCAAAAAATAAAAAACTACCGTAAAAAAGGAAAATCCAACAGCATGAATAATCCATTGCTTTGCCGAAGTCTTATCACGCCATAAGTAAAAAAGCAAAAGTGGTAGAGTCATTACAACCAGAATCAACGTTTCGGTACGGATGTAAGTTGCTATGCCAAAAGCAAAAGATGAAAACCAAAATTCATTTTTATTCTTTGAACGGATAAAGCGAGCTAAAAAATAGAAACCTGCAAAAAAGAAAACAGCGTTACTATAATCAAACAAAATCATGTAAGTATAGGCATACATTTCGGGAATGACTAAGAAAAACAATAGCACAAATCCTCCGATTAATGGATGCAACGTTTTACGTAATAGGCTATACAACCAAATTACAAAACCAACAACAGTAACACTCAACCATAGTTGTCCGAAGGGATTTACAAACAGCTTGTAAATGATTTGTAAGCTAGTGATGTATGGCGGCTTTAATTGGTTGTTGGTAGTCTGAAGATCAATTTTGAAGATCGAATTAATCATGGTGCCTTCCTTCAGTGCATATTCAGCCATCACTTCCGGTCCGGATAGCATATCACGGGGCAACACCGGATAATAATAGCAATGCCAAATGCTTACAGACAACAGCACTCCATAAATAAAAAGATAGGGATAATCATATAAATGAAGTGGCCAACTTAAGTTTTTAAAGTCAGGCAGCTTAAATCGGATTACAATCGGAATACAGCAAAAAACTGTCAAAATGATTAAGCCCCATAGTACCGATATCGCTGAAATTTTTAAATGAAATAACTCCAATGCAAAGGGTATGAAAGAGGCTAAAGCAACACCCAAAATTAAAGAAAGACCCAGCATAGAACCCATGCTAAGCCTGATGCCAAACAAGTGTAACAACCCTAAACCGCATATAAAGTGGCAGAGAATGAGCAAGACGAAACCAACGGTAATCATAATTCTGGTTTGTATTTTTTATACATTTCAAGTAGTTCAGTGCGCTGCTGTGGCGTAATCTGAACAATTTGCACATTGTTATTGTTGATGATTAATGCCCAATTGGCCTTATTCACTTCCGGGCTGTTTGTCCAAACTGCTTTTAAACCGGTATAATAGTAAAAGACTACCGGTTCAGGCATCCGCATATATTGTATGACTTGCGGGCTATTTTCTTGCACATAGCTATTAGGGGGCAAAAGCACAATAGCATTTGTGTCGTGTGCTTCTTTCACCTTCTTGACAATTTCTTTTGCAACAGCATATTGGTTAGCATAACGGTATTGTCGCCGATATTCTACATCTGTATGTTCAGCTTCATCATCATAGCGCTCTCTGCTTTCTGTGATTTTTTGTTGATACCAAGCTGCATAAAAGTCAGTTCTAAAAAACATTAGAATAAGCAAGCAGGCTGCAGCAGCAAGAACAATTCGTTTTATCAGCATCTTTATTAAAGAATTGTTTGTTTCCGAATTGTTTGTTTCCGGAATGGGTTAAAGATATTGCATTGATTGAAAAGGCAAATGAATCATTTTATTTTTTTTGGTACAATCTTTTCTTAATCACCAAACATACTGATCAGAATGCTCCTTAATGGATTTCTATTTTCTGCATGAAATCCCTTCCTTTTATGTTCTAAAGCTCATTACCTGCAAATTCTTTTATTTTATGCCCGCAAAAAGAAATTAGAATGGCAGACGTAAATCAATTTATTGAAACTATAAATAGCGGTTACACATTTAAAGGAGAATGTGTTCCTTTAGGAGCTGCAGCTTTAGATGGAAAGGTGATCAAAGAAGCGATTGTCAATCTGCCTCTTAAAACCATGAACCGACATGGGCTAATTTCCGGTGCAACAGGAACCGGTAAAACTAAAACCCTTCAAGTAATCAGCGAAATGTTGAGCGATGCCAGTATTCCAGTATTATTGTTGGACATCAAAGGCGACCTGAGCGGAATAGCTGCTCCGGGCATGAACAATGATAAAATCAGCAGTAGAAGTGAAGCCATAGGAATTCCCTTTTCTCCGGCTCAATATCCTGTCGAACTTCTATCCTTGAGCCATGAAAAAGGTGCCAGACTTCGAGCAACAGTAAGTGAGTTTGGACCCGTTTTGCTTTCTAAAATTTTAGGACTGAATGATACTCAGGGCGGGCTTGTAGCGGTAATTTTCAAATATTGTGATGATAATAAAATGCCCTTATTAGATTTGAAAGACTTCATCAAAGTTCTTCAATTTATAGGCGATGAAGGAAAAGATGAAATTGAAAAACAATACGGAAAAATATCTACTCAAAGCACCGGAACCATCTTACGAAAGGTGATTGAATTACAGCAACAAGGAGCAGATGTGTTTTTTTGTGAGCCCAGCTTTGAAGTGGACGACCTAATGAGAATAAACAACGATGGTCGGGGAATGATCAATATTATTCGGGCAACCGATTTGCAAGATCGCCCTAAAATGTTTTCCACTTTTATGCTGCAAATGCTATCTGAGTTGTATGCCGTATGCCCAGAAGAAGGAGATTTAGACAAACCGAAACTGGTGATTTTTTTTGATGAAGCACACTTAATTTTTCAGGAAGCCAGTGCTGCACTGCTGCAACAAATTGAAACGGTCATTAAGCTGATACGCTCTAAGGGAATAGGTATATTTTTTGTTACTCAAAACCCCATGGATATTCCGGCAAGTGTTTTATCCCAATTAGGTTTGAAAGTGCAACATGCTTTGCGTGCTTTCACGGCTGCAGATCGAAAAAGCATCAAACAAACGGCTGACAACTACCCCATTTCTACATTTTACCAAACAGAAGACCTCATCACTCAATTAGGTATTGGCGAAGCATTGATAACTATGCTGAATGAGAAAGGTATTCCCACGCCTTTGGCGCATGTCATGTTGCGCCCGCCACGCAGCCGAATGGATATTTTATCACCGCAAGAAATTGATCAAGTTGTGGCTCTAAGCCATTTGGTGGCCAAGTATAATAAGGAAGTAGATTCGCAAAGCGCGTACGAAATATTGACGGCAAAATTGCATGAAGCGCAGGCAACTCAACAAGCACAAGTGGCTCAGCAAGAAGCCGACAAACAAGCAGCCGCACAACAAAAAGCAGCCGCTAAGGAGCCCGGTTTTTTTGACAACCCAATAGTGAAAAGTGTAACACGAACAGCTGCTACTATGATCACCCGAAGTATTCTTGGCTCTTTAGGATTGGGTGGGCGAAGCAAAAGCAAGAGCTGGTTTTAGGGCAAATTAGACTCTATTTAGTAGGGATAGAAAAGCTTGTGAAATGGAGCAAGCAGACCTAGAAATAAATTATTCCACAACGCATTGTTGAAAACTTCCTTTGCGCTTGTCGGGCAATGCTTTGGAAGGTTATCCACATCTGTCTTGATAAAAAAATAGGTGTAGAAAATCACCCTTTGATACTTTCGTATTCAACCCATTCGGGAGAATTGATTTTTTCAAACTTAACTTTTTCTTCACGCCAAAATACTTTCATCAATGAGCGCAAAAACCAAGTCCACATCAGCCGGTCTTACCTTTGAGCGTCAATACACACAAGCGGGCAAAAGCCCCTTTGACTTGTTTGAATACGACTATCGCACTTCGGTTATCAAAAACCCAAACGGCGAAAAAGTATTTGAAATGACAAACGTAGAAGTACCTAAACATTGGTCGCAAATTGCTACCGATATTTTAGCGCAAAAATATTTCCGCAAAGCAGGCGTGCCACAAGCAGATGGCAGCACAGGCCGTGAAACATCTATCAAACAAGTAGCACATCGCTTAGCACATTGCTGGAGAACATGGGGCGAGCGTTACGGCTATTTTGCCTCCGAAAAAGATGCACAAGTGTTTTATGATGAACTTATCTTCAGCATCTTGCATCAAAGTTGTGCCCCGAATTCACCCCAATGGTTCAATACCGGATTACATAATAGTTATGGAATTGATGGAGCACCACAAGGGCACTATTTTGTAGATCCCGAAACCGGAAATTTAGAGCGTTCTAAAAATGCTTACGAACGTCCACAACCCCATGCCTGCTTTATTCTTAGCGTTGATGACGATTTGGTAAATGATGGTGGTATTATGGATTTGTGGGTACGCGAAGCCCGAATTTTTAAGTATGGTTCCGGTGTTGGTACAAACTATTCAAACATTCGAGCCGAAGGTGAAAAACTAAGTGGTGGCGGAACATCAAGCGGCTTAATGAGCTTCTTAAAGATTGGCGATCGGGCAGCAGGAGCCATTAAAAGTGGGGGCACTACCAGGCGGGCAGCAAAAATGGTTTGTTTAGATTTAGACCATCCGGAAATAATAGACTTTATAGATTGGAAAGTAGAAGAGGAAAAGAAAGTAGCAGCATTGATTGCAGCCGGATATTCTTCCGACTATGAAGGCGAAGCATACCGCACTGTTTCTGGGCAGAATTCCAATAATTCTGTTCGTATTCCTAATGAATTTTTCCGCAGATTAGCCAATAATGAAAATTGGGACATGACCTCGCGTAGCGAGGGTAAGGTTATGCGTTCAGTACCAGCGAAAGAGCTTTGGGAAAAAATATCTTATGCTGCTTGGCGTTGTGCAGATCCCGGAACACAATATGATTCTACTATTAATGAGTGGCATACTTGCCCGGAAGGAGGAAAAATCAGAGCCTCCAATCCTTGTTCGGAATATATGTTCCTTGACAACACGGCTTGTAATCTGGCATCGCTAAACCTCCGTCGCTTTTTCGATGAATCCACAAACACTTTTGATGTAGCAAGTTTTGCCTACATGACCCGCCTTTGGACAACCGTTTTAGAAATATCGGTGCTAATGGCTCAGTTCCCCTCTCCTGAAGTTGCACAACTCAGTTACGACTATCGCACCTTAGGATTAGGATATGCTAATTTGGGTTCCATGTTGATGGTGAGTGGCATCCCTTATGACAGTGAAGAAGCACGCGCTATTGCCGGAGCCATCACTGCCATTATGAATGGGGTGGCTTACAAAACCTCGGCAGAAATGGCACATGCTCTCGGCGCATTTCCTCGTTATGAAGAGAATAAATCTCACATGATGCGTGTGATGCGCAACCACCGTGCAGCTGCTTATGATGCAGTAGATGCTTATGAAGGATTAGAAATCAAACCGATGGGCATCAATGCAAAATATTGCCCCGATTATCTTTTAAAAGCAGCTACAAAAGCATGGGATGATGCCGTGCAAATGGGTGAGTTATATGGCTTTAGAAATGCTCAAGCAACGGTAATCGCCCCGACAGGAACGATTGGATTAGTGATGGATTGCGATACAACCGGTATTGAACCGGACTTTGCTTTAGTGAAGTTTAAAAAACTTTCGGGAGGTGGTTATTTCAAAATTATAAACCAATCCATTCCCGCAGCACTTAAAAACCTAAAATATTCAGATTCAGAAATTGATGCTATCGTCAAACATGCTAAAGGACATGCAACCTTTGCCGGCGCACCTTTCATCAATCACCAAAGCCTGAGTGAAAAAGGTTTTATTGCCGAGGAATTAAAAAAATTAGATGCCGCGGTCGAAAGTGCTTTCGAAATCGGTTTTGTTTTCAACGCCTACACCTTGGGCGAAGAATGTTTGCAGAGATTGGGCTTTACAGCAGAACAATATTTTGCTCCCGACTTTAACTTATTGGAGGAATTGGGCTTTGCAGATGAAGAAATACAAGCCGCTAACGATTACGTGTGTGGAACCATGACCGTTGAAGGTGCACCATTTTTAAAGCCCGAACATCTTCCCGTTTTTGATTGTGCCAACAAATGTGGTAAGAAAGGCGAGCGCTATATCCATGCCCACGGACATATCCGCATGATGGGCGCAACCCAACCCTTCATCAGCGGTGCAATTTCAAAAACAATCAATTTGCCGCATGAAGCCTCGATTGATGAAATTAAAGATTGCTACTATCTAAGCTGGCAATTAGGTATTAAAGCTTGTGCGCTTTATCGCGATGGATCCAAACTTTCTCAGCCATTAAGCAATAAAAGCGATACTAAGAAAAAGAAAGGCGAAGAAGTTGTTGAGCAATCAACTATCCCTGAAGCACCACATATTGTAGATTTGGGTGCATTGACAATTGATGATCTTCTTGAAGAAGTTAACAAGCGTGTACAAGACAGTCCGGACACTCGCTTAAAGCGAGAACTGAGCCGAATAGTAGAACGCAAACAACTTCCGGCAAAGCGTCGTGGCTATACCATAAAGGCAAAAGTTGGAGGACAACCCTTATTTGTTCGTACCGGTGAATATGGCGATGGCACACTGGGCGAAATATTTCTTGATATGGCTAAGGAAGGAGCCACTATGCGCAGTTTGATGAACAGCTTTGCTATTGCCGTTTCTGTTGGTTTGCAATATGGCGTTCCATTAGAAGAGTTTGTAGATAAGTTTACGTTTACTCGATTTGAACCATCAGGCATAGTGGAACATCCTAATATTAAATCTGCAACTTCTGTTCTGGACTTTATCTTCCGCCTGCTTGCTTATGAATATTTAGATCGTTCAGATTTAGTTCATGTGCAAGATCCCGAGCGATTTATTGCAACCGAAGAACATCAAGAACTTTCACAAGTGCGTATTACAGCTCCCCAACACAAACCAAAAACAACATTAGCACCTAAAGCAGTTGTAACAGCAGGTGCTAACACGGCAGACATAAAAAAAATGATGGGAACAAGTGCTGATGCACCCGTATGTCGAAATTGTGGAAACATTACTTTGAGAAATGGAACTTGTTATATGTGCCCGAATTGTGGTACTACAACAGGTTGCAGCTAAAAAAATTATTAAGCGGCATAAAAGCCCCGTCTTTGGCGGGGCTTTTATGTTGCTTAATTTCATGATTGCAATCATCTCTAAGTATGATTGCAATCATTTTTTTAGGGGTTCATGCTTATTAGGTTTGAAGCATATCGTGTTATACCACATGATATACTTTGCCTTGTTTATTTTTTTTTCAGATA
>JAFDXO010000099.1 GCA_018267925.1 Bacteroidota bacterium | reverse complement strand
TTAAATTTAATAGGCTGAATATCAATGATGTAGCATTTAACACAAAAACATAGAGCAATTGTACTCGCTTTTTTTAACTGAGTAAAAAATAATCAGAAAAGAAAATGGGGTTTTAAGAGGTGCCCTTAAATTCAACGTTTGAAAATCATTTTTCACATCACCACATTCGTAGAATATATCGTTACACCTTAGTTGCCAACACAACCATGCAACTATGGCTCTCTCATGCCGGATACCAAGCTGTGCGCATGGTGTATGAAAAATGGAAACAATAAATAATCAATGAAGTTTTAAAAAAAATTGTACTCACAAGAAAACTAAATTGCTTTCAACTAATCCCTACTCTTCCTGTAAAAATTTTTGCAACAATTGATCCCACGACAAATGTTCCTTAAAGGGCAATTCAAAATCATTCGAAGAATTATGAACTTCATGATTCACACAAATAGTCAATCCTGAAATAAGGTGGCTATGGTTTCTTTCAATTGAAAGGTAAATTTCATTCCGATTTTTTTTAAGGTCAGCATAAGAATTGGTTTTTTGTGGATGATCTTGAACTTGAGACAAATGCAAGGTCAGCACTTCCCTATTTTCGTTGGGATAGTCATCATACTGTAAGACATTTATACGCATCCAATCTACCTTTTCCATTTCAGAATTTAAAAACTTAACACGAATAAGGTCACCTTTATGAATATTTCTATGGTGCACCTTTTCTGTATTATCCGTTATAAAAAATTGTACGGAATGGTTAGTGCTTTCGGATTGCCAAACATTAATATCCAACATTAGATTTTTGGCTATCACAAAAAACGCCTCTGCTGATTCAACAGAAGAATAAGTCTTTTCGAATTGCAGTTGTTGAACTATATTTTTAGCAGATTGAATAGAGGGAAAATTCTGCTCCATGAATAAAGGATTTGCTGAAAAGATACAAGAAAAAGATAGGAAATTTAATACATTAAAAAAGCAAAAGAATTTGAAACTATAAATATAGCCGAGTTAGCTAATCGGAATAAAAGTTAGCTTTCAAAAAATTTCTTAGCTTAGATCTTTGACAACTGAGCATAAAAAAATCTATAAACCAAAATAGTTGTGAATTGCTTTCAAAAAATTTCTTAGCTTAGATCTTTGACAACAGTATCAATTTCGGCACAACCGGCAACCTGTTGTGAATTGCTTTCAAAAAATTTCTTAGCTTAGATCTTTGACAACTGACCAGCTTGCGCCTACTAATGTTTTCGGGTTGTGAATTGCTTTCAAAAAATTTCTTAGCTTAGATCTTTGACAACATCATCCTTAGACCATACATTAAGGTCTGAGTTGTGAATTGCTTTCAAAAAATTTCTTAGCTTAGATCTTTGACAACCTTTCCCGTCATGATGCTAAGAAGCCGGCGGTTGTGAATTGCTTTCAAAAAATTTCTTAGCTTAGATCTTTGACAACTACATTTGGAGGGCTGAAACTCAAGCTAATGTTGTGAATTGCTTTCAAAAAATTTCTTAGCTTAGATCTTTGACAACATATGTGTTTGCGGTATGTGTGTGGACTATGTTGTGAATTGCTTTCAAAAAATTTCTTAGCTTAGATCTTTGACAACAACGCCATGCGCTTGCTGGCTCCGTACAAAGTTGTGAATTGCTTTCAAAAAATTTCTTAGCTTAGATCTTTGACAACGCGGCAAGGAAAACGTTGCGTTTCATCAATGTTGTGAATTGCTTTCAAAAAATTTCTTAGCTTAGATCTTTGACAACAAGATATACATAAAGGTGCAATCAACACCGTTGTGAATTGCTTTCAAAAAATTTCTTAGCTTAGATCTTTGACAACCTATTCTGAATGTTCTTAAACTTCATATCCGTTGTGAATTGCTTTCAAAAAATTTCTTAGCTTAGATCTTTGACAACCCCATAAACCTTATTATATGGGGCTACTCGGTTGTGAATTGCTTTCAAAAAATTTCTTAGCTTAGATCTTTGACAACCCAAGCTCCAGTCTTAGTGCCTTCTTTTGAGTTGTGAATTGCTTTCAAAAAATTTCTTAGCTTAGATCTTTGACAACTCCAACGGATATACATCCACATGTCCAACCGTTGTGAATTGCTTTCAAAAAATTTCTTAGCTTAGATCTTTGACAACCGATTTTAACGACCCAAACACAGCAGACTTGTTGTGAATTGCTTTCAAAAAATTTCTTAGCTTAGATCTTTGACAACCACCAACCCCCCGCCCCCCGCCCCCTTCGCGTTGTGAATTGCTTTCAAAAAATTTCTTAGCTTAGATCTTTGACAACTAATTACTATGGCGGAATGATGGATATGCTGTTGTGAATTGCTTTCAAAAAATTTCTTAGCTTAGATCTTTGACAACGAGGGTGGATTTACACCATTATATGATTCAGTTGTGAATTGCTTTCAAAAAATTTCTTAGCTTAGATCTTTGACAACAGAAGCATGGTAGCCACCAAAGACAGATGCGTTGTGAATTGCTTTCAAAAAATTTCTTAGCTTAGATCTTTGACAACTCGCAAACTTTTTTTGATGAACGGCATTTAGTTGTGAATTGCTTTCAAAAAATTTCTTAGCTTAGATCTTTGACAACACTTCGTGTGAGATCCTTCTCTTTCACTGCGTTGTGAATTGCTTTCAAAAAATTTCTTAGCTTAGATCTTTGACAACTTAGATGGCGGGTTAGCGGTAAAGTATTTAGTTGTGAATTGCTTTCAAAAAATTTCTTAGCTTAGATCTTTGACAACAAACCTTTTGTTACACCAGCCCGAGTATTTGTTGTGAATTGCTTTCAAAAAATTTCTTAGCTTAGATCTTTGACAACGAGCAGATGGGCGAAACGCCTGTGGACGGCGTTGTGAATTGCTTTCAAAAAATTTCTTAGCTTAGATCTTTGACAACAAGACTTAGCGTTGGATGCCAGTTTCATGAGTTGTGAATTGCTTTCAAAAAATTTCTTAGCTTAGATCTTTGACAACAAACGCGCCAGCAATATGCTGAAAGGCATAGTTGTGAATTGCTTTCAAAAAATTTCTTAGCTTAGATCTTTGACAACTCAAGGAGTTTTCACTTGATAATAACTATAGTTGTGAATTGCTTTCAAAAAATTTCTTAGCTTAGATCTTTGACAACGGTGGATACAGCAGTAGCCGGCTTGCAGAGTTGTGAATTGCTTTCAAAAAATTTCTTAGCTTAGATCTTTGACAACAGCGCGTTGTTAGGTCATGCACTTGCGATAGTTGTGAATTGCTTTCAAAAAATTTCTTAGCTTAGATCTTTGACAACTGATACCAGCAATCGGCTTCCCAAATTGTAGTTGTGAATTGCTTTCAAAAAATTTCTTAGCTTAGATCTTTGACAACTTTATCTATTTCTCCTAACAAGTCATCAATGTTGTGAATTGCTTTCAAAAAATTTCTTAGCTTAGATCTTTGACAACAAGATGCTCTTCGGCTATGCGTGTATTTACGTTGTGAATTGCTTTCAAAAAATTTCTTAGCTTAGATCTTTGACAACGGCAACTAAAAAAACAGCAAACAAAAAGAAGTTGTGAATTGCTTTCAAAAAATTTCTTAGCTTAGATCTTTGACAACGGCATCCGCCTGACAACTCGGTGAGCTGTAGTTGTGAATTGCTTTCAAAAAATTTCTTAGCTTAGATCTTTGACAACAAACAACCCGCATCAAACATTATAACTGATGTTGTGAATTGCTTTCAAAAAATTTCTTAGCTTAGATCTTTGACAACCTATTTTAACGACACAAACACAGCAGACTTGTTGTGAATTGCTTTCAAAAAATTTCTTAGCTTAGATCTTTGACAACATATTAAAGATCGTATTGCCAGCGCCGATGTTGTGAATTGCTTTCAAAAAATTTCTTAGCTTAGATCTTTGACAACGCACTGGGTGATAGGCGGCAAAGCAGATAGTTGTGAATTGCTTTCAAAAAATTTCTTAGCTTAGATCTTTGACAACTGACTTCGCTAAGAGCCGCAACAGTATTGTGTTTCAAGGTGTCTAACTGAAATAAAAAAATGGGCTTTTTAGCCCTTTTTTTATGCCTTAACTCAAAATAATTCTAATTGCTGCACCGTGTTAGGCGTTGCCACCGACTCTGCCCCTCTAAACAATTCCATCATGCCAAATTGCTTGTCCGTCAAACAAATAATCCCTACATTTCCTTTAGTTGGTAATACTTTTTTTACTCGCCTAATGTGCACATCCGCATTTTCTCGACTGCTGCAATGACGAATGTATAAACTAAACTGAAACATGGCAAATCCATCTGCCAGCATCAGTTTCCGAAATTTAGCCGCATGTTTTCTATCGGTTTTGG
Organism: Bacteroidota bacterium; assembly: GCA_018267925.1. Lineage (GTDB taxonomy): Bacteria > Bacteroidota > Bacteroidia > Chitinophagales > Chitinophagaceae > JAFIGV01. The sequence goes on along the minus strand of JAFDXO010000099.1, from coordinate 30,416 downwards.
TTTCCGTTGGCAAATCATACATTACAAACACCCACATGATACGATAGGCATTTAAACGTGAAAAATTCATTACAACTTCAATTACGAATTACGAATTACGAATTACGAATTATAAATTACGAATTATAAATTACGAATTATAAATTACGAATTATAAATTACGAATTATAAATTACGAATTATAAATTACGAATTACGAATTACGAATTACTATTTATAACTAATCCTTCATCAGTCGCACAAAGTAGGATACAATACTTTTTTCGTTGCTCCTTCAAAACATTTTGCCAAGCTTGCCGTTGTTCTTTGCATGGCGTTCATCAATGGGCTTCGCTCACCATCCAACACTACATCCATGGCGGGGATAGCCAACAATTCCTTTTTCATGTTTGGTGTCAATTCTAAAAAACGTCCGTTCATGCTTACAATCCTACACACTACCCTATCTACAAATGGGCGATACGGCTCCATAATATCATCAGCAAGACAATAGGCATTATATTGGTTTCTATGAAAGATTCCCAATGTGGGCAAAAGTCCCGACATCACTAAACTTCGGGCTGTAAGGGCACGCAAAATGGCATATCCATAGTTCAACAAATTGTTGGGTGGAGCACCTTCGCGTTGTCGGGTAAAAGATAAATATTCCGGAAAAAGATTTTTCCAATAATAAGCAGCGGCTTTGGCTTCGTGGTTTTCGCTGTCGCCACTTTTTACTTCTCGGGCATAACGAATCAGTATCTTATTCTCAGCCCGCTCTGCTTGCAACAATGCCGCTTGATTGGCAATTTTTGCAGACACGGTTTGTTGCCACAATTGTTTTTTAAGCGGAATGCTTGTTTCTAATTGTGCTTTAAATTTTTGACTTTGCAAGGTATGCCCATGCAGGTTGAGCATTAACCCTACGGGATGGTGAGTTTGATCGCAGGTGATTAGAGCTACATTGTTGTCTAAAAGCTTGGCCATCAAAGCTTGCGAAATGGTGATTTGTTGATGGTCTAAAACTACTATACCTATATCTTCGATGGGTGCTTGTTTGATTTCCGGCATCAATCGCAATCCCTTTACAGCCGGCAATTCTATCACCATTTGTTCGTTTTGCGTTTTCAGATAGGCGGGGTTGCCGAAGTACAGAGTGCGTTTTATCATGTCAGCTGTTATTGATGAGTTGGGTAATGAGCTTTATCATCAACTCTTTTTCCGCAGGGTTGCTTTGCGCCACAAGCAATGCCAATGCTACAAGAGTATGATCATTAATTTTCAGTTCGTCGCATTTTGTGAAAAGATGTTTGTTTATTCCAAAAACCATTAGAACAGAAAGTACCGATGCGTATATTTCCATCAGAGAACGAATGGTTTTTTATAATGAAATACAGCAAATGCGCTGCCTGCTCCTCAATGCTCGGATAGAGATAAGTACCGCCAAAGGTCTGCACCACATTTTGCAAGGTTCCCTCAAAGCTGTTATCTTTTTCGTTACCGAATAAATCCGTTGCTTCTATTTTTGCGATGAGCTGTTTTTTCAGTTCTGCAATGGCGTTCTTGGCTTCAGGATATGTGATTTCATAAGTGATATTTTCATTCAGCCTTTCAGATGCAATGCTGTTGCTGTCGTATTGGTTTAGCAGCACAAAGCGTTGTGTATATTGGCTGATGATTTCGAGTAAGCCTTTAGCCTCTTTTAAATTCGTTTCTTCGCCGATGGATTTTTGAATGAGCTGAACGGTTTGTTGTAGTTCATCTAAGCGTTTTTGGTTGATGGTGTAGCCTTGTACAAGATGTTCTTTTAAGCGTTGAGTTGCCCATTGACGAAATTGAGTGCCACGTTTGGAATTAACACGATAGCCAACGGATAGAATAGCATCGAGGTTGTAAAGTTTTACTTTTCTGTTTACCATTCTGTCACCTTCTTTTTGAACTAACGAGGAAAACTCGGTAGTTGCAATTTCGTCTAACTCTTCCTCTGCATAAATATTTTTCAGGTGTAAACTAATGGTGTCTGTGTCCTTACAATACAAATCCGCCATTTGTTTTTGCGTTAGCCAAATGGTTTCTTTATCCAATCGTACTTGGATTTCAGAGCCCTTTTCTGTTTTGTATATCTCAATTTCGTTCATAGATTCTTGTTTTTTGATAGAGAAGTCGGACTTCCTAATCTTTCTGTTGTTTGTGGTTGGGGCAAATTTTGAACCAACCACTTTGTTTTAAACTTGTTCCATTTTGGAAATAGTTTACATTTTTCACGATTTCTCTTAAATTGCTAATTCTAATTTTTCTTGGGTTTTTCCTTTAATGGAATCGTGTTGAGTGGTTGTAAGGAATTTCCTTACAACCACTTTTTCGTCAAGTTCTCCTTCGTTAAAAATATTGGAAATGTGTTCAGATATAGTCATTTTATTTTTATTAATAATAAAAACCATTTGTTAGCATCATTTTCAAGATTGACTTGTAATTCAATCTTGTTATCATCCGATTTGTAGATTTCTATTTCGTTCATAGTTTCTTTACTTTATTATTGAGTGGTATGTTCCATTTTGGAACATACCACCTTTTCGTCTAACTCATTTGAGTTGAAAAGTTTCATAATTGCAGGTCGCTGAATGCCAAATAAAAAGCTATTTGGTCTTGTGTAAGTCATACTCAATCTTGTTCTAAATGAACTTCAATTTGAATATCGTTATTATTGTTTTTGTATATCACAACTTCATTCATGTTTATTAACAAGTCTAATTTTGTTGAACAATTTGTTACAGTTCATCTAAACACTTTTGGCTGTTTAGTTTTCTTGATAGTGATCCAGAAATTCATACCTTATATCATCTGCAAAACCATAACCGCAAGGAGAAGCCCATTTTACACATTGCTCTGCCCTCTGTCGAAAAACACTTAATAAATTTTGTTTGGCAATAAATTTTAGTGCTGCCGAAAAATTATTGTAAGCCCCACTATAAAATGCCCCACTCACATCGCCATTCTGGTAGGTGAACTCACAGGCACATTCCGCCAAATACAACATCGCATCCGCTATGATTTCCGGCGATGCTTGTACATCTTTCAGTTCAGCAATAGCCTGTTTGGCTACCGAAAATTTTAATCTTGCACGCTCTGGTCGCTCCACATTAAATTCTCTGTAAATTTCTTTCCTGCATTTCTCCAAAAGTGCTTTTTCATTTTTCGGATTGAGGTATAGGTTATAAAATGTTTTAACCGATTTATTCTTTTCGTACAAATCCAATACTTGCTCTATCAATTGTTCTTTGGTGAGCATTTGCAGTTCTTTTTTTAGTGCTGATTTTGACATGGTTATTTATGATTTTGTAGGTGTTGGCTGATTGGAGGTTTTCACACCGGTAATTGCAAAAAAGCCGTTAGAAAGATTTCGTGTCATTGTGGGTAATAATAGTTTGATATTGTGGTCATAAGCTTTTATCCATAACTTCATCAATTTTTCGCGAGCTTTTTCATTGATAAATATTTCATTTTCACGGCTAATCAAAACCATTGCTACATCACCCCTGTTTTCTGTTATAAAAAAGCAGTAATCATCGTTATCATTTTGGGTGTCGTTTATCCACTCGTCAATATGTTCTTGCATATCAAACTCATATAGTCCCATGGACATTTCTCCGTTTTCCAGCAAAGCCTTTTGCAATGTGTTTTTTATTCTATTTTTCATGGTTTATGCTTTTGAAATGTTGCCTAATCTGTCTATGTTGAGTTTGATACAATGCTGCTTAATAGATCTCCCATCAATAATTTCATAAGCATTTTGACTCCCGAACTCTTTGCCTTTTATTATAGGATTAGCTATATCATGTTTAATAAAATAAATCCGATTTCCACTATATTGGGTTACATAGTAAATATTTTTACTTCTTGACGTTTTATCTTTCCAAAACTTTTCATACAAAGGACTTTGCGAGTCTGTAATTACTTCTTCGCCTTCGGACGGCATATACACGGGGTCGCCTTGTTTTAAAGTAAACAACAATTTTGCTTTGTTCTTTTCCTCAAAGTAGTTTTTGAAAACTTGTTCCTTACTGAAACTTGCTTTGTCGGTAGCCTTATTAAATTCATCTTTCAAAATATTAGCGGCATCAAAGAATGTGATAAGGTCAAAAATTCGGTTGCCCTCTTTTTCCATAACGGCAAACAGATAATTGTCGCCTGTTTTAACGAAAAGGGAATTATTGAATGCTTTTGTTCTTTCCAATTTCTGTAACGCTTCTTCAATTTCTTCCTGTCCCTTTTTCTTTTTGATTTTTGCAGGGTCGCGATAAAAAACTTTGACAGATGAAATTGGTGTGTGAGGGGCTGGATTTCCTTTTCTGTTTTTCTTTTCGGATAATTTTTTATTCAATGCTAAAATTCCTTCTGCTGAAAAGGCATCTTCTTTCCTATTGCCAAAATCCTTTTCCAAATGCTCCTTTATGCCTTCTTTTAAATACTCGTTAGTTATTTTTTCAATAGCCTTGTCTGTTGCAAATTTCTTTACTGCAAATTTTGACAAGGGTATTCTATATGACTCTACGCCTTGACTTTTGCCGTATAGCGTTCCTTCGTGTAATTGCCCTCTTATCTTTATTTGCAATGTTCCGTTTTTATCGGGCTGAATAAGAAGTTTATCCTTTGGCTTTTGAGATATAATGATGTTTTGAATTTCTTTTTCTGCATCTTCGGGAAATCCTGCCCAGGGCATATCAATAGTTTTGAACTTCTCAATTTGCTTAAAGATTTTTTCTCTTTCGGTTTCATTAAGATTTAAAATTTCGTCTAACAATTCAGAAGGGCTTCCCTCAAAGTTTGGCAGCAAATCTTTCTTATGTTCATCTAACCAGGTTTGTAATTCTTTGTTCAAGTCATTCAATCGCTTTACATGTGCAGGTTCTGTGCAAGCAATTACTAACGCATCAATGGCGTGGTGTCTGTGGTCAATGCGCTTAGTCCAACCTTTGATGACAAGTTTGTTATTTTTGGTCTGGAAATAATTACGATTAAATGATTCTATAAACTGTTCTTTGCTTAATTCAATATCTGCAAACGGAATATTCTTTTCTTTGTATTCCTTTTTTTTCTTTTCAAATGCCAAAACATATTTGTCGTATTCTATTTCTACGGCTAAGGGTTGTACATTTTCGTATCGTGGTTTTAAAAGCGTTTTAAATTTATCCGTTAACCCCCATTGATTGCGTAAATAATCTGTAACACCACCCGTTGTTGTTTTTACGTTTTCGTTGCCAACAATTTTATTCAATTCTTCTTTCACTCTTACCGAAATGTATTGTGTTTCTTTTATCTGTCTTGCAATCGGATCTTCTGGAACTTTTGTGGCTAAAAGATTTTTTCGTTTTGTTCCTTGAAAATAATCATTGACGTGCTTAATAAAATTTTCTTTAGAAAAAACAGAAGGAATAGACGAGCCTATTTCAAAAAATTCCATTGCTGTGCGGTTACTCTTCTCTTTGTTGATTGATTTTTCACAAATCACTTTATTTACAAATGAATCGTCAAAATATCTTGACTGTGGAATGATATGGTCAACATCGTAGCGTTCTCTGTTAAATAGCTCAGAAAGCGGGATTGGCTGTCCCGTATATGGTGAAACATGCCCTTGTTCTCGCCATAATTTCATTTTTTCAATTTCTGATTTTGATGGGTCTTTGTATTGCTTTACATATTCTTCGGCAAGATTTTCCTGAGATAACCAAAGTTTGTATTTTTCAATGTTATTAAGTGTTATCTCCTGTTTGAGTTCTATCAATAAGTTCTTTACCTCATCGTTGGCTTTCTGATTTTCATTATTTGCTTTATAGATTTTATTTCTTCTTTCGGCATTATTTTTTAACTCTCGTGACAATTCCAGTCGCACTTCATCCGGCTTGCCAAACTTTCTCCAAATGTCTTTTACTACCATCAACGCTTCACTAATCAACTGTTCAACGAGTGGATTGCGCAACTCTCCGGGTGTTAATCGTTTTAGGTCATAAAAGTTTTTGATTCTTTCATCTTCGCTATATTCTTTGGCTGTATGTTTTCCATAAACTAAAATGATAGCGTAAGCATTCATTATACCGCCTTCTGCCAAAACTTCCACATTGTTTTCTAAATATTCTTGTGCGGCTTTCTCAAAGGGGTCGCTTACAGTTTCATTTACTAACTTGATGATAGTTTCTTTAAGCGAATCGGATAAGTCATTGCTAAAATATTTCCCGCTTCTGACAAGCGGTAAAACCTTTTCAATCGCTTTTAAACTCAGTGCTGCATAACTTCTGCTGAATTTTATTTTACTTATTTGAATGGCTGTATGGTCGGGATTGGCAATATCGTTTGAATACTTTTCAATAAAGGATAATACCTTTGAAGTTCGTTCGCTCTCAATATCGTATTCATTGCCTTTTGAGTTGTAAAGAATATCCCATAATTCAATTTGCCTGCCCTTTTCTGATAATCCCAATTGCTCCCAAAATTGTTCCCCCAATGCTTTTTTAAGCACCAATTTGGTTTCATTTCCACGAAGTTTAGCTTTAGGGTTCATTCCATTTAGAAACTCAACGCCCTCTTGAAGTTTGTAGTCCTTTTTCAGTTTATTGAACACAACCCCAAAACTGATTTCCTTTTTATCCTGCAATTCATCAAAAAGCCATTCTTTTAGTGCAGCAGGAATTGGTCTGTCCACATACTTGTATTTTATTTCTCCTTTGCGGTTTTTTCCATCTTCAATTTTCGTGTTTATCGTTAGCTTATTTATTTGCTCCCATATTTTATACTCCTGAAAAACGGGATGGCTTTTAGCAACTGCTTTTTCTCCTTGTTCAAAACGGCAATCGGAAATAAGGTGGCTTTGGTCTTTCAACTCTCGTTGATAGTAAATGATTTGGTTTCTGACAACATGATACAATCCTTTCTCTTTACCTTCTTGCCTGTATTTCTCTTGTGTTTCTTTTGTTCCCGGAAAAATGAATTGAAGTATTTTGTATATTTTTTCTTGTGAAAGATTATTCAAAACTTTGTGCAAAGGCGAACCTTCAATTGAACGTTGAGTTTCCCAAATCTTATCGAACTCTGATTGATAACGGGAACGCAGAACAACATTATTCCTGATTTTTGCCCATTTATTTTCCTTTAGAATAGAAAGAAAATATTCTGATAAATAAACTTCCCTGTCTTTCTCTTTAGATAACTCTGTTAATTCCTTTTCTAAGTTTTCCATCTTTTTACGCCAGTCGGTTTTATTAGGCAACTTAAATGTGATGGTTTCTCCGTGTTTCTTTGAAGTGGTTATATTTACAAGGAGTTCCAAAGATTCGCCAACTTTCAGTAGTTCTAAAAAAGTATCGCCTTCTAGTTCTCCCTCCTCTGTTTCAATTTTTATACTCCGTTTTTTTAGTTCTTTTCCTTTGTATGTAATTGTTTCAGGTTCTGAAACAAAAATAATTTTGCCGAACGTTACATAACTTTCTTTTCCCTTTTTTTCTGCACTTTCTGACTCATCTTCATTTTTATCTTCTTTTTCGGGTTCATCTCCTCCACCTGAATAGCCCCGCAGTTGATTAAACAAATATATCAGCCTGCCTAATTCTTGTAACGAAACCGCTTCCTTTAAAGCCTTTACCCGCAACTCCAATAAATCAAGAGCAGAGTATTGTTTTTGTTTTTTATCTATCGGCAGAATAGAAACTCTATCAAGTTTTAATGGATTGTCAAATGGTTCTGCTAATTTTATTTGATCAGGTAACATTCCTAATTGTTGCAAAACATAGATTAGCTTGTTTCTTCTTTGCTTATAGCGTTTATTAAGTTTGCGAATTCCACGAGCAATGCGCCTATTTGCATTTTTTGTTTGCGCTTGTCCTTGTTCAAACTTGCTGAGTTCTTGACCCATCGGAATAATCCTACTCCCCATTCCGAGAATTTCACCTTTTTTGTTTTCAAAGTCTTGTTCCACCAATGCCCAGCCAATAGAGTTGGTGCCTAAGTCGAGTCCTAAAATTTTTTTCATAGGTTTAAAATTATTGGGTTAAAATACAAAATAATTATGTACCTTTACATTTTGAAAGCAATTCACAATAAGGATTATTCCGTTGTGAAAACATTTAAAGCGGCGCAAGTCGCTTTTTTCTATGCCCAATATGCCCTTACTTCTCCACATTTTCAAAAGATCGGGATAAAGAGCATTTTCATTTCTCTTCTGTTTTATTTTATAGATAGACAAGACATGAGTTACCCTACTTTGTTTTAAGGGGCAGACTGCTGAGGATCATTTTTTTTATTTCATCATCCGCTATTTTTTTCTCAATTTTGCACCGCAATTTGAAAATCAGTGAGTGAGTTTTGAAACTTTTTATCAGCTCATCTCCATCATAAAATCAAAGAATGAAGAAGTTTCTCCTAACGGCAACCACGCTTTGTTTTGTTGCTGTTTCTTTCGCACAAAAATCACAGATTCGTACCGCGAAAAATTATCTCGCCGATAAAAACTTTGAAAAGGCAAAATCAGCTATTGAAGAGGCCGTAACGAACGACGATACAAAAAATGACCCCTATGCTTGGTACACACGCGGATTGGTATATCTGGCGATGCAAGGAGAACCTGCCAACGCCACAAAAGATTATTATCAAGAAGCAGGAAAGTCTTTTAAAAAGGCTATTTCTTTAAAGCCTGACTACGAAACAGAAGATGTAAACAACAAGCTTTTTGCTGTTGCCATCTATAATTTCAACGCCGGTTTAATGGCTTTCGACAAGCAAAATTATGAAGGTTCTTACAACAGTTTTGGAGAAGTAACTAATATTCAAGGGTTAGACAATGGCAAACGCTATGGCGGAAAATCTTGGGTAAAATTTGACACCATGGCGCGTCAGGCAAGCCTTTACCAAGGTTATAGTGCCTATTATGCTAATAAATTTGACGAGGCTTTACCCTTATTGTTAAAGGCTAAAAATGATCCGGCTGTGCGTGCTTACAACATCTATTTGATGTTAGCTGATATCTATGAAGCCAAACAGGATGAAGCCAATCTGATGGCTATTTTAGATGAAGGCAAAAAGCAATTTCCCAATGAAAAAACATTGGTTAATCGCGAGTTGAACGCTTACATCAAAGCCAACAAATCAGACCAATTAGTAGCCAAACTGGAAGAGGCAATTAAAAATGAACCCAACAATGCTGATTTCCTTTTTACGCTCGGCATTGCTTACGACAACATGGCTAATCCCAAAGATGCTAAGGGAAACGAACTTCCTAAACCGGCTAACTATGCCGATGTATTTGGCAAGGCAGAACAGGCCTATAAAAATGCACTGCAAGCATCAGACAAAGCAGACATTAACTACAATCTTGGTGCTTTATACTTCAACCGCGCCGTGTTGGTAAACGAACAGATGAATGCCATTTCTGGCACTTCTGCCGCTGATATAAAAAAATATGATGGATTGAAGGCACAACGTGATGATTGGTTTGGCAAAGCACTCCCCTACCTTGAAAAAACTATTGCACAATTAGACCCCAATGCATCCACCCTAAAGGGCGAAGACAAGAACACATACATAGGTGCATTGATGGCTGCTAAAGAAATTTCTGCTAAGCTAAACAAATTAGATAAGGCAACCGAATATAAAAAGAAATTAGAAGCCATAACCAAATAAGGAAATTTAGCTTTCTCGTTTTTGCCAACATTTTTTCATGCTAAGCTAATTATCAATGATATAGATTAGCCTAAAAATAAAATATTTTGAAAGAACAAAAATTATCGCTTGTTAAGTTTGCCCCTCGTAATGGAGTAGGCTTTTTTGACACACTTAAAATTCGCATTGACAAATATTTTTCCGACAACAAATTGGACATGCACGGAAATGCAAGCATGAAGTGGAAATCCGTTGCTATTGTTTCTATGTATTTAGCACCTTACGTCTTGCTGGTTGCCGGTGTGGGTGCAGCCAGCTTATGGATTTTCTACGGTCTTTGGTGTTTAATGGGTTTAGGAATGGTGGGCATTGGTTGTGCCATCATGCACGACTCAAACCACGATTCTTATTCGGGCAATAAGGGGTTGAACAAGTATATGGGCAAAATCATTGTTTTGGTGGGTGGCTATGATGTTACTTGGCGTTTGCAACACAATGTACTTCACCATACCTACACCAATATCGAAGGGTTAGATCATGATATTGATGCCGGAGTATTACTTCGATTTTCGCCACATCAAGAGCGTCGAAGCTTTCATAAATACCAACACTTCTACGCTTGGTTTTTATACGGACTACTTACTTTTCAATGGGCTACAATTAAGGATTTCCGCCAAGTTCGTGACTATCATCGTTTGGGTTTATTGAAAAAAGAAAAACTAACTCTCAATCAGGCATTGACCCATGTAGCCATCTACAAAATAATTTATTATGCCTTCATCCTTTTGATGCCCATCCTATTTTCAGGAGTTGCTTGGTATCATATTTTGATAGGCTTTTTTATCATGCACTTTATAGCCGGCTTATCGTTGTCTTGTATTTTCCAATTGGCGCACGTAATGGGCGAATGTGAATTTCCCGTTCCCGATGACAACAAAAAAATGGAAAACAATTGGGCTATTCACCAAATGCTGAATACGGCAAATTTTGGACCGAAAAGCAAGATTATGAATTGGTTTATAGGGGGCTTAAATCGTCAGGTAGAACATCATTTGTTTCCCTACATCTGCCATGTTCATTACAAAAGCATAGCACCCATTGTTAAGGCTACAGCCAAAGAATATGGGGTTCCCTATTTTGAGCAACCCACATTTTTAGCTGCCCTTCGCGAGCATGCCCGGTTGCTAAAAAAACTGGGACGTGCATAGACATTGAGAAAATATTCTTTTTTTAAAAGAGGTTACTTCATCATGCAAGTAGCCTCTCTTTATTTTAAGTCGTAATTTCAACCACTTTTTTTACTTGAGAGAGCAAACAAAATGCGCATATTAGAGCTGAATTTTGAACGTAGTTGGCGTGGTGGAGAAAGGCAAACCGTCTATAACATTCAAGGCTTTTTGAAAGCCGGCTTTAGCGTTACCTTAGTATGTCGTGCTTATTTTCCGTTAGAAAAATATGCTCAAGAAAATGGTTGGCACTTCAAAAGCTTTACAAATGTTTTCAGCATTCTCTTATTTCTATTTAAAGAAGGGAAAAACTATGATGTTATTCATGCTCAAACGGCTCATATACTCACCTACTGTATTATAACAAAATGGTGGCATCGTCGTCCGGTCATTTTTTCTCGCCGGGTGGACTTTGTACCTAAAGGGCGGCTCACAAAATGGAAATATCGTCAAGCTGATGCTATCGTTGCTGTCAGTGTGGCTGTTAAAAAGATTGTTGAATCCTTTTGCGGACGGTCGGATGTTGTGGTGATTTCAGATATAGCTATACCCGAAAAAAGAAATGATAATCGAGCTTATAAAACAACTAACGGTTTGGGTATTGATGCAAACAAAAAAATATTGGGAGCTGTTGCTGCCTTAGTTCCACACAAAGATCCTTTAACCTTAATTCGGGCAATCAATATATTATCAAAAAAACGAAGCGATTTTGTTTTGCTACATTTTGGAATAGGAGAATTGCGATCAGAGATGGACAAGATGATAGCAGCAGATGGTTTAGAAAATCAATATCGTTGTATGGGTTTTGTAGAAAATGTGGTTGATTTTTTTTCTGTGTTTGATGTTTTTGTAATGAGTTCACAAGAAGAGGGTTTAGGAAGTAGTGTATTAGATGCGTATTTATATCGAGTTCCGGTGGTAGGTACAAATGCCGGAGGATTAAATGATATATTGTTGCCCGGCATGTCTTTAAAAGTTCCTAAGCAATCGCCTGAAGCCCTTGCCGATGCCATAGATCAAATGCTGGATATGCAGGAGGCAGACAAACAAAAGATGATCCAAACGGCTTATCAATTTGTCCTTTCTATGCATGGGCTTGAAGTGATTACACAAAAATATATAGCATTATTCAATTCGTTGCTGAAAAAGCAGTAAATTTTCTTTTACTATACAGATCAAGATTGTTTTTCCGAGAAAAGGATAAAGGAGGCTTTTCTTACTATTGGTTCATCTTGAAGAAATAGCAATCATTCTTATTATTAACATTTAAGCCTATTCAATAAAAAATACCCTTTTCATAGTTGATAATTGAGTGCATTACACGAGCTTGGTTACATAATTTGAAAGCACTTTGGAATATTATCGCATACCAAGTACCTTTGCAGCGTTTTTTAAAAGAAATTTAAAACCAAAACCAACATAATGAGTACCGTAAAAGTTGCCATCAATGGCTTCGGTCGTATCGGCCGCCTTGCCTTCCGTCAAATTTTCAACATGGAAGGTATTGAAGTAGTTGCTATCAATGATCTTACAAAGCCAAACGTATTGGCGCACCTTTTGAAGTACGACACAGCTCAAGGACGCTTCAACGCTAATGTTACACACACGGATGATGCTATTTCTGTAAACGGTCAGGCAATTAAAATTTATGCTCAAAAAGATCCTGCACAAATTCCTTGGGGAAGCCATCAAGTGGATGTAGTATTGGAATGTACCGGATTTTTTACTGATGCCGAAAAAGCAAAAGCACATATCACTGCCGGCGCTAAGCGTGTTGTTATTTCTGCACCGGCTACAGGCGAAATGAAAACTGTAGTTTTCAATGTAAACCACCATATATTAGATGGCAGCGAAACCATTATCAGTTGCGCATCTTGCACTACCAATTGCTTAGCTCCAATGGCTAAGGTATTGAACGATAGCTTTGGCATTGAAACCGGCATCATGAGCACCATTCATGCTTATACCAACGATCAAAACACTTTAGATGCTCCACATGCTAAAGGTGATTTACGTCGGGCACGTGCAGCCGCTGAAAACATTGTGCCAAACAGCACCGGAGCTGCCAAAGCCATTGGTTTGGTATTGCCTGAGCTGAACGGAAAATTAGACGGTGGTGCACAACGTGTTCCTACCGTTACCGGTTCATTGACTGAATTAGTTTCTATTTTAACGAAGAAAGCGACTGTTGCAGAAATCAATGCTGCCATGAAAGCTGCTGCTACTGAAAGCTTTGGTTACAATGAAGATGAAATTGTAAGTAGCGACATCATTGGTACTTCTTTCGGCTCTTTGTTTGATGCTACACAAACGAAAGTGATGACTGTGGGCGACAAGCAATTGGTGAAAACCGTAAGTTGGTACGACAACGAGATGAGCTATGTTTCCCAACTGGTTCGCACTGTTAAATATTTTGCCGGACTGATTTCTAAATAAGAAAACAAAAAAGACAAATCCTAACCGCGAAGGACGCTACCCATGCGCACTTGGCGGTTTTTTTTACTTTTTTTTCAATTTATCCATTATTTCATTCTAACAAATTCATTTACATTTTTAATCGAAGATTCTTGTTATGAACCAATTCAATGATTTTAATTTTTCTGGTAAAAGAGCGCTGATTCGCGTTGACTTTAATGTGCCTATAAAAGATGGCAAAATTACCGATGGAACTCGTATCAATGCGGCATTACCCACAATTGAAAAAGTGTTGAAAGACGGTGGAAGCGTAATTTTGATGAGTCATTGGGGCCGCCCTCTTAAGGACATTGAAAAGAAGCCCCATCTGACCCTTGCCGATTTTACGCTGGCTCCCGTAGCTGTTTATTTGGCAGAAAAATTAGGCAAACCCATAACCTTCATTGCAGACTGCATGAGTGAAGAAGCAAGCCAAAAAGCAGCTTCATTGAAACCCGGCGAGGTGATGCTGCTTGAGAACCTGCGATACTATAAACAAGAAGAAAAAGGCGATAGAGATTTTGCTGAAAAATTGTCCAAATTAGGCGATGTTTATATAAATGATGCTTTCGGTACGGCTCATCGTGCTCACGCTTCTACAGCCATCATTGCCGACTTCTTTTCTTCCGACAAAAAGATGTTTGGTTATTTGATGGAAAATGAAGTAAAAGCAGCCGAACAAGTATTGCATAATGCTCAAAGACCATTTACTGCAATCATAGGCGGAGCAAAGGTTTCAGACAAAATATTGATTATCGAAAACTTATTGGAAAAGGCTACCGACATTATCATCGGCGGCGGTATGGCTTATACCTTTTTCAAAGCTAAGGGTTGCCATATTGGAAATTCATTGTGCGAAGACGACCGTTTGGAAACAGCCTCAAATTTATTGCAGAAAGCAGCAGAAAAGGGTGTGTCTATACACTTGCCAAGCGACAGTATTATAGCTGATAAATTTGATGCACAAGCCAACACCTCGTCGGCCAACAACACAGAAATTCCAGAAGGATGGATGGGCTTAGATGTAGGTCAGATAGCTTGCGACACGTTCTCAAAAGTGATTAGAAATTCAAAGACTATACTTTGGAATGGACCCATGGGTGTATTTGAAATGGAGAAGTTTCAACATGGCACTAAATGTATTGCCGATGCGGTAACTGATGCTACGGCCGATGGTGCTTTTTCATTAGTCGGCGGTGGAGATAGTGTAGCTGCGGTAAATAAATTCGGATATGCCAATAAGGTGAGTTATGTATCTACCGGTGGAGGTGCAATGCTTGAATTTTTTGAAGGAAAAGTATTACCCGGTATCGCAGCCATCAAACAATAATTATCTAACAACACTCTTACTGAAAGCGCGAATCAAAGTTCGCGCTTTCATCATTTTTATAAGTTGAAATCCTTCAGCGATAAATCGCGGAAATGCCCATTCCTACGTATTCGTGCTTTCACTTCTTCTAATTCTTTTACAGCGGGAATTAGCTTGTTTAAATGTCTTCTGATATATTCCAACCGTTGCACTTCTTCCATCAAACAGAGCAACTCATATTCTTGCTGAAGATTCAGCCCTATAAAATGGGCAACGTCATACGACATCATTTCTGATTTGTTTATCGGCAATTTTTCTTCGGAATCCAACAAGGCAAAAAGTCTTTTTACTTCCGAAACGATGAGTTGGGCAATCTGGGTATCGCCATGAGTCATTTCATTGCTTGGATATTCTACAATAGCACCCTGATAAAGCTTTTCAGGAATTTGATGTACCTGTTCCAAGACTCGAAATACTGATTTTCCAACAGTGCGGATATCCATTTCTCCTTGATCATATTCCTTCACCATTTCTACAATTTCAATAGAGGTGCCGTACTGTTCCATTTTATGATCCAAAACAGGTAAAATCCCAAATGGCTTATTATTTCGCAAACATTCGGAAATCATTTGCTTGTAGCGAGGTTCAAAAATGTGAAGATTGAGCGTTTCTCTTGGATAAACGACAATGTCTAACGGGAAAATGGGAATAAAATTAATCATGGTATTTGATGTGGTGGTTGAGCAGTTGAAGGTTTGCTATGCAACATAGTATGTCTTTGCCAAATCAAAAAAAACAAAAAAACAAACACACCAAATTGCGTTTCCAGCAAGGGTTCTACCATTAATGGAATCAACATCATCAACCATAAAATAACAAAGAAAAAACCTTCTCTATTTTGCAACACTTCTGTGAGTGGAAAAATAACCCAAGCAATAAAAAAGAGCATTGCCGGAATGCCACAAGCAAGAGCTACCGATAAAAATTGATTGTGAGGAATCAATCTTTGAGCATCAGGTATCTGTGGATACCATTGTGTGTAGCCTCCTTTCATACTATCCAGCATTTCTCCTGCTCCAACACCAAGAAAAGGGTGTTTTTTAATCAACCTTACAGCAATATCATAAGACATGTATCTACCAATATCACTGTAATCACCAGACATGTTTTTTTCTTGAAACATAACCCATGAAAAAAGGGTATGCTCAATTCGATTATGCAAGGTGGGAACAAATTTCCATGCCGTTGTTAACATCAACAATCCAATAATTACGACCAGTAGTCCATAATTGCGCGTTTTTTTTCTCCACAAAAGATAGCCACTCCACCCTACTAAAAAAAGATAAAAACACATCAAACCCGTACGCACTGCAAGCAAATGCAAGACAATGATGATTAGCACAACGAGTGCGACATTGATTCTTTTTTGCCAAAGACGAACTAAATGCGGATGAATATAGATATTCCAAACGATGGATGCCGCAAGAGTAATACTGAAAATGATGTAATCGTTTTTGGGTAGAGTTGGTACCACATGGGAATAGTTGTAGCCCTTTATGTAAAAGGCAGCATTGGAAAAAAAGCAAAATGTACTATATCCAATAGCAATCACTAACAACAAATTAAGCACATACCAAAACACCGTTTTTTGGCGAATAGAAAAAGCCGGCGTAAAGGCAAAAGCAAGCGGCAACAAAAGAATGGGCAGTTTCGTTTCACAGCGTGTGTGCCAATAGTCCAAATCTGTACTCCAAAAACCGGAAAGAAAATAAAACAATACCCAAATTAAGCCAAGCCACCACCATTTTTGCTTTACCCAATATTTCGGGTGCACACCTATAAGCGCATTGACTCCCAAAAGAATCATAGCTATAGAAAGCATGGCACGCGACAAGAAAAAGCCAACTAAGATTCCCAATAAAGCAATAAAAGCAATCTGTATCCTCATTTTCGCGGGAAGAAAACTATTTTTGTTCACCAGTTTAGTATCGTTTATATGCAAACGATTGAAACCATTTTTTAGTGCGCGACAAAATAAGGCAATTACACAAAGACATTCAAACCGGATCTTTTCATGCGTTGGCTCGGGCCATAACAATGGTAGAAAATGACCTTTCCGGTTATGACCTGTTATTGGAAATGACAATCCCATCAAAGACAAAGGTGGTAGGCATTACAGGACCTCCGGGTGCCGGAAAAAGCACCTTAGTAAATGCACTTTTAAATATATGGAGTAAGGGCGGAAAAAAAATTGCCGTATTAGCAGTAGATCCTTCTTCACCCTTCAATTTTGGTGCCTTGCTTGGAGATAGAATTCGAATGACGGCTTTTTACGACAACCCCAATGTTTATATTCGATCATTGGCAAGTAGAGGCGCATTGGGAGGATTAAGCGCAAAAATTTTAGAAATTACCGACATAGTCAAACAAGCACCTTTCGACTATTTAATTATTGAAACCGTAGGTGTAGGTCAAAGTGAAGTGGAAATTGCAGGCTTAGCCGATTGTACAATCGTTACGCTTGTACCCGAAGGTGGAGATGTAGTCCAGACTTTAAAAGCTGGCATTATGGAAATTGCAGACATTTTTGTTGTCAATAAAGCAGATAGAGAACTTTCGGAAACGCTATATCGAAACCTTAGAATGTTGGTTCATGAAAAAACAACAACTGACATAGAAATACCCGTTGTAAAAGTAGTAGCAACAGACAATTTAGGCGTTGAGGAACTTGCAGAGAAAATTGATCAATTTTTTGTTCAAGTTCACAACACAGACAGAAAATTGCAAATGCTGACAGAAAAAGCTTGGCAATTAATTCAAAAACGACAAATGAAAAAGTATCATCGGCAAGCTTTGATGGAAGAATTAAAAGTTCAATTGCTTAGCCCGCAATTTAATCTTTATGCTTTTATAGATGATTATGTATCCCTCATTCATTAACCGGTTGCTAACAACGGAATAACCAAAGGATAACGCTATTTTTTAAAGCCTTACATACTTTTGTATTGACATAGACAAAGAAAAAAAATCGTCAAAAAAAAGTCAGCGTTTTGATAATATTGATATACTTTGGTACGGAAATAAATTTTAAGACGATTCAAAGGTCTATGGTTTTAACTTATAACACTTAGACAAGCCCCGGTATGATGAACCTTTCTCCATACATAGCCTGTATAATCATTGCTGTGATTGCTGCATTTACGTCTGGGCTATCTATTCCAAAGATTATACTACTTGCTAAAAAGAAGCGGTTATTTGACTTGCCTGACAACAACCGAAAGATTCACAAAGAAGTAGTTCCTAATTTGGGCGGAGTAGCCATCTTTTTTTCGTTTATTATTATTGCGTCACTATTTGCAAAAACTGCCGTATTTCCAACATGGAATTATTTAGTAGCTTCAGCAACAATCTTATTTGTAGTTGGTATTAAAGATGATATAGTCAGCCTTTCTCCCGCGAAAAAATTTTTAGCACAAATACTGGCTGCCATTATTACTGTTATTCTCGCCGATGTACGTCTTCATTCACTCCATGGCATTTTTGGTATTTACGAGATGCCAAGTTGGGTTAGCATCATTTTTTCAATTATAGGATGTGTTTTTATCACCAATGCTTTTAACCTAATTGATGGCATAGACGGTTTGGCTGGCACTATTGGCATCTTATGTGCATTGGCACTTGGTGGTTGTCTTTTGCTTCAGCACAATTATGGTGCTGCCTATGTATGTTTTGCCTTAGTTGGCGGGCTGGTTGGTTTTTTAAGATATAATATTGCGCCTGCTCGAATTTTCATGGGAGATAGTGGATCTTTATTTTTGGGATTCACGATTTCGGTCATGTCAATTACATTAGTCAATACATTTGAAACTCCACATAATCTACTGGCATCGTTTATTCATTCTACTTCAGGAGCCTTACTGTTTACCCTTTCAGTGTTATTTATTCCTGTATTCGATTCATTCAGAGTATTTCTTACGCGCATAGCAAAGGGAAAGCATCCTTTTCATGCCGATCGTACACATTTGCATCATTATCTTCTTGATTTAGGCTTTAGTCATTCCAATACAGTAACCACCTTAGTAACAGCCAACCTACTCATAATCACCATCACCTTGTTGGTTCAAGACCTCAACCCAACTCTTGCCATTGCTATTATTACAGCAGTAAGTTTTGGACTTTATGCCATTCTATATCAAATGAGAAAAGTGCGATTGAAAAAGACCGAATTTTTCAAAAGCAAATTGGCAAATCTTCGAACTGAGCAAAATGAAAAAGCACATCATGAAAATCCCACAATAGGAAAATCACCTGAAACAGGGTTACCAATGATGTCCACAGAAGGAACTTAAAGAATTATTGTGCGCTATTATTTACAACAAAAGAACCTGACTGATAGCGATAAAAATAAAGAAAATTATTCTCGTTGTAAAGTAATTCCTTTTGCTGATTCCATTGCAGTTTAACATCAAATTTTGTAAAAGGAGCTAAACTATTATCTGATTGTTTGGTGTTGTAAACAGTGCCATAGGAATGTAGTAGATATCCATACCAAAAAAGGACATCATATCCACGAAACACCATCTCCGTAAGCTTTCCACTAAATTGAGCACGAAAACCGTTTGCTAATGAACGAGCACGAGGTGTGCTTAGATCAAAATAGAAAGGTGATGTAAAGTTGATTCGTAAGTTGTTCCAAACATCTGCCTTTTTGAGTTGAGGCATAAACCGCCAAGAAGGAAGCCCATAAATTTCAAATTGATAATTTGGAAACCACGTACTAATATCGTTTAAAGTGGATTCTGCAGTAGCCACATCTACAATAGGAAGAAACAACACGTTTATATCCAAACTATCTAAGCTTCTTTCTAATCTATTTTTCAATAAGGGTTTTTCAATTGAAATTGCCTTGATATTCTTTTCATCATTAATCAAAATATTTTCAGCAGCAAGCGAATCGGTCATATTCGAGCGACGATACAGTAACAACATAGAACGGTTGGGATACCTTTTGTTTGCTGCTGTTTTTAAAAGCTCTACATGTTTCCGCAAAGTAGGCTGAAGCATGGTAAAAAACAGATTGTCATTTATCTCCGCATCCGAAGGAGAAATGGAAGAAATGAAATTTATTTCATGGGCTTTAGCATATTCGGCTATGGGTAGCAATTGATTGGATTGCAAGGCACCGATTATTAAATCTGACCCATTTAAGGTTTCACTTTTTACAATTTCATCTGGTCGTAATCCCGGCTCCGTTACATCATGCACAAAAATGTCTAATTGATAACCTAATGCGTTGAGGCTATCTGCTGCCAATTTAATTCCTTCATAAAACCCAATAGAAACAGCTGCCTTTTCAGAGAGTTTTCCTGATGTAACGTTTTTACCATTTTGCACCAATTCACTAAGATAAAGCGGAAGTAAAATATCAATACGGTAACGATTTTTAATCTTCGAAGCCGGATATTCTAAAACCCGAATTTTCTTTTTTGATAATTGAGCAGCTTGTTTTGGCTGTGTTGACAAGGTAGGTTTTTGACGAACCGGACGTTTTTCTTCTCCTCCTCCAAATATTTTCTTTAGCAAT
The DNA here is from genome assembly GCA_018267925.1 of Bacteroidota bacterium. Classification (GTDB taxonomy): domain Bacteria; phylum Bacteroidota; class Bacteroidia; order Chitinophagales; family Chitinophagaceae; genus JAFIGV01. The sequence continues at coordinate 10,219 of JAFDXO010000099.1, read as the reverse complement.
TGGGCATGACTACATATTGGAGCATTGACTCCTCCGACAAGAAACAACAGAAAAAAAATGACTTTTGCTCTCATGTTTACAATTTCTATTCCCACTCAATAGTTGCCGGTGGCTTCGAACTGATGTCATAAACCACCCTGTTTATTCCTCTAACTTGATTAATGATATCATTAGAAACTTTTGCCAAAAAATCATGCGGCAAATGTGCCCAATCTGCTGTCATGCCATCAACAGATGTAACGGCACGCAAGGCTACCGTATATTCATAAGTTCGCTCATCTCCCATCACACCTACGCTTTGCACCGGCAATAAAATCGTGCCGGCTTGCCATACCTGATGATACAAACCACTATCACGTAAAGCTTGAATGTAGATGGCATCCGCTTCTTGCAACAATTGTACTTTATCAATTGTAACCGCTCCAAGAATCCGAATTCCCAAACCCGGTCCAGGGAAAGGATGACGAGCAATAAAAATTTCGTCTAAACCCAATTCACGTCCTACTTTTCGCACTTCATCTTTAAAAAGAAATCGTAAAGGTTCCACTAAATCCATGTGCATTATTTCAGGCAACCCGCCTACATTGTGATGCGACTTGATGGTGGCAGAAGGACCATGTACAGATATAGATTCAATCACATCGGGGTAGATAGTACCTTGACCTAAAAAACTCACATTTTGAATGGCATTTGCTTCATCATGAAAAACATCAATAAAGAGCTTACCAATGATTTTTCGTTTTGTTTCAGGATCTGTAACGCCCGCTAATTCTTGGTAAAATTTCTTTTTGGCATCAACTCCTTTTACATTTAAGCCCAGATGCTGATATCCTTCCATCACTTGCTCAAACTCGTTTTTTCGAAGTAGTCCATTGTCCACAAAAATGCAATACAGCCTATTGCCAATAGCGCGATGTATAAGGGTTGCAGCTACGGTAGAATCTACGCCACCACTCAGTGCCATTACAACTTTTTTCTCGCCTACTTCGGCTTGAATGCGCGAAATAGTTTCTTGAATAAAAGTAGCCGGTGTCCAATCCTGACGACATCCGCAAATATCCACCACAAAGTTTTTCAAAATCTGCGCTCCGTCCACACTGTGTGTAACCTCCGGATGAAATTGTAAAGCATAAACCGGATTTGGCGCGTAATCTTTATGAGCCTTATATGCAGCAACCGGAATTGATTCTGTTTTAGCTAACACAGAAAAACCTTTAGGCAAAGCCTGAATGGTATCTGCATGGCTCATCCACACTTGCGAACCCTCGGGCACAATCGTAAATATTTTGTCGTGCTCTTGTATATGCAAGTGCGCACGTCCATATTCCCGATGGCTTGATTTGGCAACTTCACCTCCCGATTGCTGAGCGATTAACTGTGCCCCATAACACAAACCCATGACCGGAAGCTTTTGTGCTAAAGCCTGCACATCCGGCTTAGGTGCTTGCGGATCATTGACAGAAAAGGGGCTACCGGAAAGTATAATTCCCTTCAGTGAAGGTTCAAAACTAACTGACTTCGTGCAGGGTTGAATTTCGCAATAGACATTCAATTCACGAATTCTACGGGCTATTAATTGCGTGAATTGCGAACCAAAATCGAGAATAAGTATCTTATCGTTCATTGGACAATGACGAAATAAAGTGTTGAGTGAAATAATTATGCTTGTGCTGCAGGAGAGCCAAAGTTAAATGGCATATTGACTGACTCTTGGTCTTTAATAGGACCATGTTGTGCTTCAAAACGCTTCACATTCTCTACCAAAGCACGCATCAAACGTTTGGTATGAACAGGTGTCATAACAATTCGAGATTTCACCTTAGCCTTTGGTACATTCGGCATTACATTTACAAAGTCAAGAACAAACTCTGCAAAAGAATGGGTAATGATTGCCAAATTAGCATATTCTCCATCAGCAGTTTGCTCTGATAGTTCAATATTCAATTGCTGTTCGATATTTTGTTGATCTTGTTGCATGAACTTTTTTTTAGGCTGCGAAAATAACAATAAAGCCGAAAGGATTTAGTTTCAAATGAAAGGATTGACGGAAACATCTTTTGTCCTGGTCTTTTTGAATTAGTTTTGCTTTCATGATGCGATTTTGTATATTCTTGGTTTTTATGACAACATTGGGTGCTTGTCGTCCTGAAACTTATACACCCAAACCACGCGGATATGCCAAGACAACGTTTCCCGAGCACCAATATGTTTCTTTTAACGATGCCTCCTTTCCTTATTCGTTTGAATATCCTGTTTATGCACGTGTCATAAAGGATACTTTGTTTTTTGGGCAAAAACCTGAAAACCCTTATTGGTTAAATATTGACTTCCCAACTATTGGTGGTACTTTATACGTTTCTTACAAGAATATTACAGCACAACAACCCTTGAGCAAACTAATGGAAGATGCACATGAAATGTCATTCACGGTACATAGCAAAAGAGCAGATTATATTGGTGATCGGGCTTTTCATTTTCCCCAACAACATGTGTATGGTATTTTGTATGACGTAGGCGGAAATGCTGCTTCAGCTCATCAATTTATAGCTACCGATTCTGTTCATCACTTTATTCGAGGTGCTTTGTATTTTGATGTTAGTCCTAATGCAGATTCACTAAAGCCTGCCAATGATTTTTTAGAGCATGACATTGTGCGTCTTTTAGAAACACTTCATTGGAAGAATTAACTCTTGTACAATCAACTCAGACGCTTATTTTTGCGGCGCTTAAAAAATAAACTGGATCAAAAAAAGGTCTCATAGTTCAATGGATAGAATAGGAGTTTCCTAAACTCTAGATCCAAGTTCGATTCTTGGTGAGACCACTCTTCGTTTTGATTTTTCACTAAAAAAATACGCTGTTAATCACCTCATTTATTTTGTTGTTTAACAGGGTACTTTTGACTGTAAAAAGAGCTTGATATTTCGAGTGCTGAAGAAGTTTTGGCACTATTCCATATAAACAGCAATAAATCGAGCCAAAGGAGCCATACGGGCTTTGTTCAGTATTAATGTATCTCCTATTACTGTGTAATTATCCACCTTTTCTAATGTTTGTAAAAATGCAGTTTCAGTTTCCATATTGGGGCAAGCCATCATGGTAGCACCCATCTGCGAAAGATGAATGCTATTACCGCTTCCTATTTGATAAGTTCCAAAAAATGTATTGCAACCGCCATTTCCATGAACTCGATGGTCTGAAGATTGAAAAGTTATTTGTGGCTCATGCACCCAACCTTCTTTCCATGCTACTGATGTGCCATTTAGCTCTACCAACTTCCAATACTTTTCGGTTAACAAAGAAGAGTCGGAATGAGCTGAAGTTGGGCTTGATTTATCAGCTATGGGTTTGTGGTTTATACAAGATATGTTCATTGTAATGAAGGCAAGCCCAATAAACGCAATCAGTTGATTCATTTTTATGCTTTTGTAGTTTCAATATTGCTAAAACAATGCCAATTTCTGTTATGAAAAAAAGCACCGCGTAGAGCTACGAGGTGCTTTCCAAAAAATATTTTTGGGAGTAGGATTACATGTGTTGTTGAATCTTTTTGTCAAAGATGTTTTTAGGTGCTGCTCCTACTTGCTTATCCACTACCTGTCCGTTCTTAATAAACAAAACAGCTGGAATAGAAGTGATGCCATAGTTGATAGAAAGTTGTGGATTTTCATCAACATTTACTTTGCCAATGTTCACTTTTCCATCGTATTCCTTAGCTAAGGTTTCGATGGTTGGCCCTAAGGCCAAGCAAGGTCCGCACCAAGGTGCCCAAAAGTCAATTACGGATAGTTTGTCGGTTTTTAATACTTCGTTGTCAAAGTTTGCGTCGGTGAAAACTGCAGCCATTTTTATGTTTGTTTAGTTGGTTTCAATGATTGAGGCACAAAGGTACGTCTGTTGTTTAAATTTCGACAAATAGCCAACCTAAATGCAGCTATAACCTTTCCACATACTGGGGATTTAAACTGTTGCTTTTGATTTAACCTTAACTTTTGCCATTGTACAACGTACTTTTGCGCATTATTTTTCTTTTAAAACATGATAGAAAAAAAGTTAGGGATTTTGGGTGGCGGTCAATTAGGTGCTATGCTTATTCAATCGGGCATATCTTTAGGAATACCTATTTCAGTTTTGGAACTTGACCCCCAAGCACCTTGCCGCATGTATGCCACCCATTTTGTAGTTGGCGATCCGCTAAATTATGATGATGTAATGCGTTTTGGCGAAAGTGTAGATGTACTAACCATTGAAAAAGAAGCTGTCAACGTTCAAGCTTTATTTGACCTAAGAGAAAAAGGGAAATTCATATTCCCATCACCGGAAACCATAGGAATGGTTCAAGACAAGTGGAAACAAAAGCAATTTTTAGTATCGAAAGGCATTCCCGTAGTGCCGGGGCTTTTTGTAAAAGGCAGAGACGAATTGCGCCAACTTAATGCCTCATTTCCTCTTTGTTTAAAACTATGTAGAGATGGATATGACGGACACGGCGTAATGGTTTTGCGTCAAGCAGAAGACATCAATGAGGCTTTTGATGCAGAATGTGTAGTAGAACAATTTGTTCCGATTGCCGAAGAAATATCGGTGATTGTAGCAAGAAATGAAACCGGAGAAATCAAACTTTTTGATGCCGTAAGTATGGTTTTTGATACCGCCAATAACATTCTTGATTATCAACTTAGTCCGGCAAGAATATCCCCTTCTGTTGCTGAAAAAGCAAAATCACTGGCTATCGAGGTAGCTCAAACGACTAACCTTATTGGCATTGTAGCTGTTGAAATGTTTGTATTACAGGATAGTTCCGTCTTAGTAAATGAGTTGGCACCTCGCCCACACAATAGTGGTCATCATTCTATTGAAGCGTGCCTGACCTCACAATATGAACAAGTATTACGTGCAGTGTTAGGCTTACCACTTGGTGATCCTTCTACCCTATCACCCAGTGCTATGGTAAATGTTCTTGGGAAAGCAGATAGGGGTAGTAATTTAGCAGAACAACTTCGTTCCATTCTATCAATGAAAAATGTACACATTCACTGGTATGGGAAAAAAGAAAGAAAGGGTCGAAAATTAGGGCATATCACTATCCTTGATGAAACCATAGAAGCAGCATTATTAAAAGCAACAACTATAAAAAACATTTTAAACAGCTAATAGAAAAATGAGTCAACCCGTTGTAGGAATAATCATGGGTAGCAGCTCGGATGCCTCCGTGATGCAGCCGGCAAAAAAAATTTTAGAAGAATTTGGTATTGATGTAGAATTCCAGGTTGTGTCAGCACATCGTAGCCCACAACTAATGTATGACTATGCCAAAGAAGCATCGGCACGCGGATTGAAAATAATCATTGCAGGTGCCGGTGGTGCCGCACACCTTCCGGGAATGGTAGCTGCCATCACGACCTTACCGGTGATTGGTGTACCCGTCAAATCAAGCAACTCTATTGATGGTTGGGATTCACTTTTGAGTATAGTACAAATGCCCAACGGTGTGCCGGTAGCTACGGTAGCCATCAATGCAGCATACAATGCAGGATTGCTGGCTGTTCAAATTCTGGCTACACATAGCAAAGAATTAAGCCAGAAATTGCACGAATTCAAACTTGCCAATTTAGAAAAAGTAAAAGAGATGCAGCGATCACTAACCAATCTTTAAATAAACTTTGACAAGCTAAAGAAATTCAAATTTTTATGTGTCCCCAATTCTCCCCGGACTTAATGCGATAGAGCTGCATTTCGCTTATGCCAAATTGTTTGGCTAACATCTTCATTCGGGTTTTTCGTTCGGGGTTGGCAAGTGCTCTTTTTATCATGATAACCTTAGTAGGAGTCAGTTTGTGCCCATCACGCAACTTGTTATACTCCACTAATTTTTGTTTAGCTTCTTGTACTTTAGGGCTTGTTTTTTGATGCGCCAACATTTCTTCTTTCGTTGCCCATTTGAGGTTAATCACTTGGTCGTTTTGCATATTATGGTCTAAATGCAAAACATAGCGATGATCATCTGAAGGTTTTACTAAAAACTGTTCGGCAACCATGCGATAGAAAAACTTATGGCGATGCTTTTGTATTCCATCTTCTCGAATTTTATACCGAAATATTCTATAACCCTCAATTTTGCCCCCATTCAGTAATCTACCATCTTCAAAATGTTGGGTAAAACTAATGAGCCGCCCAAAGTTTGAGATAGCATAACGGAGTTTTAATGAACCGTCAAGGGTAACTTCTCGATATTCTTCCGAGGGAAAAATTCGCAACATAATATGTAAGTCGTTTTAGTCATTTTATTCCTTTGGTAGAGTATAATCATACTAACGCCGGAAATTATTTATTAACACAAATTTTGGCAACGCAAGAGGGCAGGAAATAATAAAGTGCTTCACCGATGTAAAGCTAAAAATTATTTTCAAAAGAAAGCAAGCAATTTCAATAATACTGCCTAATATTTTTTTCTGAAATCGCCCCGCTTCCAAGCGTCGAAAAACTCCGCCCAAGCCAAAGGGTTAAAAATATTCATCGGTGGTCGCTGACCATAATAAACAGCTTGTTGCTGCTGGATATTTTGATAAGCAGATTGGTTTTCTGCTCCATCTTTTGGCAACAGATAAGCCAAGGCTCTCAAGGTCAACACATCCGTGTTTTTACGAGCAACCTCATATTGGTCATCGGGAATTTGACCGTATTTAAAGGCATAGTTAAACGCATCTCGCGATGGATAAGGACGAATAATCGTTTCCGGCAGATAGAATGTATCCTGCACCATTAATTGAATTAAACTGGCTTGCTGTCCGGCAATATTATTTGGAACCACATACTCTTTCGAACGATATCCAAGTGCTGAAAATTGCAACGTATCTCCTTTATAAACGACAATGGAAAAAACACCTTGATTACTTGCTGCTACACCTCTATTCTTATTTTTCACCAACACAATAGCACCCGGTACGCCTCGCAAACTATCTGCGGTCATAGCTATTCCATTTATTTGCACAATATTATCAAATGCTGTCTGTCCCCATAAGGTGCAAGACAAAAGTACCCAACACACTAACAGACTTCCGAATTTACTCACCATGAAAAAGCTAAAATTTTTGATTGTTCTTTCAACCGCAAAGTAACACATCAATAGCGTATTTTTGCACCGCATTTCTAAGCAAATTAACAAAGATATATGATAACGAAAGAAGCGGTGTTGGCGGCTCTCAGTAATGTTCAAGAGCCTGATTTGGGCAAAGATTTAGTCACACTCAATATGGTACAAGATATTGTCATTGACGGGAAAAGTATAGCTTTTACAGTTGTGTTAACTACTCCTGCTTGTCCATTAAAAGAAATGATAGAGCAAGCCTGCCTCAATGCTATCAAATTGTTGGTAGATAAGGAGGCGATTATTAACATCATTATGACCGCACGCACTTCAAGTAACCGAAAAGACCGAAAAGACGTGTTACCGGGCGTAAAAAATATTATTGCTGTAGTATCGGGAAAAGGAGGTGTTGGTAAAAGTACAGTAGCAACCAATCTGGCATTAGGACTTGCTCAAGGCGGAGCCAAAGTTGGCTTATTAGATGCAGATATCTATGGACCTTCTATTCCTATGATGCTCGGTATCCGTAATGAACGCCCCATGATGACGACAGTTGATGGAAAGGGAATGATTGTTCCAATTGAGCGTTATGGAATCAAGGCTATGTCAATTGGTTTATTGGTGGACGAAAAGCAAGCAGTGATTTGGCGTGGACCTCAAGCCAGTTCTGCCTTGAAGCAATTTATTGGAGATGTCTATTGGCAAGAGTTAGATTATTTAGTGATAGACATGCCACCCGGAACCGGTGATATACATCTTACCCTTGTACAAACCGTTCCTGTAACCGGTGCTATTGTTGTTTCTACCCCTCAAGCTGTTGCTGCAGCCGATGCCAAAAAAGCGATCATGATGCTAAAACAACAACAGATTAATGTTCCTATTTTGGGTGTGGTTGAAAACATGTCTTACTTCACTCCGGCTGAACTTCCAGATAACAAATACTACATCTTTGGAAAAGGGGGTGCAGCCTTAATGGCTGAGCAGTTTGACTTATCGTTTTTAGGCGAAATCCCCCTTGTTCAAAGTATTCGCGAAGGCGGTGATCAAGGTATTCCGGCGGTAGTTGACGATGAACACGTATCCCGTCAATCCTTTCTTGACTTGGCAGGAGCCGTGGCCAGAGCTGTTTCTATCCGAAATGCAGCTATACAGCCGACCCAAGTTGTGGAAATGAACTAATCCTTTTGTTCAAATTTTAATTTAAAAGCAAAGGCTTGTAAGTTTTAACTAAACCAACAAGCCTTTGTTTTTAAAATCCCCCCCACCACTCCTTCAAAAACCGAATCGTTTGCTCGCCTATTTTGAGCAGATAAGCACTGGTGGGTAAGGGTTTTGATGTCTATCTCGCCGTTGGAATCGGTATTGCCTTGCAACACTTGTTTGCCGCCCATGTCATATACTGAGAACAGCCCGCTTGGCTGCTCGCTGTAATGTAGCGTACTCTGCGCCGGATTAGGGAAAACCGTAAATGGCTTCATCTTATTAGGATCGTTGACAGATAAGGAATAGCCATTGAAGCCGTTAAATACACACAGCTTCTTGAAAAAATGTCATTGGGATTAATTACCTGCTCCAATGTATCCATATAGGGTACCTCTAAAAAATAAAATTAACAATACATTATATTGTGAAGTTTTTGTATAGCGATGAACATTAGTATATATATTCAATTACCCAATAGATACGAAGTGATATAAATGATTTAGAGATTACGGTTTTTTCGATCAGGATATTTGTTTGAATAAATTGAGCCAATTGGGCGATCCTTTGGAAAAACTCTACTGTCATCTGACTGGATTATTCCTGACAAGTTGCTCCTCAGCAAAGCCTGTTTCCGCTTCTTCCAGCCTGCAAATGTAAACGGTATTCAGGATTGAAATAAATGTGTAAATTTGTATCAGGGTTTTTAACCAAAATGTGTAAACTTTTTTCAGGACGATACAGGTGTTAGAAATTTATAGTACACATCGTAGTCTTTATCCCAAGTGGAATATTCAAGTCTTGGTCTAGAAATTTTGTAGTCCAAAGGAAATCTGTTTGTTGTGTCCTTTGCTGTAATTGTGTATTGATCAAACTCTTTGTCCTGCGATAAAGCAGAGCTTGTCAAACCAGTTAGTAAAATCATTATTGCTATTTTTAATAAATACTTTTTCATCTGTAGAATGTCTGTATAATAGCCACCAACGGTTTGCGGCTTTGCGTAGTGGCGGATTTTTAGCACAACCTGTCCCGCCCAAGCGGGAAAAGTTCAATCGGAGAACGAATGTTGAACCTTGCACGACCTGTCCCGCCTTAGCGGGAAATGTCCAATCGAAGCCGTTCTGCCCCGCTTCCCGAAGAGTCGGGACAAGTCTTGGCAATACCTTGTTGAACTAAACCAACGGTAGCCTTCCGCAACTATCCGTAAATTTAGCGTTCATTAAAATACAAATTATTATGACAACAAAAAAAATCGCCGGAAGAACTGAGGTATAATACCTACCTCAATCGTGCCTAAGCCTGCCCTGAGTGTAACCGAAGGGCGAAGTTACAGGATTTGCTGAACTGCTGCAACGTTTTGAACGTAATATATCTATCCTTGGCAGGAGCAAGCGCACCTTTGATAACTACAACCGTCACATAGCCGCTATGGCATTGCACTTTGGCTGCCTGCCTACAGAATTAGACGAAGAACAAATCAAGGATTATCTCTACGAACTGCAACAACGCAGTAAGACTCCTTCCGAAACTTATTTCAAACACACTGTTTACGGATTGCGCTTTATGCTCAAAGGCGAAGGGCTGCCGTACAGCCATCTACACCTACCATCTATAAAGCGTGAAAAGAAACTACCCACCGTACTGAGCAAGCAGGAAGTATGGGCGATGCTTAATTCCGCTACTTTGCTCAAACATAAGATGCTCAGAGCCGATGGCAAAAACAAACACGAAGCAATAAGTATTTGTTTTCGGTAAGGGCATTAAGCAAAGTGTTCCGGGCAAAGTATGTGCAGCAGTTAAGATAGCGTAAAATAACGGACAAACTGCTTATAGAAAGCCTGTTTCAAAAAGAATGGGTAGTGTATGCTAAACGACCTTTTGGAGGCCCTAAGCAGGTAATAGAATATTTGGGAAGATATACCCATAAAGTAG
>JAFDXO010000098.1 GCA_018267925.1 Bacteroidota bacterium | reverse complement strand
CTCTATGTCTTTTATATCGCTTCATATCTATTGAATTATGGCATAAAGATACTGACATTCAACATAATACAGAAACAGTATAGTATAATGTATTGTTAATTTTAGTTTTTAGAGGTGCCCTTAATAAGAATGGTGAAATGACTTATCAACAGGGATTTCAGGTCGTTATTACTATCTCATCAAAATCAAAGCCGGCTCTGATCAAAGCTCTTTTTGCCGAATCAAGTGCATAATCTGCGGGGTTGTAAGGAAGTACCGGAACTTCAGTTGCCAGATTCAATTGTTGTAAAATTTGATCCGTTTCCTGCTGAGTTAAGTTTTCGCAGATATCGTACATACCTCCGGGCTTTTCTTCTAACCAATCATGGTTTACTAATAGAAAGCGTAGCACTTTAATGACAGATTCCGTTGGTGGCAGCACCAATAAAGCGGTTATGGCACCATGTTCTGTTCTAAGTTGATCTGCTAAAATTATTGGAACATCGCCGTTGGCACGTTGTGCTGCAGGAAATAAAATTCTCTCTTCCATTTTAATATGCTTGAGAAGCCCTGTTCGAAATTGATGATAACTTTCTTCATCAATCTTTCCGGGATGTTTAGTAGCCTTATCTAACCATGTTTCAATTCGGCGATGATCATTTGTAAAAAATTCGAAGAGCGGTTTATTCATTACTTGGCTTATTGTGAACTGATAAAGTTTCAAAGTTAACTTATCGGAGAAAAGAGAACAATGACAATTAGCATTTTACTTTCAAAGAAGGGTTAAAATTTCCATTTAAGAGATAAGTTTACTACCCTTCCATCAATAGGTGCCCAGAGTGGCACGAAGCTGGGGTTTGCTTGTGTTCCGGTATAAAGAGCCTCGACGCGGCTTTGACGAAAATCCAATAAATTTTCACCGTTCAGAACCATACTGAAATGTTTTCCGAGCTTCTTTTCAACCATAGCAGCCATAAAAAAATATCCGGGTGTATGGGAGTAGTCAACCCGATATTGGCTTCCGTTGTAAGAACCTTCCAGCCCAAAGCGAACTCCGTATTTTTCAAAATCTCTAACTATGGTAAACGCAAATCTATTACGTGGAGTTAGCGGTAGAAACTGATTATCTGCCAAATATTTTCGTTCGGCAATAGTGTAAGTATAACCGGCATAAAGCTCCCAACGTTGCCATACACTTTTCACATAGGTGTCAAACCCTTTGCTGACAATAGGTTTGCTTTCATTTCCAAAAGTAGCTATTCCATTAGCAGCGATAGTAGCAACAATTGGATTGCTGAGGCGGGTTAGAAAAAATGCTTGATTGATGAATAGGCTATTTCCATCCCCCCAAGTGGTTCTAAAATTTACTTCAGCATTATAGCCAATAGATTTTTCAGCTTGAATAGAAGCAGGCAAAGGGAGTATATCCTGAATGGCGATGTCTGTTGTTTGCGGACTAAGCGCATTAGGTGTTTTATAGCCAAATCCAATACCGGCACGGCTTGCCCAATGTTTATCTATCTTATAAAAAACAGCGATTCGCGGTAAAAAGAAATCACCATAAGTAAAATGATAGTCATTTCTAATTCCTAACTCAATTGTTACATGATCTTTAACGCTCCATGTATTTTGCACAAAAGCTCCGATAGTATTGTTTTCAAAATTGTTGAGTGGAATATTGGGTGTTATTTTTCTGAAACGATCTCCGGTTGCATTCAAGCCTGCTACCAAACTGTTGTTACCATAAGGAATCAATAGGCTAAGCTCGGAATAGTAGTTTAGTTGTGCACCCGTAAAATTTATGCTTGGGTTTTGAATAGTTCGGTTAAACTGACTGATGCTGTTTTTAAATTCAAGTTTGCGATTTTGATTAAAAAAACGCTCGGCAGACAATTCAAAGCTGCTGCGATTTATTTTGTTTGTTTCAAAATATTGATGGTTGGCATCTGCATTTCCTGCAATCACCTGCATATCGCCACCGGTACGGGTTTCAAAGGTTCCTGTATATCCGGTGGTGATGATAGTTCGATCATCAGGGTAGAAAAACAATCGAGGATGTACAACAACACTGTTTAGCGTTGGCACATCAGAAAAACCATCTCCATTGACATCTACTGCTTTTTGATAAGTGTAGCCGCCAAAAAAAGTGTAGCCAAATTGCTTATACCTTTTAGCAATAAATGTGTTAGCATTTGTTTCTTTAAGTGTAGTTTGATTGAGTGTTACAACCGCTTCCTGTTCAGAAGTTGGTTTTCTGGAAATGATATTTACCAAGCCGCCAATAGCACCGCCGCCATACAAAGTTGAAGCCGATCCTTTTATTAATTCTACTTGTTTTAAATCGAGAGGCGGAATACTAAGAATTCCGAAGCCCCCGCTAAACCCATCGTAGAGCGGCATTCCGTCTTTTAGAATTTGTGTATAGCGACTATCTAAGCCTTGAATTCGCACATTGGCATTTCCGGTTACGGCACTACTTTGTTGAATTTGTACGCCACTCACATCGCCAAGAATGCTGGCAATTCCAGCCGGCTTGATGGAGTTTTCCTCATTCATCTCTTCTCTCCCAAGGACTTCAACTTTAGTAGGCGAATTCTCCATTCGTTGGTTACTGCGTGTAGAAGAAACTACCACCACTTCTTCCATTGATTTATCTTGCTCTTTCAACTCAATTCTGATAGTATCGGTCGGCAAAGCATGAAACTGTGTATCTAATGATTCATAGCCTATTGATGAAAAATGCAATCGCTGACCGACAATAGAAGTAGGTACGATAACGATACCCGATCCATTTGTCTTTCCAACTGCTACATAATTAGCAATTACGTCAACAGCATCAAGAGGCTGCTTCTTATTGGATGTAATTTTAAAGACGACTTCATTTTGTGCTTGACAAACAAACGAAAGAAGGAACAAGAAGCAGACTAAAAATGATGGTAGCTTAAACATAAGATTAGTCGTTTACTTCTTTTAAAAAATTCCCATTAGCATCAAAAATGAGGTCTTTCCCGTTCACCTCTGCTTCATAAGTTATTTCACCGGTCGCATGGGTAATCTGGGCGGCTTCTTTAATTTTTTGTTTGGGATAATTTTTAGACACAAAAGCTAATGCAGGTTTCGGAAGTGCTGCTTTAGAGATAGAAATCTCTGACTCCAACATTTCGCCGGAAGGTTTAAATAAGGCTGATTGTTTGGTTGTTGACAGCTCAAAGTTTGCTTCATAATTACCTTTTTCATTTTCCCATTTTACTCCCTTAGCTTTGGGGAAATGCTGATGGAAGGCACTTTTCACATTAGTTGGAACTTTGCTTTCGCTTAAATTTTGAGCACCAACTAAGGTTGCCATACTGAGTGCTGTCATTAACAGCAAAGATGTTTTTTTCATTTTCTTATCATTTAAAAGCAAAGCTGAAACTTCATTCTGAAGGGATTTAGAATTTTGATGACAGTCCGGCTCCATAATTAGTTAAGGAAACGTGATAATCAACGTGTCTGGTTTAGAAAATTTTCGGCTTTGTGCATTTCAATAATGAACCCGAAATATGTGCAATCCTTGATTAAAGTCATAAGATATTGTCCAAGCATAACGTTGGCAAATTTGCTTAGCAATTGCCAATCCTAATCCTGTGCTGCTTTGGCTTTCCTTATGTTTGGCAAAACGTTGAAATAAAATAGATGAATCTAACATCAAGTTGCCCGGATTGCAGACCTCTATATAATTGCTGAAAATTCGAGCGAAAATTTTACCATTTGGGCTTGTGTATCGGATGGCATTCGACAATAAGTTGTCAACCAATATTTCTACTAAAATAGTATTTGCAAAGACATCCTTTGGTTTTGAAAATTCAGCAACTACTTGAATGTTTTTAGGTGTAGCTAAATCAGTCAAGATGGAAATACGCTGCGAAAAAACACCTTGCCAATTGACAGGTTCCATTTCGGCAAATTGTCCATTTTCAATTTTAAAAAGCAGTAAAAGCCCACGGTTAATCTTTGCACTTCTGCTGACTATTCGCTGCATGTCCTCCACCCAAGAAAACTCTGAGGAGGTAAGATTGGGGGATTGCAATAAAAGGTCAAGCTTCATTTTCAGTAAAGCAAGCGGCGTTTGTAATTCATGTGAGGCATTTTCTGTAAATTGCTTTTGAGATTTAAAAGAAGCTACTGAACGGGTAATTAAGCCCTTTAAGGATTGATGCAGTTGCTCTAATTCTAAAATATCGGTGGTTTTAAAATCAATTTCAGACTGCTGTCCGATATTAAAATGCTGCAATTGATTGAGCAAGACACTAAAAGGTTGCCACACTCGTTTTGAAATTTTTCTTTGCAACCAAACCAGTCCAACTGCTACTATGCAAAAAAACAAAATTGTTACTCCGGTTATGATTGAAACAATTTCTCTGGAATCTTCAAAACTGGTGCTTATCCTGAGCCGAAAAAGCTTTCCATCAATTGTAGCAGACCTGATGAGTACACGTAGGTTGTCGTCACTATTCGGATTTTCAACCAATTGCTCCTTAGTGGTGAAAATGGAGTCTTTGTTAAGTTTTATTTGATCCGGCTCTACCATTGCATCGGGGTGCATTCGGTTCCATGTTTCTTCAGTGAGCTGTTGAGGATCGGCATTTTTAATGAATTTTGAAAATTCCAATTCAGTTCTTTCAGCCAACAGTTTATTATGCTCATCTAATTCATTAACCCAGCTTTTCTGAATAACCCAATAGTAAGTAGGAATGCTTAACAGCAAAACCAGCAGAACAAAAAACAAAAAGGGGCGAGTAATTTTGGTTAATAACGGTGTCATTTTCATAGGGAGTTATTCTTGCCATTTATAACCTATTCCATACAGTGTTTTTAGATAGTTTGGACAACCGGCATCTTGCAATTTCTTTTTCAGATTTTTGATGTGTGCATAAACAAAATCATAGCTATCAAATACATCTATGGCATCTCCAGACAAACGCTCGGCTAAACTATTTTTAGATAGCACTCGATTTTTATTTCCAATAAAATAAATGAGTACGTCGAATTCTTTTGGTGTGAGTACAACTTCGTTTTGTGCGACTAAAATGGTTCTGGTGTTTAGATTTATGTTTAACTCTCCAAAATGAAGAATATCCGCATTAGCAAATTGCCTTCTTCTAATTAAAGAATGAATTCGAGCAGCAAGTTCGGGCAAGTGAAAAGGTTTGGATAAATAATCGTCTGCACCTAGTTTTAAGCCTTTAATCTTATCTTCCAATTCACCTTTAGCAGAAATAATGATAACACCATCTAAACGGGCATCATCTTTTATTTCGCTTAATAGAGTTAATCCATTTCCATCGGGCAGCATTAAGTCTAACAGAATGCAATCGTAAGTAAAGGATTCTATTCTGTTTCGAGCATCAGAAATAGTTGAGGCTATTTCGCATTGATAATTATCTGCGGATAAATAGGCTGCAATTGTGTTTGCCAAACCCGGCTCGTCTTCTACAATCAAAACTTTCATGGTTTAGGACTTCATGTTAAGACCTGAATAATCATTGACTGACTCAAAAGTAGAAGTAGATTTTGAAGAAATTTTGAATTTTGCCTCCTGTACTTTTCAACCATTCAGCAATTTATCTAAGAAAGAAAAGCCCTCCCGCATTTTGATAGCAAGGAGGGCAATAGAAATTAATCTCTTACAAACTATTTATTCATTGTAGCTAAGAACTCTTCATTGCTTTTTGTTCCACGCATTTGTTGAAGCAGGAATTGCATAGCCTCATCGGTGTTCATATCGGCAATATGGTTTCGCATGATCCACATTTTATTCAGCACTTCTTTATCGTGCAATAAATCATCTCGACGAGTAGAAGAAGCGACAATATCAATTGCCGGATAAACACGTTTATTAGCTAAACGGCGATCCAACTGTAATTCCATATTGCCGGTTCCTTTAAATTCTTCAAAAATCACTTCATCCATTTTCGATCCGGTATCAATCAAGGCAGTAGCCAAAATTGTCAGAGAGCCTCCATTTTCGATTTTTCTTGCAGCACCAAAAAATTGTTTGGGTTTTTGCATAGCATTAGCTTCTACACCACCGGATAGTACTTTTCCTGAAGCAGGGGCAACAGTATTATGGGCACGAGCCAATCGAGTAATAGAATCCAGCAAAATGACCACGTCATGTCCCACTTCTACCAATCGTTTTGCTTTTTGAAGTGCGATGGTAGATACTTTCACATGCTTATCTGCCGGCTCGTCAAACGTAGAAGCAATAACTTCAGCACGCACACTACGCTGCATATCGGTTACTTCTTCCGGTCGTTCATCTACTAACACAATCATCAAATAACATTCAGGATGATTTTCGGCTATAGCATTAGCAACCTCTTTCAGCAACATAGTTTTACCCGTTTTGGGTTGTGCCACAATCAAGCCTCGTTGACCTTTCCCGATGGGAGTAAATAGATCCATAATGCGCACACTATTACTACTGCCGGGTCGTGCTAAGCGTAATTTTTCGAAAGGGAATAGCGGAGTGAGATAATCGAACGGAACACGATCCCGAATTTCATCGGGTAATTTTCCATTGATGGTTTCCACCTTGAGTAAGGCAAAATATTTTTCACCTTCTTTAGGTGGGCGAACTGTTCCGCGAACGGTATCACCTGTTTTTAGTCCAAAAAGTTTTACTTGTGAAGGTGAAACATAAATATCATCCGGAGAGCTTAAATAATTGTAATCGGAGCTACGCAAAAAGCCATATCCGTCGGGCATCATTTCCAAAACGCCCTCACTGGCGACTATGCCATCAAACTCTAAATTAAAATTCCCATATTGATTTTCTCTACGGCGATTTTGATGTGGGTGTTGCTGTTGAGGTCTTTCAGGCTGCCCAACAGGCTCTTGTGGCAACTGAGGTCCTGCCTCTTCGGGGGGTGGCATAATAATGCCGGATGTTTCTACATTAGGGAGTGCCGTATGAGGAGTCGGAATTTCCGTTGAAACGGGAAAGGGTGTAAGTAATTCTGTATTTTCTGTTGGCTTATTTTGTTCAAAAAATCGAGGTTCACCTTGTTCGTTTCGTGGTTTTCTGGTGCGTTTTCTTTTGCTATCGTTATCCTCAGCATGGACAGCTTGATTTTCAGTTCCTGGTTGTGCTTCTGCCACCATTTCTATCGGCTGTTGCGGCATTGGCGGTGCTGCGGCTTCAGGGGTTTCTTGGGGTTTCTGTTCAGGGGTTGCAGGCTCGATTTTAGCCCGTTTGGTTCGGCGTTTTTTTTCTTCTCCCTGATCAGTATGAGCTGTTGAGGGATTGGAAGTTGCTAAAGCCTGTTGATCTAAAATTTTATAGATGAGTGCTTGTTTGTCGAGTTGTTGAACATTAGTCATTTTCAGGTGTAGGGCTACATCAATTAGCTCGGGAACGAGCATATCATTTAATTGCAAAATGTCGTAAGGCATACTTCACTATTTTCTTGAAGATTTTTTTTAAAGGTCTTAATGATTATGGTTCTAATCAGAAGAAAACTGAGATGATTGTAATAAAAAATGGGAACTTGTAAAAACGAAAGGATGGAAAGCAATCTGTACTAAGCGACTTTCCTCGTGCAATATTATGGGATTTTTTTTATCACCCCAAAAAATATTTTAAATAGAGGGTGTTTTTTGACTTTTAAAAGCTGAAGCCATGCGAGCAAGTGTTTGATGGATTGGGGTATAAGTAAAGTTGGGTATCCATTGTAAAAGTTTTTCATTGCAATAAAAGCTTTGTCTTTGTGCAGTGGTTGCGGTTTCTTTGGTGATAGTAGGTGTTTTTCCGGTAAATAATTCTTTAATCGCATTGAAACGCCACACGATAGAAGTGAGCAATTTGCCGGCGGGAATATGAGGAGATTTTTTTCCCAGCAACAGGGCCATTTGTGAGAAAATCTCTTTGTAAGCGAAATTTCCGGCACATAAAATAAACCGTTCATTTACGATGTTGCTCTGCATCAATTCAGTCATAGCCTGTACAACATCTTTTACGTCCACCCAAGCATTGATACCCTGGGTGTAAAAGGGAAATTGTTTATTGACAACAGTCATTAATTTAGAAGATCCTTTATTCCAACCATCACCTGTTGTACTAAGCGGTTCGCCTAAGATGATACCCGGATTGACGATGGTTATATTTAAGCCTTCTCCTGCACCACGCCAAACTTCTAACTCGGCAAGATATTTACTAAGCCCATAGTGAGAGTTATGATTACTTTCTTCCCATTCTACTGACTCCGTTATGTGCGCTTGCTGATGCTCGGTTCTACCTAAGGCTGCTATGGAACTTACAAAGACAAATTTCCTTACATCATGTTCTAAAGCTTCATTTACAAGATTAGCGGTACTTTCCACATTGAAATGAAGCATAAAATTTCTATCGGCTCGGCTAAAGGAAACTACTGCGGCACAGTGATAAACGTATTCAATTCCACCCATCACCTCTTCGACCTGAAAGACATCCAGCAAATCGCATGGTTGCCAAATAATGTTTGGCAATTGTTGTAGCTGAGCATCCGGTGGATGGTGGTGATATAAGGCTCGAACAAGCCGATTACCTTTAGATAAATGATGCACCAAGTGTTGACCCAATAATCCACTGGCACCGGTAACTAAAATAGTAGGGCTATTCATGGAAAGATGGAAATATGCTTTATCATAACCCTATCCATGAGTTGGGCATTTTTTTTATCATCCAATAGTTTGCAAACTTTGACAGGCATTTATAAGTTTTGAAATTGTCGTAGAAACCGAACATCATTTTGAGAATAAAGCCGGAGGTCGTTTACCTGATATTTGATTTGTGTAATTCGTTCAACACCCATTCCAAATGCAAAACCGGTATATACTTCAGGGTCAATATTGAAATTACGAAGCATATTGGGATGCACCATGCCACAACCTAATATTTCAACCCATCCGGTATGCTTACAAAGATTACACCCGCTGCCACCACAAACAGTGCAAGAAATATCCATTTCCGCGCTTGGTTCAGTAAAAGGAAAATAAGAAGGTCGGAAACGAACTTTGGTGTCTTTTCCAAACATTTCGGTTACGAAATAATAGAGCGTTTGTTTGAGGTCTGCAAAAGAAACCTGCTTATCAATATACAAACCTTCGCATTGATGGAAGAAACAATGTGCTCGTGCAGAAATGGTTTCATTTCTATATACTCGACCGGGGCAAATTACGCGAATAGGTGGTTTTGAAGATTCCATTATTCTTGCTTGCACAGAAGAAGTATGTGTGCGAAGCACCCAATCAGGGTTTTGTGAAACGTAGAAAGTATCCTGCATGTCACGGGCAGGATGGTCAGCGGGCATATTCAACGAAGTGAAGTTGTGCCAATCATCCTCAATTTCAGGACCCGTAGCTACGCTAAAACCTATCTTTTCAAAGATGCCGACTATGGATTTTTCGATCATCCTAAGTGGATGTCGGGTGCCCAAGGGCAAATCGGATCCGGGCAAAGAAATATCCTGATGGTTATCTTGCATTTTAACCTCTGAAACAAGATGTTGACAGGACGCGTACTTTTCTTCAGCCAATTGTTTAAATGCGTTGAGCAATTGACCTGCTTCCTTTTTTTGTGGAACGGGAACATTTTTCATTTCACCCAAAACCTGTTTCACAATACCCTTCGTTCCTAAGAAACGAATTCGAAAGGCTTCTACATCTGCTGCATTTTTAGGATCAAAGGAGTGAATCTCTGCTTCAAAAACACGAAGTTGTGCTTGTAATTCCTGCATGACGCAAAGATAGTTTTTTCATTTTCGCTTCATGAGCCAACGAAGAAAAAAGTAATAGCACTATCCTATTAGAAGTTTTCTTCCGTCTTAATTAATAGACTTGTAACTTTAACAATTCTATTACGCATTACAATCATTAGCCGATGAATCGAGCTTTACGTTCTTCCTTATGCCTTGTTCTTTGTTTTCTTGCAACTATTGGTTTTGCGCAAGGTCCAACTGCCAATTTTAGTGCTACTCCGCTCACCGGATGCTCTCCGCTTGTAGTTCAATTCACCAACACATCTACAGGTAATCCCACTTCCTATCAATGGAATTTGGGAAATGGCGTTACTTCTGTTCAACAAAACCCTTCTACAACTTATATTACTCCGGGAACTTACACGGTTACACTTACCGTTTCCGATGGAACCAACAGTAATACAAAGACAATAACTAATTACATAACCGTTGTTCCTAATCCTATTATCAGTTTTTCAGCTACAGACACAATGGACTGCCCACCCTTGGTAACCCAATTCATCAACAACACTACTTTAGGAGCACCGGGAGCAGGAACTTATAACTGGAGTTTTGGCGATGGGAGTGTTTCTACGCTGGCAGCCCCCTCACACACCTACAATACACCCGGGATCTACAATGTAACTTTAGTGGCTACAAACAGTGTTGGTTGTGTTTCAACATTACAGAAGTCCGGCTTTATTAAAGTGTTTACCCCTCCTACACTTAGCTTTACCGGAACACCTACTTCATATTGTGGCACACCAGATTTAGTTAATTTTTCAACTTTAGCAAATGGGAATAGTCCCTTTACTTATTCATGGGATTTTGGTGATGGCGGCACCGGAACCGGCGCCAATCCGGCACATCTTTACACTACTTCAGGCAATTATACGGTAACCGTTATTGTAACTGATATAAATGGGTGTAAAGACACCATTGTAAAGCCCAATTATATTTCTACCGGAACGCTTACGGCCAATTTTTCAAATACACCTAATGCAGGATGTGTCAATTCACCAATTCAGTTTTCCAATACTTCGATAGGAGCTACAACTTATTTTTGGGACTTTGGCGATGGCACTAATAGCAATTCAGCAAACCCCTCACATACTTATTCACTACCGGGTACTTTTACCGTAAAATTAGTAGCGTATAATAGTCCCTGTGCAGATTCTATCACCAAACAAATAACGGTCAACGCTGGACCCAATGTCAATTTTACATATAGCCCGTTACAACCTTGTCCTGCACCTATAAACATAACATTCAACAACACCTCAATTGGGGCTACTACCTATACTTGGACTTTTGGAGATGGCGGCACTTCCAATTCTACCAACCCTTCACATAATTATACTCAAAATAATTTTTTTGAAGTAACGCTTACCGGAACCAATGCCTTGGGGTGTCAAACAACTAAAAAAGACACAGTTAAAATACATTCGCTCTTTGCAAACATTTCCCCGTTTTCGGTTGCCGGTTGCGCACCATTAAGTGTTCCGTTCGGTACTTATGTTTATGGCGTTGATCCTTTTACCAATTTGCCTTACCCTTATCCTTATGCTATAAACAGTTGTAATTGGACATTTGGTGATGGTGGCACATCAACGTCTATAACACCTACCCATAATTATACTGCTACCAACACAACATTAAACTGTACTGTTACCGTTACTACCACCAATGGATGTACAGCAAATGCTACCAGGCAAATAAATGTAGGAACAAAGCCCACTGCATCTTTCATAGGATTTCCAGATACGGCTTGTGTAAAAAATCCCGTATTGTTTACAAACACCTCAACAAACACTATTCTTACAACAAACTACACTTGGAGCATGGGTGATGGCACCAATTTATCTACCAAAAATGCGCTTTATTCATATCAAAACTCAGGTTATTACAAGGTGTCATTGGTAGCGAGCAACTTTGGTTGTAATGATACCATGTCAAAAGATAGTGCTGCATACATTTTAGCACCTACGGCGAAATGGAATGTTGCCTATAATTGCGACACACCGCTTCGGGTAAAATTTTATGATACGCTAAGTATAAACCCCACAGGTCACACCTGGTATTTTGGCGATGGCACAACCAGCACAGCAAAAAATCCGGTTCATACCTATTCTGCATTAGGCATTTATACCGTGTCGTTGGTAACCAGCAATAGCACTTTCGGCTGCTTAGATACATTAACGAAAACCATTGAATTAGTCAATCCGCAAATCAATTTCTCAACACCAATAACATCCATTTGCAGAGGAGATTCCATTGTATTTACGCCGACCTACACGCACACGCCTACTAATTTTTCTTGGCAGATAAATGGTGCTACACCTAATTGGCCATTTAATCCGATGCTGAATCCCAACCCTTCAAATGGGGCATGGGGCTTTCGATTCAACCAAAAAGGCATATATACTATCAGTGTGAGTACGGCTGATATTCACGGCTGTCGCGACACTGCAACTCGAACAAATTATGTTTTAGTAGCAAAGCCCACAGCCTTATTTACGGCCACACCAACAATTGGCTGCGCACCTTTGGTCGTATTATTTAAAGATACCAGTACGAATATTCCCGGAGTCTATTCTGTAACTCGAAATTGGGACTTTGGCAATACAATTGGAACAGTAATTCATGATACTGTCTCTCATGCGTACCCGATTCCGGCCACTTATCAAGTTCAACTCATTGTTACCGACAATATTGGCTGTAAAGACACTTTGGTAAAAACAAATTACATTCAAGCACGCAAGCCAATAGCCTCTTTTACAGCCAGCGACAGCATAGCCTGTATTGGGCAAACGCTTAATTTCACAAGTAATTCAACAGGTGTTACTTTAACCAATAATTGGTATTTTGGAGATGGCACCAGCGCAACGGGAAACACGGTTTCCAAAGCATATACACAAACAGGAAATTTCACAGTTAAGTTAGTAGTAGTTGACGCATCAGGTTGTATGGACAGCTTGACAAAAATAGCTTATGTAAAAATTCAAAAACCTACCGCAGCCTTTACCGTAAGCGACACACAAGCAGTTTGTCCGCCGCTTACAGTTGTATTTACCAACACATCGCAGAACTACCTCAACTCCTTATGGACTTTTGGAAATGGCTCTGGAGCAACTATACCTAATCCTTCAACAATATATTCTACACCGGGCATATATCCGGTGAACCTTATCGTTACAGATGCAAAAGGATGTAGTGACACGGCTACCCGAACTATCAAAGTATTGGGTTATACAGGTGGCTTTACATATCAACCGATTTATGGTTGTGCACCATTGTTAGTAGGTTTTAAGTCAAATATTTCGGGTGTGCCAACCATGATTTGGGATTTTAATGATGGTGTAACACAAAACCTAAATGGGAGCGATACGGCAACTCACTTGTATATCTCGCCCGGAGGCTTTTTGCCTAAAATTATCCTGAGTGATAATAAAGGTTGTGTTAATGCAAACTTAGGTACTTCTATTATTCAAGTGGATGATGTGTTAGCTGGCTTTGTCAATACAGCACCTTGTGTAAATACGCCTATAACTTTTACAGACACTTCATTTAGTTTTTTCAAGCCAATCACTACTTGGTTCTGGGATTTTAATAACGGGCAACAAACAAGCAGCAACAATCCGACAACGTTTACATTTCCTACAAGTGGCAGTTTCAAGGTAACATTAATTGCTACGAATGGTGGTGGATGTAAAGACACCGTAACACGCACCATCAAGGTTAATGATCTTCCAATAGTGGGAGCCGCTTTTGATACAACAATATGCAAAGGTGACCAAACACCCCTTTCCGCATGGGGTGCTAATTCTTATGTTTGGAGTCCAACCAATGGGCTTGCCTGCGCAACGTGTCAAAACACTTTAGCAGCACCGGTAACAACAACAAATTATTTAGTAACGGGTACGGATGCAAATGGTTGTAAAAATTCAGATAGTGTTGTTATATCCGTGAAATATGTAACTACAAGCTATGCTGGGCCGGGTGGTGGAATTTGTGCGGATAGCGTGTTTCAGTTGAGTGCTTGGGGTGCAGATAAATATTCATGGTCTCCCGCTGCAACGCTCAATGACAGCACCATTTCCAATCCGTTAGCTTCACCAAAAACCACAACCACCTATATCCTTCAAGCATGGGAAGCCAGTTGTTTGCCGGACACACATCAAGTAGAAGTAGTTGTATATCCCAAACCTGTTGTAGATGCAGGCAAAGACGATACTGTTTTTGCCGGAATCAGTGTTGTGTTGATTGCAAAAGGTACAGATATTGCATCCTTTATTTGGTCGCCGGGCGCAACATTGAGTTGTGAACAATGCACAGCCCCCTACGCCAACCCTCGACAGACAACAACTTATTATGTAACAGCTATCAGCGATAAAGGTTGTAAATCCACAGACAGTGTGACTTTGTATATCCGTTGTCATAACGATCAAGTATTTATTCCAAATACGTTTACCCCTAATGGAGATGGACAAAATGATGTGTTTTATCCACGAGGTGTTGGCATGAAATCCATCACTTCATTTAGAATATATAACAGATGGGGAGAATTGGTTTTTGAACGACACGGCTTTATGTTGAATGATAAAAGTGAAGGCTGGGATGGCACTTTTAAAGGTGTACAATTAGAGTCAGACATTTTCATCTATGCTGTGGAAGGGATTTGCGACAGTGGTGAAACAGTTTCATGGAAAGGCGATGTAACGCTGATTCGATAGTAAAACGAATGAAAACAGTTTGTGCAAAATAAAAGAGAGATGAAGCAACCCTAAACTTTTGCAAATGCACAAACGATAAAAAAAATAAAAACGATGAAAATTACAAAAACGATTGCCCTCACTTTTTTTTCTTTGGCAATATCTACTGTTGTTGCCCAAGGGCAGGACATTCACTTTTCTCAATTTTACGAAACTGCTATTTTACGAAATCCTGCACTAGTTGGCATTTTCAGTGATGACTATAAGGTAAGCTTGCAATATAGAAATCAATGGAGTAGCATCAGTCGTCCTTTTGTTACAGGCCAATTTTCGTTTGAAACCAAAATACCGGTCAACGGAGAAAGTAAAGACTTTTTTAGCGCCGGCATCTTAGGTTATTACGATAAAGCCGGAAGTATTGACATGAAATCATTGGCAATTTATCCATCCATTAGTTTCAATAAGAGCTTAGGTGGTGAACAAACATCATTATTGTCTGTTGGCTTTACCGGTGCCTATTTGCAAAGGAGTTTTGATCCATCCAAAGTGACTGTAGATAATCAATATCAGAACGGCAGTTTTGACCCCAACAATCCAACTAACGAAAACTTTTCACAATCTAAAATTCGGTATTGGGATGTGGGTGCCGGCGTTGCATACAGTGGTGGCGCTGGTGAATATAGCCAGACATCCTATTTTATAGGAGTTTCAGGATATCATTTTTCCCGCCCTCAAACCAGTTTTTATAACAACAATTTGATTCGGTTAGAAATGCGGTGGAATGCAAATGCAGGAATCACTTATCGAATGAATGAAAACTGGGGTGTTATGTTTCAAGGAAATTATACCCTGCAAGGTTCCTATTCCGAAGCTATTGCCGGCGGATTATTAAACTGGAAAAAGCCCAGTGAACGTCAAAGCGATCCGATGTTTGTATTGTATGCAGGTGTGTTTTACCGACTTAACGATGCCATTATTCCGGTAGTGAAGTTGGACTACATGAAGTATTCTTTTGGTTTTAGTTATGACGTAAACATGTCGGGCTTGAAAGCTGCCAGCAATATGCGCGGCGGATATGAGCTGACATTGGCAAAATCGGGCTTGTTTCAAGATCCTAAATGGGAAAAAAGTCGAACAATCTGCCCGCAATTTTTCTGGTAGTAACTATGAGTTCTTCTTAATTTAACTTTTATGAAGCAGTTCTTGAAAATCCCCTTCATTATTCTTTTCCTTTTTGGTAGCTATTCAAGCTTTGCCCAAAGCTTGGTAGCAAATTTCACGGCAACCCCCTTAACGGGTTGTGCGCCGCTTGTTGTTCAGTTTACGAGCACATCAACCGGCAATCCCACTGCTTATAATTGGAATCTGGGCAATGGTGTAACTACCAATTTACAAAACCCTTCTACTACTTATACCGTTGTCGGTACTTATTCTGTAACGTTGACCGTTAGTAATGCCAATGGTAGCAACACCAAGACCATTACTAACATAATCACCGTGTTGCCCGGGCCGACGGTTGCTTTTTCAGGCTCTCCAACAGCAGGTTGTCCCCCTCTGACAGTTGCTTTTACAAACACAAGTTCATCGAACACTTCGGGAGGATTAACTTATCAATGGATTTTTGGAGACGGTTCTCCCTTTTCTACCCAAAAGAACCCAACACATATTTATTCCTCACCAAACTTGTGCAATGTTGTATTGAAAGTAACCGATGCATCCAATTGCGTTACTACATTAACTAAAGCTAACTATATCAATATCTACACACCACCTGTTGCCAACTTTAACGCACCCAGCCAATGTAATGTTCCGGCTGTCGTTACTTTCACTTCTACTTCTACCGGAACGGCTCCCTTAACTTATCAATGGGATTTTGGTGATGGAGGAACCGGTAGTGGAGCCAATCCCACACATACCTATAATACAGCCAACACATACACCATCAAGTTAATTGTTACGGATGCAAATGGATGTAGTGATACAGCTATCGGCACGAATTATCTTTCTGTAGGAGCTTTATTGCCCAACTTTACTTTTTCTTCTGCCTGTCCGGGCGCACCTATGCAATTTACCAACACATCTAACATTGCTGATTCTGTATTGTGGTATTTTGGGGACGGCACATCAGACACGGCTTACAACCCGTCACATATTTATGTTGCGAGTGGCTCTTACAATGTAAAATTGATTGTTTACCGATCGTCGTGTAAGGATTCTATGCTTAAAACCATAACTGTAAACCCAAAACCTACTGCCAGCTTTAGTTTTAACCCGCCCAATCCTTGTCCTGCACCCTCCACCGTATTATTCACCAACACAACAACAGGCGGCTCAACTTATTTATGGAGTTTTGGAGACGGCGGAACTTCCACCAGTACAAATGCTACACATACCTATTCAACTAACGATACCTTTCGAACTAAACTGGTTGCAATGAACACTTTTGGTTGTAAGGATACGGTCTCACAAAAAATAACGGTTAGAGACATCATTTTTACTTTTACCGTATCACCCCGAAACTACGGGTGTATTCCACTCTCTGTTAAGTTTAAAAACAAACTTTTTACACATGTTACACCAACCTTTGGATTTTTATACCTTCCATTAAACTTTTATCCTTTTTCGACAGTTTCTTATTTATGGGATTTTGGAGATGGTACAACCTCAACTTTAGACACCCCCACACACGTTTATACAACACAAGGAATTTTCCTTGTTCAACTAACCGTTACCACATCCAACGGTTGTACCGTATATGATACCTTGCACGTTCAAGCGGGCTTCAAACCAACGGCAAATTTTACCTGGACACCCTCGATCATTTGCATTAGTGATAGTATTCACTTGACCAATTTATCTACGGGTGCTACGGGATACAATTGGTATTTTAGTGATGGCACAGGTGGAATAGCCAAACCTAATCCAAGCTATAAATTTAAAAATAGTGGCAAAATGGGTGTTACCTTAGTTGCGGGCAATTTTGGTTGTACAGATACTATGATAAAAGATAGTATTATTACCGTATATCCTTCAGCTTCTGTACCGGTGGTCAATTACCGATGTGATTCGCCTTTAGCCGTTAATTTTATAGACTCCAGCATTCAAGTATCTTCACGATTATGGCTGTTTGGAGATGGTGCAACCGATACTTCCGCCCAACCATCGCATACTTATTCAGCTTATGGCTTCTACAATGTGCGCTTGATTGTTTATAACAATGTTTATGGTTGTATTGATACTGCCGTTTATCCTATTGATTTATTTTCTCCGACACTTAGTTTTTCTACACCGGATACTGCCATTTGTTTATCTGACTCAATTGTATTTACTCCTGTATTTACTCAATATCCGGTGGATGGATATAATTGGTGGGTTAGTGACTCATTACTATGGCCCTATACCAACCCAGCCATTGATCCCAATAACCCTTCACTTGGAAAATGGGGGCATCGCTTTAATAAAAAAGGCATTTTTGCTGTCAGTGTATCAACGAAAGATGATCATGGTTGCCCGCACTATGCTATACGAAATCCCTATATTCTTGTGGCTAAACCTAAAGCCGGTTATGTAGCATCACCAATACCGGCCTGTAAACCGGCCATGGTCTTGTTTAGGGATACCAGTAGCAATACGCCGGGAGCCTATCAAGTTCTCAGAAATTGGAGTTTTGGGAATGGCATACAAACAACACCCTTCGATACTATTTGGCGAAGCTATCCGCTGGGCGGTCTTTACAACACAAATTTGATCGTAACAGATAATATTGGTTGTAGCGACACTTTAGCGAAGGCTAAATACATTGATATAAGAGAGGTACATATCAGTTTTGCAGCCAATGACAGCAATGGTTGCATCAATCAATGGTTTCAATTTAATAGCCAAGCGTTTGGGAACAGCAAACTTACTTTCAAATGGAATTTTGGCGATGGCACAACAGATACGGCTCGAAACCCCTTAAAACGCTATACACAAACAGGAAACTATACGGTAAAACTTGTTGCAACAGACACGACAGGTTGTGCGGATAGCATAACTAAAATTGGATACATCAAAATTTCTAAGCCCGTTGCTGGTTTTCAGGTGAGCGATTCTTTAGCTATTTGTCCGCCACTCAATGTAGTAATCTCAAACACTTCTATTGGGGCTTTGACTTATGCTTGGGATTTAGGAAATGGAAGCTTTTCAAATTTACCTAATCCTACTTCTTCCTATTTCACTCCGGGGGTTTATACAATCAAACTGATTGCGGCAAATGCTCAAAACTGCAAAGATACTGCGTATCAAAAAGTGCGACTATTAGGGTATTCCGGTGCTCTTCAATATGCTCCACTAAGTGGCTGTATTCCACTAACTGTAAAATTCAAGGCCCAACTTTTCAATGTTCCTTCAGTAGTTTGGGATTTTAGCGATGGTGTTACCCTACCTGCAAATGGTATAGATTCCACTATTCATACTTACACAATTCCCGGTGCCTTTGTTCCTAAACTGATTATGGCTGACAATACCGGTTGCAAGGCTTCAAGTGATGGAGTAGATACGATAAAAGCAGATGCTGTTCATGCGGGATTTACAACCTCACCCACTTGCATCAATACGCCTATTATCCTTACAGACACTTCATTCAGTTGTTTTTCAGCAGTTACAAAATGGTATTGGAATTTTGGAAATGGGGCACCTGTAAGCATACAAAATCCAACCACTACCCGTTATACCAGTTTCGGTACTTACACCATCAAGCTGACAACAACCAATGCAAATGGTTGTGTAGATTCTACCAACATGAAAATTACTATTCTACCCTTACCGTCCATTGTAACCTCTGCCGACACCTCAATTTGTCAAGGCGATGCTGCACAGTTATCTGCCTCTGGCGGGCAAACATTTGTATGGTCGCCTGCAAGCACATTAAGTTGTAGTCTATGCTCCAGCCCAACTGCAAAACCTTCTGTCAATACAAAGTATGTGGTAGTTGGTACTGATGTATATGGATGTGCCAATAGAGATTCTGTCTTAGTAAGTATTAAGTTTAAAACAACCAGTGAAATCGGGAATGGTGGCAATATATGTATTGACAGCATGTTTCAATTAATGGGAAAAGGGGCACAGCGCTATGAATGGACTCCCACAGAATCCCTCAACAATTCAAGAATTTATAACCCAATAGCTACACCTTCAGTTACCACAACATTTACCATGATAGCATGGGAAGGAAGTTGCTTGCCAGATACACACACGGTAAAAGTTGTAGTATTTCCCAAGCCAATAGTAGATGCAGGGCAGGACATAACCATAATTTCGGGACAATCAACCATACTGAGTGCCAAGGGCTCAAATTTTGAATCTTTAATTTGGTCACCCGCCTCTACATTGAGTTGTGAAGTTTGCTCAAACCCCTCTGCCAGTCCGCGAACTACCACACAATATAGAGTGGTAGCTGTAAGCATGTATGGCTGTAAGGCATCTGATACCGTAACCGTTCATGTCTTATGCGACAAAAGTCAACTTTTCATACCTAATTCCTTTACGCCAAATGGAGATGGAGAGAACGATATTTTTTATCCCAGAGGTGAAGGGCTTAGAA
Source organism: Bacteroidota bacterium (assembly GCA_018267925.1). Lineage (GTDB taxonomy): Bacteria > Bacteroidota > Bacteroidia > Chitinophagales > Chitinophagaceae > JAFIGV01. The sequence continues at coordinate 24,072 of JAFDXO010000098.1, read as the reverse complement.
ACATCCGGTCATTTCGTGTGTATAATCGTTGGGGTGAAAAAATCTTTGAACGAACAGATATATTATTGAATGACAAATCAGCAGGATGGGATGGAACATACAAGGGAGTGGTTTTATCTCCTGATGTATTTGTATATGTAATTGATGGAACTTGCGAAGATGGCTCGACCCTCACATGGAAAGGCGACATTTCCTTGATTCGATAAAACGAGTAGCCATCTTTTTATTATAATAGAAAACCCAACCTTATGAGCTTTAAAAGATTTTTAGGCGGACTTTTAGTCCGCCTAAAGAATAAAATTAGCCTAATCCCTAAAGGACATTTAGCTTTTCGCCAAAATCATTTTTTCATCGTTGCACAACAAGCTTTTGCACTTGCTTTTCTCCATTGGTATAAAGAGTTACAAAATATAGCCCATTTGCTAAAGACGAAATATCTATATCTTTTGAAACAGTACGGGTTATACGGTTGATCGGTATGCGCCTTATCTCCATACCCGTAACATTGGAAATACTTATTTCACCTTGCTCAATTGGAATCTTTGCCTCAATTTGCAGGGTAACTATTTCTTTTGCGGGATTAGGCTGAATTTTTAATTGTACAGCAGCAGTCGGATCTGTTAGCCCTGCTAACGGTTGCACATCAAAACCTATATATAATAGAGCAGAAATTTGTCCTAATCCTGTACAAGGCTTATAATAAGCTCCTCCAAACATTGCATTAAATACAAGGTTACCATTCTTGACAAAAGGGCTCCAAGTAGAAACATAAGGACCGGGTTTAAAATATGGTGGATAGGGGAGTAGAACATTTGAATCTTGCGATACATGAATGACCAAATTGGGTATCTTCCCCCCTTCACCCGGATCAAAACTATAAGTAAACGGGTTTTGAAGTGCAACCTTCATCCAATCTCCCTTTTTTAAATTATTGGGTGCTATAAAAGCAGAATCATAAAACACTGTAGTTGTACCCGGAAACATCGCCGTATCGTTTGCTATATATTGCGGTATGGTATCTAACATTGAATATCCAATTTTAATTCGATATCCCATAATTGTTAACCCTGTCCCGGTAACCGAGTCTATGTGAATATAAAAATGTGTAATCGTACCATGAGTAGGCATAGGTGAAAAATTACTCCTTTTATATATCATTTCAATCACATTTGCAGAAGCTACTAAAGGGATACCGCCATTTTTTGTCTTATATTTTATAATCGTATCTCCATTTTGAGAAAGACTCCACACTTGTGGGTGAGAATTTTGTGCCAATGATGGCAACATAAAAAATACTAGAATAGCGATAAAAATAATATTACGATTCATAATTCTTAGGTTTAATTTTGTTTAACAAATGAAAATATTTTCGAAAGATTATCCGACTTAAAGGATAAAAAGTACATTCCAGAACTAAGTATTGATACATCAATTGCTTGATTTGAATCCGTATATCCGCTATTAATAATTCTTCCCTCTACACTATAAATTGTGTACTTCCCTCTTTGGTTTATTTGAACTGAATTAGTTGCTGGGTTTGGATAGAGCTTTAGATCATTTGTTGAAGTAATGGGTAAGCCCATTGGGCGAAATTGAATATTTCCTATGGGTGTCAATTTCTGAAAAATTTGATTCATTCCATCATACCAAACAGCAAGAATATAGGCTCCTGAATTACTACATGTACTTAAAGACAATGATTTTGCAGCATCTCCTTCTGAATATACAGGCCAAGTTGCAACAATGGAGTTATTGATTTGGTAAACAGGAGATAAGGGCGTACCGGTAGCAGCATCTACCCTTTTTGCATAAACTGCCTGCTGCTGATTAACAAAAAAACCGGTAGCATAAATTGTATTGCCAATATTTGTTGCAGGCATCAATGAACCAATGCCTGCGGCAACAGCATTAGCTTTACAATTAGTTCCATTAAAAGAATTGGACAACCAAAATCCACTTAAATTATTATCGTTGTATCCGAAAGTCTGCCAATATTTAAAATTGTAAAGTTGTGATACTACAATCTGCCATTTAACCATTTCATCTTGATCGCTCCCTCCCCATAGGCTCATACTTTCAATTCTCGGATTAAAAGACAATGTTTTAGGAGATAATAATGTAGTGCTAACTGCTCCGGTGCCTACATCAATAGTAGAAATATACAAATCATCCTGAAGGTTTATTCCATTCATATACTCAAATAAATAGGTAATATAAGCGTATGACATTCCGGTTGACACATCAATTTGCGTAGAAACATCCGGTTGTATGCCCGCACCCACACTTTGGGCTGCTGAAATAGTTGTGCCAAGAATATCACCAATTTGATAATACACGGTATCATTTTCTTCATACGTTACTATATATTTGTTAAGTGCACAAAGCCCACCGGGCGCAGTACCTGGCATATTTGCAAACATATCTATATGGGGCATCGCTCGACTATCATATAAAGGAAATTGCGGAGGAATTGACGAAAAAGAAGCGGTAGGATTTTTAAAGCCAGTATAAGTAGCATGAAAGCCGGGTGTGCCTAATGCAGTTATTGTATAAAAATCAATCTGATAGTTAAAGAGACTATTCACATAAGTTACTGCTAAACGATAATTTCCCTTACCGGGGTTTTGAGGATCGTCACCTAAAACTACATCCGGATGAGCACCTACAAAGGATGTAGTGAATTTATTTCCAGATGGGTCTTCTAAATACAAATGAACATTCCCTATGGGTGAAGTAGCAACACAAGAACCTTCATCCCAAACAATAGCTCGTAATGGCATATTTTGCCCCGCTATCGCCAACATGTCACTATTGATTGCAATGTCGTCTTTTGAAGCAGATAATGTTGTTACATTACTTACCCATGCTTGTGGATTTACAGGCGGCAAAACCTGCCCTTTTGCGCTTGGAATGTGACTAAAGGAGAGCATTACCCCCCCCCCACATCATCATGTGTTTAATTGTAGGATTCATAAAAAAATGGCAAAGCCTGTTTTGTCAGACTTTCAATGCTAAAATTAAGAAAATCTTTAGGGAAATTCCAAATATTTATTGCAAAAAAATCAAGTCCATACTTTATAATTAAAAATTTTTTAGGCTGCCCAATGGGCAGCCTAAAAAAACAAATCAGTAACCTTTGGGTAAAATTGATTTTATCAATCCGGCTTTTTACCGTCTAAAAATGTATTGATTGTTTGAATGGAAGCCTGCCCGCTGTTTTGCTGATCGTTTACGCCAATACTGTAACCACTGTAAAATGTTTCCGCAGAGGTCATTCCATTTCCTATTTCTATGTTTCTACGTAGATAAGCAGGAACATTTTCAATATCATTATGACTTTCGGTGTCTTTGATATTAAAACTTAGCTTTCTTAACCGTTCTGCCCTTTCCTCCAGCATACGCTTTTGTTCATCTAATTGGGTTCTTTCAGCAACCTCTTCAGGTGTAAGAAAATGGGTACCAATTTTAGGCAAATCATTCTCTTGATCTAAAAAGTTTGGTTTAGCCTGAAAGAAATTATTTGCATTATTGTCAGGTTCTTTTTCATGTAGTGTGAATTGCGTAAGGGGTGAAGTAGGGTTTGGCGTGTCAACCATTAGTGGCGTTTCGTTTGCCTTTTCGAATGTTGGCTTTTCAACATCTGCTGCTTCGCTTACTGATGTAGGGAATGCTGGTTTAGGATCAAATAAATTAGTAGTATTATCTGTATGCTGGGCAAATGAGGCAGGTGTATCAATTGGAAGCCTTGTTTCCGTTATGGCTTGTTGATCCAAAGGTTGAAGGGTTACGTATGTTTTAGCCGGCTCATTTCTACGCACCGGAATTTCACCGGAAATTTCCTTGTGATTGAAGCCGGTAGCAATAACTGTAACTGCAATTTGATCTCCCAAATTAGCATCATGCCCCATCCCTAAAATCACATCACATCCTTCGCCTGCTTGCTGCTGAACATAGGCCTGGATAGCGTCTATTTCATCCATATTGTGTTCGAATTCGCCGGGAGCAGAAGTAATGTTTAGAAGCAACCATTTAGCACCATTGATATCACTATCGTTTAAGAGTGGTGAATTGAGCGCTTGTTCAACGGCATGTAAGGCGCGATTTTCTCCTGAAACGGAAGCCGATCCGAGCATGGCAACGCCACCGTTTTTCATTACGGTACACACATCGGCAAAGTCTAAGTTAATTTGTCGGGTAGTGTTTATGATGTCCGTAATACATTTGGCTGCTGTTGACAACACATCATCTGCCTTTGCAAAAGCTTGCGTGAAAGGAAGATTACCAAATTGTTGACGAAGTTTATCATTTGAGATAATCAGTATTGTATCTACATGTTCACGCATTCTATCAATGCCTTCTTGCGCTTGTTTCATCCGTTTTCTACCCTCATACGTAAAAGGGAGAGTAACAATACCCACAGTCAGAATACCTAATTCACGACAAATTTTGGCTACTACCGGTGCGCCGCCTGTGCCTGTACCACCGCCCATTCCAGCAGTGATAAAAGCCATTTTGGTGTTAACCTTTAGGATTTTGTTGATATCCTCAAGGCTTTCTTCACTGGCTTGCTTGCCAATTTCAGGGTTTGCTCCGGCACCGAGTCCTTGTGTAAGGTGTGGACCGAGTTGAACCTTATTCGGAATTGGAGAAAGTGCTAATGCCTGTGAGTCTGTGTTGCAGACTACAAAATCAACACCCTCTATTCCGAGGCTGTGCATGTAATTGACAGCATTTCCGCCGCCGCCACCTACGCCTATCACTTTAATGATAGAAGATTGATTTTTGGGAATTTCGAAGTGTATCATACGCTTGTTTTTATGGGTTAGCAATTGTGTTGTGAATAAATGATTAAATGGTTAAGATTATGGTATTGATTATTCTATTTCATTGTCTTCTTCTTCTTCAAAAATGCGCATCAGTTTTCCTTTGAATCTACCTATCAAAGAGCGAATACCATCTCTGCGCCTTTTTTGCCCTTCCTGAAACTGTTCTTCTTCGGTCAACTCGGTTCTGTTTGTTGCCTCATCCGACTCATCCGCTTGGTTTGATTCATCTGAGGAGATGCGTACTAAGTTTAGTGTATCTCCGGTAAAGCGTAAATTTCCTGATTCAAAATCATCACAACCTTCCAGAATAAGCCCAATACAGGTAGCATACATTGGATTCATCAGCACATTGATATGTCCACCTGCAAGATGTTCGTTCGGATATCCGATTCTGCAACTAAGTCCGGTCATATATTCTGTGAGTTGCACCAAATGTTTTAGTTGTGCACCGCCACCGGTAAGGATGATACCTCCATGAAGCTTTCTATCCAAATTGATTTGGCGTAATTGCGACATCACGTGATCCAGTATTTCTTGCGTACGAGCTTGAATAATGTTAGCCAGATTTTTTACAGAAATTTCTTTTGCTTCAAGACCTCGTAGCCCTGGAATAGTTATATAAGCATTAGCATTGGCCTCATCTGCTAAAGCCATTCCAAATTGAATTTTCATTTGCTCCGCTTGTGCACGCAACACACCAAGTCCCAATCTTATGTCGTTGGTAATATTCACACCGGCATAAGGTATTACTGCTGTATGTTTGAGCATACCATCATAAAACACCGCCATATCGGTAGTGCCGCCGCCAATGTCAACAATGGCAACACCGGCTTCTAAGTCTTCATCGGTAATTACTGCGGCAGCCGAAGCTAACGGTTGCAGAATCAAATCACGAGTTATCAAATTTGCCGAATCAACACATCGTTTGATATTGCGAATGGCATTTCCATCTCCAGTAATGACATGAAATGCACCCGACATTTTTGAGCCTGTCATGCCTACTGGATCTAAAACGGAAGGAGAATTATCTACCGAAAAATCCTGCTCGATAACATCTATAATTTGGTCGCCGGCGGGGATGTATGTTTTATACTGATCTCTAACCAACATATTGATATCATCGCGTGTAATGATTTCATCAGGATTTACGCGAACACGCTCCCCTTTTGTTTGTCGGCTTTTGATGTGCTGGCCTGCAATTCCTACATATACTTCTTTAATTTCCAGATTGGGGTTTGACTGGATACACTTTTCGATAGCGAGTTCAACAGAACGTACGCACTGATCAATATTCATGACTACACCATGACTAATGCCGGCAGAGTCCACTTTGCCCATGCCTAATATTTCGAGCTTTCCGTACTCGTTTTTCCTTCCGGCAATAGCTACCACTTTAGTGGTTCCGATGTCAAGTCCGACGATAATTGGTTGCTCATTTTTCATTTTAAGTTGATTTTTTAATTGGCTTAATGACTACTTTGATAAATGTATTTATGTGGTGTTGTGGTTGATGGTTTTTCCGGCTTCTTTTGCACAATTGGCTTAGTTGACACGGATAGTTTTGGCTCTGCTTTTGGAGGTACTTGAGCTAATGGCTTAGTGACCGGTTTCAGACTTTTGATGGAGTCTGGCAAAGCATCACCTATAATATTTTGAACCCAATCCATATTGCTTATGGCATTCTTAGACGGCGGATGCCAAGGAATAGATGGAGAGGCTACAATTTGATCTTTAAACCGAAGGTCTAACTGAGTATAACGATTCCAGCCAATTCTATTCAATACCTTTCGATAGAAAGCAAAAAGGTTGATAAACTTTTTTTCCATCCTGGTTGTATCGCCGAATAAAATTTTTTGTGTTCCAAAAACAGGTATTAATTCAAACTCTCCATTTTCAGTCACATCAATTTGGGAGATCTGTGCATTCCAAAAAGAATCTTTTTCAATAAACTTTACCAAAGAGACAATTTTTGCTCTCATGGCTTTATTGAAGGTGTCATTTGCATAAGAAGGAACGTTGGTAACGACAACCGTATAGTAAGTAAAAAAGTCGGAAAGGGGCAATAGGCGTAGCTCTGAATCTAAATATGCACTTTGTCCATTACTAAAGAAAATTCGGGCAGTAGGAACACACTGTGTAACGATAAGGTGTAGGTCTTGACGACTATCCACGTAGGCTTGAGCTTTGCTTACCCAAGGGTTTTTACTTGCTGAAGATTCAACTTCTTTCAGTTTGATTTCTGACAATTTTGTTTTCCTATCTACGATGCCTTTGTTAGTGATTGATTCTGCAATCAACCCTTGTCTATCAAGGAAACGGTATTGATTGTTTGTAACATGAAGCAAAACCCCATGTAGTTGCTTATGGCGCTGACTTTGAGAGGCACTAATGATAGCAATCAGGCAGCACACAACACCCAAGAGTGTTAGTGATACACGAAGTACTTTTCGAGCCGATATTTTTTTGCGTTTCTCCATTATCGCGTTTCCAATATCTCTTTTATTGGGTTTATCAATTTATCAATATCGCCTGCTCCGGCTGTTATGAACAAATCGAGCGGAGCAACTCTTACATACTCCAGCAAAGCCTCTTTAGATAAAAGAGTATGAGCTGAATTAATCATCTTTTCAGCAATGATGTTTGTCGTTACTCCTTCAATAGGCAGTTCACGTGCCGGATAGATATCCAAAAGCAAAACTTCATCAGCCATATCAAGGCTGGCAGCAAATTCACTTGCAAAATCGCGGGTGCGAGAGAATAAATGTGGCTGAAAAGCAATGACACAACGCCTTTTAGGGAACAACTTCTTAGCACTTGAAATTAAGGCTGATAGTTCGGCAGGATGGTGTGCATAATCATCTATATAAACAATTCGATCATTCTTTACAATATATTCAAATCGTCTTTTCACACCATGAAATTGTGCCAATGCAGTTTTGATTTTTTGAGAATCAATATTTAATTTTTGTGCTACCGAAATAGCCACCAGTGCATTTTCCACATTGTGCATCCCACCAATATTCAGCGATAGATCTTCAATATTTCCAAACGGGCTATGAATATCAAAGGTGTAAGAACCATTGTGCATAACAATGTTTGTCGCAAAGATGTCAGCAGCTTCATTGATCAAACTATAAGAGATCAATTGCGGAGCTTTTAATTCTAAACCCTTGGGTAAACCATGTTTTACAAACAATGTTCCTTGGTGCTTAATATTTGCTGTGTATTGAACAAAAGCTTTTTCAAGTTCTTGCACGGTTCCATAAATATCCAAATGATCCGGATCCATTGCGGTTAGCACAGCAATATCAGGGAAGAGCTTTAAGAAACTACGATCATATTCATCTGCTTCAATAACGGCAACTTGATTTTGACTACTCCAATAATTGCTATCATAATTTACCGAAACACCACCCAGGAAGGCATTACAGCCATAATCTGTTTCTCGTAATAAAAATGCAATCATCGTTGAAATGGTAGTCTTACCATGAGTCCCTGCAACTGTAATAGAGAATAGCCTTTCGGTGATCCATTGAAGTACATCGCTACGTTTAAAAACAGGATAATTGTTTTCTCGAAACCATGTTAATTCGGAATGGCTTTTAGGAATTGCCGGTGTATATACAACAAGCTCTGCTTCTTTATCAATCAAAGTTAGGTTATCGGTATAGTGAATGGATATACCTTCATTTTCAAGCTTCTTTGTCAACTCTGTTTGGGTTCTATCATAACCACTCACAACGGTGCCTTGCTCATGAAAAAACCGAGCCAGCGCACTCATGCCAATACCGCCAATGCCTACAAAATATACCCGTTTCAGTTCTCGCACATTCATGACATTTCCTCCTTTGCTATGTTTAATATTTGATTTGCAATTCGATCATCGGCATCTGTTATTGCCATGACTTTAAGATTTCGCTTCATCACAGATTGAGCCAGCTCGTCTTTGAACAATAATTTTACCTTAGGAATAAGTTCTGCCATGACATCGCTATCACGTACCATTTCGGCTGCATTGTGCATAACCAAAGCGGCTGCATTGCTGGTTTGATGGTCTTCAGCGGCATAAGGATAAGGAACAAACACGACCGGTTTTGCTACAATGCAAAGTTCTGCAATGGCTAATGCTCCTGCTCTTGACACTACTACATCCGCAGCGGCATAAGCAAGATCCATTTCACGAATGAAATCAAAAACTTTTACGGAACCATTATTTGTTACTCGTTGCTCGGCTATCGAATGATACGGTTTGCCGGTTTGCCAAATAATTTGAATACCCTCGTTTGTCAATTCTTCTAAATGCTTGTCTATGGCTTCATTTATGGATTTCGCACCTAAACTTCCGCCCACCACCAACAAGGTCATCTTGTCGGGATTCATATTTAACCAATGCTGCCCCTCGCTTCTGCTTGCCTTTGAATGAGCAATAGCTGCCCGAACAGGATTTCCGGTCAGAACAATTTTTTGGCTTGGGAAAAATTGATCCATCTTTTCATAAGCAACACAAACTGCTTTTGCATGTTTTGCCAAAATCTGATTACTCTTACCAGCAAAGGAATTTTGTTCTTGAATCAATGTTGGCACCATTGCCTTTTGGGCTGCACGCAACATTGGGAAACTGGCATATCCTCCAACACCCACCACTACATGGGGGTTAAAACTGCGCACTAAAGACTTTGCTTTCCACAAGCTTTTCAAAAGTTTAAACGGGAGAGAAAAGTTTTTCCAAATATTGCTTCGATTGAAACCTGCGATATCTAACCCTACAATTTCATATCCTTCTTGTGGAACCTTTTCCATTTCCATTTTTCCATTGGCTCCAACAAAAAGAATTTTGACGGTTGGTATTATGCGCTTTAATGCATTAGCAATAGCAATGGCCGGAAAGATATGTCCTCCCGTACCGCCGCCTGCAATGATGATGCGCAAATCTTTCATTTTCTTATGCCGGTACTACTTCCGGATTTTGATTAACTATTTTAGATTCTTTTTTTCGCTGTGCTTTTGTTGTCGGTTTCACTTTTCCATCCTTCACTTCTTCATCTACATACCGACTCACACTTAAAACAATTCCTATTGAAATACTAGTAAACCAAACAGAGGATCCGCCCATACTGATCATCGGAAGTGTCAATCCAGTAACCGGTACGAGATGTACACAAACAGCCATGTTGAGCATTGCCTGAAATACAAGTGTAATACTCAACCCAACAGCAAGAAATGCTCCAAAAGCAAATGGACATCGTTTAAAAATGATGATGCTACGCCACAGGAATAATAAATAAAGAAACATCACAACTGCACCGCCCACTAATCCATATTCGGCAATTATATTGGCATAAATAAAGTCAGAATATCCATGTGGTAAAAAGTCTTTTGCCTCGCTATGCCCGGGTCCTTGCCCAAACAAACCACCACTGGCAATGGCAATCTTTCCTTGCAATACTTGAAAATCATCTCCTTTCTTTTCTGCGTCTTGGCTTTCAAGTCCGGCAAAGCTTTTGATACGTTTCTCCCAAGTATTGGCACGGCCAAATCCTGTAAGCTTAGATACGGTGAAGATGCATGCAAACCCAATAATTCCGGCAAGCATCAACAACATAAGGTGCTTCACACGAACCCTTCCAATAAAGAAAATGATACAACAAGTGAAACCCAACATAAGAGCTGTTGACAGATTGGCCGGCGCAATCAGTATGCAAGTAAGCAATACAGGCCACAGCACCGAAATAAATCCCTTCTTAAAATCTTTGATAACTCCTTGTTTTAGACTTAGGCTTCGAGCCAGTAACATAAATAAGGCCAGCTTTGCCATATCCGAAGTCTGAAATGTTACATTGATAACCGGCAGGCGAATCCAACGAGATCCTTCGTTATAGGTAGTTCCAAAAAACATGGTATAAAGAAGCAACGGAATGCTTGCTCCATAAAGCACAACTGCAATTTTTGCAAAGCGAGTATAGTTGATCCGATGTACCCAATAAATAATCATCAAGCCTGCGGCTAACACACCTATTTGTTTTAAAAGGTAGTAGGTCGCATTTTTATCCATACGATAAGCCAATGACTGCGTTGAGCTATAAACAGCAAGCAAACTGACAAAAGCCCAAACAATAACTACCGCCCAGATAACTTTATCACCTCGTGTTTTTTGAAGTAAGCCCTGCATAATTTCGTGTTTTATAGTGACCGAACAGCCTCCTTAAACTGTCGTCCACGATCTTCATAATTTTTAAACAAATCAAAACTGGCACATGCCGGTGAAAGCAAAACAGCATCACCTTTTTCCGCCAACGCATAAGCTGCATTGACTGCATCCGTTGCATTTTGTGTATCAACTACGTCGTTGACCATATCATCAAATGCAAGGTGAATTGGCTTATTATCAATACCCATACACACAATTGCTTTCACCTTATCTTTTACCAATTCTGCAATTTCGTTGTAGTCGTTTCCTTTGTCTAATCCTCCTAAAATCAAAATAACCGGTTGGCGCATACTCTCTAAAGCAAACCATACCGAATTCACATTGGTTGCCTTACTGTCGTTTATAAAATCTACCCCCCGCACAGTAGCAACAAACTCAAGACGATGTTCAAGCCCTTCGAAAGTGGAAAAACTCTCTCTTATTTTTTCCTTTCTTAAACCTGCCACTCTTGCAGATATGCCCGCTGCCATACTGTTATATTGATTGTGTTTCCCTTTTAAAGCTAAGTCGTGGATTGACATATTAAGCTCATCTCCACCATAGCGAATATGCAGTTCATCATTATTGACAAATGCACCCGATTCATTTTCATTCAAATTGTCTTGATTCATCGTAAAGAATAATTTCTTAGCAGTCGTAGTATGTTTTGAAAGATATTGTTGTATAACAGCATCGTCCATGTTGAGGATAAAAAAGTCACTTGCTGTTTGTTGTTCTGTAATTCTAAATTTTGCTTCGATATAATTTTCAAATTGATAGTCATAGCGGTCTAAATGATCAGGAGTAATATTCAACAAAACGGCCACATCGGGTCTAAATTGATGCACATCATCCAACTGAAAACTGCTGATCTCCATCACGTACCATAGCTTTGGATCTTCTGCAATTTGACGAGCAAAACTGTATCCAATATTTCCTACTAAGGCAACATCATAATCCGCTTCTTTCAATAAATGATAGATCAGTTTTGTTGTGGTACTTTTCCCATTACTGCCCGTTATGGCTATAATTCTACTATTCCCTTTGTATCTAAATCCAAATTCAATTTCACTGCACACTTCAATTTTCTCCGCTCTTATTTTTTTCATCACAGCAACCTTTTCAGGTATGCCCGGGCTTTTTACGATGCAATCTGCGGACAGAATTCGAGACATGGTATGACCGCTTTCTTCAAATTCAATATTGGCATTGATCAACGTTTGTTTAAAGGATTCTTTGATTAATCCGGCATCACTAACGAACACATTCCAACCCATCTTTACACCAAGCAATGCCGCTCCTACCCCACTTTCTGCGGCACCAAGCACAATCAAATTCTTTTTTGTCCCTTTCTTCACGGCTTATCTTAATTTGAGTGTAACAATGCTTACAATAACCAGAATGATTTGAACAATCCAAAAGCGAGTAACTATTTTGCTTTCGTGATAACCCAATTTTTGATAGTGGTGGTGTAATGGCGACATCAGAAATATTCTTCTTCCTTCACCATATTTCTTTTTGGTGCGTTTGAAATAGGCGACTTGAATCATCACGGATAAATTTTCCATCAGAAACACGCCACAGATAATAGGCACCAACAACTCTTTTCGAATAATGATGGCAAGCGAAGCAATAATTCCGCCAATTGCTAGGCTTCCCGTATCACCCATGAAAACCTGTGCCGGATAGGCATTGTACCACAAAAAGCCAACACATGCCCCAACAAATGCTCCAATAAAAATGGATAATTCACCCAAATTGGGAATGTGCATGATACCTAAATAATCAGCAAAAATGTAGTTGCCTGAAACGTAGGCAAAGACACCTAAACAAACACCTACAATTGCCGAAACGCCCGTTGCCAATCCGTCAATACCGTCTGTTATATTTGCTCCATTTGAAACAGCTACAATGATAAAAATGACAAAGAGAATATAGATAATTGGCGTAAGAATCTGGACTCCTTTTGTGCTAAACATGGCTGCTATTCCAGCATAGCTAAGTTCATGGCTTTTTATAAATGGAATTGTAGTAGTAGCGGTTCGTACACGAACAAAATTTTTGGTCGTACCGTTTTCATCTCTACGAGTTAGTGGCTGAGAGACTATTTGTTCTGTCTCATTGTATTTAGGCGATTGTCCATCAATCAAAATACGACTGGTAACAACATTTTGATTGTAGTACATAGTAGTTCCCACTATGATTCCCAGTCCTATTTGTCCTAACACTTTAAACTTTCCGGCCAGCCCTTCTTTATTCTTCTTAAACACTTTTATATAATCATCCAAAAAGCCTACCAAGCCAAGCCACACAGTAGAAACCAACATCAAGATGATATACACATTAGCGATGCGAGCAAATAATAGAGTTGGGATTAGAATTGCGGCTATGATGATAATGCCACCCATGGTTGGTGTTCCTTTCTTGGTGGCTTCTCCAGCTAATCCAAGATCACGAACGGTTTCACCGATTTGCTTCTTTTGAATAAAGCGTATGATTGACTTTCCATAAATCATGGAAATTACCAACGATAAAATAATTGCTAACCCTGCGCGAAAAGTGATATAATAAAATATACCTGCTCCGAACATGCCGAAGTGCTGACGTAGATATGTAAAGAGGTAGTACAGCATGGCGTTTTACTTGTTTAGGAGTTGAAAGGTTTGATTTAAAACTTCACGATCATCAAAGTGATGCCGCACGCCGCTAATTTCTTGATAGGTTTCATGCCCCTTTCCGGCTAATAGAATAATATCACCGGTATTAGCCAGCATACAAGCAGTTTTGATAGCTTCTTTTCTATCACTAATACGCAACATTTTTCGCTTTTGAATTGTACTTAGTCCGGCTTCCATTTGATCTAATATGCTTTCCGGATTTTCGGTACGAGGATTATCAGAAGTAAGAATAGTACGATCGCTGTGTTCCACAGCTGCCTCAGCCATTTCAGGTCGTTTGGTTGTATCTCTATCTCCTCCACAACCAACAACGGTGATTAGTTGTTGTCCACCTGTACGAAGTTGATTGATGGTTGCTAATACATTTAATAGAGCATCAGGGGTATGGGCATAATCTACGATGCCCAGAATATGTTCATTCAAAGACATTTGTGTTTCAAAACGACCGGGAGCACCGATCAATCCACTCAGAATAGAGAGAACATCCATCTTGCTTTCACCTAATAACAAGGATGCACCATAAACTGCCAATAAATTATAAGCATTAAAAGTGCCAATCATGCGCATGTGTACTTCAGAACCATCCACATTCATAACCAGTCCGGACAGATTATTCTCCAACACTTTTCCTTTAAAGTTTGCCGGTGATTTCAAACTGTATGTATTTCTTGAAGCTTCGCAATTTTGGAGCATGATGTTTCCACGACGGTCATCGGCATTGGACAGCGCAAAAGCAGATTTGGGAAGATCATCAAAGAATTTCTTCTTTACCCGAATATATTCTTCAAAGGTTTTATGATAGTCTAAGTGATCGTGTGTAATATTGGTAAATATGCCGCCTGCAAATTGTATTCCTGCTATTCTTTGTTGATGAATAGCGTGTGAACTAACTTCCATAAACACATGAGTACATCCCACAGTCAACGCATCATTTAATAATGATTGAATGCTAATGGCATCAGGAGTGGTATGTGTTGCTGCAATAACCTTATTGCCAATATGGTTTTGTACAGTTGACAATAAAGCGCAACGATATCCAAGAGCTGTAAATAACTGATAGAGCAAGGTGGCTACGGTAGTCTTACCATTAGTACCAGTAACACCAACTACTTTTAGTTTAGCTGAAGGATCACAGAAATATAAAGAGGCCATTTCACCAACTGCAATGGAAGCATTTGCTACGGATACATAAACGACTCCCGCTACTAAATTTTGCGGAATTTGTTCACACACAATTGCTTTCGCACCTAAGCTTATGGCTTTGTCAATATATTGATGACCGTCTGTTAGAACTCCTTTTATAGCAATGAAAACATTGCCCTCAGCCACTTTGCGACTATCTATGCACAAGCCGGTAATAGCAACATCTACATTGCCCTCAATGTGGTGTACTTCTATCCTCTTCAATATGTCGCTAAGCGCTATCATTTTTAGCTTAATTCAAGTATTATTGTTTGACCTTTATCAATGGGGCTTCCTGGTAAAAGTGATTGCCCTTGTACCAAACCTCTTCCATGTGTTCTAACTCGCAAACCTTCATTTTCTAAAATATACACAGCATCTTTCAACGATAAACCTTTTACATCAGGCACTACTCCGCTATAAACATGACGAGGAGCAATGTGTGCACTCAAAGAAGAATCAAGTGAAAGTTGAGAAACCATAGTAGGAAGTACAGAGATAGAAGCTTGCTTTTTCAGTGCATTTAAAATTGTTTGAAAAGCATATCCAGAAGTTGCCAATTGAGCGGCAATTGTTGGTTTTCCCTTTTGTGCCAAACTATCTAAGGGGTCAGTCCAATGACCTAATCCGCTGGCAAAAATTTTATCTGAAATCATTCTAAACACAGGCGCAGCAAGTGTTCCGCCATAATAAGCATTTGAATGTGCTTTGGTTCTTATTACCACAGCGATTGTATATCGGGGATTATCCGCCGGAAAATAACCTACAAATGAGCCTTGATAGACACCGGCTGAATATTTAGTAGCACCGTCTGAAACCTGTGCTGTTCCTGTCTTACCGGCAATTTTGTAGAATGGCGAACGAATATGCTTTCCGGTTCCACTTATGACTACTTCCTCTGTACATGTTTTAAGTTGACTGACAGCATCCGGGGAAGCAATTGCATCAACTAAGACTTCCGGCTCAAAAGTTTCAACATCTTTTCCATATTCACGAATAGCTGAAACCAAATAGGGCTTCATCATTTTTCCGTTGTTAGCAAGTGCATTATACAACATGCAGGTGTGCAACGGCGAGACCTGAATTCCGTAACCTGTTGCCATCCAGGGAAGGCTGGTGCCACTCCAAAAATTAGATTTAGGTTCTATCAAATATGGACGGCGTTCACCTATCAAATCAATACCGGTTCGGGTATTCAAGTGTAAACGTTTGAGTTGAGCTACATACTTTTCCGGATTAGTGCCATAATATTTATACGCCAAAGAAGCCATTCCTACATTAGAGGACTGAGCAAAGGCATTTCTAATAGTGATAAGCCCTAATCCATGATGAGAATCGTGCATAGTGCGATTGGCAAACTGTTTGGCTCCTCCTTCGCAGTTGATGTTATCTTCAACATTGATAAACCCATCACTGAGCAATGCGGTAAGGGTAGCAAGTTTAAACGTAGAGCCGGGTTCAGTAGGGAAAAGTGCATAGTTTAAATCTTCCCAATAACTGCCATCTGGCTGCCGTCCCAGATTTACCAAAGCGCGAAGTTTTCCGGTTGGCACTTCCATAACCACAACGGTTCCATACTTACACTCATATTGTTTCAACACACTCATCAAAGCATGTTCAGCTACTTCTTGAATTCCAATATCTATTGTGGTAACAATGTCTCGACCATTAATAGGATCAATTTCCGACCCTTCTACCGGCATCCAAACTCCTCCTGTTGCTTTTTGGTCAATTCTGCTTCCATTTTTACCATGCAACACAGTATCGAATGTTGCCTCAATTCCAATTGTTTGGCCTTCTTCTCGAAAAAGACCAATGCTTCGATAGGCCAGCATTCCGTATGGGTTTATACGTTTAATTCGTGATTCTGCAATCAGTCCGCCGGTTCTTCGCCCCTTATTAAAAATGGGAAATTGACGAATGGCTTGATATTGATAATAAGCCAAACCGTTTCTTAATAAAAAATACCTTTTTTGCTCCTTAAATGCAGCCGTTAACTGTTGCTTATAAGTAGCTTTTGAGGCATCTGCAAATAATAAAGACAGGCTACTTGAAAGGGTATCAATGTAGCGGTAGAAAGTATCTTGATTGACAACAGAGAAATCAATCCTTAAATCAAATTGTGGGATGGACGAACATAACAAGGAACCATCTTCAGTGTAAATATTACCCCGTTCAGCCGGCAAGATGGTTTTATGAATACGCATTTCACGAGCCAGTTCACGCAATTTAGGACCCTCTTTCACTTGAATCCAAGCAGCACGAAGCAAAATGGCTAAGCCAAAAAGGCATACCGCAGAAAAGGCGAGATAAACCCTAAACCGTATGTCTTTTTTTACATTCACTTATTTTAATTTTTCAAGCTATCCAAATCAATTCTATAAGCAGGCAACATCATGGGTTTTAATCCTTGTGGTGCAGCATTTCGTATTATTTCTGTTTCCATCCCCGCATTCATAAGCTGCGATTTGATGTCCATATATTTCCAACGCAACTCTTTCAGTTCATCATTTTTTCTATTCAACACCCTTTGCGCGTCAATTGTTCGTTGATTATTGGCTATGTATAAAACGCAGAGCAAAACCACAAAAGCGAGAAAGGGAATATTATTGACAATCCCTTTGTAAGAGATTTTTTCAACCCAAGCACGCCAATCGTTTCGCACACGAATGGCTTGTTGTTGTTGTTGTTCACTCTCAATTGTTTGTGTTTCCTCCATCATTTATTTTCTCGGCTATTCTCAATCGTGCACTTCTTGCACGAGGATTATTTTTTATTTCTACTTCACTTGGCTCAATCGGCTTCTTATGAATTTCTTTTAATGTCCAGCGGTTTTGCGTGTTTCCCATCAAATCGGTAGCAGCTTCTGTTTCGTTGCCTCGTTTGATAAATTGCTTAACGATTCGATCTTCAAGAGAATGGAATGTGATAACACTTAAACGCCCTCCTAAAGCCAAACACTGTTCTGATTGTGTCAGCCAGTCTCTTAGCGACCCCAATTCATCGTTCACTTCAATTCGTAAAGCTTGAAAAACCTGCGCCAGATAGCGTGCTTCATTTCCACGAATCACCGGTGCAATCATTGCTTTAAAAGCCTCCACGGTTGACAGCGTATTGCGAGTTCGATGTGTGGCAATGTGGTGTGCCAACTGACGAGCATTTCTTACTTCACCATATTGTTCAAAGATCTTATGAAGCGATTGCTCCGAATACTGTTTTATAATTTCTGCAGCAGTCTTTTCATTTCGTTGATCCATTCTCATGTCTAATGGACCTTCAAAACGAATGGAAAACCCTCGAGCTCCGGTATCAAACTGATATGAGCTTACACCAAGATCAGCCAAAATGCCATCAACCGATGATATTTGATGCAATCGCAAGAAACGCTTCATATATCTGAAGTTTTCCTTGATCGCAATCAGTCTATTATCGTTTGGCTCGTTGCGCCAAGCATCTGCATCTTGATCAAAGGCAATCAGTTTTCCATTTGAACCAAGCCTGTTTAAGATTTCTCGACTATGACCGCCTCCACCGAAGGTTGCGTCCACATATATGCCATTAGGCTTAATTGCCAATCCATCTACTGCCTCATTTAAAAGAACTGTTTTGTGGTAAAATGTGGGGGAATTCATACTACATCTTGTCAAATGGGTTCATAAAATCCCCTCCCAACAACTCATTAGCCAAATCGGGGAAATCTGTGCTATGTTGCTGCATGTGTTCGTAGTATCTTTCTTTGTCCCATAGTTCCACTTTATCTCCTTGTCCTGTAAAAACCAATTCTTTTTTAAACCCTCCATACTCTTGAAGTTGTTTAGGAATTAATATCCTTCCTGCTGTATCAACTTCTACATGGGTTGCACCATTCAAGAACAAGCGTTTAAACATGCGCACTTTTTCGTTGAACGGATTTAGTTGCTTTATTTGATTCGCCAACTCATTCCAAGTATTCATCGGATATAAGGTAAGGCAAGGTTCAAATCCTCGACTAATGACAAATCGCTCTCCTTGCCCTTCAGGCAGCTGCTTGCGGAATCCTGCAGGCACCAACAGGCGACCTTTAGAATCTATTGCAACTTCATATTCTCCTAACAAAAGCATATTGAAAGCGTGAGCAGTTGATTTTTACAACTTTCTCCCACAAAGAAACAGAAATTCCCATTATTTACCACCAAAACAACCACACGTATTTTTCCACATTGTTATATCTCAATGAAACCCTTTACAGTAGCGGGTTTTCACTACAAAATACACAATCTGTGAAGAAATGATGTGGAAATCTGTTAATCAATGTGGATAACTCTTATAAACCATACCTAAATTGCCTTAAACAAAAATCGGGCAGACGTTAATCAAGGTAAAGAGTGCTATGCCGGCGGAAAATATTCTGCGGCAACCGCTTCTAAAGCTTCATAAAAAGGATGTCCAAAACGCCGTATAAGGGGTTCTTTGAGAAACTGAAATACCGGAACTTTTAATTGATTGCCCAGTTTGCAAGCTGGTTTGCATAATTTTTTACGAGGTTCATAGTTTACTGCCGTAAAATTTTCACTTTCAGAAATACGAATAGGATATAAATGACAAGATATCGGCTTTTTAAAATCAATCAAACCTTCATTATAGGCTTTTTCAATTCCGCATTTTGCAATTCCCAGCTCATCAAAGTATCCATAGGCGCATATTCCGCCGTTTATGGCAGGTGTTACATATCCATATTCGTCGTCCCATGTATGTGTACCTTGGCGTTTAATTTCTGCAACATAAGACTCGGGCAACAGATGCTTTATTTTAGGGAATATTTCTTCTAAAATTTTTGTTTCTGCTTCTGTCAAAGGTGCACCACAATCACCATCAATGCAACATCCGCCTTTGCAAGCGTTCAAATCGCAAACGAAATGTTTCTCAATTACTTCGTCACTAACCAATATGTCATCAATCGCTATCATCGCCCTGTTTGCAGTTGAAATATTTTGATAATAAAATTCAGAGTAATGTCTTGTTTTAGAAAGTGCAAATTTACGATGTTGCCTATCTATCTTTTTCAAAAAATAACAAAAAAAGGGAGCTACATGTTGATATAGTTCATCAACAAATCATATCGTCCTCGAAGATCATCATCTTGCGAATGCTCGCCATAGATCTGCTTTACGATATAGTTGTGCCGCTCGAAAGACGCGCCTAATCCTTGCAAATCTGAGCGATTCGTTTTAAGTGTAACTTCTATTTTTCCAGTCAGTTTATTGCTGGCGACTTGTGCGCTTGTGATAATAACCTCTTCACTTTCACAAATTCTGGCTATTTCGGACAGGCTATAATCGCGGGGAGCTAATTCAATGACTATAATTCCGCCGGGGCTATCAACGCCACTATTTTCGGTTATGTATTTGAGTAGATCATCTCTTGTAATGCAGCCCAGATAAGTGTTTTCATTGTCCACAACCGGAAGCACACTCAAGTTTTGTTGATTAGCTACACGCATAGCTTCAAAGGGGTGACCGCTTGCAAACACAGCCGGGTGATAGGTCAGAAAGGATGCCATACTCAAGGGCGATTCGGGCTTATCCCAATCAAGCACATCACTTTCACGCACCAAAGCCATGTATTTATCATCTTGCACTACTGGAAGTTGAGAAACATTATTTTCTTCCATGAGCAACAAGGCATGACTACCGGTGTCGGTAATCAACAAAGTAGGAACGGTAGGTGAAATCAGCTGTTCAATAACCATTGTGTGGGTTATACAAGTTTTATGAAAGCTTGTTTGATTTACAACAATACAAAAGCCGAACCAATTGGCCAACGAAGACTTGAAATAACAAAACTATGACACCATTCTAATCAGATTAGCCGAGGTGACGAGACAAAAAATCTTGAAGTATGGCATTGAATTCCGTAGGCACTTCCATCATGGGTGCATGACCACATTTATCTATCCAATGTAGTTCGCTGGTAGGCAAAAGAGACTGAAATTCTTCTGCAACCATTGGTGGAGTTATGGTATCATTTCTACCCCAAATCAAGCATACCGGAATGTGAATGTCTTTTAGTTCGTCGCCTAAATTATGCTTGATGGCAGAACGAGCAAGAGCAATTATTTTCAATGCTTTTAAACGATTGTTTACAATGCCGTAAACTTCATCTACTAACTCTTTGGAAGCCACTTTAGGGTCATAAAAAGTAAGTTCGGTTTTCTTGCGAATGTAATCGTAGTCACCACGCTTGGGATAAGTTTCACCCATTCCGTTTTCAAACAAACCGGAACTACCGGTAAGTGTAATGGTTTTTACTTTTTCTTGTTTATTCAGTGTATAAACTAATCCGACGTGTCCACCTAAAGAATTACCTAATAAATGAACATTGTTCAATCCTTTGGCTTCAATAAATTTTGCGACAAACTTTGCCAATCCCGATACAGAAGTATGAAGCAAATCCAATTCAAACAAGGGAAGCATGGGTATGATAACCCGATGAGATTGTTTAAAAAACTGAACAAGATCTTTAAAATTACTAAGCGCACCAAATAAGCCATGCAGTAAGACTAGCGGCTCACCTTCTCCTTCTTCTACAAACTTAAATTTACCTAACTGTTTAATTTCGTACTCCATCAAGCACTGAATATGTTGATGCTAAAATACTACTGTTTAGGCAATAACATAAACCCAAATTAAAATTGACCAAACAATTCCAAAAAAATTTTGCCATTGAGGCAGTTCCCAACTAAACACGGCTTATTTTTTTGTTAAGTTAGAGGGTCTGAATCAAGAAACGCCGTCTGACAGAGATAGGTTGTTTACTACCTTTGCGCTAATTTTTTTTAGAAGCGACATGAACCTTCAATATTATTGCTCTTCTCTTACAAATTATAAACGCCTTATAACACGCGAAGTTCCTGTAGGGCATCTTTTACTGGGAAATGGGCATCCCATTCGTGTTCAAACAATGACTACTACGGATACAATGGACACCCAAGCTACCGTAGCTCAAACCATTCGATGTATTGAGGCCGGCGCAGAATTAGTTCGCATTACTGCACCCAGTAAAAAAGAGGCAGAAAATCTTGCAAATATTAAGCGTGATGTCCGAGCAGCAGGCTTTGACACACCCTTGATTGCCGATATTCATTTCACCCCCAACGCTGCAGAAATAGCCGCACGATTGATTGAAAAAGTTCGTGTCAATCCGGGCAACTATATTGACAAAAAAAAGTTTGATTTTATAGACTATACAGATGCTCAGTATCTGGCAGAAATTGATCGTATTCGAGAGCGATTTACACCCTTAGTTCGCATTTGTAAAGAGTATGGAACCGCAATGCGTATTGGCACCAATCATGGTTCGCTTAGCGACCGAATCATGAGTCGTTATGGTGATACAGCAATCGGCATGGTAGAAAGTGCTATGGAATTTTTGCGTATTGCGCGAGATGAAAACTATCATCAAATTGTACTAAGCATGAAAAGCAGTAACCCACAAGTGATGGTGCAAGCTTATCGGATTTTAGTGCAAAAAATGAACGAGGAATTTGACGAATGTTATCCCTTGCATCTTGGAGTGACCGAAGCCGGCGATGGAGAAGATGGGAGAATAAAAAGCGCAATTGGGATTGGCACTTTATTGGAAGATGGAATTGGTGATACGATTCGTGTTTCTTTAACTGAAGACCCTGAATTTGAAATTCCGGTTTGTCGCGACATGGTAAAGCGGTATTCAGACATACACACCAACAATCATGTTCCGCAGGTAGTTAGCAAATTGGGCTATGACCCATTTCAATATAAAAGGAGAAATACTTTCACGGTTGAAACTATTGGAAGTAAACGAGTTCCAGTAGTTATAGCAGACATAAGCAAACTGCCTGCTATCACTCCCGAATCCTTACGCAGCGTGGGTTACACTTATGACAGCGCGACCGACAAATGGCATATTTCAGATCAAGCAGCCGACTATATTTTTACCGGACATCAACTGCCCCGCTTTGCCCTGCCCGGCACTTTATCCGTCATCGCATATCCTGCTACTTGGATAGAGGCAGCAGACAAAACAAAAGTATTTCCCCTTTTTCAAGACAGCGGCTACATTAG
The DNA here is from genome assembly GCA_018267925.1 of Bacteroidota bacterium. Lineage (GTDB taxonomy): Bacteria > Bacteroidota > Bacteroidia > Chitinophagales > Chitinophagaceae > JAFIGV01. The sequence continues at coordinate 1,118 of JAFDXO010000098.1, read as the reverse complement.
TGCAATCGAAAAAAGCAAATTGAATTTTGTGATGATTGATTGTTTTAATGATGACACCCCAATCAACGATTTCACTTTTTTAGACTCGTTGAAAAACGACCCGACAGTGGTACTTTGCCTAAGCAGCAGAAACCAAAATGCCATGCAAAGTGTACGCAGAATGGCTTCAGAAATTTGCATTCGCGGCATCAACAATCCGATTATTTTATTGACCGACAGCAGTTGGAAAACGCCTGATGAACACCTAATTCATTTTGCAACAGAAACCGGTGCTCTTATGTTAGATGGTTTTGGAGATGGTATTTGTTTAAGCTTTTCAGAAATGGCAGATATGAACTCCGTTCAAGTAAACGGGCGCACTTATTTACCGGTTAAGGATATTTATCAGTTTACAAACAATACAGCTTTTTCTATTTTGCAAGCGGCACGCACGCGCATCAGCAAAACAGAATACATCAGTTGCCCCAGTTGTGGAAGAACCCTTTTTGACCTTCAAGAAACAACTGCAAAAATCAGAGCCGCAACCAATCATTTGAAAGGTGTGAAAATTGCCATCATGGGGTGTATTGTCAATGGACCCGGAGAAATGGCAGATGCTGATTTTGGCTATGTAGGTAGTGGTCCGGGGAAAATCACTTTATACAAAAGTAAAGAAGTGATGAAACGAAATATTCCCAGCGAAACAGCAGTGGAAGAATTGATTCAACTGCTGAAAGATAACGGTGTGTGGATAGAGGTCGAAAAAACTGTACATTGACAAGGAGCCAAAAAGCAGAAAGCGATTTGCCTGACATCATAGAAAAATATCATCAGCTAACTCTGCGGTTAAGTGTTATTAAAACCGCAAAGGACACAGAGAAAATCTTAGCGAACTCTGCGGTTAACATTGCGAACTCTGCGGTTACTATTTTACCGCAAAGAGCGCAAAGTAAATCTTAGCGAACTCTGCGGTTACTATTTTAACCGCAAAGAGTACAAAGTAAACCTTAGCGAACTCTGCGGTTACTATTTTTACCGCAAAGAGCGCAAAGTAAACCTTAGCGAACTCTGCGGTTACTATTTAAACTGCAAAGAGCACAAAGTAAATCTTAGCGAACTCTGCGGTTACTATTTTACCG
>JAFDXO010000097.1 GCA_018267925.1 Bacteroidota bacterium | reverse complement strand
TTTTGTCCCTCTGGATAGAGGGCTTACTTTTTAAAAACCACTCTCAACAAAAATCTACCACCTGATATTCAGGTAGTTAAACATCTTTTTGTATTAACTATCGGTTTTATCGGACGGTAGTGATTCCGAATATCCATTCTGCTCTAAATGTTGTGTATAAATCAAATACTCTAAAACCTTCGCTTCATCTTAAACAAAGATTCTCAAACCACTTTTTCATACTTTGCTTTGATACCTTTGCATTATGTCTTTGCCTATTTTTTTTCATCCTTCCGAAATGACAGTTGGCGAAATCGTAAGCCTACCAGAAGACTCGGCACGTCATATTGTTCAGGTATTGCGTATGAACGAAGGACAACCCTTGCGCTTCACCAACGGTAAAGGGAAAGAAGCCTTTGCTGTAATCGTAGAAACCGGAAAAAAGAAATTGTCGGTAAGGATTACAGATATTTATTACCACGAAGCACCAAAACCCCAACTTATTTTAGGCGTTGCATTTACTAAAAATGCCGCCAGAAATGAATGGCTGCTGGAAAAGGCAACCGAATTAGGCGTTCAACAAATTGTTCCGCTCATCTGTCAACGCTCCGAACGTGAAAAAGTAAAACAAGAAAGGTGGCAGAATATCCTGATATCCGCCCTATTGCAATCACAACAATTTCATCTGCCAATCCTTTTTCCGCCTATGCTTTTTAACCAATTTCTAAAAGATTATTGTCATGTTTCACAAAAAGTAATTTGCCATTGTATTGAAGCTAAGCCAAGAATGCACCTAACCACCGCCCTGAAGCATCGGCAAGATACGGTTTTACTGATTGGCCCTGAAGGTGATTTTACTCTTGAAGAAGTAGCTGAAGCAGAAAAATGCAGCTTTACTGGCGTGCAAATGGTAGATCAACGATTACGTACAGAAACTGCGGCTATGGCTGCTGTTGCATTTTTTAGTCTAATTCATGCTAAAAACAATTAATGTCTAAATAATGATTTGCATATTGCTTTATATTGATTGAAAAAAATATGAACGTAAACATTGTATTGCTTTGAAAATTTTAGTTTTTATAAATAAAAATTCATTTTTAATTCTTTGTAATATTATAGCCTGTTTGATGAGAACAAATCTTTTATCTCTGTTGCTGCTTTTTTGCTGCTCGGTAGCCTTGGCACAACCGCTCAAGCTTGCCTTATTGGTCTATGGTGGGGGCGGAGATTGGTATGCCAATCCGACCTCATTAAAAAACCTTGCCATCTTTTGCAATCAGCAATTAAAAACAAATTTTGCACCGCAAGAAGCACAAGTGGAAGTGGGCAGCCCCGATTTGTTTAACTACCCGTTTGTACACATGACCGGCCATGGACGATGGACACTAACCAATGACGAAGCACAAAATTTACGAAAATACCTGACCAGCGGTGGTTTTTTGCATATTGATGACAACTACGGCTTAGACGAATATGTGCGCCCAGCACTGAAAAAAGTATTTCCTGAAGCCACATTAGTAGAATTACCCTTTTCTCACCCCATTTACCACCAGCATTTCAATTTTACCAATGGGCTGCCTAAAATACATGAACACGACAATAAGCCACCTAAGGGATATGGGCTTATGTTTCAAGGTCGTTTGGTTGTGTTTTATAGCTACGAAACCGATCTGGGCGATGGATGGGAAGACCCGGACGTGCATAACGATAAACCCGAAAAACGGTTGCAAGCTCTACAAATGGGTGCCAATTTGATACAGTATGTATTTTTGGGTGGAGAAACTCATTGATTCTCGTTTTGTAGCTTCACTATAATATATCAAGAAGTGTCCTCGTTTTGTTATTAACATGATGCTTTTTTAGCGAGGGGCGTTACCGCCTCGCTGTTTATATTGCGCCCTTTCAGGGCTTGGTAGTGAGGGGCATTAGCGATTTACCTTTAGTATTAGGCTTTTTTAGCGAGGGGTGTTGCCGCCTCGCTGTTTATATTGCGCCCTTTCAGGGCTTGGTAGCGAGTGGCATTAGCGATTTACCTTTAGTATTAGGCTTTATTAGCGAGTGGCGTTACCGCCTCGCTGTTTATATTGCGCCCTTTCAGGGCTTGGTAGCGAGGGGCATTAGCGATTTACCTTTCGTATTAGGCTTTTTTAGCGAGGGGCGTTGCCGCCTCGCTGTTTATATTGCGCCCTTTCAGGGCTTGGTAGCGAGGGGCATTAGCGATTTACCTTTAGTATTAGGCTTTTTTAGCGAGGGGCGTTGCCGCCTCGCTGTTTATATTGCGCCCTTTCAGGGCTTGGTAGCGAGGGGCATTAGCGATTCTTCTTTCGCATTAGGTTTTTTTAGCGAGGGGACGTTGCCGCCTCGCTGTTTATATTGCGCCCTTTCAGGGCTTGGTAGCGAGTGGCATTAGCGATTTACCTGTAGTATTAGGCTTTTTTAGCGAGGGGTGTTGCCGCCTCGCTGTTCATATTGCGCCCTTTCAGGGCTTGGTTTTACATCACCATCATATCGACGGCCGCCCCCGCGTAACATTTCGAATTCGTCTTTTTTAGGGAGAAGC
>JAFDXO010000096.1 GCA_018267925.1 Bacteroidota bacterium | reverse complement strand
ACCCAGACGGATTTGGATAATAACCTTGTTATCCTGTTCATTATGATACAATCCGTATCCAGGGCAAATAGTAAAGATGCCCTCAAAGTATTTCAAGACAGCGGCGGCTACGATACATTTTTTCCAGCCGATAACCGCTACGATTTGCACAAAGTATTATTGGCAAAATTTCCCAACCTCGACACTTTTGATGGCACCGGAGCAGGCAGTGTTATGACGCAGGTACACACCAGCTTAGGCAATGCAATCCGCATTACCCAGCCATTGATTTTGATTGATGAAATACACAAAGTTTTTTCCGACAATGCCCGCAATACCATTAACAACCTCAATCCCTCAATGGTCGTTGGTTTTTCGGCTACGCCAAAACCCGAAATGAATATTTTGGTAAGCATTACAGGTTTAGAGTTGAAGGAAGAAGAAATGGTAAAGCTCAACCTGCATATCAATCCACCTACTTCCAAAGTAGAGAACGATTGGAAGACGATGCTCAAAGAAATAGTAGCCCACAGAAACAAATTGGAAAAAGAAGCCGTAAAGCTACAAACCGAAAAAGGCACTTACATACGCCCCATTGCACTCATACAGGTGGAGCGCACAGGCAAGGAGCAGCGCACAGGCGAATTTGTGCATAGTTTGGACGCAAGGGATGAACTGTTGCAAATGGGAATTAGTGCAGATGAAATTGCCATAAAAACCAGCAGCCAAAACGATATAGAAGATGTGGATTTGCTAAGCCGCAATACACCCATTCGGTATATCATTACCAAAGATGCCCTTCGTGAAGGATGGGATTGCAGCTATGCCTATATTTTGGGCATTATCCCCAATGTTGGTTCCAATACAGGCATTACCCAATTGGTTGGTCGTGTGCTACGCCAGCCTTATGCCAAAAAAACAGGTGTAGAACAGTTGGATGAAAGCTATGTCTATTTTGTAAAAGGCGGTGTGCAGGAAATGTTGGGTAAGGTAACGGCAGGCTTCAAATCCGAAGGTTTGGAAGACCTCACCAATACATTGAAAGTTGCCAAAAATGCTGCGGTTAATCCGGCAAAGACGGTTAAGATAAAACCCGCAATTGCCAAGCAATTTCGCCAGGCATTTTTTATGCCGGTATGGATTTGTGTTACCGACAAAAAGAAGCTTCGCCCCTTTTGTTACGAGATAGATATTCTGCCTCGTTTAGATTTTTCTGCATACACGCTGCAACTTCCCTTGCTCGACAAAATAAAAAATGCACTAAGCACAGAAACATTGGAGCGTACAAGTTATGTAGTTACATTAAACCAACAAAGCAGGGCAACTACAGCCAGCGAAAGCGTTTCCATTGAACAATCAGAAGCAATCAACCTAAACCATTTTACACGCCGTGTTACCGATGTGGTAGAAAACCCATTCTTAGCCCGAAAAATGGTAAATGGTTTTATCCCTGTTTTGGAAAACCATTTGGGTACAACTGAACTTTCCGCACATTTCGGATTTATAGTATCCGAAGTATTTAAGGATTTGAATGCAGAACGGATTATTCAGGAAGAAAAAATCTTCAACGATTTAATAACGGGCAAAGATTTGGAATTAGCCGTTTCAGACCACCAGGAAATAGGCTACCATATTCCTACTACAGATACCATTTATTTTAATGGAGTGCCAAACGCATTCAATCATTATCTCTACGATGATTTTGACCCAACAACCCTCAACTCATTAGAGCGGACGGTTGCAGATACATTAGATACACAGACCAAAATCCTTTGGTGGTTCCGCAACAAAGTAAGCCGTGGTTGGTATGCCATACAAGGTTGGAAACGCCATAAAATCCGCCCCGACTTCATTGCAGCAAAAAAGAAAGACGATGGCAGTTTGGAATTTATGTATGTGATAGAAAGTAAAGGCGAGCATTTAGCAGGCAATGCAGACAGCCAGTATAAAAAGAAAGTAATGGACACAATGACCAACCAAAAAGTAACAGTCTATCAGCAAGAACTAAGTTTTGGTGTTCTAAACGAAGACTACGCCTTCTATTTTGTAGAACAAGGTAACGAAGTAGCAGATATAAAAACAATGATGAAATAATTGAATAATCCCAAACACCATATAACCATTCCAAACGCAGAACAAATAGCCAAAGGATTTGAAGCTATCAAGAAAATTGATTGGGCAAGCCGCTTAGCTGCGTTGGGTTCTGAAGCTTTTTATGTCGAGTTTGACAAGTTTTTCAGAACAAATGTTGGTTTCTCTATACAGGTAATTCAGCCCAATGTTACTATTCCTTCTCAAATAAATGTATTCAGAGTGCGTCAAGCGGAAGGGAATATGGATACTACTTTAATTTCAACTTTTTCTCACCCGCCACCATTCAATTGCAAAATTGGGAGAGCCAACTTGCCGACCTATCCGGTTTTCTATGCTTCGCCAATGGCGCATATAGCTATAATGGAAGCAATGGCTACTTTACCAATCGAAAAACAGATTGGTAGTAGATTTTTTTTATCCCAATGGAGTTTTAGAGAAAATATTTCCCTTAACATTTCATTCTTTGTTTTCGACAATGTTGATAAAGAAAATATTTTCAGTCATTATGGAGACACAATCTTCCAAAAGTTCAAAGCACAATTCATTCACCACTATGGAGTAGAAGGAGCAAATAATGCTTGCCAAGTATTATTGGGAATGTCCGATTTGTTTGTAGAAGGTAAAGAATACAATGTTTCAGCCGCAATTGCACATAGCCATATTTATGCACCGCATAATCTTAGGTCAGATATTTTTATTTATCCAAGTATTGCTTCAGGTAAATGCAATGTAAATTTTGCCCTGCACCCAAATACTGTTTTAGAAAAGTTGCAGCTAAAACAGATATATTTCTTTGAAGTTACCAATTTGCCAGAGTACCAACCAGCAACAAAAGAATATACACTATCCACAAGTCTTTTACAGCTTGGAGTAAATAAGAACGGTATAATCAATTGGTGCAGCCCGAATGAAAAATTATTTAAGCAATACAAATCGCTTTTTGAGAATATTTATTAATACAAATGCCAATGGATAATTCAAACCCACCCCAGCAAATCACTCTCAATATCATTCCGTTTGCGCCGCCCATTACAAGTGGCGATTTTGCATTCTATCTTACCAAAAAAGAACCCCACTATTGCCCCATACACAAAGATGATATTAAGGGTATGTTAGAAGGCGTGGTAACCGAAGAAGAATTGGAATACGGCAATTGGCTTTATACGGATTTTAAGGAACCACAGGAAGATGCCATTATTCTGCACATTGATTTAACCGAACACCCACACTTTGGGTCGCATTATTATCGCTATGTATTGGCAGAATATTTCACGGGCAAAGTAGATGCAGTGCGCCGCAATTTTGCAAAGGAATTGGAGTTGTGGATACACAGCCAAAAAGAAAGCACCAGCGATTACAATATTTACTACCAGTTCACATTAAAAGTGCAATATGCAAGGGTTACCAGTGGTCCCGAATTAGTTCTCTCTTTTGACGGCACCACCAAAGTGCTAAAAAAGTCCGTTCGGGAAATAGGAAATATAGATACGGAACTTTACAATTGGATTTTATACAAAGGCAACCTGTACAAATGGAAATATTATCCTGTAGAGCTTAAAAACGATTTGGAAAATGCCTATCCAATTTTGAGCAACAAACTAAAACCCCATTTCGACATTGCGTTTGAAAGTACCCTTCCACGCAATCGCTACAACCCCCATTATACAATGTTAGCTTTAGTGTACAAGAAATATCTAAATACACCAGATTTTAAGGCAGTCATACCCATTAGCGAAAATGGTTTCCTGAAAGCACCTGCAGATTT
>JAFDXO010000095.1 GCA_018267925.1 Bacteroidota bacterium | reverse complement strand
CTTGAGGGGAAAGCTAAAGTGGGCTGGTCAAAAACGAACACCCCCCTGTGTACTACAGATCAAGTGAAGCCGCCTGCAATTAGATACGCAGCTTAGACCTGTACCCCCCTACGGATAACCACTCAAAAATAATTTGAAAACTGTATCCCTTTTATCCAAATTTTAAGATTTACCTGCAAGTTGGGTTAACTTCTGCCAACAACTAAGGCTTCGTTGGGTGCGCAGCACCAACAATGAAGCCGCCTGTTGAACGGAACCGGTCCATCTTATGGAGTTGTCGTAAAGTGAAAGTAGCCTATTGTTGCCGGGAAAAGAACTCCGGCATTCTTTTTAAGAGCTTGGCTCCATCATTAAGAGCTTGTCATAATTTAAAAATTTGATGAACGCTAAATTTACGGATAGTTGCGGAAGGCTACCGTAGGTTTAGTTCAACAAGGGTAACCGTTGCACAACCCGCCTGATTTGTAGAAATCATTGAAAAAGCCCCATCACAGAACGCATTACAGCCTCAATACCTGGGGCTGCTTTTTATCTTTCGAGTGGCGGGTGAAAAATGAAGGGGCGTATTTCGGTGCCTATTGCTCTGAGTAACAAGCAAAACTGCTTGGGCTTTACTGCTCCAGCCGGTTTTGTCAGTACTTGGCTGGCTGTCTGCACTTTTCGGGGGATGAATTTCAGGTATTTCTTCAGGTTGTAACACAAGGCTGCCATCAGCGTGTGCTTGTTTGCCCCTGACATCCCCCTGGTGTTCACCCGTCGGAGGCTCATGTGGTTAATAAGCGTACCCAATACCGGCTCTACCGTGGCACTGCGCCGCTTCACCAGCCGGCGGTGGTAGGGTTTGTTTTCGCTGAGTTTCCGGTGCATACGGTCGTAGAAGGGTTTGTGGATGCTGTCGTCTAACTTCTTAAACCTGGTAGTGCCGCCGATGCATTGTTGCCGCAGCGGGCAGTCCTTGCACACCGTTTCGCTGCTGCGGTAGGTCTTCTTTTCGTAACCTTTGCTGTCAAAGTGTTGCTTCTTCATTGGCAGGATGGCACTGTCTTTACTACCTGCTTCTTGCGCAGTGCCGTTACCTGATATTCGCTGTTTTCTTCTGATTCATTTACATAAGCGGAGGCATCTTCTAATACTTCTTTTTCCACCAAACTGTCCATACTTGCATTGGCTTTGATGTATGCACTGTCCACGCATTGGCGTTTGCCACGTACCATGCCTTTGTCAATGCATAGTTTTAATACCTGTTGAAACAGTTGCAGAAACACTTGCTCGCCACAGAGTTGTCGGGTGCGGCTGATGGTGCTGTGCCAGGGAAGCTCTTCGTTGAGGTCGTAGCCCAAAAACAGCCGGATGCCCAGACTATCGGCACAAAACCGCAGTAAGGCTCTGTCGCTGTTGATGTTGTTGAGGTAGCCTGCCAGAGCATCTTGAAAAACCCTATGGGATCAATGCTTTCCTTGCCTTCTGTGCCATAATAGCCTGCGGTGGCGGCACGCAGGTGGTGAAGGTCAAGTGTTTGGTGGAGCTTGCGGTAGAAATTGTCCTCCGGCACCAGCTCTTCTAAGCTGATTTGGTAGAAGAGTTGGGCGGAAAGGTGTTTACGTCCCTACGCGAGCAAATGTACGCATTAATATACTGAATGTCAAATAGTTAATAGTCTTTTTGTGGATTTAGTTTATTGTTGTAGATTTGAGTTGTGCAACAGGGGCAAGGTATTGCCAAGACCTGTCCCGACTCTTCGGGAAGCGGGGCTGAACGGCTTCGATTGGACATTTCCCGCTTGGGCGGGACAGGTTGTGCAAGGTTCAACATTCGTAATTCTATCGAACTTTTCCCGCTTGGACGGGACAGGTTGTGCTTAAAATCCCCGTCTTCGGCAATATCCAAAACGTTAGCTGTCATTCCCCATTTTTCCCGGACGAAAATAAATTCTCGTGCTAACGGAAAATTAAACAATTGAAAATGAACAAAATATAAAACGTTAGTCAGAAGGCTATGACGACAAAATAATCATCAGCAGAAATCAAAAATTATGAGCAAAAAAAGATTTTTTTAGCGACAAGTGGAAATGACGATGAAGCATACAGAGAAGCAATGCAGTATGCTTGTAAACTTGCTGACAATGACCCTGAAATAAAAAGAGTGGTTTTGTTAGTTCATACTAAACAAAATACAGGTTGGTTTGAAAGGATTTTTGGCAGAGAAATAGAGAAACAATTATTTAAAGGAACTACATTCAAAAATTGCAGACCTGTTTTTAAGTTTGAAACCAAAAAAACATACAACGACAGCTACGCACCTTCCGAAATCGTGATAACCTGCGGACTTGACAGTGAAGACGTTCTTCCTATTGATGACTTTTATTCTGTAAAAGCGATAATTGCAATACCTTGGCTTGCTGATGGTTTAGACAAGTGGGTGCAGACTTGGAACCCAACTGAAATAAGGGGAAATCAACAAGCAGTAGCAGTATATCCTGAACCGACTTGTATTGTGAAAAAAGCAATGCAAGATTTAACTGATAGCATAAATATGTCAACAGGCATTTCCCATCCGTCAGACGAAGAACAAGCCAAGACATACATTCTTGCTTTGCACAAGTATGAAACCAATTTAGACGCTGACCTTGTTGGTGCTTACCTTGTAAGAGAACTAAATTGGGACACTGACCACGCAAAGGACGTTGAAAAATTAATTGACACATTAAACAGTGGTAAATACTTTCAAGGAGGTAGAAGAACAGGACTTCAGAACTATTACAAACAATGGAAAGAAGAGTGTGGACAATAAAAAAGCCCGAACCGCCATCTGTCTCGTCCTAAAATAGGTTGACCATCAGCAATTCAATTCTAAATTTTGAACTTACTTAACGGTAATCTTGTTGATGTCAATTAATTTAACCCAAAAACCAATTTTCATTGCCGTTCCTCAGTGCCATAGATAATCGAATATCTCATTCGTAATTTGATTTGAATAATTATGATTCTCTATCCGGCGAATCCATCTTATTCTACGTATGGCATTGGTCAGAAAAACTTCGTCTGCTTCAAATAACAATTCCTTACTCAGGGGTTTTTCCTTTATCGGTAAAAAGTTTTTAGTGTTTTCTAAAATGTATCTACGCATTGTACCTGCAACACAACCGGATGCTAAGGGAGGTGTGAATACTGATCCATTTTTAACCCAAAAAACATTGGCTATACTGCTCTCTATTATATTTTTTTGGTTTTCTATCAGCACATCATGCCAATTATGTTGTGAGGCAACCGCCTTCGTTTGTGAATAAAAATTCGGGTTTATCTTTTTGGCATTCCCCGCCTGGTCGAATGTTTTATGGGTTGAGGACATAATGCCTACCGACCAGCCATATTTACTCCAGCCCCATTCCCCATGCAATATTTCTCCAACAGAAACCGCATAAGAAATGGCATCATTTTCTATTGTAACCTCAAACCTTACACGAGCTAAAAGAAATTTAGGATATAGTTGGATGACCTTTTTTATAGCAGCTTGAAAAAAAGATTGTGTGAACCAAGAAGGTAAAAATACATGGGCTTGGCTTAAAGAATGGGCTATTCTTTCATAGTGATAATCTGGCATTTGCACTTCACCCTTAACTACTAAAATGGTTTCAAAAAATCCATCTGAAAACACAAACGAAACATTATCCGCACCCGATGCAGTGGATATGGTTTGTATTTTACCATTAAAGTTTATGATAGACACGTGTTGCAAAGATGAGAAATCTTTGATAAGAATTGAAGGTGAATCTTGCCATTGAAGCATAAAATTAAGCTGTTAAACTACGATCAAAAAAACTGAAACACACTACTGACAAGTGTTTCCAAAGCCATCCCAATAACCTTTTCCGCCAGTAATGCTATTATTAAATTGGTCTGTTTTGGTAAAACAAGAATCGTCATTGCTGGTTACCAAACCAACCACATTGCTTTTCGCAAAACCAGAACCTGCACCCTTGGTGTAGCCTAATTCGACAATAGTTTTATTTGTCCAATAGAAATAGGTAAACACATTGGTATTTCCAAAACTTCCACTTAATGTTTTTTGTCCAACAGCACAAGGAGTTGCAAAAGAGTAATTCAAACCAACAGGGTAGGCTTCAAATGAAATATCTGTTTTTCCATTCAGAGTTGAAGCTATTTTTACCTCTATCACACCTTTCGTGTTTCGGTCGTGAACAATGGGCGTGTAGATTCCTCCACAATTTTTTCCAGCAAAAAAACCGTTTATGCCGGCACTAATTTTACCGTTTGCATCTTTATTTACAAAACAAGGGGCAGGAATAAAAAATGGAAACAAACTACCACCGGTGCTGTCCATAACACTATATCCAAGGTCTGCCGCAGATTTATCTGACCAATAGTATTCTGTAACTTTATTTCTACCTGAGGCAAATTGAGGGTTATAGTCAAAAGTATCCATTTCGCAGGACGGATGCTTAGTGTAATCACTCCCTACCACATAGACTTCATTATGTATGGTATCTTGAATCATTCCAAGATTGGGGATATAGTATATGTGTACAGTTTGGGTTTCTACAACCCCTTTCGTGTTTTGGTCGGGTTGCTTTGGCGAATCCCCACTATCTGATTTTTTACACCCAATAGAAAACAAAAATAGAGTAGCCATAAAGAATATTAAACGGATCATATTGTGATTTTTAAAAATTTATATTAACAGTTAAGATTATAAGGTGTGCATTGGTCTTGGAGAATATTGAAATCACTATCATAGCTTCCGGCACTATTCACGCCATGAAAATGGTGTGTTCCGGCAGATAAAACCTTAGTGAATGCTTGCGAATTATTACAATCGGGTGTCCCAGACGGGAAATAGTTACCTATCACGCCACAATATTGCCCATCTATATACACGGTAGTACTGCCGTGATGGCAATCTTGAAGTGCATAAATCATAATTTGTCCATTCCCAGCCCCATAAGGATGGCTTGGTACCGAAGAAGAATTATCGTTTTTTGAGCAGCCTATCGCCCCAATGCTGAGGAGAATAAAGCAGAAACAAGCTATTTTTATCATAGTTATGTGTATTTCTATTTAACTAATAATAGGCAAATATATGTTCTTGGTTCACTGTTCTTATCTAAATGACTTTTACCTCTATTCTTTCACTACCTTTCCCTTTTCACCGCCATAGTCGTATAGATATACACCGGCTGAAAGAGCAGATATATCAACCGTTGTTTTTTCGCTGACTATTGGCTGACGAATCAGTTGTCGCCCGGTTATGTCATAAAGAATAAAATCTTTTCCGGGTACGCTGGTGGAAATATTAATTAAGG
>JAFDXO010000094.1 GCA_018267925.1 Bacteroidota bacterium | reverse complement strand
GTTTGTTTTTCGGTTTAAGTATTGTCTCAATAATCCATTTTGGTTTTCGTTGCACCCTCTTTGTTGAGAGCAATAAGGGTCGGCAAAGAACCAAGGGACATGAAGTTCTTTTGCTATTTCAGTATGTTTTGCGAACTCAGTTCCATTATCTGAAGTGATGGTTTTGATGAGGTGTTTGAAAGGTATCAATGTTTTTATGATTGCATTTTTAACGGTTTCTGCTTCTTTGTTGGGTATTTTTACTAAAAAGTTGAAGAGCGATTTTCGCTCAGTAATGGTAAGGATGTAGCCGTTTGTACATTTTACGAGGTCAGTTTCCATATCTCCGAATCGAAGCTGTTGTGCTACTATAATTGGTCTGTCGTGAATGGAAGTTTTGTTTTTGATGATGACACGGGGTTGTTTTTCCAATTTTCTTTTTCTTCTTTTTCTGTGATGTATTCTAAGGTAAGGGGTAAGGTCTTCTTTGCCGCTCTTGCGTTGTTGGTAAATCCATAGATAAATACCCTCCGTACTGAGCATAGCAATAGCCCTGTGGCGACAAGTGTAGGCTATTTGTTCAGGACTCCAACCGCAACGCAGCAACCATCTGATGCGGCGCAAAATAGCGTCATCTTTTGTTTTTAGGTTTCGGGGTTTATAGGCAGCTCTGTATTCTGCAAATTGTTGTGCCATAGCTGCTTGGTATTTATCTGGCGGCTTGGCTTTAGCAATAGAGTTGCGGCGCAGTTCGCGACTAATGGTGCTTTTGTGAACATTTAATTGTCTGGCAATAAATATTTGACTGTGTCCTGCATGTTTTAAGGCTTCTATTTGATACCTTTGTTCTTGGCTAAGATGAGAGAATTTTGGAGTCATACGCAACACAAAGTTTTCGATTTTTAGCCAACTTTATTTGGGGGTACCCCCAAATAAAGTTGGCTAAACGTGTTGCATTTGGTTCTTGAACTTAGGAAATCCTATTTTGCTAACTTTGCAGTCAAATTTTTTTCGGAAATTATGGCAGAGATGCTTGTAAAAGATATTAGAGAGGAGCGACAAGGCGAAGCTTATGCACCTTTTGCAAACGATCCAAACAGCTACACCAAAAAATTCTACATTGAAAGCTATGGATGTCAAATGAACTTTAGCGATAGCGAAATTGTCGCTTCGATTTTAAATGCAGAAGGATTTGGGGCTACCAAAAATTATGAAGAAGCCAATTTGGTTTTCCTAAATACTTGTTCTATCCGTGAAAAAGCGGAACAGACTGTTCGTCATCGGTTGCAAGCATTTAGAAAGGTAAAAGAGCAACGCCCGGGAATGTTGATTGGGGTATTGGGTTGTATGGCTGAGCGTCTGAAAGCCAAGTTTTTGGAAGAAGAAAAATTGGTGGATATTGTTGTTGGACCGGACGCTTATAGAAGCTTACCCGGATTGATTGAAGAAGCGGAAGGCGGACAAAAAAGTGTCAATGTTTTACTAAGTAGGGAAGAGACTTATGCCGACATTTCGCCTGTAAGATTAGATAGCAATGGTGTTACTGCCTTTGTGAGCATCATGCGTGGTTGCAACAATATGTGTACTTTTTGTGTAGTGCCATTTACTCGTGGACGTGAACGTAGCCGTGATGCAGCCAGCATTATAGCAGAATGTCAACAATTGGTAGATCAGGGATTTAAAGAAGTAACCCTATTAGGGCAAAATGTAGATAGCTATCATTTTCAAGAAGGCGATTCACAACCGATAACTTTTGCTAAGCTATTAGAAATGGTTGCCGACATTAGTCCTTTGCTTCGTGTTCGTTTTTCCACCTCTCATCCCAAAGACATAACGGACGATGTATTGGAAACTATGGCTAAGCACCACAATATTTGCAAGTACATTCATTTGCCTGTGCAAAGTGGAAATACTCGTGTTTTGCAATTGATGAATCGCACTTATACCCGTGAATGGTATCTCAATAAAGTGAAACGCATTAGAGAATATATGCCGGATTGTGGTTTGAGTACGGACGTTATTTCAGGATTTTGTACCGAATCAGAAGCGGATCATCAAGATACACTCAGTTTGATGGAACAGTGTCGTTTTGATATGGCATATATGTTTTCATATAGCGACCGCCCCGGCACTTTAGCTGCTCGTCGGTATGAAGATGATGTGCCGGATGAAACCAAAAAACGACGCTTAGAAGAAATTATCAAGCTACAAAATAGACATTCATTAGAAAGTTATCGAGCCGATATCGGTAAAGAATTTGAAGTTCTGATAGAAGCAACCAGTAAGCGAAGTGATGTTCATTGGAGTGGTAGAAACAGTCAAAATAAAGTAGTTGTTTTTCCAAAAGAAAATAGACCATTGAAGAAAGGCGATTATGTGCATGTCCGTATTTTGGATGCTACTTCTGCAACTCTTTTGGGTGAAATGATTTAATAGTTCAAACACCATCATAAATTTTTTTCCGACCACATGGATATTCAAAATATCAAAAACAGATTTGGCATTATCGGCAACTCGCCTGCGCTCAATCATGCACTGAGCACAGCTATTCAGGTTGCCAATACAGATCTGACAGTGCTTATTGTGGGTGAAAGCGGAGTGGGAAAAGAAGTGTTTTCAAACATTATTCATTCTTTATCTCCTAGGAAACATAATCCTTTTATTGCCGTAAACTGTGGAGCTATCCCCGAAGGTACCATTGACAGTGAATTATTTGGGCATGAAAAAGGAGCTTTTACCGGAGCGGTAGATAGTCGGAAAGGGTATTTTGAAACAGTGAATGGTGGCACTATTTTTTTAGATGAGATCGGTGAAATGCCCTTGGGAACTCAAGCTCGTTTGTTGAGGGTGTTGGAAACGGGAGAATTTATTCGTGTAGGTTCGTCTAAAGTGCAAAAAACAGATGTTCGTGTCATAGCAGCTACCAATAAAGATTTGCTGGAGTTTACCCAACAAGGGAAGTTTCGTGAAGATCTATATTATCGCTTGAGTACGGTGCCGATTCGGGTTCCCTCATTACGAGATAGGAAAGAAGATATTCCTCTTTTGTTTAGAAAATTTGCATCGGATTTTTCTGAAAGATACCGTACTCAAACAATTCAATTAGACCCTTTAGCCGTGCAAATGCTCATCAACTATCCTTGGAATGGAAATGTAAGAGAACTTAAAAACATTGCAGAACAAGCATCCGTTTTGGCAAAAGATAAATTACTACGGGCGGAAGATTTTGAATCTTTTTTACCCAAAAATGATGCACGATCCATTTCCTTATTGCCTGCAATTGCCGGAGGTGGTGCAACGTCTAACTCGTTTTCAGGCTCGGAGCGTGATATTTTATACAAGCTGTTTTTTGATTTAAAGAAGGATTTGAATGACATGAAGCAAATGATGCTGGAGTTAGCACATCGGCAAAATGGCGTTTCACAAGGTTCAGTTTCAGAAACTATTTTACCTTCCTTTAGTATGCCAACAGAAAACGTGCCTCTTTCAACATCCAGCTTTAATAATTCGCCGGCTCCAATTTATTTGCCAGCAGAACAAAGAATGGATCAACACGAAGAAGTTGAAGAGTCGCTTATGTTGGCTGATAGAGAGAAAGACTTTATCGTAAAAGCATTGAAAAAGCATAAGGGTAGAAGACGCGATGCCGCTAAAGAGTTAGGCATTTCGGAACGCACCCTTTACCGAAAAATTAAGGAATACGATATTGCAGAATAGCTGTTGAAATAAAATTAGCTCTCCTAAAACAATTTTTAGTTCAATCGTATTGTATTCTATCAATTACAGAATTCCATCGCTATATTTTTTTACCTTTTTAGTTTAAATAAAGATGAAGCACATCAGTCTTTTTTTATGTAGTATTCTTTGTTCGTTGATAGGATTGGCTCAAACACCGGTTCCAATGGCTTTTCAGCCTGCTCTCACTTACGTTGAAAACTTTGACAGTATTGGTTTTTGGGCTAATAATTTTGCATCAGGGTATGGAAGTAATCGTTTTGCATCAGTTCCCATAGGCGGCACTAATTCCATTCCTGATCCAACAAGAATTACTACTTCATCTGCTGCATGGGCAACTCAAAGCACAGGTGGATTGCAGCGCGACTCTTTAAATGGGAAAATGATGATGTTGGTTACGGGAACTACTAATAATACCAGTTCGGTAGCCTTCGATTTTTTTATGGACTTTACAGGAATAAATGCCGGTACCCTTAGTTTCAATTGGGCTACTGTCTTTAACGGTGCTTCTACCAGCAATCGGAGTGGTGCATTAAAAGTTTATGCTTCAACTAATGGTACAACATTTACCGAATTAACCGGTGCCGCAGTTACGATCACCAACTATGTCTCTGCTAATGGGTCTATTACCAACTTAGCACTTCCTGCATCGTTTAATAACAATCCAAACGCTAGACTGAGGTTCTATTATTTTAATGCAACTGGAGGTAGTTCTGGGTCTCGACCCTTAATTTCAATTGATGATTTGACTGTAACAGCTACCGGTAGCCCTTGTGCAACACCTGCTTCATCTGCAACCGGATTAACATTTAGCAATCTTACACCGATTTCGCTTCAAGGAAATTTTACTGCGGCCTCACCCATGCCAGATGAATATTTAATCGTAATGACCGATCAAGGTAGCTTGAACGATACACCAGTCAATGGAGTTGTATATCATGTAGGTGATATTATCGGTACTGGAACAGTTATTTATTGTGGCAACAGCACTTCTTTTTCTGCTTCTAATCTTAGCCCTCAAACGCCCTATACCTTTTACATTTTCTCGTCTAATATTTATTGTAATGGTATCATTCGATACAAAGCTCAAAATCCGCTTGTAGGAACGCAGATGACACCGGCAGGTCCGCCCTGTGTGCCACCGACAGTTCAACCTTCCAATCTTATTTTTGGAAAACCCACGACCAACACAATTTCTGGTAGTTTTACCGCGGGTCAAGGTGCCAGTGAGTATATTGTCATAGCCAGCAAGAATAGCACGTTAAATAACTTCCCCGTCAATGGCACGCAATATCAAGCAGGAGATCATTTAGGTAATGACACCGTCGTTTATCGAGGTGCGAGCACCTCTTTTATTGCCGGCAATCTCAGCCATTCTACTACTTATCATTTTTTTGTTTTTGCGTTAAATAATTATGCGTGTAGCAATGGGCCTGCCTATTTGCTGACAAACCCCTTGACTGGGCAAAAATCAACAACGATGTTGTATAATTGTCAAGCTCCAAATGGTGATGCCAGTAACTTAACTTTTACAACCGGCAGTAATTTTTTACATGGCTTCTTCAATCCTTATCCTTCTGTCGTAAACGGATATTTGGTAGTAATGAGTGCTAATAACTCACTAAGTGCCATGCCGCAAAATCAAAGCAGCTACACCGTTGGCAATTCTTTAGGTGGAGGAACAGTTATATCAACCGGTGCCAATTATAGCTTTTCAGCAAACAATTTAATGGCTAACACGACTTATCATTTTTATATTTTTGGCTATAATGATAATTGTATTGGCGGTCCTGTTTATCGAACAATTACCTATTTGCAAGGCTCTGCCGCTACTACGAACAACCCCGCCTATCATTTTTACTTTGGTAATTTACATGCTCATAGTTCCTATTCAGATGGCAATAAAGATAACGCAACCTATACGCCAACTGACGATTACTCTTATGCTCAAAACGCACTCTGCATGGACTTTCTGGGCATCAGTGAACACAATCATTATTCACAAGCCAAAAACCCCGGCATGTTGTTGCCTAAGTATCAATTAGGATTAACGGAAGCCGCTAATTACACATCAACTCACAGTGGTTTCTTAGCCTTATATGGTATGGAGTGGGGAACGATCAGCACCGGTGGTGGACATGTTTTGGTATATGGAGTAGATAGCCTTATTGGTTGGGAAAAGTTAAACGGTAGCCCTAACTATGATATTTATGTTCCGAAGAATGATTATTTATCTGATACCGGTTTGTTCCGAAAAGTGTTAAAGGCCTCTTCTAATCGTGCTTTTGCAACTTTGGCACATCCATCTTTTTCTGATTTTGGAAATCTTGCTTATCAATCACTCAATGCTCGTGCCGATAGCGCATTAGTTGGCATAGCTGTTGAAAGCGGTCCGGCATTCAGCACTAATACTAATTATACTGACCCCGCCAGCAGCATGTCTTATTTGCCTTACTATCAAGCCATGCTGGCAAAAGGATATCGTGTAGCACCCTTAGTTGATCATGACAATCACTACACTACATTTGGCACAACAGCCTATACCCGAACAGCTGTGGTTGCACCTTCGCTAAATAAAAATGATTTTATGATAGCTATGAATAAAATGCGTTTTTATGCTACCGAAGATTGCGATACTCGTGCTGAGATATTGGTCTATAATAACCAAATGGGAACAGAAATCACTCATAGTTTTGCTCCGGCATTGACTGTTTATGCCTATGATCCTACCAACCCTTCAGCAATACCCCAAATCACTTTGATGAGTGGAAGACCAGGAAGCAATGTTGTTGCAACGGCTCTTAAGTCTATTTCGGGTAGGGCGTTAAATTTTACCGATTTTTCTTTGCCTGATAGTGCCATTGCCTACTATTATGCAGATATTTCTATTGCAGGGAAACGAACTATTACAGCTCCAGTTTGGTATCAACGTATTGATACAGGTATTATTCTCATTGATAGAATTGCTTTGGTTTCGGAAAAAGGCAGCCCAACTTTTAAAATTGTCAATAATCCGGCGGTAGAAAATTTGGAATTGACATTTAACATGAATCAACCCACAACAGTAGTTTTAAAGCTCTATAATCTTTCGGGGCAAGTCCTTCAAAATAAAACAATACACGCACCAAACGGAAAATCAGAAATAACGCTTTCTCTTTCTGGATTGCCGGCAGGAATGTACTTTATAGAAGCTTCATCAGATGGATTACGGTGGATGCAAAAATTTATTCACCAATAAAAGAAAAGAAAAAATAACAGAATGAAAGTTGAAGAAGTAGGTAAGGAAAGGGTTCATATCGGAAGGAGTTAAAAATAATATCACCTTAGTCTAAAAGCAATCTCTTCCGCTTTGACCAATTATCTACTATCTTCGCGCAAATTTTTTTTGACGTATGAATTTACACGAGTACCAAGCAAAAGAATTACTGAAACGATATAACGTTCCCACTCAAGGCGGAATTGCAGTGGATACGGTAGATAGCGCGTTGAATGCTTACAAACAAATGGCAGTTGATAACGGCACAAAATTCGCAGTAGTAAAAGCACAAATCCATGCCGGTGGGCGAGGAAAAGGAACTTTTAAAGAGGTTCCGGAACAACATGGTGTTCAAGTTGTGAAAAGTGCGGAAGATGTTGAAAAAGTAGCTAAAAACATATTAGGGCACACTTTAGTTACCATTCAAACAGGTGCTGTAGGAAAAGTGGTTCACAAAATTCTTGTAGCTCAAGATATGTATTATGATGGGCCGAGCGAACGCAAAGAATTTTATCTCTCTATTTTGCTGGATCGTGCTAAGAAGCAAAACGTGATCATGTATTCTACGGAAGGTGGAATGGACATTGAAGAAGTAGCACATCATACGCCTGAAAAAATTTTCAAAGAATGGGTGCATCCCAATATGCCCTTGCAAGCTTTTCAAGCACGTAAAATTGCTTTTAATTTCGGCTTAAGTGGTGAGGCTTTCAAAAATATGAGCAAGTTTGTAGTTAATCTTTACAATGCTTATGTAGGTCTTGATTGCACTATGCTTGAAATCAATCCACTGTTTAAAACATCCGATGATAAAATTGTTGCGGTGGATTGTAAAATGAATCTTGATGATAATTCCTTGATGCGCCATGCCGATTTAGTTGACATGCGCGACAAAAATGAAGAAGACCCAACAGAAGTAGAAGCCGGAGAATTTAACCTAAATTACGTGAAATTAGACGGTAACGTTGGATGCATGGTTAATGGTGCAGGTTTAGCAATGGCAACTATGGATATGATTAAATTAGCCGGTGGCGAACCTGCTAACTTTCTGGATGTTGGAGGAACTGCTAATGCACAGACCGTAGAAGCCGGTTTCAGAATCATTTTAAAAGACCCGAACGTAAAAGCTATTTTGATCAATATCTTTGGAGGTATTGTTCGTTGTGATAGAGTAGCGGCGGGGGTAATTGAAGCCTATAATAAATTGGGCAACATCAATATTCCTATTATTGTTCGTTTGCAAGGAACAAATGCCGCTGAAGCTAAAAAACTGATAGAAGAAAGCGGACTAAAAGTAGAAAGTGCCATTTTATTGAGCGAAGCAGCTGAATTAGTACAAAGGGCTGTTAGTGCTTAAAAAGTTTTTATAAAAGATGATTTTATAATTTTGCAAAAGAGCTGTCTGAATAAGGCAGCTCTTTCCTATTTTGCAGCCCTTGTGTTGTGATTTCACTATGAAAGTTTTCATTTTTATATTCTGTGTTTTTCTGGCAGCTCCGGCTCATTCTGCAGTGCCTTATGTGCTGGAGCGAGCTTTTAAAAATTGTCTTGATAGGCGATTTTCGGAAAAAGAATTTAAGCAGTTTTACCATACTCTCGACTCCTTAGAACATTTTTCGGTAAATTTTTCAGAATTCAAAAGCTATAAAATTTATTCAGATAATATTGGTAAACTTTTGAACTCTACGAACTATTATCAGAAAGGAATTGCTTACCGATTAGTAGCCTCTCTTGACGATAAAGAATACAATGGACTTTTGTTGGAGCGGATGAATGCTGAAGACAACAAGTTTTTAAAAACACTGAATGTTGCGGCCATCATGAAACTCTTGCCTTCGCAAACCACTATCGCGTTCGACTATTTGGTAGATATGAGTGATTTTTCAAGCAGTCCTTTATTGCCGCTGTATTTATCTATGAACGAACAAAGTATAATCCGAACCGGATATGAACGAATTCATGACAAACGCCCAAGAGCTAAAGTATTTGCCCTTCAAACCTTAGCAAGATTTGATACGAATAAAAAAGTAGAATCTCTAATTGTGCAAGCATTAAAGGAATGGGAAGCCGGCATAAAAGGATATGCAGTAGTGGCATTAGGAGTATATAAAAAGGGTGGCTATAAAGATATTTTAGTGCCGTATCTTAAAGAACCGCAACTACGTGAAGTGATTATTGAAACATTAGAGCATAGCGAATCAAATGCTGATGTTATCTATGCAGAAGAATTGAAACGTAAACGCAGATAGTAGAATTAAATTTGATTTATTTAAAGTTTAAATTACTGAATATCTATTTAGGCGTATGTTTAAAATTAAACAGGTCATACAAAAATTAAGCTTAGCCAAATTTACTATAAGATATGGTCTCAAGATAAATTTGACTAAGCAAAAGAGCCTTTGTGATTGAACTGAATTATCAGTTTATATTGATTATAAAAATACCTTTAGATTACGATTACCTTTTACTTCGCAATACCTCTAAATTTAGGTTTGCAGAAAACCAGCCCCAATGTTGCCAATCGCCGGCTCCGGGTGTGTTTTTCACAATTAACAGAGTTGGCGAAGTATGATAGGTACTATATCCACCTGTCAGTTCAAGAAATGGATAGGCTTTCCAAGAAAAATTCAAATCTACCTCTTGTCCGAGATTTGAATCTTGTTTCACATTGGCTACATACACTTCACCGGTTGCATTAAACCAATGTGCCATCAGATTTATTTTGGCTTTTGTAGCTGGTTTAAAACCTAAAGAAATATACTTGTCGCATAAACCTACATTTCCGTGAGCGTTACCTGCAAAAAAGTAATCCATATTGCCATAAAACTTATGATTGGTTGCAAAAGGAACTGCAAAAGCATGATTGATAGTATTAGCCTTTCCAAAATCGTTTCCACTCAAATAGTCCCAACCAATAGCGGCATCCCAATTTTTAGCAAAGGGTAATCCTGCTTTGATGGCAAACATATATGCACCTGTATTTGTTCCCGTAGCACTTTCCCCCATTTGATAGAATCCGGATGCACTCATAAACCATTTAGGAGATGTACGGAAATAGTTTAAACCGATCGTTTGTTGTTGGTGAATGGTTTTGTCCACTGTATCCGAAAGGGCATTTTGCATACCCATGTTGTACGCTACAAGGCTCATGTAACCATACTTGCCCATCATTGCTTTACCATAGAAAGTTTGCATGGTTTTGTATATCTGTGCATCATTAGTTGCATATCGGTTGCCGGCCGGATTATTGATGTTGTTGTCGTAATTGGTTTTGTAGTTTTGGTTGTAAGCAGCAAAAAGGCGAAAATCCAAACGACCCTGACGATACAGTAAGGCAAGGGCATCATGAGAACGAGCACCTTGTGCCCAGTCCACCACACCAAAAATTCGTTCGTCGTCTAAAGAAATAGCTTGACGACCAAAACGTGTTCGTAAACCACCGGCTAATTTCACGTCTCCATAAGCTTCAAATAAACCGATTGTATTTCCTCCTTTTTCTGTTGGTTGAACGGCGTTTGCCTGCCCCCAAATGGATACATTTTGAAGTGAAACACGCAAATCAAGTAGTTCTTTATGATGGTAATCAAAATTGAGTCGTTGACGACTGCTAACTAATGCCGCTGGATCTTCGCCGGGCAATAAGGGTCGGAAGTTGCCAGAACGGTATTCTGCTCTGGGTCTAATTTGTGCAGAAAGTGATAAATAACTGCTGTCTTGAGCAAACATTGCCCCTGTGCTGCCGACCAAAAAGGCCATCTGCAGCAAGAAAAATCTTGTTGACATATAATATTAGTTGAATGATTTAGTTTACACGCTTAAGAATTTGCGTGTTAATAGTATTTTTTTATTTCCTGAATGGTTTGTGTATGATCTTGTCCTAATCCTTCTTTTCTAAAACGGATAATGCCATAAGGATCGAGAACGGTAATAATATTGCTATGTGCAAAGTTTCCATCTTCATCTTTTTCGAATTGAACATCTAACAAAACGCCCATGTTTCTAACTGTATTTTCACTGCCATGAAGAAGCGTAAAATTTTTATCTAACCCATGTTTGTTAGCAAATTCTTTCAATTTTGCTGGAATATCCCTTTCTGAATCAAAACTTACTAATACAAAATTCACTTTATCGGCATCCGCACCCAGCTTTTTTTCTATGTCTTGCACATCAGATGTCAGGCGAGGGCAAACAAAGGCGCAATGAGTAAAAATCATAGAAATAATCGTTGGTTTTCCCTTTAGTTGACTAAGGATAAATGGTTGATTATCTTGAGTTTGAAAAGTGTCTTGAATTTGGAAAAGGCTTTCGGAAAGTTCTTTTTCTGAAGGAGTTGGTTGTGCAACTTTTGCTTTTACTATTGACTTTGGTTCCTCCTTTTTGGTATTGCAAGCCGAAAGGGAAAAAAGAAGAACAATCGAAAAGAGAAAAATGCGAGTTGTCATTGATGTTTTAATTTATATATTATATATTTTGATCAGAGCGTATATTTTGTCAATGGTTTGCGTGAGGGATAGTAGTGGAAAGCCCACAGCGAGGTAGGAGCGAGGACTTGGAACGGATAGCCCGACCCCGAAGTATTTCACGTAGGGGACACGCCCAAAATGTTGAAATCATAAATCTTTCACGCATCTAAAGCCAAGATTTGGAATACAATATTTACCCTTTAAGCTGCCACGATAGCTAAATCGAATGTAGCTTGCATAATCCTCTTTGTTTTGAACACCCAAAGAACCTGCAGCGCAGAACATAAGTGCTTCATCGGCATTGCTTCCTCGCGAATCGCTTGAAGTAACAAAACTGTTGAAATCAAAAACCCATTGCCATACTAATCCGTTCATGTCCCAAAGCCCATATTGATTTTGATAAGTACTTTTTACGGGTGGCAAAATGATTGGATTTGGCTTGCTGTACCACTCTAGAATGTAGGCTATAAGTGTTTTGTTTTTCAAGTCTTTAGGTTTTCCGTTTCCGGCATGTTCCCATTCCGGTACGGTAGGCAATCTTTTTCCTGCCCAATGTGCATAAGCGCGGGCTGCAAACCAACTGACATTGACAACCGGTGCGTTGGGATTGTTAAGATCTCCTGTACCGATTTCCAGATCACTTTTCCAGTGCGCGAGATAGTTTTTATCGGCAAACAATGGATTTACCTTTGTTTTTCTCCAAGCCGGATTTGCCTTTACGAAAGCCAGAAATTCAGCATTGGTAACAGGTGTTTCATCCATTTTTAAAGCTTTTACAGCAATCGGCTTATTGGTTGCCCTTTTTAAAAAGGGTTGATACCAGCCGGCAGGCACCAAAACCATTTTCTTTTCGATGGGTTTAACTCCATTTGTTTTGGAAATAGTTGTTGGATGACTTTGTAAATAAGCTATTTGTAAGAATGAAAAAAACAGTGTTAAAAAAAATATCCGTAAGATGTGTAGGGTTTGTCTGCCTGCTTTACATTGCGATTGCTGACTTGAATTCATCTTACGGACATTTAAATAGTTAAGGAATGGAGTTACAAAAGTACCTTCTATTTCTTAATCTTGTTATAGATGTTTGGGTTTTCATTTCCCGCCACCTTGATTTGTGCTAATGCTCCTTTATGGAAGGTACGGTAAAGAGCGTGGTCAACAATATTCATGGTTCCCGGAACTTCCAATTGCATTTCAACAATGGAAGAGCCACCAGCGGGAATCACGGTAGTTTGCACATTCTCATTAACTTCTTTTCCACCTTCCATATATACCTTGTCGAATATCTCACCAATTACGTGAAAGGAAGAAGTAAGATTTGGTCCGCCATTTCCAACAAAAAGACGAACGGTTTCGCCTACGTTTGCCGTTAAAGCATTTTTTCCGGCATTTCCACGAACTTTTCCGTTAAAAAGTACGTAGGTAGGGTTTTCGTCAATTGCTTTTTGCTCATCAAACTCTTGCAAACCGGGGGCATCGAATCTACCTTTTGTATAGAAATCACCTTGCATCACATAGTATTCTCGATCTACCTTTGGTAAACCGGCTGCGGGTTCAACAAGGATAAGTCCATACATACCATTGGCAATGTGCATACCTACTGGGCCAGTAGCGCAATGATAAACATACAAGCCAGGATTTAGTGCACGGAAATGGAATGTTGCACTTTGACCGGGAGCTACTGCTGTTGCTTCTGCACCACCGCCAGGTCCATTTACGGCATGAAGGTCAATATTGTGTGAAACTTTGCTATTAGGTGAATTAGTGAGTGTGAATTCAACCATATCTCCTTCTCTTACACGAATAAAACTGCCCGGTACCGATCCATTGAAAGTCCAAAATGTGTAGTCGCTACTATCAGAAATTTTCATCACTTTTTCTTCAACCGTCATCTGCACTTTAACCCTTTTGGGTGAGGTGTAGGTTAGTGGCTTAGGAACTAAAGGAGGTGCAGTCAGTTCAGCTGTTACATCGCCGGTTAGAACAGTATCTGGCCAATGGCGAGCAAATACATTGTTATTACTACTATTGCCGGAGCCGTTACCCTGGCAAGAAGCCCAAAAGATGCTGCCACCTATTAAGGCAGAATAGGCTACTGTTTTGAAAAAAGCTGTGGTTTTTGTGTCCATATAATTTTGAGTTAAACTTTAAAAAGAACAAAGGCAAAAGTCCGAAGTGCAAGACAACTGCACAATGATGAACCTCAGATAAAAAAGTGATTTTACGCAATCAATTTACTGACAAAAGTTGGCTTTCTACTTAAAATGCTCACATTTTAGATACAAATGTAAGAACGAAGTATCAGATCTGTTAGATATTTATTATGATGTACTTAAATTAATTGTAGTTGTTGTTTAACGTGTTATTTTAATGTAATTGTTTGACTATTGATTGCTCTTTGAATATTCCCAAAATGTGGCTAATATTGTTTCTGAAAACTCAGTATGATGCCTAAGCTGATTCAAAATGACTCCAACTTTCAAGCCTTTAGTGATAATATTGGAAAAGACCTTGATTTTATCTTAAAAAAGCATAGGTTTCCAATAAAATGGTATCATTATATTTCAATGATTCTTATTTGCGGTTCGATGTGGATAATGACAATTTTAATTACAATTTCTCCTAAAAGACCTTTTTATATTTCTTGGTTGATTTTTGCACTTTGTGGTGGTTTTACAATTTTGTCATTATGGCGAACTATTCAATCTATGCGATTTTTAAAATTGAAGACAGGCAAATCAAAATTGGAAAACATTAGATTGCTTGAATCTTTTCTGTCCTTTAATCAATTTGTGGTTTATCGTCATTCAGATTATCAAAATGTCTTTATGATTGGTAGTCGTCAATTGGCTTCTTGGGATAATATGCAAGAGCTGCTATTTTTTATTGCAATTGATGATCTAATTTTGTTGAATAGCCATTTTATAAACAATTCAATTTTTAAATTGCAATTACTTCCTCCTTTACATGTACAAAGCATGAGGGGTCAGTTGGTAAGGTTTATAAATGATTTTGAATTATCAGGAACAAATCTTCAACACAGATAAGTCGGAATAAAATGTTCTAATTCTCCAATTTTAAATACAAGAAATTTATTTTAGTTTGTCACAAACATAATGTGAGAAGAATCAGTTTTTAAGAAGTAATTGATTGCTAATTTTACAAGCTCAAAGTTTTTTAATCATTAAATTTCAAGGCCATGAATAAAATCACATCGTTAGTTACAGCTTGCTTGGTTTCAGTTGTTTCATTTGGTCAAGTTGCCACATCATTGAACCCAAAACCGGATCCCAATAAGAAGTTGATAAAAGTAGATGCTTCTTGTGGAGAATGTAACTTTGATTTGGACGGTACAAGTTGTGATTTGGCAGTTCGTATTTCTGGTAAAGCCTATTTTGTTGATGGGGTAACCATTAAAGACTTTGGTCATCCGCATGATGAAAATGGCTTTTGTGTAGCAGTTAGAAAGGCAGAAGTGCAAGGAGATATTGTGGATGGAAGGTTTAAAGCTTCGTATTTTAAGTTGTTACAACCCGGAAAAAAGAAATAACTCGGCAATCAAATCAATGATTAGTATGACTTCTTTGCATTTCCCATCGGAAAGCAAAGAAGTCTTTTTTATTTTTGTAATCATTATTGTCCGATAAAAAAATAAAAGTTGGGGTAACTTTTTATGGTTACCCCGATTTAGTGTAATTTAGGTTTTCCACAACTTCAATTACATGGATAAAAGTACGCATTTTTTCGGTCAAT
>JAFDXO010000093.1 GCA_018267925.1 Bacteroidota bacterium | reverse complement strand
GAAGCCGCCTACAATTAAATACGCAGCTTAAACCTGTACCCCCCTACGGATAACCACTCAAAAATAATTTGAAAACTGTATCCCTTTTATCCAAATTTTAAGATTTACCTGCAAGTTGGGTTAAACTTATTAATTGAAAACAGCCGTTCTTATGAAACGGCTGTTTTTCAGATTTGGCAAAATAGAAACATTAATAGTCTTATCTCACTATGACAAACTTAGCTACTGCACTATTGTTTTCTGTACCAATATGTACAAAATAATTGCCGGCAGCCAATGCAGCTATATTTAATTCAACAGGTGTCATTTGAAGTGGATGTTTTAGTTGATACACCAATTTGCCTGAAGCATCATAAATATTGAAAACCACATGAGTGCCTGTAAAATCCTGCGGCAATTCTACAAATAGTTTATCATTAGCCGGATTCGGATAAAGGTTCATGGTTGTTACCATTACCTTTTCAAAAATCACTAAACGAGTGGGCGTATATTCGGAAGTGCCATCACGTTTCCACACACGCAAGCGGTAGTAATTATGCCCGGCAAGTGGTTGTTCATCATAATAAACATAACGTTTTTCGAGTGCGTCATTTCTGTTAATAGTTCCAATCGGATCAAAATTAACAGCCTTGTCGCTTCGTTGAACTTCATACCGAATCACTTCGTCTTCATCACCCATTTCCCAATTAACTCGGACACGATGCTTGTCCTTTGTAGCATCAAATTTCAAGAAATTGATAGGTAAAGGAGAAAGTGCGTGATAATTACTTGCCCAACCATCGCCTAAGCCACCTTTGTTGGTGGGGCTTTTGTAAGGAATGGTGCGTTGTGAAGCCCAACCATCAGCCAAACCGCCCGCATTATTGTTGGTCATGGATTGCAAATAGCCGGAAGAAGCCCATCCATCAGCAAATCCGCCAGCATTGCTATTAACCATAGATTGTACGTAGCGGTTTGAACCCCAGCCATCAGCTATGCCTCCAGCATTGCTATTCGTCATAGATTGCTTAAAGCCTTTGGTTGCAAATCCATCTCCGGTTCCACCATAAAAGATGAGGCTGTTTTGAGCGCGGGCCAATCCGGCAATGGCAAGCAGGAGTAACCCAAATAGTATTCGTTTCATCTGAATTGTGTTTAAGGGTGAACTTATTCTGCTGTACGAACGCCACGCCCACCACAGCTTACCGATCTTGTGCCATTATTGATAGAATTTGCGTAATACCGATCTGAAACCATTAGTTGATTATATGCATCATCGTAGCTGCCACCACGCACACCGATTGCACTACCATCCCAGTTTGTAACATTATGGTTGCCATTGTTATCTAAATTACCATCACCATGAAGCCCTGTAAACGCACGCCCATACGTATTTCCCACTGTTACACAATATTCTGCTACGTTTCCGGAAAGTTCGAGTACACCATAGTAGCTGGCGCCGGCTTGTTCTCGAGTTACTGTGGTGTCGCGTGCCCAAGCACCACAGCGCATAGGGCGATTAATATAGTTTGGATAAAGATAATAGGCTGCATTTCCTTGTTGAGGTGTTTCATTAGCTGTTCCGCCATTAAAAACGGTTGCCGTACTAGAAATGGTTGTGTTTCCCCAAGCATATTCGTTAGGTAAAGAAGCCATATTATAACCTCTGGCAGCCTTTTCAAACTCTAATTCTGTCATCGGACGCATAGCCATCCAATCAAGGAGCGCAAGAAAATCTAATCCACTAAAGTTGTTCAATGCTCTTTCAGGATATGTAGGTACGTAGTTGTTTACCGTGCCCGGTATGCCCATATTTCTGGTTGCAGCTCTAGTAGCATCTAAAGTGTTTAAGAAATCAGCATAAAGTTGTTGGCTAAACTCATGTTTCATAATCCAAAATGCTTTATATCCCTTTGGGAAGTTGGCAGGTACAGGACCTAACCCATCGCCCCCACCACCGGTATAATAAAGGTTTCCAGATCCACTACCAATTGTAAGAGCATTTTCTGAAGTAACTTGAAAAGGGTTTGTATTGTTACCATTACGAAAATAGTAGCTTTCTGCCCCGCCAGATCCCAAAGAAAATGCCCCTTGTGTACAATAAACTAATTCAACTGCATATACGCGCACTTCAACACTATCATTATCCAATACACCGTCTGAACCGTAATTCCAGCGTAATCCGGCACTGGTAAAGTTTACGGGACCAGTGCCATTGGCATTTCTATATATCCAAACTCCTTTACTGTCAGCAGATGTTTTTAGCGTAGAGCCTGTGGGTTCGGTATTTCCACAAGCCGCCGCCGCACCGCCTGTTACATAATTTAATGTAGCATGTTGCCATAAATTACTGTTTGCTTTTCTGAACTTAACGAATACCCATGCACCGTCATAATTTGCTTCATTGCTTGAGGTTCGCCAACTGTGATCCCAACTAACATCAAAATTGACAATGGAAAAATGGCTTGTAACGTTTTGACTACTCAAAGTAACATTATTTACCTGAATGTTGTTTGCCCTCAGTGTAGCACTTAATCCTAAAAGGAATAATAAGGTAGAAAATAGCTTCTTCATAAAAGTGGATTTTATTAGCGCAAAATTAAATTGTGTAAAAAACTGCCTAATACCCTAAGATGGGTATTTTGATATACGTACTAGCACGGATACAAGGCGCATTTTTTGGGACTAAAAAAAAGATTTGTTTGTAATTTAAAAAATACTACTTTTGCAATCCCAAATTTTGAACTGTAAAGGGGGTATAACAACTATGCTTATTATTGATTCTAAAGATTGCGAAAACATAGACAAGGCACTGAAGAAGTACAAAAAGAAGTACGAAAAATCGCGTACACTGAACCAACTTCGTGCACGGCAGTCTTTCACAAAACCGTCTGTTCGTCGTCGTACTGAGGTTCTAAATGCGATTTATCGCCAACAGATACAATCAGGCAAAATCGAGATTTAGGATTTTTAACGTAATAAATTGCGCCTGTACTTGTAAATGCTTATATTTACAAGTACAGGCTTTTTGTTATGGTGTTGATGCAACAGATTGATAGCTTCATACATTACTTGCGTTTCGAAAAAAGATACGCAGTGCCGACTATAAAGGCTTACCATACCGACCTTTTGCAAGCCGTCAATTATCTCAAAGTACATTACGAAATTGAAGACCCGCAGGGCATTTCTCCATTTCACTTACGAAGCTGGTTAGCTCAAAGAAAAGAGTCGGGTGAATCTGCCCGAACCATCAACCGGAAAATTTCAACCTTACAATCTTTTTTTAAACAACTGTTAAAAGAAGGTATTATTTCTAAAAATCCGGCAGAATCCATGCACTCATTACGACTTCCCGAACGATTACCTTCTTATCTTCGAGAAACAGAAACTGTAGATCTTTTTCAAAAGCCTATTTTTACTGAAGGATTTGAAGGGCATACAGAAAGACTGATGCTTGAGCTGTTTTATCAAGTTGGGCTAAGGCGTAACGAATTACTGACATTGAAAGAAGCTAATGTGGAATGGTCATTAAAACAACTACGGATTTTGGGAAAGGGAAATAAAGAGCGATTGATACCGATTAAAGTCGAATTGTTGAACCTGATACAGATGTATTTGCAAGAAAAATCATTGTTACCCAAAGCAGACTCACTTTATTTATTAGTATTGCCTTCCGGAGAACCTCTGTATGCCATGTATGTTTATAGAAAGGTAAAACTTTTTTTATCCCAAATATCAACACTGCAAAAGCGAAGCCCGCATATATTGCGCCATACTTTTGCTACGCATCTGTTGAACAACGGGGCTAATATTCAGGCTATCAAAGATCTTTTGGGACATAGTAGCTTGGCTGCTACCCAAATATATACCCATACTAATATCGAAAAACTAAAAGAAATCCATAAACTCAACCATCCTCGAGGATGAGTGAGTAAATTGTTTAACCATAAAACGTTTAAGAACTATGAACGTCCAAATCCAAACCGTACACTTCGAGGCAGACAGCAAATTGCTCGATCGTGTGAATGCGAAAGTTGAGAAGTTAAAAACTTTCCACGACCAGATTATAGGTGTGGAAATTTATCTGAAATTGGAGAATCCTTCCCAACAAATTCGCGACAAGGTTGCAGAAATCAAGGTGTATGTCCCCAAGCATTCCTATTTTGTAAAGCACTCCAGCAAAACTTTTGAAGAGTCTTTTGACATGGCCTTTGATGCAATGGTAAACCAAGTTAAACGCCAAAAAGAAAAATCAATGGCTTAGAAAGGGTAAACTTTTTTAAAGGAGAACCGGTCTTTTTCACAAAAGACCGGTTTTTTTTTCGAGTGTTTGTAATAAAAACCGAAAACACCTATTTTGCACTACCTTACAATACTTAATATTCGCATCATGCAGTTACGCGCAAGGACTTTTCTTTTTGCCATTATCGGATCAGTTTGTCTGTTTTCTTTTTCTGCCTGCAAAAAGGATTTTAGCCAAGATAAGCCTTTTGCTCCCGTATATACTCCTACCATTTATATAGGTAGTCAAAACCAATTTTTATATGCTTTTGACCCTGCAAATGGACAGAAAAAATGGGAATATTTTGCCGGTTCCAACATCCACTCATCGCCACTTGTGATGGGCGATTACGTGTATGTAACTGCTGAAAATGGTTTTATTCATAAATTAGATGCAAAGACCGGCACTTTAGTAAAACGGATAGCCGTTGGCGGCACCTTGCAATCTACTCCTTATGGGGAAATGAAAGGGAAAGACGGCAATGATTATATCTATATCGGAACGGGGTCAAGCAACTCATTAATTGCTTATGATGTTACCGCAGACAGCGTAGAATGGACATTCACTACGGGCGATAATGTTTTCTCTTCACCTACGATTTATGACACCTTAGTGGTTGTTGGCAGCAATGATGGAAAGGTTTATGGCATCAATAAATTTACCGGAGTTAAAGGTTGGGAATTTCAAACCGGAGGGCCTGTTATTTCTTCACCAACAGTGAATGCGGCTGGATATGTTTATGTAGGTAGTAACGACTATAACCTTTACTGCTTACATGTAGTTGATGGTACACAAAAATGGCAATTTGCTACAAATGGATTAGTGCAAAGTTCTCCTATTTCTTATGGTGGAAACGCTATCTTTGGTAGCAATGATGGAAACATTTATTGTGTAGATACAGCTACTGCTATTGCTCGCTGGAAAGTAAAAACAAGTGATCGTGTCAACTCTTCTCCTACATTTTGGACTAAACAAGATGAATCAAGCTCGGTACAAGTTGTGTTAGTAGGCAGTTACGACTATAAAATGTATGCAATCAATATCTTAGATGGGTCTATTAGATGGAGTTTCCCTACCAAAGCAATTATCACCTCATCACCTTTAGTATTCAACGACAAAGTCTATTTTGGTTCTTTTGATAAGTATCTCTATTGCGCAAGGCCTGACAACGGTGATTTAATTTGGAAACAAAACATTAATGGACTGATTGAATGTTCACCGGCAGTTGATAACCTGAATAAGAAATCAATTTATACTTCTTCAATCAGTGGCAATTCCATTTACTAATATTGCTCAACCAGCATAATAAGAGCGAACAAAGATCATTTTACAACTATTAAGCAGAAGGTTTTCTATAAGGAAGGCGGCAATTGTTATGATGCTAAATGAACAAAAAAATCAAGTTCTAATTCTTCTTTACGGGTGCAAATATGAATAGTCTGTTGAAATGAAAATCTTCCAAAATCGAAGTCTATCTTTACATTATTATTGACATTCGACATGAGATTATTTTCTTTGGCTTTAATCGTTTGGTTTATGACAGGTTGCAACATGGAGCCAAGAAATCACACGGCTGAAATAGTACGATTAAAAGACACTTTATTTCAAGTACTTCCTCATGTACAGCGTGTAAGCATCGAAGTAAACAATGATTTTGGCGAAGAGTTGATAGTTACATTAGGAAGTAAGGAGCTTTACAATGCAGATGAAGTGAAGCGTAAAGAAGTTGCCAAAGAAGTAAGTACCTTATCCAAAGCAATCTTTTCAGCCAAGCTGCCCGGTCAGGGGAAGGTTCTTTTTGTAGCAGAGGAAAGCACCATAATCAACGCTCCGGGATCTGAAAAACCTGAACCTATGTTGCTTAAATAAAAGCTTATTTACAGACTACTTGAAGGCTTGCTTAAATAATTTTTTTGCCTTTCATAGCTTCTTTTAAGGCTACATCCATGACTCTCTCAGCATAAGGACGCGATGTGTCATTTAATGCTTCCGTTGCCTTTTGAATAGCATCTTTATTTTTTGCTTCAATTGCCTTTTTAAGTTCGGCGATATAGCTTTCCGTTTGCTTTATTTCATCTTCAATAAGGTATTGGCGATGTTTGGAAAGAAACCTCTCGGTGGTTTCAATCATTTGATAACCTTCGGTTGTAGCTTCTGTTAAAGCACGCAACTGTATATCGCTTTGGGCATTTGTAAGTGAATCAAGTAACATTTGCTCAACTTCCTCATCTGTTAATCCATATTGAGGGCGCACATCAATACTTTGTTCTATTCCAGTTCGTAATTCTTTGGCGGTTACTTTCAGTATGCCATCTGCATCTATCAAGAAAGTAATTTCCACCTTAGGAAGCCCTGCTGGCATAGCTGGAATACCTTTTAAGGTAAGCTCAGCTAACTTTCTATTGTTTTCAACTAAGTCACGTTCACCTTGAAAAACCGAAATCCGAATGCCGGTTTGTCCGTCTTTTTGTGTGGTATATTGCCTTCCTGCTTTGGTAGGGATTTTTGAATTTCTTGGAATGAGAACATCCATCAATCCGCCCATGGTTTCAATTCCTAAGGATAGCGGTGTAACGTCCAACAATAGCATATCTGTATTGTTCCCTGCCAGAATATCTGCTTGTACTGCGGCACCAAGAGCTACCACTTCATCCGGATTTAGTTCATCGTGTGGCTTTTTCTCAAAGTACTGTTCCACAGCGGTTTTCACGGCAGGCACACGAGTTGATCCGCCCACCAAAACGACTTCATCAATTTCTGTGGTTTTCAAGCCTGCATCTGCCAATGCTTGCTTGCAACTGGATAAGGTTCTGTCAATTAAAGGTGCAACAAGGGAATTAAAGGTTTCCAAATCGAGTCGTAGTGAAATCCCGTTTAAGTTAGCTTCAAAAGTAGAATGGATTGAAAGATACTTTTTAGCCTTTTCCGCAATCAGGCGTATCTCTTGTGCAGCAATCTTTTCATCAAATTCTTTCTGCGAGGAAAATTGATTGCGCCAATATGTTGCTATCAAACTGTCCATATCATCACCACCCAAGTAGGTGTCGCCATGCGTTGCCAGAACTTCAAATATTCCGTTAGTGATGTGTAGGATAGAAATATCAAAAGTGCCTCCGCCTAAGTCATAAACTGCAATTGTTTTTTCTTCTTCGGGTTTTACACCGAGACCATAGGCAAGGCTGGCTGCTGTGGGTTCATTGATAATTCTTAACACATCTAATCCGGCTAATTTTCCTGCATCGCGAGTTGCTTGTCTTTGTGCATCATTAAAATAAGCCGGCACTGTAATAACTGCTTTTGTAACCGGTGTTTTAAGGATATGTTCTGCACGCTTTTTAAGTTCTTTCAGTATTTCAGACGAAAGCTCAATAGGTGTAAAGAACCTATCGTCCACTTGAACTTTAATTAGGCTATCCGTATTATCATCAATCAAGCGATAGGCAAAGTCTATGGTGTGATTGCCGATGTCCTTATAAGATTTTCCCATCAATCGCTTTACGGAATAAATCGTGCGATGAGGTGCAGCTATTAGCTTTTCTTTAGCCAGATTGCCAACTGTAGGATTTCCATATTCGTCAAAATGAACAATAGATGGAACCAAAGAAAAGCCATCTATTTCACGAAGTGCCATTGGTTTTCGTGTTTCAGGATGCACTATGGCAACCAAGCTATGGGTTGTTCCTAAATCAATTCCTACAATTGTTTCTTTTTGTTGAATACTTCCGGTAGTGAGGTTAATGCCGACTTTAGCCATGATGGATTGGTTCCTATTATTGCGAGTGCAAAATTACGAAAGTTGTAGTCGGCAATTTGTTTTCAAAATGGGAGAAAAATGAGAAAAAGCGGAAGAAATTGTCAAAGATTTCTTTTTTCTAAAAGGCTTGTAACGCTTCTCCCACAACAAAAAAACTTCCACAAATCAGCAAAGCATCATCCGTTTCCAATTCAGATTTCAAGTGGTTTATGGCTGATTGAACGGACAAATAAACGAAACCATCTAATCCGCAATCTCGCGCCAATTCTCTCAATTCATGTGCCGGTAAAGCTCTGGGTGTTTCTGCGTGGCAAAAGTGCAAAATATTGTCGTGCGGCAATAGGTGAATAATGCTTTGTAAATCTTTATCGCGTACAAATCCAATTAAGATATGCTTTGAAGCTGCCGAAACAGTTTGCCATTGAGCCATTGCTTCAGTGATTCCTGCCAAATTGTGTGCTACATCGGCTATTACAAGGGGCTTTCGTTGCCATACATCCCATCTGCCGCGTAAACCACTGATTGATTTTACTCGCTCAAGTGCTGCCCATCGCTGTTCTAAATGAGTAGGAAATCCATACAATGCTAAGATATCGCAAGCTGCCAAAATAGTACATAGATTATGGCTTTGATATTTTCCCAACAAGTCTGTTTTAAATTCATATAGCTCACGGCTTCCAGCTTTAATAGCTTTGAAGTATTGAAAATCTGTATCCTGTTTGACTTTTACCAAGTCCCAAAGCGTTTCGGCGTAGTGTAGGATGCTTTGTTTGTGTATGGATTCTTCAAAAAAAACTGAATCTGTTTCTTCCTGCTGTTCGCCCAACAAAACAGGAATACCCGGCTTTATGATACCTGCTTTTTCTTTAGCTATTTCGGAAAGTGTATTACCCAACAGGTCTTGATGGTCATAACTAATGTTTGTTATGATAGAAAGTATGGGAAGGATTATATTCGTACTGTCTAAACGCCCGCCCAGTCCGGTTTCTATCACGGCAATATCCACGTTTTGTTCGCTAAAATAAGCAAATGCCATCGCCACTGTGATTTCGAAAAATGAGGGTTGAACAGACTCAATGAGGGCTTTGTGCTTTTCAACAAAATTGATTACCCATTCTTGCGAAACCGGTTGCCCGTTTATTCTGATCCGTTCTCTAAAGTCAATCAAATGAGGCGACGTATAAAGACCAACTTTATAGCCTGCTTCTTGCAAAATGGCAGAAAGTCCGTGACTGATGCTGCCTTTGCCGTTTGTGCCGGCAAGGTGTATAGACTTAAATTGTTGGTGTGGATTTCCTAATTCTGCGCATAAAGTGGTGATGTTGGTGAGATTTGCCTTGAGTGCTTTTTTCCCCAACCGAGAGAACATGGGCAAACGAGTATATAAATATTGAATGGTATCCTGATAAACAGAAGGGGTGGCCATGTTACTGAGCACGAGTTTTGAAAATAAAAGTTACATCACCAATTTGTTCTGGTGCAGCATCTGAATTTTTTGAAAACCGAGCCTCACTTAATTTTTGCATAGCAATTTTACTCAGCGTAGAACTGGATGATCGGATCACTTCTTTTGAAAGAATATTTCCCTCCCGATTTACCCGAACCCGAACTACTACTTTGCCACCTTCATTAAACTCTGCTACAAATTGTTTGGGTGAAATGTCGCGTCCGCTTAGGTTATGGCTAATACCTCCGGTTCCATTGCCTGGCGATCCTGAATAATTTGATGAGCCGGGAACTCCGGCGGGAACGCCTCTATCTCCATTTCCATTGGTATTTCCTTCAGAAGATCCGGCTCTGTTAGTTACTGCCTGATTGCCACCCGTTCCTGTTGCCCCGTTATAGACATATCGAGCCGGTTGTGGTTTTGGTTTTGATGGTGTTGCTGTAGTGGCAGCAACGGTTTGTGTAGAAGTTTGTTTTTCTTTAGGTTTAGATTCGGGTGTCGGCTTCCTATTTTCAACGGGGATATTTTTTGTTATGACCGGAGCCTCCTTATCATCTGAAGTAAGTATTTCGTGTGGTTCGTTCAAGGCATTGGATGAAGTAGAAATTTGTTCTGTTTGAACGGCTAATGCGGCAGGAGCATCCGTAGCTAAAGGTTGATCAGCCCCACTTCCGTTGTCGCTGGTACCTAAGTTTACTTCCATTCCTAAATCTTGAACAGTTTCTGTTGGTGGAACATTATATCGCACAAACAAAAACAATAGCAACAACAAGGCATGAACGATTACGGTAGTAATTGCTGCTTTTGTATTTATTGTTTGATTAAAGGTCATTTTCCCGAATGTCTGTTTAAAGTAAGAAAATGAATTCTTATTGAAATGCTAATGTGCAAAGTCTGTTTCAAAATTTTTCATTCGTTCTATTGGCGGATTGTAATAACCAAATTTTACGTTGGGAAACTCTTCGTGAATTAATTCCATCATTTGCTTGATACCCAAACATTCGCCGGTGTCTGAAATGCCCAACTTTCCAAGATACCAATCGGGGTCAATATTAAAATTGCGCCATTGGATCATAGATAAATTTGTAGTGCGAATCACTTCTCGTAAAGCTTCATATTCTGCCACGCTATCGGTCATGCCAGGGAAGGTAAAGTAATTGATGGAAGACCAACCGCCATATCTGTTCACGATCTTCAAGCTTTCTATTAGGTCTTCAAACTGATAATTATTGGGTAAATAATATTTAGTATAAACCTCTTTCCTTACCGAATTTAGGCTGACACGAATGCTGTTCAATCCTGCTTTCATCAAGGTTTCTACAACATCGGGACGACTTCCGTTAGTATTGATATTGATACTGCCCCTATTCGTATGTTTACGAATTTCTACAATGGCTGCACGAATGGTTTCACCCATCAATAATGGTTCTCCTTCACAGCCTTGACCAAAACTCACAATGGGGAATGGAGCCGATTGAAGATGGGGCACCGTAAACTCTACGATTTCTTCAGCAGTAGGTTTAAATGTTAAACGATCTTGTGCGGAGGTGATAGATTCAGATTCGGGTTGAAAAGAAATACAGCCGATACAATTAGCGTTACAAGCCGGTGAGCAAGGTACCGGACATTCCCAACGCCCTATAAAATAATTTCGAGCAGCCGGACAATGATAGGTCAAAGCACAAGTTTGCGCTAAATGTTTCACCAACCGGTTGTGCGGATATTGCCTCAACAATGTATCCACACCCGTTTCAATAGCTACGGTATCATAACCGGCGCACTCTTGCCGAATATCGCGCTCAATGCGCACTGCAGGAACCCAAAAAACATCATTAAACCATCCTACTGCAGTATAACAAAACAGGGGCAATGTGTCTGCTTCAGGTAAAGACTCAAACGCGGCAAGATAAAAACCGGTGTGAGCCGGAGGAATAAAAGCTGCAACTGCCCAACCCTTTTCACAAAGCCGCATTTCACCCGTGCGAACGTCTATGCCAATGCCTCGTCTTCCGGGCAATTCATACAATGACCCTCCATCAGGAAGCGGAATAAAATCTTCTGATGGTATAGGTTGTGCATCCCAACCGGAACGACCCACAACATATAAGCTCAGATCTTCAAAAATATTTCCCTTCCCATCTGAGTATAGCAGATAGGGTGATTGATTCAAGATAGTCGGGGTAGCTTGCGATTGTTGCTGAATCTTTCTCATGTTCATTCTGTAAAAAAATCACGCTTACCAAGCGTATTTTGATCGTTCATTCTCGCTTTCTAATATGCGGGTATTACAAAACTGATGCAGCTTTTCTTTATCATAATCTGTACCGCTAATATTCCACTGAAACAATCTATTGTCACAACATTCAATGGTTAATATACCAAAACGTAACAAAACTCGCTCTACCTCTGCCCAAGCCAAAAAACGCTTTCGTGAAGTAACAGGAAGTTTTATTCCCCGCTCATTAATACATATATACAAAGTGTTGTCAGTAATACCCTCCCAGTATAATGCAAATAAAACAGCTAAAGAAACAACGCCATAAATAACTGTAGGTACCCAAATTTTCAACAGAGCAGCATACACTGCAAGGAAAATTAAAAGAAAAAACTCTATTATTCTTATCCAACGATTGGGTACTTTTTCTGTCACCCATTTATTTTTCAATATAATAAAGGCAAAAAGCAACAAACCCAAGGATAGCACACCATAACCCAAGAAGAAAGGCAAGGTAAATCCGTGTAAAAAAATTTGCTTATCAACAGGCACGGACTTTACAAACCAATGTAACATTCCTAAAAATATACCTGTAATGATCCATGTAAAAGCCACGACAAGATGCAGCGTCAACACTTGTTGTCGTTTTACCTTTTCTTCTACTAAAGGCAATTCAAAAATCATACTGCAAAGGTACGTTAGGAATGGTGAGAATAATGAGCCAAAATAAATTGAAAATGTTCGTTCTTGTGACCATATATTCAGTCAGTAGAATTTCATAATAAAAATTTAAAAGCGACTTTGACATAACAGTGAAAAAAATGTTTACTACAAGATTTCGC
Organism: Bacteroidota bacterium; assembly: GCA_018267925.1. Lineage (GTDB taxonomy): Bacteria > Bacteroidota > Bacteroidia > Chitinophagales > Chitinophagaceae > JAFIGV01. The sequence continues at coordinate 1,086 of JAFDXO010000093.1, read as the reverse complement.
CCTTTCACCGAGGGCATTACCACCCCACTGTAAAATAGCGAGGGGCGTTACCGCCTCGCTATAAGATTTCGCCCTTTCAGGGCTTTACCGCACAGCCCCGAAGGGATGCTATCCGCTAACAATGGGCGTAATCCATCAGGTAATAATAAAGGGTACATTAAATATAAAGGTTAGGCATTTTCGAGGTCGCGAACATTCAAAAAAACAAATTGTGGGTAGTTGTTTGTTTTTAATAATATTACTCAAGGCTTTTGCCTGTTGGTATTTGTAGAGAAATTGGGCAAAGACATTGAACAAACGGATAGAATAAAAACGTACATCTATTAATATAAAAATTGCACTGCTTGCAACAGGTGCAATCCATCCTACACAGAACTAACAATAAACACATGTAAAAGCAAACCTTCGGTGAGCCGATCACTCACAAAGGTTTTTTTATTGCTCGTTGCTGTTTAAATTCAGCAACTATATAAAACAATTAGTACAGCTATTTTTTAATCAATTAACCATCTACCACCGATAGCCAAATTCTACCGTAAAGGCAAACTTAGTATTTTCGGTGTCGTAAAATTCATTGATTGGCGGAGGCTGTTGCAAAATACAAAATAACGAAAAGTTGAATCCGAAAACCAATCCGGGTTGTGCACCCAGATGCAGGCTAATTTCGGGAGCAACCGCACTAAAGTAACCCCTTGATATTTGTGGTGTGGATGGGTATGAATTCCACCGGTTTACGTCATCAGTTCGTTTGCAATGCCCCATCGGGAAACTGGCATCCATGCTTAAATCGCCCCGGCGAAATAAGAGATGCGCCCGCACACCCGGTGCCAACCACCAACATTCTAACGTGGTCGGATAATGCTTTAACTTCTCCGTTTGAAAGTAGAATAAACTTCCGGCAAGTGTAGCAGAGAGAAAACGAGGCTTTTTTAAGGGAAAATATTCATAACGCCCCGTCAAGATTAAGGGCACCTCTAAAAACTAAAATTAACAATACATTATACTATACTGTTTCTGTATTATGTTGAATGTCAGTATCTTTATGCCATAATTCAATAGATATGAAGCGATATAAAAGACATAGAG
>JAFDXO010000092.1 GCA_018267925.1 Bacteroidota bacterium | reverse complement strand
GATTACCGGAGCTACTTATGGCGGCAACCAAAACTTTACCGTGAAATATAAAGCAACACCCGGCTTTGCTTACCCTGCCGGTGTATATTCTACTGATGTCGTTTATACTGCTACGCAACAATAAACAAATCATATTTTGACCAAAACAGATGAGCAGACCCCGCACGGAGCGGGGCTGTTCATTTATAGATAATAGGTTATCAATAAACAAAAAAGCAAGCTTACACTTGAAAAAATACTTGTTAAAACAAACAATCATTTTTAAACCCACTTATACTTTTAAATTCAGTACCTCAGCCGATTTCTTTCTAACCACTCTGCATAAATCGGCATCCGTTGCTAACGATTTGTTCCAAGAAGGAATCATTTCTGTTAGTTTTTGCTGCCAGGCTAAGGATTCCATTTGTTGAGGAAAGCATTTTTTCAACAGACCCAACATTATATATACAGATGTAGAAGCACCCGGAGAAGCGCCCAACAAAGCTGCCACAGAACCTTCTGAGTTAGTTACTATTTCAGTGCCAAACTCAAGTATGCCGCCATTTTCAGCATCCGGCTTTATGATTTGTACACGCTGACCGGCATGAGCCAGTTCCCAATCATCTAAAGTAGCATCAGGTATAAATTCTCGAAGGAAAGTCATCCTTTCTTCAGGCGAAAGCATCACTTGTTCGACTAAATATTTTGTCAAAGGAGCATTGCGAGCTCCGGCAGAAATCATCGGCAATAAGTTATGCAAACGCAATGATTCAGGCAGATCTAAATACGAGCCTTTCTTTAAAAATTTAGTAGAAAACCCTGCGTATGGTCCAAACAACAAACATTTTTCGTCATTAATAATTCGGGTATCTAAGTGTGGTACAGACATAGGTGGTGTACCTACTGATGCTTTTCCATAAACCTTGGCGTGATGCTTTTCAATCAGCTCTTTATTTTTACATACCAACCACAAACCACTTACCGGAAACCCGCCATAGCCAACCCCTTCAGCAATATCTGTTTTTTCCAGCAAATTAATTGCCATTCCGCCAGCACCAATAAAAACGAAATTTGACACTAAAGATTTTCGTTCATTTTCTTTCAAATCCTTAACTATCAGATACCATTTCCCATCTTCATCTTTATCTAAATCGCGAACTTCATGTTGCAAATTCAGCGTTACATTAGGTTGTGCTGCCAACCATTGAAACAACAACTTTGTCAAAGCCTCGAAATTCACGTCTGCACCGGCTTCCATTCGTGTTGCAGCTATACTTTCATCACTATTTCTATGTTCCATGATCAATGGAATCCATTCATTCAGAATATTTCTTTCCGCGGAAAATTGCATGTTTTCAAATAGGGCATTTTGAATCAGAGCATTTCTTCTTTTCTGCAAAAACTGCATATCTTTTTCACCATGCACCAAACTCATGTGAGGTATGCTATGGATAAAATCATCCGGTTTTGCCCATCCATTTTGCACTAAATAAGACCAGAATTGTTTCGATATTTCAAACTCTTCAGCAATTTTTAGTGCTTTAGAAATATCTATTGAACCATCTTGTTTTTCTGATGTATAATTCAATTCACAAAAGCCGGAGTGCCCCGTCCCTGCATTGTTCCAAGCCGCAGAACTTTCTTGTGCTACTTGATCTAACCGTTCAAAAATTTGAATACTTAACTGAGGGTTTAATAATTTAAGAAGTGTGCCTAATGTAGCACTCATGATTCCGCCTCCAATCAATACTATATCAGGTGTAAGTTCTGTTGAAATTCTTTGCATGGGATGGTGATTTATGAATGACAATTTAATGGTTGATTCATAAAATTACGAACTCTCATCCTCGAGAAATGTCAAATTATCGGCGTTGAAAAAACACGAACCCATTACTTTCACCAAGCTCTATTAATTGGGGTAATTTTCGATATGGGTTAGCTGCTGTATTCTTACAAATAAAGTAAGTAGGCTTATCCACTTTCCCGTTTAATAGCCAGCCTTCTTTGTAATAATTTTTATTAACAGACGGCTTCTTTCGAGCATAAAATAAATGAGCATAACTCTTGTAGTCAAGTGGTTGGATATATACATCCTTACCTTGAAACTGCATAAAAAATTGGATAGCCGATCGTTGAGAATAAGCTTCGATTTTAGGTGTAAAATGCAATATAGTAACTTGAATCAGGGCTATTTGACCAATGCAAAAAAACAAAAATCCCTTTCTGAAATTTTGGTTCATCCAAATGGATGCTACTAGGGTAACAACCAATAGAAGCGCACCCCATCCACACTCCCACATCGTCCATGAAACATTGGCTTGAAGATTACCCACTGCAAATGGGTCATCTATAAAAGGAATTAATCGCTTTTTAAAAATACCCACAATGGGCAAAGCAAACAACAACAAGCTCCATAGAACACCTAAGAAAACAAACAAAATTTTTACGCTCTTTTTAATAAAATCAGAGCCAGAAACAAGCTGATCCACTTTTAGTGCTGCCAAAAAGGTAAGCGGGAAATAACAAAGCGATGAATAGTGTACGATTTTGGTCTTAACTATAGAAAAGAGTAGCAGTGTTACCCAAAATAAAATCCACATCCAACGCGTAAAGTCGCGTTGATTTTCTTGTTCTGCAACACGCTTTTTTCGATATTGAAACAAGAATATAGATGCCGGAAAACACCCTACTAACAAAACAATAAAATGATAGAAAAATGGACCTCCGTGATCGGCATCTTCTGTTTGAAACAACCGAATTTGATAAACTACAAACTCTTGAATAAACCAACTTCCATATTGCCAACCATGCACTAAAATAGTAGCAGCAAACCATGCTACAAAGGGCAAAAAAGTCACAAAAACTATCAATAAAAAATGCCAAAGTTTATATCCCCAAAGCCCTCGATTTAAAATCACATATACCAGTAAGGCAAGAATAGCTATCAAAGCCGCTGCCGGACCTTTGGTCAAAACCGATAAGCCAAGAAACAAGCCGGCTATTACTCCATGACGGACTTTATCTTTACCAAAGCGCATCAAATGAACCTGAAAAAAAGCAAGGAAAATAAAGTAGTTAAACCAAGGATCTATTATTCCTGATTTGAAATAAAAATGAGGCAACCAACTCGCTGCATACAAAATTGTCCACCACATTGCAAGACGCTCGTGCATTACCTTTCGACCAACGTAATAAATAGAAAGCAACGTTAACACCCCTACTATCGCATTGGGAAAGCGAGCTGCAAACTCAGTAACACCAAAAGCTTTCATGGAAAGCACTTGCATCCAGATAAACAAAGGGGGCTTTTCCCAAAAGGGTTGAAAATCTATTTGTGGGCGGAGATAATCACCGGTTGAAATCATCTCGCGAGCACATTCTGCAAAATTTATTTCATCCCAATCAAATAGATGCACATTTCCTAAAAACGGAACAAACAACAACGTTGCCACTATGGCAATCAAACTGTATCGAAACAAGCTATTTACATTCATAAGGATGCTTGTTTTTCCGAATTCGAAGTATTCGTAAAACGAAATTCAAATCGGCGCATTACCCATACCACTAAAATAGTAAAAAGCACACCAATCAAGCTACCTACATAAACATCATGAAAGAAATGTGCGGCCAGATAAAGGCGGCTATATCCTACCGACATAGCCAATATAAAAAATGGCAAACCCCAAATTTTATATTTAGCTGGGAGAATAAATGACAGAAAAGTAAACAAGCAAAAGGCGGCTGTTGTGTGTCCCGATGGAAAACTTCTTTGTGATAATCTTTCCCAATCCGGTAAAAAATGGATCCATTGTGCGCCTTTAAAATAAACTAAAGGGCGTGCTTCATTCACCATACTTTTAAGTATCTGTACAAACAAGGCAGGAATTACGTTACATAAAAAAGCAGCAGAAAAATACCAAGCATTTCGAAAAGCCGGCAATGCCCAAAGCCATAATAAAATAAGGGTTCCAAACACACCTTCGCCCATCATGGTTATCCAAACCATAGCCACATCTAATGTAGAAGTATGGTGTGTATTGACGATGGCAAACAAAGTCTGTCTATCAAACAAAGCCAACGCTATTCCGCCAAAAACCATCCAAATGAAGAAGGGAATAAGAAACCAACGATTGAAAGATGTGTATAATTTAGGCATGATGAGGTTCTAAGCCTTAGAAAATAATTTACGAATGCTGTTCCATGATCGCACGTACCATTCTTTACTAAAAATTTGAGAATCTTTTCTGGCTGCATTAATTAAAAAGAAGGCGATAGGCGAAAGCATGGCGGCTGCCATCCACATTCCTTCCCAAGGTTGCAGGGCACCGCTTTTTGCCAATTTTTCGCCTACAATTGTCATAATGTGAAAAATAATAAAGAAGGCAATGGCGATGACCATAGGCATCCCTACACCACCCTTTCTAATGATAGCACCTAAAGGGGCACCTATTAAAAACAACAAAACGCAGGCAAATGACAACGTAAATTTTCGATGCCATTCAATGTTATACTTTATAAAGTTTTCCTTTTTCAACATTTTATCCGTTGCAGAAATATCCAGCAATCCTTTACAATTGCGAATGTTGCTCATTGATAAATTGACGACTCGCTGGCGAAGAGAATCAGGTACATAAGTTAAAAAAGAAGAGTCATATTGATCAGCATGAGCCATAGAAAGCATTTTCAGCTTAAAGGTAGAATCACTTTTTTTATCTAACCCAAAGGTCAAATAAGGGCTTAGATAATTACTTACGTTGCCAAAAATGCGTTTATCATCTTTTTGTATGCTGTCAATTCCTTCATTTAACTGACGCACATTCATCATTTGGTAGGCTCCTTTAAATAAGTCTTCGTTCGTTCTACTTAGTTTAAAAGAAGACAAGTCAAAAACCTTATCCCACTTTTTAAAATGAATTCTTTTTTGTTCATAATGATTCATGCCACCGCGCAAAGCTCCTTCATCATAACGCCAACCATCCAACAGGCGAAACACCAGCATTTGTTTGTTGGGGGCAGGAATCATCTCTCCTTGCTTGGCTATGATGACATTATCATTTCCGTAGCCGGATGTTTGATCATAAATTAAAACATCGCGAATCGTGCGACCATCTTTATCTTTTTCGCCAACGCGAATGGCAAAGTTTTCAATGTCGTGATTAAATTGACCTGCTCTGATGTTGAGTGCCGGTTTAGAATTGCGCAAATCGTAGAGTAGCGATAATGCTTTGAGGTTGGCAACGGGAATAATATTGTTATTAAACAAAAAAGCAAGCCCGCCAAGGCCTATAATAACAAAGAGCAACGGGCGCATAAAGCGTAATAAAGAAATACCTGCTGCTTTGATGGCAACGATTTCAAAACTCTCTCCCAGATTGCCAAACGTCATGATAGAAGACAACAAAATACCTAAAGGCAAGGCTAAGGGAACCATTGTCGCCGACATATAAAACAAGAGCTGAAGGATCATTCCCACACCCAATCCTTTACCGATCAGTTCGTCCATATAGATCCAGAAGAACTGCATCACTAAAACAAAAAGAGAAATAAAAAACGTTACTACGAACGGCCCGATGAAACTACGGATGATGAGTATGTCGAGCTTTTTAATCAATGTGTAGAAGGGGAAAATTTGATGTGCAAAAGTAGCAAAATCCAATTGGGAGATGAAAGCAAATTCGCAAACTAAAAGGTAAAAATAAAGCCACAATAATTGCGGCTCTTTTATTCAGTTCAAAACCCTGCTAATAATTAGCTTCCTAAACGATGTTTCAGGTCAGCCACTTGTGAATTCCACAAACGTTCCTGATCGCGTAAATCACCCTTATCAGCAAAATCAGTAATTTTTAAAATAGTTTCGTTGGTGATGGGGCTTTGTTCGATTCTAAATTCAAAAAACTCATCATCGGTATAATAATCCCAACGATAAACAATGAATTCATTTTCTACAGCTTCTACCAATTCAGCCTCATCCACCGCTCCGTTCCAGTGAAAATAATAGGTATTATCGCGCTGGTCAACCTTATCGGCAAACCATTCCTGCAAACCTACGGGAGTAGATAAAAACTCGTAGAGAATGGTAGGAGAACAACGAATAGGGTATTCCAGAGTGTACATTACTTTCTTCTTCATCGCAGATGTATTCACAGGTTGCTTTCTTTGCTGCAATAATAACTAAACCAACGAACAATCAAAATTTAAAAACCGCTTTATCAAAATTAATTTGCCTTAATGCTTTATTTCCCTCTATGCACATGCTGTTAACAATACCCTAATTTTTTTTGGACTGAATACTCCATACGCTTAGATTTGCCATAAGATTGTCAAAATTGAGTTTTTAGTTCATCACTTTTACTAACCAAAAAGCTTTTGCCTATGTCCATGCGTCAACTCAAAATCACAAAATCCATTACCAACCGCGAAAGCCAATCGTTAGAAAAATATCTTCAAGAGATTGGCAAGGTTGATTTGATTACACCTGAAGAAGAAGTGCAGTTAGCCATTCGCATCAAACAAGGCGATCAGCGGGCATTAGAAAAACTCACAAAAGCCAATCTTCGTTTCGTGGTATCAGTGGCTAAACAATACCAAAATCAAGGATTGAGTTTGAGTGATCTCATCAATGAAGGAAACTTAGGATTAATCAAAGCGGCACAACGTTTTGACGAAACACGCGGTTTTAAATTCATTTCTTATGCTGTGTGGTGGATTCGCCAATCTATTTTACAAGCCTTAGCCGAGCAATCAAGGATCGTGCGATTGCCGCTCAACAAGGTTGGGTTGTCCAATAAAATCAGTAAGGCTTATTCTCAATTAGAACAAGAATTTGAACGGGAACCATCCACTGAAGAGCTTGCTGAAATATTAGAAATTGGCACTGAAGAAGTAGAAACCACGCTTGGGGTTGCGGCTCGCCATGTGTCGGTAGATGCACCTTTTGCAGATAGTGAAGACAATAGCTTATTAGATGTGCTTGAAAATCCAAATGCCGATTATGCGGACAATGATTTAGCACATGTACATTCCTTGCGTTGCGAAATTGACCGCTCTTTGAGTACGCTTACTGATCGGCAGCGTGATGTATTGAAGCTTTACTTTGGTCTTGGAGTAGAACACCCCATGAGCTTAGAAGACATTGGAGAAAAATTCTCATTGACACGTGAACGTGTTCGTCAAATAAAAGATAAAGCCATTACCAAACTGCGCACAACAAACCGATGTTCCCTACTAAAAACCTATTTGGGTAATTAAACTTTACACAAATGGATTTCAGAAAAAAGCTCTACTTATTTTGTGGAGCTTTTTTTATAGCGCACACCTTCTATTTTTGTCCTTTTGGGGCTAAAAAATCATGTTAGATACATCTGTCGAATACTTAAAAGGAGTTGGTTCACAACGAGCCGATTTACTTCGTCAGGAGTTGGACATTTCCACCTTTGAAGATGTGTTGTTTCACTTCCCTTATCGCTATTTTGATCGTACTCGGCTGAATAAAATTTCCGATATTAATGCTCAATCAGACTGGGTGCAAATGATCGGTACTTTAGCAAACATTACCGAAGAAGGAGAAGGCAGAAGACGACGCTTAACCGCTACATTTTATAACGATACAGGACGAATTGAATTAGTATGGTTTCAAGGCGTACAATGGTTAAAAAACTCACTTCAAGAACATAAAAACTACGTGATATTTGGCAAGGTTTCATTTTTTAACGGACAGCCCAATATTCCTCATCCTGAAATAGAACCCCTTCATGCTGACACCGTAAAATCAGGGCTTCAACCTGTATATCCAACCACAGAAAAACTCAAAGTAAAGGGAATTTCAAATCGGTCATTTGCTAAGATTACACAGAGCTTATTTGAGAAAATATCGGCTTCTGAAATTCCCGAAATATTGCCACCCTATTTACTTTCAAACTACAATTTATGCCACCGATATGCTGCTTTTAAATGGATTCATTTTCCTGACACTGATGAACATTTACAAGAAGCACGGCATCGCTTAAAATGGGAGGAACTATTCATCTCGCAATTGAAGATCGCTCAATTACGCCTTCAACATACACGGCAGGTCGGCTTTATATTTAACCATGTTGGCGATCATTTCAATCATTTTTTTCGTGAGCATTTACCTTTTGACTTAACCCATGCGCAAAAGCGAGTACTTCGTGAAATCCGAACGGATACGACCACCGGAAAACAAATGAATAGATTGGTGCAAGGAGATGTTGGTAGCGGCAAAACAATTGTTGCCCTCATGTCTATGCTTCTTGCGCTTGATAATGGGTTTCAAGCTTGCCTGATGGCTCCTACCGAAATATTGGCACAGCAACACTTTCAGGGCATCAGTGAGCTTTTGAGACCTATGAACATCTCATGTGCCCTACTGAAAGGAAGCATTAAAGGAAAAGAAAGAAAAGAAATTCTGAGTGGTTTAGCAAAAGGAAACATCCAACTGGCAGTAGGCACTCATGCACTGATCGAAGATGCTGTTCAATTTGCCAACTTAGGGCTGGCTGTCATAGATGAACAACATAGGTTTGGCGTAGGTCAACGCGCTCGACTTTGGCAAAAAAACACCATTCCGCCACACATATTGGTCATGACTGCAACCCCTATTCCACGCACCTTAGCTATGACTTTATATGGCGACTTAGATGTTTCTGTAATAGACGAATTACCACCCGGACGAGAAGAAATAAAAACCGTACACCGAAATGAAATGAGCCGCGCCGGTGTGATGCAATTCATAAAGGCTGAAATAGCAAAAGGGCGGCAAGCCTATATTGTATATCCGCTCATCGAAGAGTCGGAAAAGTTAGATTATGAAAGTTTAACGGTTGGTTATGAACAGGTAAGGAGTTGGTTTCCCGAACACAGCTATCGAATTTGCATGGTGCATGGGCGGCAAGATGCCGCTGAAAGAGAAAGAAACATGCAACGCTTCGTAAGCGGAGAGGCTGATATTTTAGTAGCCACCACCGTTATAGAAGTAGGAGTAAATGTACCGAATGCGTCCGTTATGGTTATCGAAAGTGCAGAACGATTTGGACTATCTCAATTGCATCAATTGCGTGGGCGTGTAGGTCGAGGAAGCGAACAATCTTATTGTATCTTACTCACCGGCTCCCAACTGTCAAAAGAAAGTGCGCAACGCATGAATATCATGACCTCTACCTCAGATGGATTTGTGATTGCAGAAGAAGATCTTAAAATGCGCGGACCGGGAGATTTATATGGCACCAAACAAAGCGGTATGATCAAGTTTAAAATTGCAGACATCGTGCAGGATATAGCTCTGGTAGAACAAACCAGAACAGCAGCGCAGCAGCTTTTATCTCAAGACTCCCAATTGACACAAATCCAACACCTTCCTTTAAGAACTATGCTTTCTCGAAACAAAGCACAATCAGCTTGGAGTAAGATTAGCTGATTCAAAGTATTCTATATACTTTTAGCCGTTTATTAATGGTTGTGCGCCTGCGGCGCACAACCATTGCTTTCAGACAATACCCCCCAAACCGGTAGTATCTATTCCTTTACAAATTTCAAGGTCTGCTTTCGCTCGCCGGTGGTGATCTGAATCAAATATACACCCTGTGATAAAGAACTAATATCTATGCCCTTGCCTGCATAGCTGCCTTGCAACAGCATTTTACCCACCATATCGCTGATTTGATACGCTCCTTTATTCATGCCACTAATCGAAAGCGTGCCTTGTGCCGGATTGGGATAAACCGAAAGCGACTCCTGCTCCGAAATATCCTCAACACCGGTAGAGGCTAAATCTATGCCAAGCATATCAATGCTGACTTCCAAATTCTCAGGAAGCCAGTTAGTCGTAAATGGAAATAGGTTACCGCAAACTATTCTCCTAAGAGGCTTAGCATATATGACATTGTCCATCCTTACTGGATTACCGCGTACTGGATTAAAATTGGTAGAATCGAACGAATACTCAACTATAAAATTGGTGCTTC
>JAFDXO010000091.1 GCA_018267925.1 Bacteroidota bacterium | reverse complement strand
ATTGAGCTGCACCGAAACCTGGCCATTCAAAAATGACAATCTTCTGTGTCATTAGAGAAAAGTACAAAAGAATGAAAGTCCTTTTGTGCAGCGAAAAACGGCTTGCCTATAACGGTTCTGGGCTTTGCGTTCGGGCGGGTTTCAGAGCACAAAGTTTCAATTTCTTACAAATGTTTGTTAGAAGCACAAAGCTTCAAGTTTGCTCGTCAGCCCGCCTGACGCAAAACCCGTGTTACCTGCTGGCGTTTTGTCTTGCAAATTAAATTTTCTTTATTGATTTATACAGGTCAAACGACTTTTTTGTAAGGGTAGTTAACTCTTTAAATAGCTTGTCGTCAATTTCTTTGAAGTTGAAGCAAGATTTTCCTTGCATACGGCCTTTAAGGTCTTGGCTTATATTGTTAAGTAAGTCAGGGTAATAATAAATTGGCATTAAATGAAAAGCTACATAAGATTTTTTTATTTGAACTGCACCAAAAAATTCAGATTTTTTATTTATGTCTGAAATCGGTGTGTTCAAATAGTAGTTGTCAGCTTTATCGTGTAGTAAAGTCAGATTTGCTTCATAGCATTTAAGTAGTGTTTTTAATTTGTTGAAAGTTTGGTTATCAGCCATTGGTTTTTAATTTATAAAACTTATGTCCCAATAATGTTGAGGGTATAAAAATGATTAGTCCAACAATTATAAACCAAGTTGGGTGGGGCAAAGAAAAGAAGTTAGCAATTGCCGAAAGTGTCAAAATGATACCTGCAATAATTGGTAATTTTTTGTTTTCATTTTTGCTGATTAACTTTATTAAAAAACCACACAAGGCAGAGCCAATTATCCAACCTAGTAAAACTAATAACCAAAGTGTTAATGGTTGATTTTCGTAAAATGCTTGTACAGCTATGGTGTCATTATAGTCCAAAGTTTGAGGTGCTGGGTGTAAGGAACTATTGATTGTCTCAGCTATTACAAAAACGACAATTGCCGACACTAAACCCACTACCACTGAAATAATGTTACGCTTCATATTTTAAAATTATTTTAGGGCAAAAGTAGAGGTTGTGATTTTGCAAAAATTGTAAAAATGTAACCGTTACTGAAATGGAATAAAATGAGGGACTATTTTAAGAGATTGTGTTTTCTCAACAAGATTTGCGTATTCATTTGGGGTCAAGTCCGTAAACTTTTTAAAGTCGTTTATGAAATGAGCTTGGTCAAAATATTCTAATTCGTAAGCAACATTCGTAAGTTTTTCTGTCGGTGAACCACTAATGGTTTTTAATGTGTTTTGAAGTCTGTTTAATGATGATAAAGTTTTTGGTGAAACACCTGCAAACTCTTTTGATAAATGGTTTAAATGTTTTCGAGAAATTTTCAGTTTATTGCAAATTTGATTAATAGAAATTGGATTTGAGTTAGATAGCAGTATTTCTATTGTTGAAATCAGTTTTTGATTGGGAAACTTATTTGTCAATAATTTGCGGTAAAGAAAATTTTCAATAATTAGGAATTGTTCTGTCATTGAGTCTGCTTCTTGAAGTTGTTCCCAAGTTTCGTCTGCTTCATTGTTAAAAATGTTGTCAAGTGTTACATACTTGTTTGTGTAATAGTGCAAAGGGTCATTAAGGAAAATAAAAGCACCTAATGCTTTGAATTGAATAACCAACATTTTACTTGTTCCGTAACTTTCTACATTAGTCGGTTTGGTTTGAAGTCCTGCAACCCAATGTCGCTTGTAATCAATATAGTTGTCAAAATGCTTGTTTGTGAATAGTTTAAAATTATCTTCAAGGTTGAAAACTAAACTCATTGCAATTTTAGGAAGTCCTGTTCCTTTGTTATTGCCTTCAATGTAACATATACTGTCAACATAGTTGTCAAGTGGTGTTTTTGGTATATGTTTTTTAAATATCATTTTTCTCTGTCAATGTTAGCACTGTCGTCCGCTACGCTTGCAGGTAACGGCTACGGCTTGGCGATGTGGCGGATTTTTAGCACAAAAGTTCAATAGAATTACTGCTGTTGAATCTTGTACAAATGTTTCATAGATGCACTTCAGCCGCCATATTGCCAAACCGATGTTGGTGGCAGTTTTATTTCTCTTTTTTTGTAAAATAATCCCAAGTTGCTTTTGAAATGTCTGCGATAACTTTCTCGTTTGTTTCTGCATTTTCTGTTGATTTTGTAACAAAAACACTTATAAAATAATATTGTCCACTTGGTAAAAATACTATTCCAATGTCATTTACTGCTGCCGTTAAACCTTCTTTGTTAGTACCTGATGAGCCTGTTTTATGTGCAACAATTGTCCGTTTAGGTAGTTGTCCTTTTAGCCGGTTTTGTCCTGTTTCAGTTTCCTTCATTACTTTCCAAATGAAATTGTAACTTTTCTTTGAAAGCAAGTTGTTTTTATTTGAATAGAATTTTTCTAATATTTCGTTTGATCCTTTTGGTGTTGTCCAATTTTGAAATTGTAAATCCCAATTAGCTTGTTGTTGTTCTTCGTTTATTTTTATGGATATGTCTTTAATACCATTATCCTTACAATATTTTTCTACGACTTCTGGTCCGCCAATTAATCTTAATAAAACTTCACATCCAACATTATCGCTTTGTGAAACTGTGTATTCTAAAATTTTTGATAAGGTTAAACTTGCTCCGTTCGGATATTTATCCCTAATAGGGCTGTATAAATCTGGCAATAAATCTTTCTTTTCTATTTTTATTTTTTGATTAAGTTTAAACTTTCCTTTGTCAATTTGTGATAAAACGGTTAAGGCAATATGAAACTTAAACACACTTTGCAATGGGAAATGTTGATTCCCATTTATTGATAATGTATCCCCTCCGCTGTTACTTGTAATTGCAACTCCAACTTCAACATTCTTTAATGAAATGATATGTTGTATTTGTTGTTTTAGAGAGTCTGTTGTTTGAGCAAAAGCGTGACAACAAAAAAATGAAAGAAGTAAAACTGTTAATTTGAAATTTTGTATCATTTTTATCTGTTTATAAATATTGTATAGCGTATGGAATATTGCCAATACGATGTTGGAGGCAGTTTTTGTCATATGGCACTGCTACTTCAAGTTAATTTAGTCTCTGAAATTTTGTTTGAGAAAGTAAAAAAATACTATTCCCACAAATACTGTAACAGCAATAGTTATTATATTTTCATAAATCTGCGAATTGTTCATTTTGATATTCGAAACGATTCCTGTCTGAATACCATTTAATGCTCCATGAGCTATTGCCGCAGGTATAAAGCTCCTACTTTTCTGTGTAAGCCAAGCATAAAAGAAAGAAGTAGCAATAAGTCTTATAGGAAATAGTATGAAACTTCCAAGTATTGGATTGTCTGGATAATTATAACCATTTAGTAATGCAGGCAAGTGCCACATTGACCAAATAAATCCCAAAATCAATATCCCTTTGAGTAAACCATATTGGTCTATCAACAGAGACTGCAATAAACCACGCCATGCAAACTCTTCTCCAGTTGCTACAATTGAATTTAGTAAAGCAAATGCCGCACCTGTAATGAAAATATTTATAGCGAATAAAAACCATGATTGATCGCCTTTCCCTAAAATGAAAGGTCCGCCTGAAATATGTACACCTGAAATTGAAAATGTAAACCAGTCAGACTGTCCAAAACCAAAGTTCTGTAATATTATTAAAACAACAAATGCAATAATTATTGGAACAAGAACCGCCATAAATGAAGTAATAAAAACTTGACTGTTTGGTTTTAACAAAATATTTTTTTTAAGGTTTTTGTTTTTTGTAAGAAAAAGCAAAGTAATTATGAGTGGTGAAATCATTGTTCCAACAAGCCAAATTCTTGCAGCATCGCTATTGATGTCTCCCGTTACTATTATTGCTAAAATTTGTATTGACCAACTAACCAAAAGCAAAAGCCCTATGTAAGAAATAAGTTGTTTTTTTGTCGTCATTTATTTATTTGTCTTAAAAATTGCGTTAGATTCTTGAATCTGCGTTAAAATTGCCACCAACGGGTCGGGTATTTGCGGTAGTGCCGCAATTTCCGTCCTTGAGGCTAAGATAAACTATCTGCGGCATTACGCAAATACCTATGTTATGCGCTGACTTTGTTTCATACGATTATTTAAGAT
>JAFDXO010000090.1 GCA_018267925.1 Bacteroidota bacterium | reverse complement strand
TCTGAAGCTGAAAAATGAATTTTCTGTTTCTTTTCAAGGTTGTTGAATAACTTTGAAAAAGTAGTTTTGCCCGAATAATTCCAACCGTAAATCAGATTCCGTTTTTTAAACGGATTGATTGATACATCCCAAGAAAAATTCTTGAAGATGCCGAAATCTTTTATCCTATTTACTTTGGTTATCATTCTTCTGCTGCTATTGAAAGAGTGTCGTTGCCATTTGAATATTCCTTTACTTCCTTTAGCCAAACTCCATTTACTGCTTCAACAATTTCTTCTTCTTTGCCTTTAATTTGTATTTTCAAATTTTCAATTTCTTCTTTAATTGCTTCAATCTTCTTTACAATCTCATTCTGAATTTCTATTGATGGGAGCGGTATCATAAAAGAGCTGAAATCTTTTGGGTAAACATGAGGTTGACCTCCGCCTGCTTGAAAGGAATAAATTTCTTGCTGTCTAGATTTTAAAATATGAAATAGAAATGCAACATTCAAAACATTACTATCCTTTGGGGTAATTGTAAAACAATCAGAAGCAAAAATTGGTTGTGAGTGAAACGCCACAAATCCTGAATATGCCCCTGATGAACTTACAGTAATAGTATTCGGAGGTCTGTTTGCAATGTTGTGATAATATGCTGGCTGTTGTCCTCCTGCAATAACAGGTATGTCGCCTGCTGTTACATCTTTCTTAGTTACAGATGTTCCTCTTTTAAAATCACAATACTCATTGATGTTTACAAGAGGAAATTCCGATGTGAAAGCATGAGCAACTAAATATTTATCTCCATTTAGTGTGCTATCACTTTTATTTAAGATTTCCTTTTTGGAAATTAAAAAAGCAAACGATTCACTTTCTTCAATATTAAATTCAGAAGAATTTTGTAGTGAAAATTTATATCTCTCAATTAATTTTTGAACACTTGGCAAATCATTCTTGTCAATCGGACTTCTCTGACTTCCTAAATCAAATCCATCATTTTGAATTTTGACAAAAAGAATTTCTGTCGCTTTACTTGAAAGGCGCTTATCTAAAATAAGTATGCTTGTTTTTACTGCACTGTATGGATTGAAACAACCTTGTGGCAAACTAATGACAGCAACTAATGACTCTCTTACTAAAAGTTGTCTAAGTTGTTTGTATGCTGTTTGTGCTGTTGCAACCACACCCTCTGGAACAATGATGGCTGCTCTACCTGTGCTTGGGTTTATGTGTTCTGCGATGTAATCTGTAAATAGAACTTCTGATTTGGTTGCTTGAACAGAAAACTTTTTGTGTGGTTTGATACCTCCTTTCGGTGACATGAAAGGTGGATTAGCAAGTATCACATCATAATATTCAGTCCATCTGTCCTCACTTGTGAGTGTATCATATTCGTAAATGCTTGGTGAAGTAAAGCCATGCAAATACATATTTACCAAACTCAAACGAACCATGTCAGGCGAAATATCATAGCCGACAAAATTCTGCATCATTTTATTTCTGTCGTCAGGTGTAAGTTGGTCGCCTTTGTTTGTCTTGGTATTTGCCTGAACAATATGCTTGTAGGCAGAGATTAGAAAACCTGCTGTGCCACATGCAGGGTCAAGAATGGTTTCAGTTTTCTTTGGCTGTAAAATTTCTACAATGAAATCAATTATGTGTCTTGGTGTTCTGAATTGCCCTGCATCGCCTTGTGAACCTAAAACAGAAAGCAAGTATTCAAAAGCATCACCTAATTTTTCGCTGTGGTCGTAATGAAACTCGTTTATTGTTTTCAAAAACAATTTCAAAGTTTCGGGGTCACGATAGGGAAGGTAAGCGTTCTTAAAAATATCTCTGAACAGTTGAGGAATGTTCGGATTCAAATTCAGTTTTACAATTGCTTCACCGTAAAGCGTAAGCATTTCGTGTCCGCCAACTTTTGTATCAAAAATATTTGTCCAACTGTATTGTTCATATTCTCCTGTGAAAAAAGTTGCCTTGCCTCCAAACGAAACGGCCTCCTTGTCCATGTCGTCCATGAACTTGTAAATAAGTGCAATAGTAATTTGCTCCACCTGACTTTTCGGGTCGGGAACTTTACCCACTAAAATATCACGGGCTGTATCAATTCTGCGTTTGGTTTCGGTGTCTAACATTATTATGCCGTATAATTGTTGATTGAAATATTTTCGTTGATGTATTGCGGAATGAGGTTACGCAATTCGGGTGTGAGTTTGCGAAACACTTCTCCGTTTGGATTGGTATTGAGCAAAGCGAAATTTTTGTTGTCAATGATTTCTCTGAACTCTTTGTCGGTGATGTAACTCTTGAAATAATTTTTTGCGTAGTAAAAAATTTGTTCGTCAGGTAAATATCTGCTGTCAAATTTTTCAAACTCATCTTCCAACAATTCGTCTTTGCTTTTGAAGTATGGAATGAAACCAAACATTTTTTCAATGATTTCACGAAGCGTTAATTTTCGGTCAACCTTTGCTGCTGTTTGCAATTTTGTGAGGTTGTAAAAATCTTCGGGCTTCTCAAAAATGTTTTGCAGAATGTATTTTTCAATCGCTTCCAAATCTCTTTTCTCAATCATCTTTTGCACTGCTGCATCTTCCTTTATTTTTTCTTCAAAGCGGTCAAAATACATTCGGTCAATCTTCATTCCTTCCAAACCAACCTCTTTCACTTGCATTGTTTTCAATGGGTCATGCTTGGTGCTGTCGTAAGTTTGATAAGGTTGCGGTGGTTCGCCTCCTCCGTTGCCTTCGCCTTTCGGTGGGAGTTTTAGAATTTCATCATAGTTAAATTCTGTTTCAAAGTATTCGCAATTCGCAAAGAAGTCAAACAGTTTGAAATTCTTTTTGTCGGGTTGCACAACTTGTTGTGCAAGTTGTTTGTCTAAAAGTTCTTTCAGAAAATTATGCTTCCGTGTTCCTCTGCCTTTAATTTGAATAAAATCTGTCGGGGAAAAAATTGGTCGCATCAAGCAAACATTCAGCAAGTCGGGGCAATCGTAACCTGTTGTCATCATTCCAACAGTTACACAAACTCGTGTTTTGCTTGTTTTGTAAAGCGGATTAAAATTTCCCGTGCCGCTTAAATTGTTGTTGGTGAAATTGATTGTGAACTGCTGTGCATCCTGAATTCTTGATGTAACCTGAATGGCAAAGTCCGATTGATATTTGTTTGGAAACATCTGGTCGGCAATCACATTTAGTATTTGAGTAATCTTCGCTGCATGATTCTGGCTTACGCAAAACACAATTGTCTTTCCGATTTCACCAGTAACAGGGTCGGTCAAAGCGTTCTTCAAAAAAGTATTACAAAAAATTCTGTTCGTGTTTTCCGAAAAGAATTTCTTTTCAAAGTCGCTGTGTCCGAAAACTTCTTCCTCGTCTTTTCCTTCTTCGTTTGTAGTTGTAACGCTGTAACCTTCATCAGATAAAAGTTGCGTTGTGATTTCTGTTCGTGCATCAGCCACAATTGGATTCACAAGAAAGCCGTCTTTCACTCCATGCAACAAACTGTATTGGAAAGTAGGTTTGCCATCTGCACAACCGAAGGTTGTGTAAGTGTCAAGCAACATTCTTCTTTCCAATTCTCTTGGGTCTTTCTCGTTTAATTTTTCGGGGTCAATCTTTTTGAGATAATCTTTTGGCGTTGCTGTCAAACCTAATTTGTAGCCAATGAAATATTCAAACACTGCTCTGCTGTTTCCTCCAATACTACGGTGTGCTTCGTCTGAAATAACCAAATCAAAATCTGTCGGTGCAAATATTCTTTTGTATTTGTTCTTGAAAAGAAATGACTGAACGGTTGAAACAACTATTTCATTTTTCCTCCAATCATCACGGTTCTCTTTGTAGATGCAACATTGATAGTCGTTGCGTAAATATTCTTTGAATGCTTTGTCGGCTTGGTCTTCCAATTCTAAGCGGTCAACTAAAAATAAAACCCGTCTTGCATTTCCTGTCCGCAGAAAAAGTTTTATGACTGCTGCTGCTGTCAAAGTTTTTCCTGTGCCCGTTGCCATTTCAAAAAGAAAACGGTCTTTGCCTTTTTTTACTTCCTCCTGAATTTTCTGAATAGCATTTACCTGATAATATCGTAACAAACGAAGTTTGTTTTCTTCCAAAAAACTTTTGCGTTGCGTTTCATCAATCCATCGTGGGTCTTGTGCGTAGTTGGGCTTTTGAGTTGTTACGATGTAATCTTCTTTCACCGTTTCAGCAATCAAACTCTGTGGGTTCGGATTGAAAGTAGAAAATGCACCGACTGTTTCAGGTGTCGGGAATTTTGAAATGATGTTTGGATTTCCTCTCTGCAAATCCCACAAGTAATGCTGGTTGCCATTGCTAAGAATTACGAAACGGCACTTTTGTGCCGTTGCATATTTCCTTGCTTGCTCTTTGGCAAACAATGGATTTATTTCTTCCTTCTTCGCCTCCAAAACTATTTGCGGAAAACCTTTGCTGTCTAAAAGCAAGTAGTCAATAAAGCCGTTGGTTGTCTGCTCGTAGTTGTCGCCAAAGCTGTCAAGTTGCTGCTGCGTTATTTTGGTGTTGCTCTCCAAAACAATGTTGGCAGGCAAACCATTGTCGTCAAAGAAACGCCAACCTGCTTCCTCTAAAAGTTTATTGATTTTTATTCTTGCTTTTGCTTCTGCCATAAAAATCAAATATCGGAATTAAAATAAAGCGTTGGCAAAAACGGCTCTTTTGCAAGCTTGGGTTGTGGGTCGGCTTGTGCGGCTTGCAAATGTGCCGTTTGCGGGCTGGCAAAGAATTTCAAAATATTTTGTGCGGGGGCAAAAAAATTAAAACACGAAGCGTTGGGCTGTCGTGTCGGCAAGTCAGTCAGCCGAAACTGTCCGAACTGGTCGTATTTATATGTCTGTCCACTGGTCAAGTTTGTTGTCGTCTGTTTGGTTTAAATCCGTCCGTGTCCTTTAGCACTGTCGTCAAATAGCATTGCCCATAACGCCTGTGCTTGTGCAGTGCAGGGTATAGGAGCGCTAAAAATGAACCGCGTCAGCGGGGAATGTTAGCGCGACCAACACGTCACTGTCACACGTGACCAAACGTTATTTGA
>JAFDXO010000008.1 GCA_018267925.1 Bacteroidota bacterium | reverse complement strand
TAAAATGGGGCCATTTGAGGACGGCACAAATAACATTGTTGAGTTTTTAGGAATTGTTCATGCACTTGCCCATTGCAAAAAGAACAACATCAAACTTCCAATCTATTCAGACAGCAGAAACGCTATTGGTTGGGTTCGTGACAAAGAAGCAAGAACAAACCATGACCGTAGCGATAGAAATACAAAACTTTTTGAACTGCTTGACAGGGCAATAAAATGGCTCAAAGAAAACGAGTATGAGAACGAAGTTTTAAAATGGGAAACAAGGGCATGGGGAGAAAACCCTGCTGATTTTGGAAGAAAGTAACTATTAAATTTTATCTTGCTGACATAATTTATATATGCAACCCACAGAGACCAAAACAAATTTAGGTTCACTTAACGACAAGCAACGAGAAGCAGTTGTCAGCGAAGACAAGCGGCTTTTAGTTTTGGCTGGTGCAGGTTCGGGCAAGACAAAAACACTTTTGCAGAAACTCATTTACTTGATTGAGGAAAAAGGTGTAAGCCCTTCAAGTATTCTTGCAATCACTTTTACAAAAAACGCCACCAATGAAATGATTGACCGCTTAATCATTTCAGCCGACCAAACAGGAGAATATGAAAGACTTCTTTTTGACAAACGATTAAGCAAAGCGGACAAGGACAAAGAAAGATTTCTGCAACAGAGAAAATATAAATGGATTGATGGTTTAACCGTCAGAACATTTCACAGCTTCTGTTACAGCATACTTCGCAACTACGGTGTAAATGAGTTTGATAACAAGTTCAGAATAATCGGAGATGAAAAGAAAGATGAAGAAGATGAACTTTCAAAGCATGTAGCACCCGAAACAGTTTTTGAAGTGGTTCATAAACTTTTAATTGAGCAATGTGAGAACACAGAATTCTTGCTTCAACTCAAACGCTACATTTTAGATTACATCATTGACAAAATACACCTCAAGAAAACAGATGGAAATTATTTGCCGAAAGACGGTAAGTACTTTACAACTCTTGATGGAACAAAGGTTCGTTCAAAATCGGAGCAATTTATTGCCGATTGGTTTTACCGACACAGCATTAAGTATGAATACGAGCCTTTGCTCAATGTAAAGGACTTTGCTTTTCATCCTGACTTCTATATTCCCGAAGCCAATCTATACATTGAGCATGTAAGCGACAAAAGTTTTTCAACCAAAGACAAAGATGAGCAATTTCAAAAAGGGAATTTGCTTTTAGTGAAAACTTTTGAAGCAATGACAAAGGATTCTGCATTGTTCAATCACACACTTGACAAGGTTGTGAAAAATCGTTTACCAGCAAACTATCATGCAACGGTAGCACTCACATACAAGGAAGAATTTAACGGCTACCATGAAGATGTAAAAGATTTTGTTGCTCAAATCATGCGTATCACCGATATGATAAAAGTTGAGAACATTGACTTTGATTTAGTTTTAGAAAACGCAAGGAAAGACCAACATGAAAGAGTTCGGAATTTTTATGAATTGGCTATTCCAATCGTAAAAAAATATGTGGAATACTGCACCAACAAATCTTATCTTGATTTCAACGATTTGATTTCACGAAGCACTTCCCTATTCCAAAATCACGAAGACATTGCGAACAAATACAAAAGTAAGTATCAATACATTTTGGTTGACGAGTTTCAGGATGTAAATAATTTGCAAGTTGAGTTAATTAAACTTTTGCTAACTGACCAAGCACAACTCTTTTGTGTTGGTGACGATTGGCAAAGTATCTATGGTTTCAGAGGCTCTAATGTGAGTTATATAGTTGATTTTGAAAATCATTTCCCCAATTCAAAAGTTGTAAAACTTAATTTAAATTATCGCAGCTCACAAAATATTGTCGGAGCAAGTAACGAAGTAATAAAGCACAACAAATTCAAAGTTGAAAAGGAAATTCAGGCATCAAAGAAGTCAGAACATAAAATTGTAGTCTATTCAGGCAGTAACCAAGATGAAAACATTCAATTCTGCTTTGACAAAGTGAGAGAATTGTTAGAGGATGGATTGACTAACGATGATATTTTATTCCTTTATCGTAGAAGTAAAATGTATTCACCTTATTTCTTTCGTTTCAAAAACGAAGGAGTTAGAGTTCAATCAAAAACTATTCATGCAGCAAAAGGGCTTGAAGCAAAAGTTGTATTCATAATTGGCTTGACAGAGGGCAACGGTGGTTTCCCAGATATTTGGTTAGAGGACAGAATTTTCCAAGTCATTAAAAAAGCAAATCACGATTTGCTTATGGAAGAAGAAAGACGATTGTTTTATGTTGCAATCACCAGAGCCAAAGACAAACTCTTTCTTATCACTGAAAAAGGCAATGAATCAAGTTTCTTAAAGGAAATTCCTGAAACCTTTACAGTTAAAACTAGTATTCCAATTAAGTCAGTTGTTGAGAAAGTAATTACTTGCGACAAATGCTATAGTCAACTTGAAAAACTTTGGATGGTTTGTCCTTACTGTGGTGAAAAAGTTAATAGGCAGACAGAGTAGCACGAACGCATAACATGGGGTTTGCCAAAATGGGGGCAGACGGAAGCCGTGTTTCAACTTTTGTTTTTCAATTTAGCTTCATATCCGGCTTGACGTTAGTAATTTAGCTTTAGAATATGTCATCAACTTTTTATCTTTATTCAGCAGCAGTTAGCCGGGGCGGACGGAATTATATTGTCCCCTCTTCGGCAAGCCCTGCACGTTACATGCCACC
Source organism: Bacteroidota bacterium (assembly GCA_018267925.1). Lineage (GTDB taxonomy): Bacteria > Bacteroidota > Bacteroidia > Chitinophagales > Chitinophagaceae > JAFIGV01. Next base: position 100 of record JAFDXO010000008.1, on the reverse strand, counting down.
TGTTTCTGGACAGTATTGCGAGTGGCTCATAAAATGAAAGTTCAAAAAAATTCGGAGAACAAACTGAGTGCTGCTATTGGGCGACAGAATACGCACAGCC
>JAFDXO010000089.1 GCA_018267925.1 Bacteroidota bacterium | reverse complement strand
TTTTTTGTCCCTCTGGATAGAGGGCTTACTTTTTAAAAACCACTCTCAACAAAAATCTACCACCTGATATTCAGGTAGTTAAACATCTTTTTGTATTAACTATCGGTTTTATCGGACGGTAGTGGATTAATAACAAAGTGCTGGATAGGTTACACAGAAACGATGATGTGCATATTATTGGTCTTGACCGTGGTGAACGTCATTTGATTTATTTGACAATGATAAACAAGCATGGACAAATTGTACATGGAATGCAGTTTTCTCTAAATGAACTGGAGAGAAGATATGAAATAGGAGGGAAGGAAGTAATTCAAAAAATTGATTTCAATAAAATGCTTACAGTGAAAGAAGGAAATCGTGTGGAAGCCCGTAAAAACTGGCAGACAGTAGAAAATATCAAAAATCTTAAAGAGGGCTATTTGTCTTTAGTTATTCATCAGTTAGCAAAATTGATTATAGATAAAAATGCCATTGTCGTGATGGAAGATTTGAATTACGGTTTTAAGGATAGTCGTGCCAAAGTGGAAAAGCAGATTTATCAAAAGTTTGAAAATATGCTGATAAAAAAACTTCAATATTTGGTATTGGACAAGAACAATCTTTATGAAGAAGGAGGCGTTTTGAGTGGATACCAACTAACCAACCAGGAAGTTCTACCTTATAAAGAAATGAGTAAACAAAATGGATTCTTGTTTTATGTTCCGGCAGATTATACAAGTAAAATATGCCCTGTAACCGGTTTCGTTAATCTGCTTAATACAAAATATACAAATCGTACGAATGCAATAGCCTTTTTTGAGAAATTTGATAAGATATACTATGACACCAAGAACGATTATTTTCGTTTTGAATTTGATTATAAAAAATTTGATAAACTAAGAGTTGATGTTAGTGATTTGAGTAGGACACAGTGGTCTATATGTTCGCACCCTGCCAATCGGGTAATTGCTGTTCAGGTTAATTATCAGTGGAAAAAGCAATTTGTTGATGTAAACAAAAAACTCCTCAGTCTGTTTGAGATTGAGAAAATTGAATTTAAAAGTGGCAAATGTTTGATTAAAGATATAAGCAAAGTTGACAGGGCAAAATTCTTTGAAGATTTACTCCATGCTCTTTCTGCATTGCTTTCATTAAGACACACTTATAAGGACAATGATGGAATTGATCACGATTCTATTGTTTCTTCTGTTGAATTGAAAGTAGGTTCAAATGAATTTTATGTTAGTGATAAAGCAGGGAGTGATTTACCTAAAGATGCAGATGCTAATGGTGCTTATAATATTGCACAAAAAGGACTTTGGCTATTAAATCAATTAGATAGTGAGCCGGACAAGATAAAAGCTATTGAAAAATTCAATAAACTTAAAATAGCTAAAGAAGTTAAGACAGGAGATGATACTAAGAAAAAGAAAAAAGTAAGTCAATGGTGTCCTAATAAAGAATGGCTTGCTTATATTCAATCCAAAACCCAATAATCCATGAGTGAAATAATCATATACCAGTCTGAGAACAGTAATAAAATTCAAGTGAAAATTAAAAGGGAAAATATTTGAAAAAAGGGAAAAATGAACTGTTCGGAATTTCCGAACAACTGAATGGAAGTATTTTCTATTAAAAAATATTCCTATGGAATCCTACATCACCCTCTCTTTCTTGAACGATTTTATCTTCTGTCCCAGAAGTATTTATTTTCATCAATTGTATGGGGGTTTTGCCGAAGCGGTGTATAAACAAACGCCGCAATATAAAGGCACTGCCGCCCATGAAACCATAGACGAGCAGACTTACAGCACTTCGGCTCATATCCTGCAAGGGATGGAAGTGTTTAGCGAGCAATACAATATCTGTGGAAAGATAGATATTTTCGACATTAAAACCGGCAGACTGACCGAACGCAAACGGGCTATAAAAACCATTTACGATGGCTATGTTTTTCAGGTGTATGCCCAATGTTTTGCTTTGCGAGAAATGGGATATGCTGTTTCTGAAATAGTGATACACGATTTGGTACACAACAAAAACTATCCTATTCTGCTGCCGGAGCAAGATGAAAAAATGTTTACCAAGTTTCAACAGTTAATTGAGGATATTGATAGTTTTGATATGGAAACGACGGCTTTTACACCCGAAAAAGCTAAATGCACAACCTGTATTTATAATCAATTATGTGATGCAAGCCTATGTTAAGCCATCCAGATTTTATAGAGAAAAATATAATTATCGTCTTTACGAACGAAGGGCAATATTTTTCGTTCAAGAATGACAACTTGGTTGTTAAAGACAAAGAAGACAAAGTAGTCTTGCAAAGCACCTGCCACCAATTGTTGGCACTATGGGTTGTAGGGCATTGTTCATTGAGCTCCGGCTTAATGGAGCGAAGCAAGAAATTTGGCTTTCCTATTGTGCTATTTTCGTTTAATTTCAGAATGATTGGTGCATGGAATGCACCAACGGAAGGGAATTATCTATTGAGAAAAAAGCAATATGCCTATCAAGATTGGACAATTGCCAAACACCTGATGCACAACAAAATCGAAAATCAAATCGAAACACTGAATAGCATCAGGAAGAAAACGCCGGCCTGTAAGGAAGCCATTCAATCTTTAAGAAGCTATCAAAGCCAACTTCCGCAAACTAAGGAGCTAAGTGACATTATGGGGCTTGAGGGTGTTGCCTCTCGACTGTATTTTGAGCAATGGTTTTTTACGCTTCCATGGAAAGGGCGAAAGCCAAGAGCAAAAATAGACCCTATTAATGTGTTGCTCGATATTGGTTACACTTTTTTATTTTACATGGTGGAAAACATGCTACATCTATATGGCTTTGATATTTATGAAGGTGTTTACCACAGGAATTTTTACAATAGAAAATCTTTAGTCTGCGATTTGCAAGAGCCTTTTAGGTGTATAGTGGATAAGCAAGTAAAACGAGCTTATGGACTTGGGCAAATTAAAGCCGAAGATTTTATTTTTGAAAAAGGACAATATAAATTAACGCCACTGAAATCAAAAGAATATACCCGATGGCTGATGCAAGGTATTTTAGAATATAAGTCGGACATTTTTCTGTATTGTCAAAAATATTATCGTTGCTTTATTCGGGAAAAACCTATAGCCGAATATCCATTTTTCACCATTTCTTCACCCCAAAACAGCTAACCAGTGTTATTAGTTTCTTACGACATTAGCGATGATAAATTGCGCACCCATTTTTCAAAATTTTTGGGTAAATATGGCTATCGAATGCAGTATTCTTTATTTAGGATAAGAAATAGTGACAGAGTGTTAGAAAACATACAGGTAAAAATAGAATCCTATTTTGGCAAACGATTTCAGCAAACGGACAGTGTTATTATTTTTGAGTTGAGCCAAACCTGCAAAATTACAAAGTTTGGCTATGCTAAGAATGAGGATAAAGACCTGATTATTTTATAGAAATTGCAAACCTCAGTCTTCATGCAAAAAAAGTTTGGTTTTTAGTGACAAAAGGCTATATTTGCTTTAAAAATTAGTACTATTGTACCCTTTTTTAGGTCAATTTGTCCCGTTATGGGTCTAAGCGACAAACAAAATTTCTACTATTGTAGATTCGAATCATATAAGGGCACCTCTTAAAAGTCTAAGCGACAAACAAAATTTCTACTATTGTAGATTATATGTCTTGAATTATACCATGAATAGTCTAAGCGACAAACAAAATTTCTACTATTGTAGATATTCTGCATCATATACCCACCCACTATGTCTAAGCGACAAACAAAATTTCTACTATTGTAGATCTGTCGCTCTGTTTAGTTCCATCCACAGTCTAAGCGACAAACAAAATTTCTACTATTGTAGATCACGAATCGAGTCGTTAAAAGCATTGTTGTCTAAGCGACAAACAAAATTTCTACTATTGTAGATCAAGGGGCGATTAATGAC
>JAFDXO010000088.1 GCA_018267925.1 Bacteroidota bacterium | reverse complement strand
TTTTTTGTCCCTCTGGATAGAGGGCTTACTTTTTAAAAACCACTCTCAACAAAAATCTACCACCTGATATTCAGGTAGTTAAACATCTTTTTGTATTAACTATCGGTTTTATCGGACGGTAGTGTTTGATTTTAGTAAATTTAGTGTCTGCTTTAAAATTTGTATATCGTGATTTCAACTTAGGCATTAAATCATCTGTATAACCCCAAGGATATTTATTTGCAAACTGTTCTTCTGCATCAACTTTTACTGAAATAGCGTTAGGGTTTGTAGGGTCGTATTTAACAGCAATTGCTTCCGTTGAAGAACTTCGCACAAACTTAGTTTGCAAAACTAAACTGATATTATGTTTTGTATCTTCATTTGATGGAAAATCCTTTTCTTTCTTTGAAATATATTTCAACAAGTTTTTGTGATGTTTATCTTCTTTGTTTAACGAAATAGGTAAAACTTGTTTTGGATGAAAAAATGAAATTGGCATAAGAAAGAAGTTGTAAGTACTCAAATCGTAATTAAACCATTCTCCAATGACTTCAACGTAGCTTTTTAATGTCGCAGTTCCAATTTCCAATAATTTTTTCTCAAACAATTTGCTGTCATTGTAAAAATGAATAGCGTTATCCCGAATTTCAACCAACAAATCTATATTTTCTCTCAATACATAGTCAAGCGAAAGCATTTTTAGAGCGGAATAAATATCAATGGTAAGACAATTACCTGCTCTGTTTAGCTTATAGTATTTGTTTTTCTTAGGCGTACCATCTGTTTTGGTGCTTTTTTCTTTGTCAAGAATATATAAAGCAGTTAAGTCGTTTCTTTTGTTTTTTAAAATTTTGGCTTTAAGCAAAAGTTCCCAAGCATTTACCATTAAGATAGAAAAACTTTCTTCCCGATACTTAAAATCGGGTTTGTTATAAATTTCAATCGCTGAAATTGCAGCTTGAACTGATTTCTCTAAAAGATATGTATATCTTGCTTTTCTTGACATCTGATATGAAATTTACTTTACCATTGCATAATACTTTGCTCGTTCTTCTTTAAAAAGTCTTAATTGCTCAACGTGTTCTTTGTACAACTTATGCAGTCCGTTTTTTGATGTTTTTTGCTCGGGAAAAGTCAAAGCAAATGCTTCTAAGTCGTTTGTATGAATGGCACTTTTAGGAACAACTTCTTTTATTTTTTCTAGTGCACTCAAATAATACGTTTCACTGATTTCACAAGCGGTTAAACTCAGCCCTGCATTGTAACAAGCTATTGCAATTGTTCCGCTTCCTAAATGTGTGTCTAAAATTTTGTCGCCTTGTTTGGCATACATTTTCAAAAGCCATTCGTAAAGTTCTACAGGTTTTTGTGTAGGGTGTATTTTGTTTCTGTTCTTTCTAACGCTAAATTCAAAAATTTTTGATGGCTTGTCAAGTGAACTCCAAGCCATTTCAGCCATTGAAAAATTATTTAATGTTTCGGGTTGTTTTTTGTCCCAAATGATGAAACCTTTATTGTATGGACTTCTTGTCCAAAGTTGCCCAAAATAATTTCCGCCCCAAATAATTTGATTTTTTGAAACACGAAACAGTTCATTAAAATAATCATCATCGGGTTTTACGTCCCATTGACTGTACTCGTCCATATTAAATTTATGGTCTCCGCCTCGTTTGGTTTTGTTCAAAATTCCGTATGGTGGGTCAACTATTGCAAGGTCAAAATAATTGTCGGGATACCTTGCCATTAAATTCATATTATCTTCTTTTGTAATTGTAATCATAGCAAGTTTATTTTTGGGTTGCGAACCTTGAAATGGTTAAATCTGAAATATTTTTACTAATGTCTTTTCCGAGATTATTTACTATGATACTGTCAAAATCTTCATAATCAATTTCCCGTACATCGTTATCTATACAGTTGTACAGATACTCCGAAAAAGTATTTGCACGAATAATTACGATTGGACTTGTACGAATGTCTTGAAGTACGGCAGGTACATATCTTGGTGTTACAACGATAGTGTAAGCACCGCCAATTTTTTCTCGGTGTCCTGCTAATCTTCCAGCGTTTACACTTGAAAGTTTATTTTTAGTTGATTTGGCTTCAACAGTAAATTTCTTCTTTCTTGGAATGTACAAACACTCTAAATCCGTATTTCCTGCTCCGCTAATTTTGTTTGCTTCTATGTTGTAGAACATATTGAAACCGTCTGCCAAAGCATCTTCAAAAAGATAGGCTTCCGCTCCGTCATTATTGTTTGCATATTGCTCAATTAATTTTGGAAGATTAAGCAATTCAAATTTGAAATCGTCAACAGCTTCGTCAATTTCAACTAAAAGTGTTTTTGGATAGAAACTGTAAATCTCTTTTACAACGTCTAATTTCAAGCGTTCGGGGTCATTGAGCAACAAAGGCTTTTCTAAAAATGAATATTCGTTTTCTAATTGCCCAACTAATGTTTTTAGGTTTTCGGGAATTGAAACTTCGTTTCGTGTTATTTTTCGGAAAGTGTTTGTATTTCCGTGTTGTAATTTTGTAATAACAACTCCGTCTTTTTTGTCTAAAACACCTGCACTTTCAAACAAACTTGAAACGTAATAATCCCACTCGTAAGCAGAATTTACCAATGCGTGGCGGTCTTCTTGAAACTTTTGAGCAAGTTCATCGTCTGAAAGTTTTCGTAATTCCAATAATTCATTAACCAAGCCTTTATAAGTTGTTTTGGTTGCTTCTTTCAGAAAAACAACTGAATAAGCCACTTCAAAAGCGTAAAGTTTATTTGAAAGTTTTGGCTCTGAAAGAAGTTTATAAATCAAACGAAACGGATAAAGTTGAAATTCGCTATCTGTCCCGCTATGTGGGTGTTGATATTGAACAGCCCAAAGCATTGTAAGAAATATTTTAGCCGTTTTCTCTTTATCTTCAACGTGTTTCAAAAACAAGTTGCCAAGTGGACTAAATAAAAACCTGTCTTGACCTTCAACTTTGGCTTGATAGCCAAACATATAATATGAAAGCTGATTGATTTTGTGATTTATTGCATCAAGCGGTAATTCGGGATTTCGCTCACTGTACAATCCCAATTCACGCAATTTTAAATTTAACTGCGTTTTTTCGTCTGTTGAAATGCCTGTTTTGGTGTACGACTTTAAAAATTCAGCAACCACACAAAGTTTATCAAAATCCCTTGTGTGTCTGTATAAAATCCATTTCTTACTATCAATTCTTAAAGTCATATTATTTGTTTATTTGGGCAACAATCTTTTTAATAAGTAAAGGCGGAATACATTCGCCAATACATTTTCGGATAAGTAATTCGGGTGTATTATCGGGGATATTCCAATCTTGTGGCAAAGAGGATAACAACATCAATTCTAACGGTGTCAAAACCCTTGCATCAGAATACGTTCCGTTTTTCAATTTTCTGCCCGGATGCACGTTGAGTTGCGAACTAATTGCATCGTTACGCATTGTAATTGTCGGTGCAGGTTCGTTCCAATTAATTCGTCTGTAAGATGTATTATAGCTTTTGATTTTTTCTCCGTTTGGTTTTACGGGAAAAAATTCTGTGTTATCAAATGCAGTTTGTCCGGTTGGCGTGTGCTTCATCCATTGAACGTGACTGTCCGAATGTTTTCGGGCAAAGTGCCATTTTATTTTTGATTTTTCTCCTGCTTCAATACTTGGTAAAAAACCGATTTTTTCTTCTACGGTTATTTGCTTTTCAGATTTTATTGGTTGTCCCCATTTTTTGCCTTTTCGATACAATTTTATGATTGCTCTTGTTCGTCTTTGAGCAACGCCAAATTCCGCTGCGTCATAAACATTTGCTTCAATGTTGTATTCCTTGCCAAAAAGAAGATTTAAAATTTCAACGACTTTTAGTTGTTGATTTTCGTAGGGTAAAACTAATTTGAAAAATGTAGGAACATTTTCAATCAGCACAAAGTCGGGCGATTTTAGTTTTATAAAATCAATAATTTTGAAAACAAGATAGTTTCTTTCGTCATTGAGCATTTGCTCAATATTTCTGTTTTTACCTGCAACGCTCATTCCTTGACAAGGCGGTGAAGCAATCAAAAAATCTAACTTTTCAGGTGTGTTTTTTACAAGTGTTTTGAAAACATTTTCGTCCAAAATGCTACCTGTTATCATTTTAGAATTTGGGTATAAAGCCTGATACAAATCGGCTCTTTCTTGAACCAATTCGTTAGCGGCAACAATGTTTATTCCTACTTCGTCAAAGTATGTTTCCGCTATGCCTGCACTTGAAAATAATGATGCTCCTACCATAGTTAAAACTCTATTGTACCTTGTTGTAATTTTATTGCTCTGAAATATTTTGCCTTTTCTTCAGCTGCTTTAAAAATTGCTTTGGTTTCTTCTTGCGGATAAATCAACTCAGCAATTTTCTCACTTAAATATTCGTGTTCTAATTTTTTCAAGTCAAGATTAAAAAAGGCTGAGAGTTTGGGTAATATTTCTTCGGGTACATTTCTCTTTCCGTTTTCAATTTTTGAAAGTGTAGATTGGTCAATGTCCAATGCAGCCGCAAGTTTGGTCAAAGTCAAGCCGTTTTCAGACCTAAGTTTGTGAATGTATGCTCCAAATGTTTCTTTCATCTTCTTGAAGTTTTTACCTTGACAATTTTGGCAAATTTAAACATTAGTTTCCGATTACCAAAGTTTTTAGTAGTGTTTCTCTTGAAATTTTGATTAGGGTGGTGGGTGGGCTTGGGAGCGATGGGGCAAAATTAAATGTGGTGCAAAAGCATTGGCTTTCCCGAATGGTCGGGACAGGTCGTGCAGTTGGTTGCACCTCTTTTAATTTTGCGAAGCGTTGGCATTTTTCCCGTTTTTCTGTCTGTCGGTTGATGTTGGAATGGACGGTTGGT
>JAFDXO010000087.1 GCA_018267925.1 Bacteroidota bacterium | reverse complement strand
ATTGACCGAAAAAATGCGTACTTTTATCCATGTAATTGAAGTTGTGGAAAACCTAAATTACACTAAATCGGGGTAACCATAAAAAGTTACCCCAACTTTTATTTTTTTATCGGACAATAATGATTGTTTTTACTAAATCTTCCGTGTCTTGTTTTAATTTATCTTCTACATTTTCTAAGGCACGCAAATTTTTATTTTCATCATCAATTTCTAATTGTGTACTTTGTTTTAACTGCTTTGCCTTTTCTCTGTTAATGTTAAATGTTTCTTCACTTGGATTAGTGTTGAACTTAATGTTTTGAGCAATTTTATTGTATTCGTCAAGTTTCTTGCTTCTATTGTCCTTTTGAGCTTGAAGGCTTTTTATTTCTTTTTCTAAATCTTTAATTTTACTTCCGACTTCATCTTTTTCAATAGCAATAGAAATTGTTCTTTCGTCTTGTTTTAATGTTTCCTCTTTACTGCGTAATTCGGCTAATTCATCATTCAAGCGTTGCATTTCTTCGTTACATTTTTCAAGTTCCTTTTCGCCAAGTTCAACACCTTTTTTTGCAAACCAATAAACAGCCGTTTCTTTTGATTTTTCTAATTGCAATAAATCCGTTTTGATATTGGTTAGTGTTATTGCAATTTCATTGATTGGCGTTAATTGTTTTATTTGTTCTTCTGCTTTTTCAATGTTGGTTTTAGCATCCATTAAGGTCAAAAAACTTTCTTTGAGTTGGATAAATTCGGCTTCGGAATCTTGTTCCTCCAACATATTTGTTCTGATGAAGTCGTCTAAATCTTCCAAAACTTTTACACCAACAACTTGATTGAACAAAGTCAATGCTTTCGCAGAACGCATTCCGAATAAGTCGGACATTCTTTCAGCGTAAGCTGTCGGACCGTCTATAAATTCAATTTTCTTTTTTGTTGTGTTAGAATTGTATTTTTTGTCTAAAAATTTTTTCCAATTTCCTTTTGAATCAAATTGACTGAAATCATTTTCTATTTCAAGCGGAACGTGGGCAATTCCGAATTGTCGTCTTAATTCGTTGTTGGAAAACCAACGAACTTGAAACAATGTTATTTGTTTTTGGTCGGTATTTGAAAAAGAAGCAAGAATTACCGAATAAGTATTTGTATCACGCAATTTTTGTGTTGATGTAGAAGTTTTTCCTTCTTCTTGAATATTTCCGTAATGCCCCAACACATACGTTTCTTCTGTCCGGTCGCCTTTTTTTTCAACGCCCGAAGATTGATTATAAAAACGGTCTTTCTTTGCAGGAACAATTAGAGTAAGTAATGCGTCAATGTATGTACTTTTTCCCGATGCGTTTGCACCAGTCAAAAGCGAATTATTTCCTTTCGGATTTATTCTAAAAATTTTCTCGTTAAATGTTCCCCAGTTAAAAACCTCCATATATTGAAGTCTGAAACCCGCTTTGTCGGAACTCGTACTAAACAGACTCAACATATTCTTGCAACTTTGTTTTAAAATACTGTAATATATCCAGTGTTATTTTTTCCTTGATAATTCGGTGTATTTGGTATTTCGTTTCGTTGTCTTTTTTACTGATTTCTTTTAGGTAGCCCAATTCAACAGCGGAATTAATATACCTATCAAGTTCTTTGATAAATTTTGCTTTGTTGTATTTTTCAGGAAGAAATAATTCCAACTCGTCTTTTATCTCTGAATTAGTAATGAATTTTTCAGTTGCCAACTGCGTTGGGTTGCTGTCAAAATCTTCTAAACTTTGTCTTAGTACAACAAGTACGATTGATGCCTCAAAACCAATTTGTCGTCTTTGAACCAAACCAAGCGTGTTGCCTTCGCTGTCTTCAAGTTGCTTTACAAAAGCAAAACCTTCATCATTTTTTACGATAAGTTCCAAACCAATCTGGCTGATGTAATCTTGAATTTCATTTTGATAATTGATTACATCCTGCCATACATTTGAAGTTCGCTCAACAGTCGATTTCAGCAATCGTACGATTGCTTTGCTGTATGGCTTTATATTTTTTTCTAAACTGCTCATTTTGTCAAAATAATTTCGGGGATTTTAATTTGCTTTCTGTTTTCAGTATCAAATACAATGTTCTGCGTTTTATCAGGACTAATAACGTGTTTAAATTCTTTTACAATTCCAATATAGCCGAATAATTCAGGCAAACCTTTTTCAAGTCCACCGTAATTTTCAACTACGTCTAAAAGGGTTGTTTGTAATTTTTCTTTCAGAATATCTTTAATTCTTTTCCGCAACAATTCTTTATCAATGTTTGATTGTGAAAACAATTTGCCTAAATGATTTGACGAAGTAATGTCTTCGTCCGCAACTTTAGGCTTGTTGGTGTATGTAACTTCTTCACTTTGTTCAGTAGTTAATTTGCGTTCAAACGGAATGTTGATTTCAATTTCTGTTTCCAACTCAAATGATATTTCAGGCTTCTTCCTTGTCTTACTAATTTCTACAAGTTGTTTCTTGATTTCTTGAATAATTCTTTTGGTCGCTTCCGATTTTGAACTTTCATTTTCACGAATTATACGACTTAGTTTTTCAGCCATTTTATCGTTGGCTTTGTAAACTTTTTGTCCTGAACTGTGAAGATGCTTTTTCATTCCTTTTAAGAACGGGTCGTTTACAGAAATTGATTTTTCTTCTAAAGTCTTGTACAAATCTTTCGTCAAACTTTCCCATTTGCTTTGCAATTCTGGATTTAGAATAAAAGACCAAAAAGCGTAAAAACTTTTTCCTTGTTGACTTTCTTTCAATGAATCAAGTGCGTCAAAAGTAAATTCCAAAATATCACTTTTGGTTAAACTTCCGTCAGCGTGTTTTTGGTAAATGCCTTTCGTGATTTCTTTGAAGTTGTCTTCAACTTCTTTAAAATCGGATAACAGTTCTTTTGCAGATTGATTGATTTGATTGAAACGTGGAACGATTTCAAATTCTTCAAATACTTTTACGTCTTCTCCGATTTTTATTCGCTGAATTTGTTGTTCAATTTCCAATTTCTTTTCTTCCAACAACTGAATACGTTTTTCAGTGTCTTCGTTGGTGAACTCAACCAATTCTTTCAATTGATTTAAAATGTTGTTGAATTTGGATTCCGTGCCAACAAATTCTTCCTTTTTCAGACTTGCTAACCAATCAATGGTTTTGCTTGAATGTGCAGAAAGTTCATAAAAAACTTCGCCTTGCTCGTCAGGATAATTTGTCAAGAAACCACTGTTAGTCCAATTCTGAATATATTTTTTTGCTTTTACTTCGTAAGTGTCAAATACGCTGATTTCACTTTCTTCGTCACTTTCAATTTTGTGTCCTTCCAAAAAGTCAGCTAATTGAGTATGGATATTTTCAGATGAAATTGCTCCTTGTTTATTTAAAAATATCCGAACAAGAAATTCAACAATCATTTCTTTGTTGCGTATACGCAACAATCCAACACTTGGCGAAGTGGTTAGTGTCTTTAATATTTGAGAAATGTCTGCCATTCTTATTTTTTCAACTCATAAATTTTATACCAATAAAAAAATGCTTCGATATTGGATTTTTTAAGTTTGTGGCGTAGTTCTAATTTAGTTATCTTATTGTAATAAATTCTGAAGCCAAGCTGCTGCGGTTGTGGCTGCCAAGCAGGTGGATAGCATAGTAGTTATTTTTGCGCGAT
>JAFDXO010000086.1 GCA_018267925.1 Bacteroidota bacterium | reverse complement strand
TTAACGCGGGAACTTCTACTAATGGACCGATAACGCCTGCAAATGCCTGACCACTGTTGATACCGAATACGCCGATTGCAACTGCTATGGCTAATTCAAAATTGTTGCCCGAAGCTGTGAATGCAATAGACGCATTGCGGCTATAATCTACTCCCATTTTTTTGCCAATAAGAAAGCTAACAAAAAACATAATTGCAAAGTATATTACCAACGGAATAGCAATGCGAACCACATCCATTGGAATGTTTACAATGAGTTCGCCTTTGAGAGAGAACATTACAACAATTGTGAATAGTAAGGCAATTAATGTAAGAGGTGAAATTGCTGGAATAAATTTATTGTTATACCAATCATCGCCTTTTGCTTTTCTTAAAACTAACCTTGTGAGGAAACCTGCTAAAAACGGAATGCCTAAATAAATAGCTACGCTTTCTGCAATTTGGCCCATTGTGATATTTACTTCGGTGCTGTTGATACCAATTAAAGGTGGTAAAACCGTAATGAAAACATAGGCGTACACACTGTAAAGCAACACTTGAAATATGCTGTTGATTGCTACTAAACCTGCTGCATATTCTCGGTTGCCATCAGCTAATTCATTCCACACAATAACCATTGCAATACACCTTGCCAAACCAATAAGGATTAATCCTATCATATATTCTGGCTTATCGTGCAGAAATGTAATAGCCAAAATAAACATAAGGATAGGGCCGATAACCCAATTCAGTAACAGGGAAACAGAAAGCACCTTAGTATTGCTGAAAACTTCCTTGAGTTTTTCGTAACGCACTTTTGTAAAGGGTGGATACATCATTAAAATTAAACCTATTGCCAAAGGAATGTTTGTGGTGCCTGCGGAAAAAGAATTAATAAATGTGGGTGCGGAAGGAATGAAATATCCGATAGCCACACCTACTGCCATTGCAAGGAAAATCCAAAGTGTGAGAAAGCGGTCGAGGAAGGAAAGGTGTTTTCGCTCGTATGCAGGCGCACAATTATTTGCTGACATCAGAGGTATTTTTGTACAAAATCTTTTGAATATTTTTTTATCATTTCACGCACTTTGGCAAACTCCTGCTTTATTTCTTCATCAGTACCTTTATGCTTTGAAGGGTCGGGAAAGTTGTGGTGCAGTTTGACGGCATTGGTTGGAAAAAATGGGCAGGTTTCTTTGGCATTGTCGCAAACGGTAATTACATAATCAAAGGGGATATTCTTGTACTCACTTATATGATTGGAAGTGTAATAGGTAATGTCTAAACCATCTTCTTTCAGTGTTTGAATAGTTTTGGGATTAACGCCGTGTACTTCTACTCCTGCACTATAAAGGGTAGCTTTATCGCCTGCAAATTTTTGCAGGTATGCGTGTGCAATCTGACTGCGACAACTATTTCCTGTGCAAAGCACTAAAATATTTTTCATTTTCTTTTGTTTGACTTTTTAACAACAACCGCTTCCTAGTGTGCAGTTGTTGGTGTTTTTTTCGGCATAAACGGTAATGCTATAAATAATGTTTTTGTTGGCTTTGTAAACAGCGATTTCTTCTTTGCTGAGATAGTTTGAAAGAATATCATCAGGAATTATGATTGGCTTTTCTTTTTGCAATTGAATGTTGGTAAAACCTGCGTTAGTTATGATATTGAGGTAATCTTTTTTTTGAATGGCACCGGCCACACAACCCGCATACATTTCTGCTGCGTTTTTAATTCTTTCTGGCAAAACGCCCGTAAGCACAATATCCGATATGCTGAAATGCCCGCCTGGCTTCAAAATCCTGAATACTTCGACAAAAGCTTTGGGTTTGTCTGGAACAAGGTTCATTACGCAATTGCTCACTATTACATCAGCGGCATTAGCGGCAATTGGAATTTGCTCAATATCACCTTGACGGAACTCTACATTGTTGAAGCCTAATTTTTCAGCATTTTCACGGGCTTTATTAATCATTGCTTCGGTAAAATCTATTCCTATCACTTTGCCTGTATCCCCCGCTTCGGCACGGGCTACAAAACAATCGTTGCCTGCACCGCTGCCTAAATCCACAACCACGTCGCCTTTTTTAATTTGTGTGAATTGCGTAGGAAGTCCGCAGCCCAAACCTAAATCGGCATCTTTATTATAGCCGTTGAGTTCATCATACTCTTCGCTCATAATGTTGTACACTTCGGTACTGCAACCGCCTGCGCCACAGCAAGAGGCTGCATTAGCGGCTTTATCCTGCAAGGCTATTTCGCTGTACTTCTGCCTTACCATTTCTTTGATTTGTTCGTTGGTTTGCATATTGTGTTTGTTTAATTGTTATATTGTGTTATTACGATTAATAAGTTCAAAAAAAATGCTAACAGCATTTTGTAGTACCGACATTGGCATTGAAAAAACCTTCCATTTGCTTTTTGATTTTTTCCCAAACCATTTCATCAATGCAATAGCAAACGCTGGTGCCTTCTATACTCCCCTTAATGATACCTGCGTTTTTGAGTTCTTTCAAATGCTGGGAAACAGTAGCCTGTGCCAAACCGATTTCGTTTACCAAATCGTTGCAGATACAAGCCTGCTGCTTGATAATGTGCTGCAATATGGCGATACGGGCCGGGTGCGCCAAAGCCTTTAAGACAATAGCCAAATCGTTTTGTTCTTTGTTGAAAATATCTGTTCTTGTAATGCCCATTCTCTTAGTATTACATTGCAATATTACGATAGATACTTTTTTGCAGCAAAAATTTTTTACGGCTTAGGGATAGAAGCGAAAATCCTTTGTGAGGAACGAGCAAAGATTGTAGCGCATAGCCCGACCCGTAGGGGAAGCCCATAATTAATGATTAGTGATTAATGTTTATTCTTTTATGATTTAATTTTTAAAACTTCAGCTTCTGTATTCGTACAGCATTGAGAATTGCCAACAAAGCTACGCCTACATCGGCAAAAACTGCTTCCCACATTGTGGCAAGACCACCTGCTCCTAATACAAGTACAACTGCTTTTACTACAAATGCAAGGGTTATGTTTTGCCAAACAATTTTCTTTGTTTGCTTGCCGATATTTATTGCCATTGGGATTTTGCTGGGCATATCATCTTGTATTACCACATCGGCGGTTTCTATGGTGGCATCACTGCCTAAACCACCCATTGCAATGCCTACATCGCTTAAAGCCACTACTGGCGCATCGTTTACGCCATCGCCTACAAATGCCACGGTTTCGTTTTTGGCTTTTATTTCTTTTACTTTATTCACTTTGTCTTCGGGCAATAAATCACCAAAGGCATTTTGAATACCCAACTTGCTGGCTACATCATTTACTACAGTTGATTTATCGCCGCTTAACATTGTTGTATTTACGCTCAATGTTTTTAGTTTATCAATTGTAGTTTGTGCATCTACTTTTATGCTATCTGCAATGGTGAGATAACCTGCAAATATTTTATCGTAGGCAAAGGCTATGAGTGTATAAAAAATAGTGGAAGGGTCTATGTCGTAGCTAATATTTTCTTTGTCCAATAATTTGAAATTGCCTACCAATAATTCTTTGCCATTGATAGTAGCTTTAAGACCGTGCCCTGCAATTTCTTGTACATTTTCTAAAGCAATACTATGGTTGATTTCGCCAACAAAGTTGTGAATGGCTGTTGCAACCGGGTGAGTGGATTTACTTTCCAAAACATTGACCATCTGCATTATTTCATCTTTATTGAAACCGTCTTTTATATTGGCTTCCTGCACTTTAAAAACGCCTTCGGTCATAGTGCCTGTTTTGTCCATCACCACATTTTGAACACTTGCCAACACATCTAAAAAGTTACTGCCTTTGAACAAAATACCATTGCGACTGGCAGCACCAATGCCACCAAAATAGCCTAAAGGAATGCTAATGACCAATGCACAAGGACAACTGATAACAAGGAATATTAATGCCCTATAAAGCCAATCCCGAAACACATAAGTTTCAACAAAGAAATAAGG
>JAFDXO010000085.1 GCA_018267925.1 Bacteroidota bacterium | reverse complement strand
AGGTTGGGACGGTAAACTTAACGGTCAACCACAACCAATGGGCGTTTATGTCTATAGCATCGAAGCTGTTTCCAAAAATGGTAAACCTTTCAACAAAACAGGAAATGTTACTTTGATTCGCTAAAAATTATTTCAACCACATATCTGTAAAAGGCTGTTCCCTGTTTGAGAGCAGCCTTTTGCTTTGATGCGTAATTTTAATTTTTGAGAAAAATAATTTCTCCTTATTTTTCGCTTATTCTTCAAATCTAAAGTACTCTCCGTTTCTAACTCATTTACTATGTGGCAACAACTATTTCGCACCAAAGATGTTTTGCAAATAGAAGAAGAAGCTGCCACTGGCTTGTCTGATGGTCATGGCACCCATGAGTCACTCAAAAAAGTGTTGGGTGTTCGAGATTTAACCTTTATGGGGATTGCAGCCATAGTAGGGGCAGGAATTTTTTCAACTATTGGAACAGCCAGTTTCAATGGAGGGCCTGGAATTGTGCTTTTATTTTTGTTTGTATCTATTGCCTGTGGTTTTTCAGCTATATGCTATGCCGAATTTGCCAGTATGGTTCCCGTTTCGGGTAGTGCATACACCTATTCTTATGTTGCGTTTGGGGAATTGATTGCTTGGATAATTGGTTGGGATTTACTGATGGAATATGCTATTGGAAATATTGCGGTTGCCATATCATGGAGCGATTATTTCACTACCCTATTAGATGGTTTAGGCATTCATATTCCTTCCTATTTTACGATGGACTATTGGACTGCCCAAACCGGAGGGAGCAATAGTGCCATTGTTGCATGGAACACGGCACCGGTCATAGCGGGAATTCGAATTATTTGTGACTTGCCTGCTTTTTTCATTACAGCAATCATTACTACAGTAATTTATGTTGGAATAAAAGAGTCAAGGAGAACAACAAATGCGATGGTCATTCTAAAATTAGTCGTTATTGCTTTAGTAATTGTATGTGGTATATTTTATGTTCAACCATCTAATTGGTCGCCGTTTTTGCCTAACGGAATGTCTGGTGTATTAGGCGGAACCGCAGCCGTATTCTTTAGCTATATTGGCTTTGATGCCATTTCAACTACGGCTGAAGAATGTGTCAATCCTCAGCGAGATTTACCCAAAGGCATGTTTTACTCATTAATTGTTTGTACGATTTTATACATCATTATAGCCTTAGTTCTTACCGGTATGGTTAGTTATTCGGAGCTAAATATTGGCGATCCTTTAGCTTATGTTTTTCAAGCACATCAGCTGCATTGGTTAGCTGGTATTGTTTCTATAAGTGCTGTGATTGCAACCGCAAGTGTGTTGTTAGTATTTCAGTTAGGCCAACCTCGAATATGGATGAGTATGAGTAGAGATGGACTTTTACCTCCTATTTTTTCTAGAATTCATCCTCGATTTAAAACGCCTTCATTTTCAACTATTCTTACCGGATTGGTGGTTGGAATTCCTGCTTTATTTATGAACCTGAAAGAAGTAGTTGATTTATGTAGCGTAGGAACCCTATTTGCGTTTACTCTTGTTTCAGGTGGCATACTCCGACTTCAAAATAATCCTAATCGTTTGCAAAGCAAATTTAAAACGCCTTACATAAACGGGAAATGGATCGTTCCGATACTTTTTATTGCTGGCATAATTATCTTATATCAAAATTTTCATTGGGGCGACCTGTTTCCTTCCTATTCGTGGGTTGTGGTTCGTGCAAAAATCCCATACATTGCCTTCTTTATTTTGTGTGTAATTATCAGTGTACTAACCTTTCTAAAAAACTACTCTCTTATTCCGGTATTGGGTTTTATTTCTTGCTCTTATCTTCTTTGTGAGTCCGGCACTACTAATTGGGAGCGATTCTTGATTTGGTTAGTGATTGGATTGGTTATTTATTTTCTGTATGGCGTGCGAAACAGTAAATTAAATCGCCGTGCAAAAGCCATCATTTATGAAGGCTAAAAAAAAGCACACAGACCTTTAACCCAAAAAGGGAGTGGAAGGACCACTAAAACAATTTGAAAAGTTGGCTTCGTACCACTTCAAAAAACCAAACGAAAGCTTTATAAGCAGCTAAAAATGGATTGCAAAAGGTCTTGGTCATAGAAATACTTAGTCTATCCTAAGACGATATTTTTTTAAAAAACGCTTGTATGCTTTCAAAAAATTTAAGGTTTCTTCTTTTTCAAAACTGCATTTGCATTTGCCAAAAATTTCACTTCTTCTTTTCCGGCTTCAGCTCCTTCAGGATATCCTAAAGATCCAAGCGGAGATATATTAAACTTCTTCTCGGCATTTTTTTCTAAAAAGAAAATCCAAATAGTCGGGTAACCTTGTACCTTAAAAGCCTCTTGCAGGCTAGCATTTTGCTCAACTATTTCTTTTGGGAGTTTCTTGTTTCGTGGAAAATCTATTTCTAAAAGAACTACATTTTTCTTTGCCCAATTTTCAAACTCTTTTTTGGCAAACACTTCTCTTTGCAATTTATGGCACCATCCACACCAGTCACTTCCGGTAAAAAATGCGAAAATAGGTTTCTTTGTTTTTAGAGAAACTTCATTGGCTTTATTGACATCATTATACCACACCAAACCGTTTTCCTTTTTAGATTGAGCATGGACAACTGATGCAAGAAAAAACAAGCTTGTCAACAAAAGTGAAAATCGAAAAAAAATGATGCGCATAGAGAACTTGAAAGTGGATAAAGTTAAGTAATTGTCGGAAAGTATGATCAACCCTTAATCACTTTTTACTTCCTTTGTAGATGTAATTTATCATTGATCTTGTCCACTACTAAAATTGCCATAATAGGAGCCGGAGCAGCCGGGTGTTTTACAGCTGCCAACATTTTACATGATCCGAATCGAGAAGTTATACTTTTTGAAAAGAGCGGAAAAGCATTGCAAAAAGTTAAAGCATCGGGCGGTGGGCGTTGCAATGTAACTCATCATCTTTTTGATATTGCTGACTTTTCAAATCACTATCCTCGAGGAAAGCAATTGCTCCGTAAGACTTTACATCATTTTGATGCTCAAGCAACGATTGAATGGTTTAGGAATCAAAACGTTGACTTAAAAGCAGAACAAGATGGAAGAATGTTTCCTGTTTCAAACAATTCGCAAACAATTATAGATGCAATCTGGCAAAGGCTTATAGCTAATGGTACATCTGTGCTGTTTCATAAAAACATTTCCTACATTGAAGAAAAGGACAAGCATTTTATACTTCATTTTTCCGATCAATCCATTTTTGAAGCGGACAAGGTAATTGTTGCCTGTGGCGGGTTTCCAAAGATTGAACAATATAAATGGCTACAAGCTTTAGGTCATTCCATAGTTGCACCTGCGCCCTCACTTTTCACATTCAATTTACCCAATCATCCAATAACTCAATTAATGGGGCTATCGGTTTCTGATGTTTCTATTCGAATCAGCCAATCAAAAATTCAAACAAGTGGAGATCTGTTGATTACCCATTGGGGCTTGAGTGGACCTGCCGTTTTGCGAGCTTCTGCTTGGGCTGCACGATTGATGCAAGAACGATTGTATCAAACTACGATTCAAATAAATTGGCTTGGGGACACAACAGAGCCTGCCATTCGAGAAATATTCCAATCCTTAAGACAACAACAAGGAGCACAAATTATCCAACATAAAAACCCTTTTAACTTACCCAAAAGGCTATGGGATTTTCTATTGCATCATGCTGGCATAAACGAAAAAATACGATGGGGTGATCTTCCCGCTACACAACAAAACAAGTTAATCGAGCTACTAATTCGACATCCCTTTGCTATTCACGGAAAAACTACTTACAAAGAAGAATTTGTAACCTGTGGCGGAATCCCATTATCTGAAATCAATCCACAAACCATGGAAAGCAGATGTAAGGCAGGAATTTATTTTGTTGGAGAAATATTAGATGTTGATGGGTTAACAGGTGGGTTCAATTTTCAACACGCTTGGTCGAGTGCATTCCTTGCTGCTAAAGCCATTTCGGAGAAAACACAAGAGTAAAAAAAAGGAACAACCGATTAAAGTTGCTCCTTTTGAAAAAGAAAAAAATCTTGAGAAAATTACTTACTCATTTCAGCAAAATATTTGTGGAAATAAGGGATTGTTTCAATGCCCTTGTAATAGTTTGCCACATCATATTTTTCATTGGGAGAGTGAATATTATCATTATCCAAACCAAAGCCCATCAAAACGGTCTTCAACCCTAAAATACTTTCAAACAAGGCTACGATAGGAATTGATCCACCGCCACGAGTTGGAATAGGATCTTTACCAAAAGCTGTGGAAAGTGCTTTAGAAGCAGCTTTGTATGCGATACTATCGGTTGGTGTAACTACAGGCTCGCCCCCATGATGAGCAGTTACTTTAACCTTTACTGAAGCCGGTGCATTTTTTTCAAAATATTGTTGAAACATAGCGGCAATCTCATCTGATGTTTGATGTGGCACTAAGCGCATTGATATTTTTGCAAAAGCTTTTGAAGGCAAAACAGTCTTTGCACCTTCTCCTGTATAACCACCCCAAATGCCATTCACATCAAGTGTTGGGCGGATACCGGTACGTTCTAAAGTTGTATAACCCTTTTCTCCCCACACATCACCAACTGACAAATCAGTCTTATATTCTTGCAGATCAAATGGGGCAGCGTTCAATGCTTTTCGTTGTTCATCACTAAGGGTTTCTACTTTATCATAAAATCCCGGAATAGTAATGTGGTTATTTTCATCATGGCAAGAAGCAATCATTTTGCATAAAGCATTGATGGGATTTTGCACTGCACCACCATATACTCCACTATGCAAGTCGCGGTTAGGTCCGGTAACTTCCACTTCCATGTAGGCAAGTCCGCGTAAACCAGTTTCAAGCGATGGATGCTCCATGCTGATCATTGAAGTATCAGAAACCAAAACGATATCTGCCTTTAATTTTTCCTTATTTTTCTCTAAAAATATTCCAAGGTTTGAAGATCCTACTTCTTCTTCGCCTTCAATCATGAACTTTATATTGCATGACAAAGAATTAGTTTTTGCCATTACTTCCAAAGCCTTGATGTGCATAAACATTTGCCCCTTGTCATCACAAGCACCACGAGCATAGATTTTTCCATCCTTTACAACCGGATCAAAAGGACCACTTGTCCATAATTCTAACGGATCGGCTGGTTGCACATCATAGTGTCCATACACAAGAACAGTAGGCGCATTTGCATCTACCATTTTTTCTCCATAAACAATAGGGTGTCCTTCTGTTGGGCAAATTTCAGCGTGGTCGCAACCGGACTGAAGCATACTTTGCTTTACGGCTTCGGCGCATTTTGCAACATCTCCTTTGTATTGACTATCTGCGCTGACAGAAGGAATGCGCAACAAATCGAACAGTTCATTTAAAAATCGTTGTTTGTTTTGCTCTAAGTATTCGTTCCAAACTTGCATGTGTAAAGTGATTTGGTATTTTAAACCTCAAAAGTAACAGAGTTCTCTCGGCGTTTCAAAACAAAAATTTGAATCCCTAAAAAATTCCTGATGTAATCATTGTTTAGGAAAATATAGATTCAAATGGTAAACCAATCCATTTTACCTTTTCTACCTACCGATATTGAAGCTTGTTCTTTTTTGAAAATAAAACAGTAAGCCTGACTCAAAGAAGTTTAAAGTCTCAAAATTTTACATTTTGTTTGCCCAATAGCCCATGCACAATCAAACCAAAATCAAACTGAGCCAATTGAAGATATTGACCAAACTTGGCAAAATGATAATGATAGACGAGATAGAGCTGTTTTCAAAAACTGAAAATACGACACTCCCAGTTTGATTGTTGATGTGAACTATACTCATTTTTTCAACAACCCAAACGACAATACAATCATTGGTTCTACGACATTAGCTTGAAACAATGAAGTTGAATAATCTGCATTGATTTGTGTTCTTGAACTTATGATTAAATCACAGCAAGAGCTACTAAGCCTTTTACCAATAAATTATTCTAAAATCAAACAGAAAATGATAAAAAAACAATTCAATCAATTGCATTATTTACGAAATATAAATCAAAAACTAACAAAAATTGAAGGAAAAGAATCAAAGTTATAACTTTGCCCACTTTTAAAGCTATTCTCCAACATGAAGTTGTCGCAATTTAAGTTCGACTTACCACTTAATCTTATTGCCCAACACCCCACAAAAAGTCGAGAGGACAGTCGGCTGATGGTGGTACATCGCGACACAGGAAAGATAGAACACAAGGTCTTTAGAGACGTTCTTACGTATTTTGATGACAAAGACGTAATGATAGTCAACAACACCAAAGTATTTCCTGCTCGCCTGTATGGCAAGAAGGAAAAAACCGGTGCCAAGATTGAAGTTTTTCTATTGCGCGAATTAAATAAGCCCAACAGACTTTGGGATGTAATTGTTGATCCGGCACGAAAAATTCGGGTTGGAAACAAGCTCTACTTTGGCGACAATGATGAATTGGTTGCTGAAGTAATTGATAACACGACATCTCGCGGGCGTACCATTCGTTTTTTGTTTGATGGTGATGACAAGGCATTTCGTCAAATGTTAGATGTGCTGGGTGAAACGCCTTTGCCTCGCTATATCAAGCGCAAGCCTGATGAAGAAGATAAAGAACGTTATCAAACGGTATATGCCAAATATGAAGGTGCAGTTGCCGCACCTACTGCGGGTTTGCATTTTAGTCGTGAATTGATTAAACGTTTGGAAATTGTTGGAGTAAAATTTGCAGAAGTTACACTTCATACCGGATTAGGAACATTTCGTCCGATTGAAGTAGAAGACCTTTCCAAACATAAGATGGATGCCGAATATTTCAAGATAGATGATGTTGCTTCAACGATTGTAAATAACGCTAAAGCAAACAAGCGTTCAATTTGCTCTATCGGCACAACTACCATGCGTGCTCTTGAGAGTTCTGTTACAGCTCAAGGCTTACTAAAGCCGGCAGAAGGCTGGACAAATATTTTCATTCATCCACCTTATGATTTTAACATTGCTAATTCTTTAATCACTAATTTCCATTTGCCCAAAACCAGCCTGTTGATCATGACTTGTGCATTTGCAGGCTATGATTTAACTATGGAAGCGTATCAAACAGCTATCAAAGAAAAATATCGCTTCTTTGGTTATGGAGATGCTCTTTTAATCATCTAATTGAATGTACCATAATTTAAAAAAGCATCTCTTTTTGGGAGATGCTTTTTTTCGTTTTAGAATGTCGTTATCTAAGCGATCAATAATCAATCGTAGCTTGAATACCTCTATCAATTAAGGCTTCAGCTTGAGGACGAAGAAAATCAAAGCTACCGCGCTTTACGCCATACTTTCCTTTATAATGAATAAATAAAGCACACTGTTCTGCTTGCTCAGGAGAATGTCCGCACACAGATACTAATGATTCTATAACCCAATCAAAAGTGTTTATTTCATCATTCCACACAATCAGATGATGTTGTTTTTCAGATATCACACTTACATCTTCCTCATCCTGAGTTTGCCAAAGGATATTACTCATTACTAAAAAAATTTGCTCAAAGTTACATCAAAAACAAACGCTACTTTGCCCTTATGTTTCTTAAAAAACAAATGCACGAGCTCAATCGGCACAAGCCAGAAGATGCCATAACCACACATAAAAATCCCATCATTATCATCTTAGACGATATACGCAGTATGCACAACGTTGGATCTGCCTTTCGAACTGCCGATGCTTTTGCTATTCACTCCATTTATCTTTGTGGATTTACGCCTCAACCTCCTCATCGTGAAATTCACAAAACTGCCTTAGGGGCTACCGAAACCGTGAATTGGCAACATTTTGAACAAACAAAAGATGCCATAATTGCCGCTAAAGAACAAGGATATAAGATTTTGGCAGTTGAACAAACACATGGGAGTACACCCCTTGAAAGCCTTAACTGGCAAGGAGAAGCCATTGCTCTCATCTTTGGGAATGAAGTAAGTGGTGTAAGCGAAGAAGCCTTAAAAGAAGTTGAAAAAGCAATAGAAATTCCTCAATGGGGCAGTAAGCATTCACTGAATGTATCTGTTACTATAGGTGTAGTTCTTTGGGAAATCATGCGT
The DNA here is from genome assembly GCA_018267925.1 of Bacteroidota bacterium. GTDB lineage: Bacteria > Bacteroidota > Bacteroidia > Chitinophagales > Chitinophagaceae > JAFIGV01. The sequence continues at coordinate 27,911 of JAFDXO010000085.1, read as the reverse complement.
AGCAAATAATCTTTTTGACTTTTACAATTTTCGTGGCAAAATCATTTTCAAAGACAATGGGCGGATAGTAGCTTCTACTTTTGTAGTGCGACCGAAATATTCTCCATCAATTTGAAAATATGCTCGTTTTGCCACCGAAATGGTCAATTGATGTGCTTGAATTATTTCTGTCTTTTGAGGGTTAAAGGGGTGATTACCAAAGAGCATTTTAAGCAATTCAACGACAGACAGTTTTTTCAAAATAATGACTTCAAAAAGTCCATCATCCAATTTACCGATAGGATTAATTTTCGCACCAAAACCATAAATTGTTGCATTAGCCACTACTACCATAAAACCGGTTCGTTGTAATGATCCGTTTTCTGTTTGAAGCTCCACATCTATTTGCTTTCTTTTGCGCAACACGCGAAAAACTTCACGAGCATAGCCCAATTTCCCACGCATGTCATTATCCTTAAAATATTTAACAAGCTGGGCATTCATACCAATATCACTCAAATGGACACAAACTTCTGTTTGGTTGATTAATATGGTATCAATCTTCTTCACCTCACCTTGTAATAAAACCGCCAAACATCCTTCAACGTTGTTAGGCATTTTTAGTTCTCGAGCCATTCCATTTGCCGATCCGGCCGGGAATAAGGTAATTGGAATATCTGTTCCTATCAATGCTTTGGCAACTAAAGAAAGTGTGCCATCGCCTCCAATACATGCAACTTTCTGAGGGGCATATTTTGTAATGGCATATTGTAATTTAGAAAGGTCGTCTGTACCGGTGGTTAAAAACCAATCAAAAGCATGAATACTATTTTCAAAAAACTGTTGAATACCTTGCCTCCATAAACTACTCCCTTTCTTTCCTGCAATGGGATTTAACACAAACAAAATTCGTTGTTGCTCTTCCACCTTCTTAACTTTAAACTCAAGGGTATAAATTTAGCACCATCTACCATTTATGAAAATACGTAGAAAATTACAAACGTGGTTTCTGAATCAAATGGGGCTGACATCTCAACCCGTAATTAAGGTCTATAATGGTTACGGTGATGACGATTTATTGCTACTATTTGGACATGTATTTAGCCGATCTCCCCTAATTAAAAATACGGCTCCGACAAATGCTTGGTCAACTTCTTTTTCATTACTCAGAATGTTTTTAACCAAGCCTTATGCACAAACAGAGCTTGAAATTATTTGGAATGGACAATCCTTACGAACACTTACAGATAAAGATGGCTTTTTTAAGTTTGAATGGCGTTCGCCTAATGAACCTGAAGCGGGTTGGCATACGGTCAATGTGCGTATGGTGAACAATCCGACCATTGAAGGGATCGGAAAAATTTTAGTTCCCCATCCTACTCCTTATGGGTTTATTTCAGACATTGACGACACCTTATTGATTTCTCATTCTACCAATCTTAGAAAACGGTTGTATGTATTGCTGACAAAAGACGCAACTAAGCGAAAACCTTTTTCCTTTGCCGTAAAACATTATCGTTTGCTGGCAGCCGGTTCGCCACTCAATCATGCACCGCATCCTTTTTTTTACGTATCAAGCAGCGAGTGGAATCTTTATGACTATCTGATTCATTTTCAGAAAAGTCAAAATATTCCAGAAGGTATTTTACTACTTAGTAGAATAAAGTATTGGAATGAACTTTTGAAACAAGGACAAACCAAGCATAGTGGGAAATTAGTGCGTATTGCAAAGGTGTTGCAAAAATTTCCACATAGACACTTTGTATTATTGGGCGACGACACACAACAAGATCCTAAAATATACGCACGAATTATTCGCTTGTTTCCAAACAGAATTTTATGTGTGTATATGCGAAAAGTTCGTAAAGACGCACCGACCTCTACACTTGTTCAAATACAATTAATGAAAGAAGCCGGTGTTTCGGTTTGCTATTTCTCTCATAGCGAAGAAGCCATTCAACATTCTAAAGAGATTGGGTTGATTGACCTTTAACAAAAAAAAACCTCCTACTTTTCAGCAAGAGGATGGAAATATCGAATGATATTTTTGAGAAATTAACCTTGTTTTTCTTGGCGATGAAATTCATCCATGCCATGATCTTCATAGTTTGTAAAAACAGAACACCCGTGTCCTACTAATGCTAATGCCCATGCTGCAATTATCCAAGCATGCCAAGGATAAGCCCAATGATGCTCCCCTTGTTTTTTATGAATCATCACCATAATTACAGTAGCAATGGCAAAAACAATAAAATGAATCAGGAATGAGCGTTTTTGACCACCTGTTGGAACTATTCTACGAGGCATTGTAAATTCAAAGTTTCGGGCAAAGATAATTGCTGGCTGCAAAAAAGGAAAGAGTGAGCGAAAAAAAATTATTTAAACCTATATTTTGCTAATAGTGTCTCATCATGGACAGATGCTCGTGCCTCCACCTCAAAGCGATTGTTGGCATATCCATTTTTCAATGTTTCCAATCCATAAAGCCAAAGAAAGCGAATCCATCCATTTTTTTGGTATTGTTCTACATGTTTCAACTCGTGTAAAACCCATTGTTTATCTTGCAAGAACTGTGATGGAGAACGATTATGTAAATAAATAGTGCGCCCCACCACCAGTGCAACTGAATTACACTTCATTTTTTTAGCAGCCCATCTTGCCAGCCATGAATTTTCTTTAATTCTAACAAAAATCATCGAAACTAACTTATCAATTTATTTGCCAAAATATACAAACAGTTAACTTTAATTTTCACGAAAACAAAACATGAAATATTGCTGCCGGCTCTGTCAATGTGCTAAAAATAAATACCTTGTACCCCATTTTAGCTGCCTTAGCAACTTTTTCAAGTTAGCACGCTAATAATTTTATAGTCCAAGTTGAATTCTACCATAAGCATTACAAACCAATTTGAATGAAAGAAATTGCAGTTGATCATAACGAAGGCATGGAACAAATCAGCAGTTCACATGATGTTGCCTTAGCGGAGATTCAAAACTTTCCGGGTAAATATCCGAAGCAGATTTGGGCATTATTTTTCTCAGAAATGTGGGAGCGTTTTTGTTTTTATGGAATGCGAGGAATGCTCACTTTTTTCATGGTGTATCAATTAGGAATGGAAAAAGGTTCTGCCAACTTACAATACGGAGCTACCCAAGCATGGGTATATGCTTTCACATTTATTGGCGGTTTATTTGCCGACAAGATTTTAGGTTTTCGAAAATCACTTTTTTGGGGTGGTTTATTGATGATAACCGGAAGCTTGATATTAATGTTTGATCCCAAAGCTTTTTTCTTTTTAGGGATTGCCTTTCTTGTTATTGGAACCGGATTTTTCAAACCGAATATATCATCTATGGTGGGGCAACTTTATCGCCCTGAAGACACCCGTCGCGATGCTGGATTTTCCTTGTTCTATTCAGGCATCAACATCGGTGCATTTTTTGGTGGCATGTTGATGATAGGCATTGGCAAAGGACAACTTTTTGAGCATCTAATTCCCGAAAATCTACGTTGGAATGTAGCCTTCGGTTTGGTTGCTTTAGTGATGACCATCAGCTTATTTACCTTTCTTTTTACCCACAAAGGGCTTGGTCCAATCGGTGCACCACCCATTGATTATAATAAATTTCGGAACAAACGGTGGTATCAATATGCTGTTTATATCGGTGCATTAGCAAGCATACCGCTCATCATCATCATGGTTTCCAACACCCGATATACTGATTACTTCATGTATTTTATTGGTCCATTTAGTCTTGTTTATCTTGCCTATGAGATGCGTTCACTGACAAGAAAAGAAAATGAAAAATTGGTAGCTGCTCTTATTTTCATCTTGTTCTCCGTTGTCTTTTGGGCTATTTTTGAGCAAGCCGGTGGATCTTTAAGTCTTTATGCCGCAGAGCATTTAAAGTCTGACCTGGCAGGGCTTACCGTTGATCCAAATATTGTAAACAACTCTGCAAATTCTCTTTTTGTAATCCTATTTGCTCCACTTGCCGGTTTATTTTGGCTATGGCTCAGCCAACGAAAATTGGAGCCAAACGGAATCATCAAATTCGGAATTGGTTTTTTGCTTTTAGGACTGGGTTTTTACACATTCTTTACCGATAAATTTACTTCCGGCACTGACGGATTGGCTTCGCTAAACATTTTCACACTCGGATATTTTGTAGTAACATTTGCTGAATTAGCCTTATCGCCTATTGGATTATCCTTAATGACAAAATTAGCAACACCGCGCCTACAAGGCTTTATGATGGGTATGTGGTTTTTGGCAAGTGCTTATGGACAATATGTAGCTGGATTGTTTGGGGCAGATATTTCGCCGGCTGAAAATGCAACTCCCTTGCAAAAGTTAGAAGTTTATTCACAAGGCTATCATCAGTTTGCGATTTATGCCGTGATAGCAGGTGTAATGATCATTGTCATTTCGCCACTCATTAAGAAACTGATGCACGAAGTAAAATGAGAATGGAAATAGCGCAGCCGCCCGTATATGCGGTGATAGTTGCCGGTGGTCAAGGAACCAGAATGGGAACCGCCATACCCAAGCAATTTTTAGACTTAAATGGTCACTCTGTTTTATTCCATACAATCCATGCCTTTGTTGAAGCAATACCCGATGTGCATATAGTTTTGGTATTGCCTTCACATCAATTAAGCTATGCTCAAATAGTGCTGCAATCTTTCCCAAATCGGATTGACTTGACCCTTGTATCTGGAGGAGAAACAAGATTTCAAAGCGTTTGCAATGGAATTCGAGACATTCCAAGCAACGCCATAATCATGGTGCATGACGGTGTTCGTCCCTTAGTTTCTAAAGCCCTTATTCAACGATGCTTACAAGAAGCCCTCATTCATGGCAGTGCCATACCGGTTATTTCGGTCGTAGATAGTATGCGAGAGATAGGTGATCAGGGTGCTTCATTTCCAGTCAATAGAGATCGCCTGAGAATAGTACAAACACCGCAAACTTTTAGAGCTTCTATTTTGCTATCCTCCATGCAACAATCTTATCAAGATAGCTTTACAGACGAGGCTACAGTGGTGGAAGCATGGGGCGAAAAAGTTCATTTGGTTGAAGGTGAGCGCAATAATATAAAGATAACCACACCCGACGATTTACGATTTGCTAAAGCTTTGCTAAACGAAAATGAAAATTGATGCGGATTCTTTTTTGGATTGTAAGTATCATAGGATTGTTGGGTATAGAAAAGCAAGCAACAGCTCAAGGAAAAGACACCAGTATTTTTGCATTCCCTATCCAGCTTGATGAATATACACTTGAAGCCTCCAGAAGTGGCTGGGATGTTGCCGGATTTATACAAAAAATAAAAACAGACACCACCTTTTACAAAGCTTTCAAAACGCTTAGAATTATTCCTTATACTGCCATCAACGACATTAGAATTTTAGGTGCAAAAAATGAAATTATTGCCTCTCTTAAAAGCACTACCCAACAGCAAATAAACGGAAAGTGTAGAAGCATGAAAGTAGTGGAAGAAACAACAACGGGAGACTTTTACAACCGAAAGAGAAACTACAACTACTACACTGCCGAATTGTACGCTTATCTCTTTTTCACCCCAAAAACAATTTGTGGTGAAACAAACATTGTTGCCGGCTCAGAAAACCAACGTGGGAAAGGTGAGATGGAAAAAAGAAAATGGCAATTGAAACAACTCATTTTCAATCCCGGAAGCAAGGTTGCCGGTGTGCCTTTTGCCGGAAACAAAGCAGCCATTTTTGACCCTGATGTTGCCCCGATGTATAATTTCAAATTGATGCTGGCAGAGTATGGTGGGGAAGATTGCTATTTATTTACTGCCACTCCTAAGCCGGAATATAAAAACGAAGTAGTTTATAACGAACTCTCTACTTGGTTTCGAAAAAGCGATTACGCCATTGTAGCTCGCGACTATTCTTTGTCATTCAAAACATGGGTTTATGATTTTGATGTCCGCATGAAAGTGCGCTTAGGAACAGCTCATGGGCATCTGGTACCAATCCGCATCAGTTATGCCGGCAACTGGCATGTAGCTACCCAGAAACGAGAACGAGCCATTTTTACAACCTTGCTATCGTTTCCGTAACTACAATGCAATTTTGAGGCTTATTCTAACTATGCTATTTTTAAGAAATGCTAATTGAATTTTCTAAAATCAAAGGTTACTATTCAAATTGTTTCTTTGCAACTTAATAGTCCATTCTCATGAACCTACATTGGCTTGTCAACAAAGGAAAAGGAATACCGGTTTTGATGTATCATCGTATATGGCCGAATGTGCAAGATCGCATTACTCAAACTCCCGAACAGCTTCTTGAGCAGCTTTATTTCCTAAAACGAAATGGATACCGGAGCCTCACTTTACCTGAATATATTGAGATTGCAAAAGGAAATCAACAAGCACCTGAAAAGGGAGTGTTAATCACTTTTGATGACGGCTACTACAACAATCTTACTTATGTCTATCCTCTATTAAAAGAACTTCAATTTACAGCTACTATTTTTGTTATTGGCGATTCGCTGGAAGGCAATTTATCTTTAGAAGATCCATTGAACAGGAAAATGAGTGTTGAAGAGTTGAAAACATTAGATAGTAAGTATTTTCAATTAGCCATGCATGGTTTTCACCATGAAAACTTCAGTACCACTTCATTGACGGATATTCAATCTGCACTTGTCAAAACGTTTGACATTTTCCAACATCATCAAATACCCTTAGTGCGTGCCCTTGCCTACCCTTATGGTGCCAGACCGGAGGAGAAAAGGCAATTCGACACACTGAAACAATGGATGCGCAATCACCAAATTGAAGCAGCTTTTCGTATTGGAAATCGAGTTTCTACTATTCCTTCCCCTGACTTATATGAAATCAAAAGAATTGACATTCAGGGTAATGATTCGATCAGATCGTTTGCAATTAAGTTACAAAAGGGACGATTGAAACCCTTTTAAGGCAAAGCAGTAATCGTTGACGTGGAAATTGTATCGCTTGAATTACCTGCCTGGTCTGCAATACAGAAAATGAATTTATATTTCTTACCTTGCACTAAGCTTAATGAGTCAAATGGAATAAGCCTTGTAGCAATGAACATAGAAGCTCTACCTTTTATTCCGTCTTGTGTTCTAAAATAATCAGGGATGTCGGGGAGCATAGCACTACTCCAAGATTTTCCGGTATCAGCACTAAAGAAAATATTAGGGGTAGGAATGGTGCCGGGTGAATTTCCTACATCGCCGGCTTTATCAGAAAATTCAAATGAAATTACCAATGTATCTTTATCTCGTACACTGTATGTGTTGGGCAATACAGAAAGAAACGAAACTTCGGGACGATGATTAGCAGGAGCCGAAGATTGTTTTTTGCAGGAACTTGCCAAAATCAAAAGAATCATGGCAACTGAGAATGTATTTTTCATCATCTTGCTTTATTTCGTCCATTCTATCTAAAAACTATTTCAATTTTTGCGGAATCATTCAGCTCCATTCATAAAATTGAAAGAGTAAAAAAAACGTTTGCTAAGTTAACTAACAAAATGAACACCGATCGTATCAGGCTGATAAAGATGTTACAAGACCTAAACGCAATTTCATTTGAACATATTGCCTTGGCTTTGTTTGAATATCAATATGCCAATAACCTTCTCTATAAAAGCTTTGCTGATGCACTCAATAAATCACCCAAGCAAGTGTATCAACTTACCGACATCCCATTTTTACCAATTAGTTTTTTTAAAACACACCAAATTCATACCGGCTCAAAACAAAAAGGAGCAACAATTTTTGAAAGCAGTGGAACCACCAAAGATACTCCCAGTAAGCATTTGGTAGCTGATATAAAGCTCTATGAATCTAATTTACTACGCGGATTTAGCCAATTTTATGGCAATCCTTCCGACTATGTTTTCTTAGCTCTTTTACCTTCTTATTTAGAACGAAAAAACGCTTCATTAGTACACATGGCGCAAGTATTGATGTCTCAAAGCAAGTATTCGGATAATGGTTTTTATTTAGAAGATAAAGAAAGATTAGCAAATACACTTCAAACACTGGAAAACCGCCAACAACGCACCATTCTATTGGGTGTAACCTTTGCTTTGCTCGATTTTGCTGAAGCCTTTCCTCAACGATTACACCATACAATTGTCATGGAAACAGGCGGCATGAAGGGAAGAAAGGAAGAATGGACAAGATCAGAAGTTCATCATTTTTTGCAAGAACGGTTTAGTCTTCCGAACATTCATTCGGAATATGGCATGACTGAACTATTATCTCAAGCATATTCTCAATCTGCTGGTTTGTTTCATTCATCAAACACTTTAAAAATAATGGTTCGCGATATGGAAGATCCGCTATGCGTAACACTTTCCGGACGTGGAGCCATCAATATTATAGATCTGGCAAACATAGATAGTTGCGCCTTTATAGCCACTGATGATATCGGCTTTTTGCACGCAAACGGACAATTTGAAGTTCAAGGAAGATTAGACTATTCCGCTTTGAGAGGTTGTAGCCTCATGGTTGTGTAGCCGTATATAAGACCCCTACTGAATAAACCCCGGGTGGAAAATCTTCTGAAGGTTTTGCTTTGTAAGCAAATGCCAATTTTTTCCCTTCACCAAAAGAGCCGTTCAAAAGCAGATCTGAGCTCATTGCCGACAAACTTTTGTATGCACCTAAGCCTGCGGTAAGGGTTCCTCCGGTTGTATTTCCTGTTACAGCCATAAACAAGGTATTGGCAACAGGCATGTTGCTTGACAAGCCATTGTACGAGAAATGCGCTGCGTCTGTTTGAACACTGATTTTAAAATTCTTATTAGAACGAACTTCTAATTCTTGCACACCGGAAACAACACCAGATGAATAGTTGTTGATCGTTGAAAAATTTAAACTAACTAAAGCACCATTGTTTGTAGAAGTTTCAGAAAACCGAAGATCAATGCTGGGATTCAAAACCAACTGAACAGTTTGCGAGGCAGTCGCTGAAGCGTTCGATTCTTGTGCGAATGTAGAAGACATACCACTTAGTAGTAGTACTCCCAAAAATAAAGCTCTCATTCTCTCAAAAATTTGTTTTAGTCAAAAAAAAAGTCTCTCCAAACAAAAAACTAAACAAATATGAAGTTGAATTTACGAACAATATTTATGTTATCCAAACGTTAAGCAAATTTAGTAACAAAAGAATCGAAGGAAACTGCCCTGATTTCCAGCTATACGGTTTACCTATCCCTATCAAAAATCATTTAGATTGCTAAGTAGCATGTGAAACAAAAGTCAAGCATGACATAGAAGAAAATCGTCCCAAACCCTTTCCTGTCAACGAAAATGCTTGTTTTCTGATGCTATCATTATTTCAACTCTCCTTAAAATTGCTTAAGAAAAAGAATAAAAAAAAACACTCCAAAGGAGTGCTTTAGTTATTTTAAAAGAGAACTTACTATTTGATTTCTATTTCGCTTTCAACTGCTTCAAGCGAGACATCTTCGCCTGCATCCAGCACTGCTAAGGCTGAATATTTTCCTTTGGGTAAATCTTTGGGCAATTCAAAAACAACCAATCTTCTTTGTGATGGAAAAAGTGGAAATTCAACAGCTTCCAACTTTGTTTTCTTTCCATCTGCCAGAGAAGCTAACTCAATATAGGAGCGACAATCAACCATTACTTTACCAATATTTTGGCAAGACAAGCGATAAATGTTGGATTCGCCGGGTACGGGTTTTAAGTCAAATACTTTCACGGCCTTTTCTACTAATCCCGGAGGTGTTTGATAAATATGAACACCAATTCGTAACAAGTTTTTTACGGCGGCTTGAGCACCTTTAGCCTGAGCAGCTTTTTGTTCTTCAACCGTTTCAATAAAAAGCATAGACCATTTCATTTCTTCAGCTGACTCTGATGAGTCCGGCAAGGCAAGCTTTACGGTAACATCCGTAGATTTTCCGGGCTCTAATTCCACAAAGCTTTTGTCTATTGTTACCCAACGAGTACAAGAATGTGGAAGTTTATTGGGGTCAGAATAGATGTGTCCACCCATAGAATCCCGAAGCCAATCATTGAGATACAACCGAAATTGAACTTTTTTAGGAGAACTATTTGAAAGGTGAATTGCTTGGCTTTCGGACTGACCTGCTGCTAATCGAAACTCAAGCGTAGTGGGATGTACACCTAAATTTTGAGCAGAAAGTTTGGGAAAGTAGGAAATACAAAGAAGCAGAATTAGAAAGCTGACGCGCTTTAATCTTATCATAATTTAAACAGTTGCGCAAAACAACTATTTTTACGGCTATTCTCAAAATAATCAACGGCTTTGTTTTGGCATGAGAGAACTTTTTTTTGGAATTTGTATGTTGTTTGGAGGAGTGAGAACATTAGCACAAAATGCGAACAATTCAATAACGGTTTTTGCAAACACCAGTTTGAGTTTTATACTTGATGACCCATCAAAAATGGAGCAAGATCAAACGCTAAATAATGCCATAACGATTCGTGTTGCTTCCAAAAAAAAAGACGTAACCGTGTCTGTTAAATTAGCTGCTTTTACGTACCCATTCGGCTTTGTACCGGCAAGCAATATGTTGCAAATAAAATGGGTTAGTGACAATTCCAACAAGGACTATAATTTAGTAACAAATCCCATTTCTCTTCAAGCTTTAGATCAACATTTGTTTAGCCAAGAAAAGATGAAATCGAATGTTCAGTATTACGACTATATCTATGATTTCATTTTAAAATCTCAAGGGTACTTGATGGTTCCGGGTAACTATAATTTTTCGGTACTTTTCACTATGACACAAAATTGAAGACAATTTTAGCCATATTAGTTTTAGCGTTTAGTTCACGGCAAGCCGCTGCACAATACTCTTATAGTGCCAGTCTAACAGGAAATGTAAGTGTTTACGCCATTCAATCGCTTACGTTTACAGGGGGTTCCGTCATTCCATCATTCAATTCCTTAGATGATTATATTAATGGCGTTGTAGCCAACAATTATGTTTCGGTAGGTGTTAAAAGCAATGTTTCATGGACACTATCTGTGCAGGCAGAGAGTGCCTTTTTCACTCCTTCCTCACAATCGGGTAGTACCAACATGCCATGTAGTGTATTGTCCGTAAAGCAATCCGGAAGCAACAACTACATTCCACTTTCTACCAATAGTCAAACAATTAAAACCGGAAATAAGGGCGGGCTTAACAATGCGGGCAATTCATTTGGGCTGGACTTAAGATATAATCCGGGCTTTATGTACAAAGGTGATATTTACAACTTAGGGTTAATTTACACCTTAACTCATCAATAGTTCTCATACTATCCTTTTATTGAAAAAAAATAGCCCGTTAATGATGGGTTAATGCCATTTAAAAATCAACCAACCAAAGACCCTCAAAATACTTTTGTCAAATGAAGTATATAAAAGGGTTAGACGGACTACGCGCTTTTGCAATTTTAGTTGTAATCATAGACCACTGGACTGTGCGTCGTGGCCCTACCTTAGATTTTTACAGCCCGATTGGTTTCTTACACCGACTATTAGTTCCGGGGGGATTATTTGGGGTAAGCTTATTCTTTGTATTAAGTGGCTTTTTAATTACCTCAATTTTACTTAAAGAGAAAGAAAACAATCAGAATACGAAAGGCACATTGATTAACTTCTTTTTTCGAAGAGCACTCAGAATTTTCCCTATTTATTATTTGACCTTAGCTATTCTATTTTTTATAAACTACCCCGATATTCGTCAGAATTTTCTTGCTTTTACTACTTATACTTCAAACTACACTATCTATAATCAACATCATTGGAATGCTTTTAGTCATAGCTGGTCACTTTCGGTTGAAGAACAATTTTATTTGGTTTGGCCATGGTGCGTGTTGTTTACACCGAAGAAACTAATGAAATCAATGTTCTTGTTTTTTATTGCGGTTGGAATGATTAGTAAGATATGGGTTCATTCAATAGATCATGGATTTAATTACCTTTTAGTGTTTAATTGTTTCGATGCTTTTGGTATTGGCGGTTTATATGCTTTGTCAATAAGAGATGAAAAGACTATGGCTCAATTTAGATACTGGCTTCGCATTTTATTGCCTATTTCAATAAGTGTATATACCTTTTGGCGTATAGCTCCATACATTGGACAAATAGAACACTTCAACTTATTTGCCAGAACTATTGAAAGTATTATTTCGGTTGCTTTGGTTCATTGGGTGGTGAGTGGTGAAGGCCATCAAGCCTTTAAAAGATTGTGTGAGCAAAAAATATTGGTTTGGATTGGCACAGTCAGCTATGGTCTATATCTATACCATTACCCGATTGACATTCTATACGATATTTATTTACCCAAGCTAATTTCACATGGATTTCCTATGTGGGTAAACAATTTTTATTTTGCCTTGCTGTTAAAAACAGTATCGCTACTAAGCATAACTTACCTTTCTTTCTACTATATAGAAAAGCCGATTCTGGGTTTGAAAAAGACCTTTTCCTACAAATCCAATCAAGTTATTGAAAATAAATTGAACCCCGTTAAAACAGGCTAATTAGTCGTCCCTTTAAAAGCAAAATGAAGATGAGATTAAGTACTCTTTCATCAATACAAATAAATAGAGGCTGCTTTCAGATATTATCTTCAAACGCTTATCTATCGAGGAATAATTAAAGTAAACACGCTACCCACTTTTTCTTTCGATGAAACCGTAATGGTTCCGCCAAGTTTGTCCACTAATTTCCGAACGGTATTTAGTCCTATGCCGGTGCCTTTGTTGTTAAAGCGGTCGGTTACTTCTAAGGTGTGAAATAGGTCAAATATCTTTTCAAGATGTACCTCACTAATTCCTCGTCCATTATCTTCTATTGCAAACCGATAGAACTCTTTATCCGTAGAAAAACGGACACGGATAATGCCTTTTTCTTTATCGTTGTATTTGATAGCATTGGTAACGAGATTCAATAAAATCTGCATCAACAAAGCTTTGGGAGCAAGCAATTCATGATTTTCAGGTGAGCATTGAATTTCGATATCGGAAGGTGGGCTTACGGTTGACTTTAGTTCACGCCAAAATTCGGCAAGAGAAAAGTTGACTTTTTGCACATCAGCATCTTGTGCTGCCATGCTATTTTTTAGGGTATTATCTATCAGGCTACGCAGTGTGTTAGCAGCAATTGAAATATGCTCAACCAGTTCTAAGGCTGATTCAGGTAGTGGGTCTTGATTATCTTTCAACAGTTCCGCCAATGCTAAAATATTGTTACAAGGCGACTTCAAATCATGAGCTGCAACATAAGCAAACTGCTGCATTTCAGAAGTCATATTTCTCAGCTGAGTATTTATTTGTTGAATCTCTAACCGTTTACGCTTTAATTCAAACAAACTAACTGCTTGTTTTGCCAAAGCTCTCAACGCGCTTTTTTGCGCCTCGGTAAGCTCTTTTGGCTTATGATCAATAATACATAAAGTACCTACTGCATAACCGGAATCAGTGATTAGTGAAACACCAGCATAAAACCCAATATGCGGTTCTCCTATGCCGAGCGGATTGCTTGCAAAACGTGGATCTTTATGCGTATCGGATACAATAAAAAGTCCATCATCAGAAACTATGGTATGTGCACAAATAGCAAGCTCACGAGGGATTTCTGTTGCTACCATTCCCTTTTGAGATTTAACCCATTGGCGGTCTCCATCAATAAAACTAATTAACGACAAGGGGGTGCCGCAAATTTGAGAAGCAATTTCGGTAAGGTAATCAAAATCTGCTTCGGGAAGAGTATCTAAAATCCTTAGTGCATACAACTCCGTTAAACGAGCTTGCTCGTTGTCATCAGACAGGTTAGTATTTGTCATAAAAAATCTCCGTTGCGTTTCAAAGATAGAATACTTGCGCCAAACTTGTACTTTATAACACTTTTTCCTCCAATTGCATTACCTCTTCCAAAATTTGTTCATATTCTGCTGTTTGTTGTGACAAAACAAGTGCCAATTTTTTATACCGTTCATCCAATGTTTTAAATTTAGCGGTATCACTATATACATCCGGATTAGCCAGTTGGGTTTCTAAAGCTGTTATTTCCGATTTTGTTGTAGCTAATGATTGTTCAATTTTTTCTAATTGCTTTGATTTGTTTTGGAGTGTTTTTTTCCATTGTTGCATTTCTGCTGTGCTTGCCAAATTGGACAATTTAGGAGCAGATTCCTTTTTCGATTTTGAGGGTTGAATAGTTTTTTCGTTTTGAGTCTTTGCCTCACGTTCTTGATACCATTGATGCCATTCATCATATCCGCCAACAAATTCCTTTATTTGGCAGTCTTCAATCCACCAAATTTTATTGGCTGTTTTGGATATAAAATAGCGATCGTGCGAAACCAAAATCAATGTTCCTTGATATTTATTGAGAGCATCAATCAGCATTTCAACGCTTTGCATATCTAAGTGGTTAGTAGGCTCATCCAGCATGAGAAAGTTGCCCTTTGCTGAAATGACCTTAGCTAATGCGACTCTTGCTTTTTCACCGCCGCTAAGCACTTTTATTTTTTTAAAAACATCGTCTCCGCTAAATAAAAAACAACCTAACAATTGCCTCAATTCCAATTCTGTTTTTCCGGTTCCGGCAAGTTTCATTTCCTCTAAAATTTCATGTTCAACAGTCAGTGCTTCTAACTGATGTTGTGCATAAAAGCTTTCCTCAACATTGTGCCCTTCTTTGCGTTCCCCTTCAAAGCCTTCTTTTCCGGCTATGATGCGCAAGAGTGTTGATTTACCTTTTCCGTTAGCGCCAATCAGTGCTATTTTATCACCGCGAAAAATTTCAGCGTCGGCATTTTTTAAGATAACATTTTCACCAAATTGTTTACTAATATTTTTAAGTGTTGCAATGATTTTACCGGGTTGAATAGCTACATCGAAGTTGATATTCATCACCGGCACTGTTCCATCTGGTGCTTCTATTCTGTCTAATTTATCTAATCGTTTGATGGCACTTTGGGCTTGAGCAGCTTTGGTAGCTTTTGCTCGAAATCGTTCTATAAAGCGTTCTTGTTGGCGAATATATTCTTGCTGATTTTCGTAGGCGCGTTGTTGTAAGGTCATTCGTTCTTCTTTCTCGGTAAGGAAAAAAGTGTAGTTACCGCTATAGCTAACCAAATCGCGTTGCCAAACTTCAACAATCTTTGTAACCATCCGATCAAGAAAATAGCGATCGTGAGATACGATGACTACACTACCCGGATAACTTTGTAAGTATCGTTCCAACCATTCAATACTGGGTAAGTCGAGGTGGTTAGTCGGTTCATCGAGCAACAATAAATCAGGAGCTTGCAGCATCATTTTGGCTAATAATACACGCATCCGCCAGCCACCGGAAAATTCATTATAAGGTCGCTGCAAATCTTTCGTTGAGAATCCCAATCCTTCCAAAACTTCTGCTGTCTTATGCTCCATTTCATATCCTCCGGCTACTTCAAAATCATGCAAGGCATGACTGTAGTTGTCCAGCAACTTCTCATCATCGGGTTTTGTTTCCAATTCCTTCATCAGTCGCTCCATTTCTTGCTCTACGATATGCGCTTGTTCAAACGCTTGCATTCCTACTTTTAGGATGCTATCAGAAGAAGAAAAGCTGAGCAAGTCTTGATTGAAAAATCCAATAGAAACATCTTTGGGTTTAGAAATGCTTCCTTCGTCAACAAAATACTGCCCCGTAATGAGTCGAAGAATGGTAGATTTTCCAGCCCCATTATGCCCTACTAAACCTATTCTTTCACCAATATTTATCTGCCAATTGGCTTGTTCAATGATTGGGCGTGCACCAAAGAAAAAAGACACATTTTGTAATGAAACTAACATAAGCGGGCAAAGGTAAGACAGGAAGCTCAGATGAACTTTGAATAAAGGAAGGTTTCAACTCAATTGCCGGGAATTTCGGTTTTATTGACTTGTATGATGCCCTTGATATTAGTGATTTGATACCTAGTAAAGTCTTGATTAGCTTCTAATCCATCGCCGTACATGGTTTGTGTAATGGTTTTGATAGTAACCGGTTTTCCGGTGTAAAACTTTTTTAGTTTATCATTCCATACTAATTCTTCTGTTTGGAGTCGTTCTCCTTTTTTATTGACAACTACTATGCTATCACGGATAAGTATATTTCCTTTTTGGGGATAGTAACGGGCATATTTTGCCGTAAGGGTGCTTTGCAAATGAGTGCTGTCATCAAAACTTTCAATACGAAGCCCCTTTCTGGCATCCATAAAAGGTGGTTTAGCTTGTTCGTTGATAATAAATTGAGTAGCAAACAAGCGCCCTTTTACCTTTCCGTCTTCACTAAAAATTATCACTACTTCATCTGCCTTATCTTCTGCAAACACACTCTTGGCAAGCAATTCATTGATTTCGCTTGTTTTGTTTTTGCAGGAAAAAAGAATGCCTGTTAACAACAATAGGTAAAGCCAACATTTAGTCATATTTGCGTTTAACAAACCAACGATCGTTGAGTGAAATACCAAAATAGAATCGGAAGAAGTTTTCTCGAACTAAACCATTCGTTTCTTTCCCGCGCCTTCCTAATTCCAAGCCCATGTGAATGCGATCTTGAGAACGCTTGAAAGGCAAGCTGGCTCCGGCAGTAACAGCATAATAGTTAATACTTGTATTACGTAGGTCCACAAAATCTTTACCGTAATAAAAACCTAACCGATAAGTTATACGGCGGAGATATTGATAATAGCTTGTAGCATCAGGCGTGTATTCTCCCCCCATGCTTATTTTGAAGGAATTGGTAACTGAATCTACAGATCCGGCATTTCTAAATTCGCTCCATTTTGCAGCAGAAAAGTTAATACCCGCCATCCATTTATTTTCATTAAAAAGCTGTGCTCCTATACTATAAGAAAGTGGAAGACGAATCGTGCCTCTGGCATTGTTTACGTAAGTAGCTGTATCAAAAATGGTTGAAGTACCTGAATTACGCCATAAAGAGGCAGAAGTGTCTGCCCAAAGGTTAAGATTTTGTGCAAAAGAAGCATTAGCCCCCAATCTCAAACCTAATTTGTTTCTTAATGAAGTATAATATTGCGTACCCACTTCATAATGCAAGCCTCCAATTTTTCTAAAGACAGAGAAGTCGGAATTATAGGCATTGACGGTATCGTATTGTTTTTGAAGGATAACAGAATTTCGAATGGTACCAAACAAATAGCCCACATTGACACCAATACTAAACCCTTTATATTGCCAACCGCCTCCCAGAAAGGCATAGTTTGTTCCACCATCGCCGGAATAAACCTTCAAGGCGGGTCCCATTCCATCTAAATTCAGCGAGTCGTTCATACGATAATAGACACGAGTATAGGGACGTAAGCCAAAAGCAATGCCGGCATGTTTTGCTACCGGAATTCCTATTGTCAAATGAGATAAAGTAGCTGTTCCGGTAGTCGCACTTTGGTTATTAGAAATAAGCGTTCGTGATCTGCCTTCTGCACCCAATTCATAAGTTACCAGCTTTAATGAAGCGTAAGAAGCCGGATTTTCGGGATTTACCAAATATCCATTAGCATAGGCAGCTGTTTGGTTTGCCATGCTTTTAAGTGCCGTATTACTACCGTTTCGCAACTCGCCCAATCCATAGCGTGAATAGGGAGAATTTTCTCTGTTAGACGCAGTATTTTGCGCTGAAGAAACAATTGGGGATAGGAGTAAGAAATTAACGACAGCGAGCTTAACGCAGTTGTGGAACATTATGTAGAAGAATTAAATTCAGACCCTTCATCAATAAATCGGGGTCGGCAAATATCTTACTTTTAAGTTTGTTAACAAACATCGCTGAATCGCCACCGGTTAACACCGCGTTAAAGTCGGGGTATTGATCAGCAAAAGCGGTTACCATTCCATCAATTTCAGAAGCCATACCAAAAACGGCACCACTACGCATACAAGTTTCGGTATCATAACCCAGCAATAGTACTTCTCCATCAGGTTTTACTTCAGGGAGCCGATCTGTCCACTCATGCATACTTTTTAACCGCATGTGCAAACCGGGCGAAATAGCTCCCCCTCTGAAAGCTTTATTTTTTTGAACAAAATTATAAGTGATACATGTTCCCAAACTAATAGCCAATACATTTTTATCTGAAAAAGCCGCTTGAGCTCCTACCGCAATTGCTAACCGATCAACGCCCAAAGTTTCAGGAGAACTATAAGCGTTCATAATAGGCAAGAAGGTATTCATGTCTAACTTCAGAAAATGAGCAACTTTTTCCCGAACATGCATCTGAACATCGGCCATATTGGAAACTACACTACTTAAAATAGCTCCTTGAGGCTGATGGATTTCTATTAAACCGACCAAGGTTGACAAGGCAGCATTGGGATCTAACTGCTCATGATGAATGATTTTATCAGCTTCAAAAATGGCTGCTTTCACAAGGGAATTGCCCCAATCTATACAGAGCGTTTTGTTCATGTTCAATACGTTTTATAAGAGATTATTTGGATGGTGCCTAAAAATAGGAAAATTCAATTCGGAAATTTCAGAAAAGAAATAAAATCATCTTACCTATTTCAGAAAAACAGGAAAAGAACTCATTGAATAAACTACTCGTTCTACCGTTTGTTTCAAAATTTTATCTTAGTGCCATGAAGTACTATTATCTTCTTTTCCTGCTTTCGATTTCTTTCAAAAACTTTAGTCAAACTTATTGGCAACAAAAAGTAGATACTCGAATTGATGTTACCCTTGATGATAGAAAACACATGCTTCATGGTTTTGAAACGTTTGTATATACTAACCATTCCCCGGACACCCTCCAATTTCTATACATTCACCTTTGGCCAAATGCTTATTCTAACGACCATACACCATTTGCTGAACAACAATACAGAAATAAACACACTGATTTTTACTTTGCCAAAAATCACGATAGGGGTTTTATAGACAGCCTTCAGTTTGCTGTAAATGGCACCGACGTAGCGTATTTTTATGGAGAAAACACACCGGATATTGCTCGTATCAATCTTCCGATGCCTTTGGCTCCGGGCAATCAAATCACTGTTACAACTCCCTTTCGGGTAAAAATCCCCAAAGTATTTTCCAGACTTGGACATACCAATCAGGCATATTACATCTCACAATGGTTTCCTAAACCAGCCGTCTATGATAGAAAAGGCTGGCATCCCTTATCCTATCTGGACTTGGGAGAATTTTACAGCGAATTTGGAAGCTATGACATATACATTACCCTTCCCGAAAATTATGTGGTCATGGCAACCGGAAATTTGCAAACAGAAAAAGAAGAAAAATGGTTAGATAGCCTGTCTAAACTTCCAATCCGAAAGGATACACTAAGAAAAATCATTACAACCAAAATAGTTAACGGACAAAAGAAACATACTGTAACCTACACAGACTTTCCAGAAAGTGCCACTCAAATGAAAACAATCCATTTCACGGAAAATAAAGTACATGACTTTGCCTGGTTTGCCGATAAAAGATGGGTTGTCAGAAAAGATACCGTTCTTCAACACCATCATGAAATCAATACCTGGAGTGCTTTTCTGCCAAGCTATGAAAAGCAATGGAAAAAATCAAATACTTATCTGGCTCAAACCATTAAACATTATGGAAATTGGCTCGGTGCTTATCCGTATCAAACCATTAAAGCGGTTCAGGGTGATCTGAAAGCAGGTGGCGGAATGGAATACCCAACCATTACAATTATTGATAAAAATGCAGGAGAGCAATCCGTTATTATACACGAAGCAGGGCATAATTGGTTTTATGGAATGTTGGCTTCCAATGAAAGAGATCATGCTTGGATGGATGAAGGCTTGAACACTTATTATGAGCAAAAAACAGTGGCTGCATTGTCGCAAACAAAAAAAGATTCCCTTTCAACCCGAACCACTAAAAGAAAAAATGAAATTTCTGTATCGCTCAATATGAGAACCATATTAGCTCAACTCGCGGCTTCGGGCAATGATCAGGCTATTGCTCAAACTGCTGCCAACTTTCGTGAAATCAACTACGGTATGGATGTCTATTACAAAACAGCAGAATTCATGCGATGGTTGGAAATCTATATGGGTAAAGACAGTTTCGCTTTAGCCATGCAAGATTATTTTGAAACTTGGAAATTTAAACATCCATATCCTGACGACTTTGTTGCCGTGCTTCAAAAACACACCGACAAAGACCTTAGTTGGCTATTTAAGGATGCCTTTCATTCCGATAAAAGATTTGATTTTTCCTTAAAAAACGGAATTACAAAAAACAATTTCTCAACGGTTGTTTTGTCTCATCAATTGCCATTTGCTTTACCGGCATCTATCCAAGCTTACCAAGGCGACAGCATCCTAAAAACAGTGTCTGTAGCCCCTTTTACGGGATCCACAGTTGTTGAAATTCCTGCAAATAATTGGACAAAACTAAAATTAGCACCGGAAGTATTTGATGAAAATAGCGTGAACAATACGTTTAAGAGAAAGGGAATTTTCAAACGAGGCATACCATCTATCAAGCCTTTTTTCGGTTTTACAGAAGACAGGCGAAGAAAGATTTTCCTATTACCCGCCATTGGCTTTAATAAGTATGATGGATTTGAAGGGGGCTTGCTGATACATAATCTGACTATTCCCGAAACAAAGTTAAAATTTGCTTTTGCTCCGATGTATGGATTTCATTCCAAACAATTTATTGGAGCCGGTTCGGTTTGCTATGTAATTCAGCCCAATAGCTCCATTTTTAAAGAAATCACAGTGCAACTTGATGCTAAAACCTTTCATAACCAATCTCTACTCCCCGGCTTTAACCGCGATAGTAGTGTGTATATACCCAACAACTCCTTTGCCCAATACTATAAAGTAGCTCCATCACTTTTATTCAGATTCAAAGAACCTTCTTTTACCAGCCCTATCACAAGAACATTGTTAGTAAAGGCTTTTTTTATAAACGAAGAAGATTTTTCTTTTGCTAAAGACCGGACAGACAGCTTATTTAAACCCTTCATAAGTCAACAAGCCAACAACTACGCTTTAGTTCGCTATGTTCATAATAATATGCGCACCTTCAACCCATTTAGTTATAGTGGTGAGGCACAATGGGGTAAAAACTTCATCAAATTAAATCTTGAAGCAAACCTCAGAATAGACTATCATGCTAAAAATAAAGCACTGCATGTTCGAGTTTATGGCGGAAAATTTTTTGATTTAGGTAACAACATTTCTAACGATAGATATTACTTGAATAGCACTTTTACCGGCGTTAACGACTATCTGTATGAAGACACCTATTTGGGGCGTACCGATCGTTCAGGATTCGGCGTTCATCAAATTTCTATGCGCGAAGGAGGACTAAAAGTACCAACACCACTTTATGCTTCTCCCTTGGGGCGAAGCGATAATTGGTTAGCATCCATAAACCTAAAAACAGATTTACCCTTAGGTAAAATTCCACTACGCATTTTTGCTGATGTTGCCAGCTTTGCTGATGCCGGAAGATTAAATCCGAGTGGCAGTAAAACCCTATTTGATGCAGGACTTGAGCTTTATATTTTTGATATTGTAAACGTATATTTACCACTTGTTTACAGCAAAGACTACAATGACTATCGAAAGAGTATTTTAGGAAGAACAAATATTTTTGACGGTATCACTTTCAGTATTAATCTTCAATCATTAAACTGGTTGCAAGCGGCAAGGGGTGTAATGAAATTAGGAAGCAGGTAAAAAATATCTGTCAAAAACAAAATGATGAAAAACCTTTTCAAACCAAACTTATTTTGGAAACACTGCTCTTTCTCGTTGGGTAAAAAATATTCATTTAGCCAATTAAATTCAATTTGAATTACTTTTCCACTATACATCAAACACTATGCGCACTACTCCCCGATTGATTCTTTTTATCTGCTTCTTTGTTGTTTCATCAATAGCTTTAGTAAGTATTTTTTCGTTTTCTAAAACAAATGAAGGCGAAGGAACCGTTGATGTAAAAAATGGTCGTCTGCAATACAAATGGTTTGCACCTGAATTGCCTACCTTCCTCAGTTTTGCCGGCGAAAAAGTGCCTTTAGAAAGACAGGAGGTTCGTGAACAATTAGACCGCGAACTTCTTTACAACTACTACAACCAATATAGCACAATCTATATCCTAAAGCTTGCAGGCAGGTACTTACCCATGATCGAGCCTTTACTAAGGGCAAATGGAATGCACGATGACTTTAAATACCTCTGCATAGCGGAAAGCGCACTTCAAAATCAGATTTCAAAAGCCGGCGCGGTAGGGTTTTGGCAGTTTATGCCCGGGACTGCTCCACAATTTGGTTTGGAAGTAAATGACGAAATAGATGAACGATATAATGTGGTTAAGTCAACCGAAGCAGCCTGCCGATATTTTAAACAAGCATACGCCAAACTTGGATCTTGGACTGCCGCTGCAGCATCCTACAATATGGGAATGGGTGGCTATAGCAACCAATCTAACTTTCAACAAAAGACAAATTATTACGACCTTCTTTTGCCGGATGAAACTATGCGATACGTGTTCCGAATTTTAGCTTTAAAACTTCTCATTGGTGAAGCAAATAAATTTGGATATATCGTAACTTCTAAAGACACATACAAGCCCATCCCAACCAAATCTATAATCATTGAAAGTAGCATTCCTAACCTTGCTCAATTTGCCATTGACAAAGGAACAAGCTATCGAACCCTAAAGCAACTAAACCCTTGGTTGCGCGATAAAAAGCTAACCGTTAAACCAGGGAAACGGTATGAGGTATTACTGCCTGCCATGTAATTGCTCTAAACAGACAACTTGATGAAAGCGTTTATTGGCAATCAATCCAATGGTTTTCCTGAAATATCTCGAACACCATTTTCTCTTAACCATAATCGAAACACTTTAGGCTCAGGTGCTTCAAAATGAACTATCTCACCTGTTTTTAGCGAAACAGAAAACGTTTCAAAAGAAAAACTAAAAGCCGATAATTCGTATGCAGAATAAGGAAAATCGGGAAAGAACATATTTATAGGATTATGGTTGCTAATGTACGGTGAATTATGCAATTAACAAAACGCAAAATACCGTTAAAAAGAATTTGTATCCGCTAATCTCTTTGAGAATGGTGTCAATTTTCTTATTTTTACTTCGACTACGCTCAGTAGATTCTTAAAAAGAGCAATAAATGAAACGGTGGATTTTGTATTTGACGCTTGCTCAACTATTCGGTTTGTTTGTTCAACCTGCCTTCGCAAAAGTATCAATCAAACATGGAACAAATATACCAGGAACACTGGAGCGATATACAGAACAACTGTATCATCAGTTAAGCTTTCCATCTGAAAATAAAGTTTCTTTTTCAGCCTTTTCAACAGCCTATAAAGGATACCTGAACCTTAGAAATGCAGGCAACTTAAATAGTGATAAGCAAATACTAACCATAATTGATTTCACACTTTCATCAACCAAGCATCGCCTTTGGGTAATTGACCTTTCCCAAAAAAGGGTTCTTTTAAATGAATATGTAGCACACGGACAAGGATCAGGAGATGAGTTTGCAACTACATTTTCGAATAAAGACAACTCTCACCAAAGTAGTATCGGGTTTTATGTTACAGGGGAAACCTATGTTGGACAGCATGGTAATTCCTTACGCCTTTATGGGATGGACAATGGCTATAATTCTGCCGCATTTGATCGTTCGGTTGTCATGCACGGAGCAAATTATGTCAGCAATGATTTTATTGTTAGTCAAAACCGCTTAGGTCGAAGTTGGGGCTGCCCTGCTGTTAGCAATCAAATTGTAGATAAAGTGGTAAACTATATTAAAGACGGCACTTGTTTGTTTATTTACTATCCTCAAAAAGCTTATCTGGCAAGCTCTTCATGGCTAAGAAAAAATCCTGACTACTTACCTGAAGATTATTTGATTCAAGATTTGAAAGCCCCCATTCGATATGTGTACGACAAAAGTGCAGCCAACCTAAACCCCCATAGTCCTAATTATATCTGTCCCGAGATGGAGATTAACAAAGCACATTTAACAGCTATGAACCTCAGTTTTGTAAAGCGTATTTTGCCATAGTTGATAGCAAAATTCACAGAGCTTTTCTTTCTTATATCTCTATTGAGGGATCCCAGAAAACTTTATCAAAATCAACAACGGTATCGTTTTCTACACGAATACCTTCTGCCTCCAAAAGCTCTTGCATTTGGGTTGGTGTGAGGAAATGATGTTTACCAGTCAACATTCCATTTCTGTTTACAACTCGATGAGCGGGAACATTCAACTCGGCTTTATTGCAGTTGTTCATAGCATATCCAACCAATCGAGCACCCGATTTGACACCTAAAGCAGCCGCAATAGCTCCATAGCTGGTAACTCTTCCTCTTGGACAAAGATGCACCAACTGGTAGATGGCTCCATAAATATCATTTGCTTCCTTTTTCACAGCTTTCATTTTTCTGTGCTAATAAAATGCTTCGTTTAGGTTCTACAACGTTTACATATTGGTATGGACAATGCAAACAGCCATTTCCACAGCAATACCCTCTACGTAGATGTGCCGCTTCTGTCATCACCATTCTACCGTCTGAAAGTCTATAAAAATCATTCTGCTCTGTGTGCAACTGCATTTTGAGTGTTCTTTTTCTCTTTCAAAATAATTGTCTGAAAAGGCAATGAAAAACAGAGGTAATAAATGGTTCTCCCTTCTGCTCGATGCATCCCTTCATAAAAGGTTTGGATAGCCAAAGCACCGGTTGCTTTCTGCTGACCATAGATATCAGCAATATCCTCGTGAATAGTGCAATTTTGCTCTGAGATAGTTTCTTTAGTAAAATCGTATAGTTCCTTCGAGTCGGTTTTCAGGTGAATCTTTGCCGATTTAGGAAGTATGGACTGGTAGAGTTTTAGAAACCGAGGGTGAGTTAACCGATTTTTTGCTTTTGATTCTCGTAAAAAGGGGTCTGGAAAAATGATCCAGATTTCAGAAACTTCTCCGGCTTCAAAATAATCGGTAAGCTGATCAATTTGAGTGCGAAGAAATGCAACATTAGTCAACTGTTCAGCCAATGCGTTTTTAGCTCCTATAAAAATACGATTGCCTTTGATATCCACACCTACAAAATTCCTACTCGGAAATTCGCGCCCAAGGTTTACACTATATTCGCCTTTGCCACAAGCCAATTCAAGCGTAATTGGATTATTGTTTTTAAAAAAAAGATGCCACTGCCCTTTCATGCCTTCCGGCTTTTGCAACACATTGGCAAAGGAATTGATTGCATGAAACCGGACTAACTTTTTTTGCCCCATAAGTCCGCAAAGATATTCTACAAACTTTCTTAAATACATTTTGCAAAAAAGCAATTGTAATATAAAACACAGAAAGGGCTGAAGGCTGAATTCAAGCTACTAATGAAACACCTGAAAAATACTATCTATATTAGTTGGTTCGATGTTTACTATGTTATAAATTTTGTTATGAAAAGTTTGAATTAACCCAATGTTTCCATTGTTGTATTTTAAACGATCACATTTTCCCATGGTGTCTATCCAAATACGCTGATTTTCTATTGGCATATACTTATCGTAAACTGCAAGGCTCACGATGCAAATCCCATGTTTTAAATGGGGTATTTGTGAAAGTGTTTTATGAATACAACTTGGGCATCCATTAATTGAAACGATAAAAAAGTTTGTGCTATCTTCTGGAATTGAGCGAGCAAAGTTCACTTTTAAGTATTTTTCAAATATTTTCGAGTCTCCTTCAAATTGATTATGTTGGTTAGTACAACTAAAAAAAAGAAAAAGAATTGCTAAACATTTTTTACCTAATATCATATATCATAACCTTTTTTCCTGATAAAGATTTTTTGTTAGTTCCAATATAAAGTTTATGGTTGAAAAAGAAAGTGCTTCTTAAATTTAAATTATTATTATCTTTAAATATGTATTTTTTAATTATTTTAAAATTGTCATCTAACACATATATGGCAAGCGGTTTATCTTCATCAGTTGTTAAATATCCATCTTTATCTTCTACCGATATGCCAATCGTTTGCATTAAAAGCCATTGATGCGATTTTGAATCATAAAGAATGCGTTCATAAATAGGGTTCTGCGTGCAATATTTTTCCCTATATTGAAGACCTAATTGATTCATATCACAAGGTTCCATTTTAAAGTTTGATATTTCTGATAGTTTATAGTTTGTTATGTGTTTGGTATTTATGTTGTAAACATGCAAAATGTTCTCATTATTAAATATATATGCCACATTATTGTTAGATATTTCGGAAGTGATAGGATAGCATGAATTAAAATAGGTTGATTGATAGCTATCGGGAAATTTTCCAAAACTGTCAATTTTCTTTATCTTATGTTGTTCTAAAGTTAATATGGAAATAATTTCACGCTGAAAATATGCTTTAAACTCTTGCTTGTCTGGAATGTAATAATCAGGTATATCCAACAACACAAATTTATCACCGGTATAATTAAATTCAAAAAAAATATTACTCAAATATTGTTTGATATTATTTGTTTGGTTGTATGTAAAAGTATCAACCTTATCGTTTTGTTTTTTAATAACTAAATTCTTATTCTCAATAAAGAAAAATACACTGTCCATACATTGCGAATAACCATATTTTTCTTCGGTTACATTACTTGGAACGGATATTGAATCAATAATAATCCCTTGTTGGTTGTATTTATATATAATGTTAATATTATTACTGAAGCAAAGAAAATTAATTTGATTTTTATTTGATGAAAATCTGATATAAGAGGATTCCTTTGCCTTAACAAGAACACAGCTATCTGATAATAATTTTTCGGCATCAAGAAAACCATTAGAAGAATTAGAACAGGAAACAAAAATGACATAAATAAATACAATAGATAGTGTTTTTGGAAGCATTGATTTCAGTTTATTTAATTAAGTGAAAAGCTGTCTTAAGTTGACAGCTTTTCTAAAAAAAATGTAAACTTATTTAATTAATAAGCTAAAAGCAAACTCAAAATTATTTTCAGACAAAGAAGGTATCGGACCGGCTAATAAAATTGCATGAGGCTTGATATCATTACTATAATCTTTAACAATAATGCCATAAGTACCGGATTGCAGTTTAGTTAAAATATCATCAGATACTACATCATTAAATAAATCAATGTTATTCTGATCTAAAAAATAGTTCTTCACTGCAACTGAGCCATTTCCCGCCGCTGATTTTATTTCATCAAATCTTTGTGGTCTAATAATTACATCATCTAAACAATTTTCTGCTGGTGGTTTACAATCATAATTAGAATTTACTACTCTTCTATGTGCCGGATTTCCACTTCGTTTTATAGCTTGAAAAGTACTATTAACAGGTTGATTATTTTGTGATTCTTTATTACAGCTTTGAAAGCTGAAGATAGTACCCAAAAATAAGAATAAAACACTAAATCTAATAACTTTTTTCATTACACATCAATTTATTAATTAGCTTGTTCCCTACTCTTTTCTACGGATTTTCGGATTCCTCCTTCAACGTTGTAAAAACAAAAGTATCGGGGAGGGTAATTTCCAAATACAAAATATTAATGTTTTGTTAAATCACAGCACTGTTAACGTAATTCTTCTGCTGGCTGATTTGCGCCATTTTTTTAAAAATTCCCAATACCATCAAACAAAACAAAAAGGTACCTGTTAACTATGCACAAAAGCTACTCGTCAACCTTGCACTAATGGCAAAAACGTTGTAAATTTGTATAATAATATTGCAACAAAAGGCAAAATGAGAGCAAAGTACATCAATCCTTATACTGACTTCGGATTTAAGAAGATTTTTGGAGAAGAAGCCAGCAAGCCTTTGCTTATTGACTTTCTGAATGCTCTTTTGCCCGAACAAAACAAAATCATTGATCTTTCTTTCAAAAATACAGAACAACTT
>JAFDXO010000084.1 GCA_018267925.1 Bacteroidota bacterium | reverse complement strand
ATTGACCGAAAAAATGCGTACTTTTATCCATGTAATTGAAGTTGTGGAAAACCTAAATTACACTAAATCGGGGTAACCATAAAAAGTTACCCCAACTTTTATTTTTTTATCGGACAATAATGATTTTGAATATCAAAAATCGGAATTGTCGGGCAATGAAAATGCAGGTTTGTTGGAAGAAATAAATGAAATATTTTTTAAAAATTATTTAGACTAAATGGATACAGATGATTTATCAATACCTACATACAATGGTATTATTTCAGAAGCAGAGAAATTTAATCACGATTTAACCTTGCAATTTGGAGTTTTGGCATCTTCTTGCAAAGATGATGATGATTATTTGAATCAAGCGGAGGCTATGATAAAGGATTGGCTTGAAGATGAAGATTTTGATGTAGTTGCCGATGACATATTCTTTGGAGAATATGTTGATTTAGAAAAATCTAGAGCCACATTGAAAAAGCTCCTTTCAAATATTGCAGAAATCAGAAAAACACCAATGAGTGAAAGAGAGTATGAAGATTGGTAAAATTTCATAAACAATGGATTTGTTTCAAAAAAAATATTCCAAATACCTTAATGCACACTTGAATCTGCTTTACTTCGTAGGATATTATTCCGGAATTTTTGATGAAGAAGTAGGTTTTGAAAATTTTTTAAAAATGGATTTTCAATAAAAGCTATTTGCAGAGATACTTTTTTAGAAGATAAAATCAACCTCTTAAATGAATATATTGATGGTGGAGGTATAATTCCCAAAGAACAATGATCTATTTTATAAGAATTTAGAAAAAGTATCTCAGGACAATTTAATTGTCCCGCCCTAAAATAGTTTTTACTAACTGGCTTTCGGTTGGTACAATCTGCACAGTCAGCTGAAAACGAGAATGATTTTTTTAGCGGATATC
Organism: Bacteroidota bacterium; assembly: GCA_018267925.1. Taxonomy (GTDB): domain Bacteria; phylum Bacteroidota; class Bacteroidia; order Chitinophagales; family Chitinophagaceae; genus JAFIGV01. Next base: position 4,515 of record JAFDXO010000084.1, on the reverse strand, counting down.
TGCCACTGAGAAAATAAAATTTCTACTATTATCGTTTATCCTTTTGCTCTCACTTTGCCACCTCGGATAAATACTTGTTTCCAATATCGTTCTTTCAGGTTGTTGATGTGAACCCCTTTCCCTTTTGACGAGTGTATGAAAAAGCCATTCATTAAATAGATGCCAACATGATCGGGCTGTTCATCCGTTTGGAAGTAAACAAGATCTCCTTCACTAAACTTTTTTTGCTTTTTAAAATTTTTTGTTTTGTCGTAAAGGATAGCAACTGTTCGGTCTATTTTTAAGCCATAAACTTTCTGATACAATTGATGTACAAAACCGCTACAATCAACGCCGTTTTTGTCATTTCCTCCCCAACGATAAGGTACATTAATCCATTCATCAATAAAATAGTAGAGAGGTTTGTTGCGAATTTTAGACGGCTTTGTTTCTAATAAGGCTGCATATTTCCTTCTTAGTTGCTTGTGTGAAGGCGGCGTATAGTGTTTTAAGGCTGATCTTCTATCTGTTTTGTGGGTTATGGTTTCTGAATGTTCATGGTTGGAATCAGCTTGTGAAGAAGTTGTTTTTTTTGAAGAATGGCAACTGGAGATACAAAGGCTGAAAGCAAAAAGTAGATAGTGAATAGAACCTAATTTTTGGCGAATGAAATAATATGTGCTTGTTAAAAAGGCCATGAATTTGCTGTCATTCCATTGTCTTGCAATCTGAGAAAAAAGTCAAGAGTTTTTGTTGCTTTTAAAATTTCAATTGGGCAAATTGCACAAAAAGTTTTGTGTGATAAATGTAAGGCGATTAGTTTGCTTTTACTGAAAGAAGATAACTTTCTCTATTGTTTCAGTTAGAAAATTTTGCTTTGAGGGGATGCTTAAAAATGTTGATCAGGCTTAAAGAATGAACTCATTCAATGGTTTTGGGAGGGATAAAAAAAGCCCTCACCAATTTGTGAGGGTAAGGGCTTTGGAAAAAGTATATCAGATGTGCTGTTTAAAGTATTCTAAGGTTCGCTTCAGTCCTTCTTTTCGATCTACTAAAGGTTTCCATCCTAAGATTTCTTTTGCTTTAGTAATATCGGGTTGGCGTTGTTTAGGGTCATCTTGTGGCAATGGTTCATAAACAATCTTTACATTATTGCCCACCAAGGATACCACCTCTTCTGCAAATTGTTGAAGGGTAATTTCTACCGGATTTCCAATATTAACAGGTTTGTGATAGTCGGATAATAGTAAACGGTAAATACCATCTACCAAATCATCAACATAGCAGAATGAGCGGGTTTGACTACCATCTCCAAATACGGTAACATCTTCGCCACGTAAGGCTTGGCTCATAAAGGTTGGTAAGGCACGTCCGTCATCAAGTCTCATACGAGGTCCATAAGTGTTGAAAATGCGAATAATACGTGTTTCTACACCATGAAAATTATGGTAAGCCATTGTCATGCTTTCCATAAAACGTTTTGCTTCATCATACACACCGCGAGGTCCGATCGGGTTTACGTTTCCCCAATATTCTTCTTTCTGCGGATGCACTAAAGGATCGCCATATACTTCAGAGGTAGATGCCACTAAAATGCGAGCACCTTTTGATTTTGCCAATCCTAACAGATTGTGAGTGCCCAAAGAAGAAACTTTGAGAGTCTGGATAGGCATTTTTAAATAGTCAATGGGCGAAGCCGGCGATGCAAAGTGTAAAATATAATCAAGATTGCCCGGCACGTGAACGAACTTAGTCACATCATGATGATAAAATTCAAACTCTTTTAACGGGAAAAGGTGTTCGATATTTTTTATGTTGCCGGTAAGCAGATTGTCCATTCCTATGACATGATAGCCTTCTTTTAGAAAGCGATCACACAGATGTGAACCTAAAAAACCGGCGGCTCCGGTTATGAGAATGCGCTTCATATTTTTTATTGTAGCTGTAAATGGTTAAGTAAAGTTGAGGTTATTTTAGGTTTGGTCAAAAAATATTGAAGTTAGAAACTATGCAGGCTGGGTAAGGTTTTGACGTATGTGTGCATGAATAGTTCTTCGCCCGATTGATTCATAATAGAAAGGCAAAGTTTCCATTTTTTCTAGCGAATAAACATTTCGTCCATCAAAGATGGCTGGATGTTTTAAGGTGTCTTTGATACGCTTGAAATCTGGATTTCTAAACTCACTCCATTCTGTTACAATCACTAAGGTTTCGGCTCCTTCAAGAGCATCATACATGTTTTTAGCAAAGTAAACATCATCTCCAAAAATTCGCTTAACATTATCCATCGCTTCGGGATCAAATGCACGAACATTCGCTTTCGCTTCAATTAATTCTTTGATGAGTTCAACAGCAGGAGCCTCGCGAATATCATCAGTTTCGGGTTTGAAGGCTAAGCCCCAAACGGCGATTGTTTTTCCTTTTAAATTGTTTCCGAAATGGGTCAATATTTTTTGTCCAAGTACTGTTTTTTGACGTTCATTCACGCGCATAGTTGTTTCCACTAATTGATAATGGAAATCATGATCGCGAGCGGTGCGTGCTAATGCCTGCACGTCTTTAGGAAAACAACTTCCGCCATAGCCCACACCCGGAAATAAAAATCGTTTACCTATTCGGCTGTCACTACCCATTCCAACCCGCACCCAGTCCACATTGGCACCCGCTTTATCGCATAATAGTGCCATTTCATTCATAAAGGATATGCGCATAGCAAGATATGCGTTTGCTGCATATTTGGTCATTTCAGAAGAACGCTCATCCATAAAATAGATGGGATTCCCCTGGCGAACAAAGGGTTGGTATAGCTCTTCCATCAAGGCTTTTGCTTTGTTTGAAGAGGTGCCAACAACCACACGATCTGGTTTTAAAAAATCATCAACAGCTACCCCTTCACGTAAAAATTCAGGATTTGAAACCACGTCAAAAAGGTTTTTGTCAAGGTTTTTTGCCAACACCGCAGCTACTTTTTCCGCAGTTCCAACCGGAACGGTGCTTTTGTTTACAATGACCGTATAGTGGGTAATCATTTTGCTAAGCTGTGCCGCAACATCCAAAACATATTGAAGATCTGCTTCACCATCTTTACCCGGAGGCGTAGGTAAAGCAAGAAAAATTATTTGAGCCTCTTTAATTCCTTCGGACAATGACGTAGTGAAGTGAATTCGTTTCTCTTTGATATTGCGTTCAAGGAGGTTTTCTAAACCCGGCTCATAAATAGGGGTTTTCCCAGAACGAAGCTGATTGATTTTATCTTCGTTAATGTCAATACACATCACATTGTTGCCGGTTTCGGCAAAGCAGGTGCCGGAAACTAATCCTACATATCCTGTACCTATAATTGCAAGTTGCATAATGGATAGAAAAAATTTTGGCGCAAACCTACACGAAATTGCTTATGAATAATAACTAAACAGATAATCGTTTCTGAAAAAAAGATTGCTAAAAGAAGGTTAAACCTCGGTCAATTTTTGTAGTCCAAAGAAAAAATCAGAAGAAAATGAAAAGGACTTTATTATTTGTTTCTGCAATTGCAGTGGTAGGTGCAACTACCTTTTTGCCGTCTTGTAAAAAAGACAAACAAGCGACTGATGATGGGGATACAGGCTATGCTACTGATCATGCAAGACTTGAAAAAACATTTGATGATGTGCAAAACATAACGGATGAAGCCGCAACAACCGGAACACTTGCCAACTTGCGAACAACGGCTGATTATAGTATTCTTAGTGCTTGTGCTACTGTAACAAGAGATACCATTTCTGTGCCACACACTGTTACGGTTGATTTTGGAACATCAAATTGTCTTTGTGCTGATGGACGTTATCGGCGTGGGCAAATTATTGTTTCATATAATGGACATTATCGGGATAGTGCTTCGGTTCATGCCATTACGTTCAATAATTTCTTTGTCAATAACAACCAAGTTACAGGCTCTAAATCAGTTACAAACATGGGACATAACAACTTAGGTCAAACTTATTTTTCAATAGCTATTAATGGCAGTATTATTTTAGCAAACAATGCAGGAACTATTTCTTGGATTAGTTCTCGTATCCGCACATGGGTTGCTGGTGAAAGTACTTTGGTGAGAAGTGATGACGCTTATGATATTTCCGGTTCTGCAACACTGACACGGGCAAATGGTGTAGGCGTAAACATCAACATTACTTCTCCCTTGCATGTAGCTGTAAGCTGCCCGTGGATAGAACAAGGTGTGGTTACTTTTACACCGGTTGCTCCAGCTGCTTTCAAGTCTAGAACATTAGATTTTGGTAATGGTACTTGTGATGCTTTGGCTGTACTTACTATCGGAAATAAAACTTATAATGTAACTTTACCTTAGATTTTGTTTAATCGTATTTTTGACGCTCTGCTTTATTAAAGTAGAGTGTCTTTTTTTTAGGAAGTAATTGTGGGCACCTCTTAAAACCCCATTTTCTTTTCTGATTATTTTTTAATCAATTAAAAAAGCGAGTACAATTGCTCTATGTTTTTGTGTTAAATGCTACATCATTGATATTCAGTCTTTTATGT
>JAFDXO010000083.1 GCA_018267925.1 Bacteroidota bacterium | reverse complement strand
TATCTGAAAAAAAAATAAACAAGGCAAAGTATATCATGTGGTATAACACGATATGCTTCAAACCTAATAAGCATGAACCCCTAAAAAAATGATTGCAATCATACTTAGAGATGATTGCAATCATGTAAACATTCAATGCAGGAATGAATCTAAGTATATAACCCGCCATTAATCGAAATCACCTGTCCGGTAATGTATGACGCTTGCTTAGAGGCTAAAAAGCCAACTAAATCTGCCACTTCTTGAGCTTCACCAAAGCGTTGCATAGGGATCATTTTGGCTAATTCTTTCTCGTTTAGTTCTTCGGTCATATCGGTTTTCACAAAGCCGGGGGCCACGGCATTGACGGTAATATTTCGCTTGGCTATTTCTTGTGCCAGTGCTTTGGTTGCACCTATCATTCCTGCTTTGGCTGCAGAATAATTAACCTGACCTGCCATGCCTTTCAATCCACTCAATGAAACGATATTGATGATGCGCCCGAAACGGTTCATCAACATAGGGTTTAGAACTGTTTTGGTAACATGATACATGCCTCGTAAGCTGGTGTCCAACACATTGTCCCACTGCTCATCGGTCATGCTCATCAGCAGGGTATCTTGACGAACGCCGGCATTGTTTACCAGCACTTCGATGATGTCTTCTGGATGTGCTTCCATCCATCCGCCTAATATTTTCTGTACATTTTCCTTATCGGCAACGTTGAAGTTGAGCAATTCGGCGGCAACTCCGTTTGCACGTACTAAAACGGCGGTTTCTTCTGCTGCTGCAACATTTCCTTTATAGTTGATCAAAAGCGAATAGCCTAATTCAGATAGTCTGATACATACGGCGCGACCAATTCCTCTGGATCCGCCGGTTACAAGTGCATATTTCATCAGTCTGTTTTTTTTGGTTTTGTATTAGTATCCGGTCTGTTTTTTTGCCGCTATGTGTCTTATTTTTCCTTTATGGGGTCAGCTAAGGTCTTCGATGTAGCATTCGTGGCGATAGCACCGTTCATCAGAATCGTTCTATGTAGCTTTTCTATACCCTGGAGTATTGAATTGCTGCTACACATGCACAACAATTCTTTATCCGTGTATCAATTGCCAGTTATCAAAGCTCATTAAATTTTTCATATTCGCACCAACTTCTGTTTCCATCAACCAATGTTTGATTTTATATAGCCGTTCAGACGAAGGCAAATCTTCTGAAAAGGAAGGAGCCAACGCGCTTAGGTTGTCATACATCCAGCGAGTAGCAGGCGACAAGCGGTCTTTGTAGTTTTTATGATCAATGGCTTGCACAATAGCTAAAGCATGAACAGCAAGCACTTCAAAAGTATTCTCTATTACCCGTGCACACATCTGAGCCGCATTGCAACCCATGCTCACAATGTCTTGATTGTCGTTGTTGTTGCTAATACTATGAACGTACATGGGGTTGCTTAATGTTTGGTTTTCTGCAACGTTAGACACGGCAGGATATTGCATTCCTTGCACGCCAAAATTTAGCCCCAGTCTGCCCATATTGATAAAGGGGGGTAATTTTTTGTTTAAATGTTGATTGAGCAAAAAATTCAGTTGCCTTTCTGCCAACATAGAAAGTTTGGTTACGGCAATTTTTAATTTATCCATTTCTAAGGCTACATAATCACCATGAAAATTCCCGCCGTGATAAATATTTTGTGTTTTTCGGTCAATGATGGGGTTGTCGTTAACAGAGTTTAATTCATCAGTAATGACACGAGCCGTATTTTCTATCGTATCATAAACGGGTCCTAAAATTTGAGGCACACAACGTAACGAGTAATATTCCTGCACTTTGTCTTCAATCACTTCTTCTGTTACTTTTTTGTCGTAAAGATGTTCGTGGCGTTTGCGCAATAAGCCGCTCTTTTTAGAGATTGCCCGCATGGCCATCGCCACCATTTGTTGTCCGGGATGGCGTTTCACTGAATTAAGCTCTGCTGAAAAATGATCATCGTAAGCTTCCATAATTTCGTTGACCATCAGGGAAAAAAGGATCTGACCGGTAATCAATTTTCGTGCGTGCAAGACATTGATGGCACCTATTCCTGTCATGGACGAAGTGCCATTTAACAATCCTAATCCTTCGCGAATATGAATTTTGAGCGGCTTTAGTTGCAGTTGTTCATACATTGATTTTGCCGATTCTACTTTACCTTGAAACCAAAAATTACCTTCACCAATCAGCCCGAGAGCCAAGTGTGCTAATTGCACCAGATCGCCACTTGCGCCCACGCCGCCATGTGTATAAATGGCAGGATAAGCCCCTGCATTTAATAAGGCTGTCATGAGTTGAATCAATTCAACGTGAATGCCTGAAAAGCCCAATAGCATGGTGTTTAGGCGAGCCAATAAGGTGGCCCGACATTGCTGTTCGGAGAGCAGTGCACCCATACCTGAGCTATGCGAGCGAATCAAGTTGTATTGTAATGCGATTCGATCTTCATCATTGATTCGGTATTGAGCCATTGGTCCAAAGCCGGTATTGATGCCATAGATCAATTTGTCGCCCGAAAATTTTTGGAGAAAGGAGAAGCAATCATCTACATCTGCCAGTGTTTCGGGCTTAATCTCAATGGATTGTTGTTGCAATACGATTTGTTCAAACGCCGCAAGATCCAGCGTTTGACCACCCAAGAAAATACTCATTCGTTACAATAGGTTTTGCGCAAAGATAATATCGTTGACAGAAGTATTCATCTGCTTTAAGCAATGAACACCATCTATAAAATATCTGCTAAGTAAAATCGCTGCGAGTGATGAAAAATTTTGTAACTCAAACTAAGCTAAAGATTACTCAAAGCCGTCAACACATCCGGTAAAGTTTTGGGTTGCGGGCGCAAAGTATCTGAATAGCCGTAAGTTATATTGACAAACTTATGTTCGTCGTAGTAATATAAACCTTTGACCAATGATAGAGATACAAAATGAACCTGCATATTGGTGGGAATTTCATAGTTTGGCGAAAGCGACCAAGTATGCATAGCGGTATCGTAAAGTTGCATATAGCTTACCCCATTAATGGAAGGGAAAACAACAAATAATTGTGTGTTGGTTTTGTTGAGTCCAAATGTATCCTTTACAGTTATGTGAGCATTGGTAAGAAGTTGTCCTGATAAATCATAATAATAATGTCCGCCCACCCAATTAAAGTTACGGCACGAATCAAACTGGTATAAACTTACATTCGGTACAACGGAGGTATCTGTAAAAGCAGCACTGGAAATAGTTCCCAATCCATTGGGTGCTACTGCCCATGTAACAGTTGAATCCGGATTTATTTTACTGCCGTAAAACAGTTGAAAAGGTGGATTTTGTGAGGTAGCAACGGTATTAAAACCAAGTCCATAAACATTGGCAAACACTTCTTGTCCACCTCTGTAGGCTTTGATATAGATTTGTCCGGCACTGGTCATCGGGCGACCAAATGAAACGGTGCTGGAACGGTTGGCTACAACATGTCCGGAGTTGTACATTTCTATTACTTTCAAAACAATTTGCCCTGAAATAATGATGTTCCCGTTCTTGTCTTTAAAAGAGTTTTTATAGAAACTCAACTTTGTATTCATAGCCGTGCGTACAACTTGTGTGTCGCCTGCTTTCACCTCAAAAGTTTGAACGGGAGTCAAGGTTTGGGTTCCACCAAAAAGGTTGCTAAGAATCAATTTTGAATTAGTAGAATCAGCCGGTGGAAACATGCCATCGGATTTGCTTTCTTTTTTGCAAGCGGCAAATGCAAGTGCAGTTGCTAAAATCAAAGCAGAAGAACGTAAGTATTGCTTCATAAAAAAATAGACTCGTGGATATAAGACGCTTTAAAAATCGAAAATGTTTGTGTGATTTTTGAGCAAAATAGTTTTTTAAAGCGATAAAGATAATTATTGTTTGCTTTTCTTCATATCCTTGTTTTTAAGGGGTCAATACGGATAAGCTACTATTTATTATGGAGAAGGTAACTCTTCCTCTGCATGAATACGCATCGCCATCAGTCTGCATTAACGTTAATTCGGGGTGTGAAACTTGGATAGATTTTACACGCAAATGCTCTACATAGCGACTGGATAAAATTTTACCCGTTACAGCTCGAATAGCTATATCTGCAGTCAATAAAATTGGAAATTTTTTGATTAGCACTACATCAAGCAACCCGTCTGTCCAGCTTGCATTAGGAGCTATTTTAAAATTATAACCTAATTGATTTCCGTTGGCAACTGTAATCATAAAGGCAATCTTTGAAAACGTTTTTCCATCAGCTACTAAGCTCCATTCATGCAATTTATATCGAAACACCTCATTGAGTATAATTCGGCAATATGAAAAAAAGCCACGCTTTTTACTTTGGGTAAATGCTTGACAAATTAGTGCATCAAACCCTACTCCTGCATTGCTTAGAAATAAATGTTCATTAGCCATACCCACATCAATTTGCGTAGTCCTTCCCTTGTTGAGAACTTCAATAGCTCCTTTTAATTGTGTGGGTATAGACAAGCTTCTTGCTAAACCATTTCCCGAACCCATTGGTAATATTCCCAATGATGTGTCCGTATTTATCAACCCTTTTGCTACATCATTGACCGAGCCATCACCTCCTACTGCTACAACTGTCGTAGTGCCTTTTGCGGCAGCTATGCGTGCTAATTCTGTGCCGTGTTTGGCATGTTGAGTATGTTGTATTTCATAGCTATATTTTGAATGATTTAGATAGGTTTTCAAAGCCTTTTCAATTGCTTTTTCTCTATCTACTCCGGCACGAGGATTGACAATAAAAACAAGATGCTGTTTCACACTAATTGTGCCTTTAAGCTAAGGTCTAAACTGACAGCATGATGGATGATCGCTCCTACAGAAATATAATCAACACCAGATTTCGCGTAGTCCTCAATATTATCCAATGTTATACCACCGGATGCTTCTGATTCACATTTTCCGTCTATTAATGATACTGCTGCTTTAAGATCGGAAGGGGAGTAGTTATCTAACATAATACGATCTACAACACCGGTAGATAAAGCTTTCTTTACGTCTTCTATATTTCTGGTTTCTACTTCTATTTTTAGGTTTAGTTTTTGTTCGTCAAGGTATTTTTTTGTTTTAAGAATTGCTTTTTCAATTCCGCCACAAAAGTCAATATGGTTGTCTTTCAGCATGATCATATCATACAATCCCATACGATGGTTGCTGCCTCCACCCATTCTTACTGCTTCTTTTTCATACTGTCTAAATAATGGAGTGGTTTTCCGAGTATCCAGAATTTTGGTTGGGTAGTTTTTTATTTTTTCTACATACTGATGTGTCAATGTTGCGATGCCGCTCATGCGTTGCATACAATTCAACACTAATCGTTCAGCTTGTAAAATGGTATGCACCTTTGCCTCTACTTCAAAAGCAATGTCGCCAATTGAAACCGGATCACCATCTTTTTTATTGATGATAATGTTTGTTTCAGGCTCTAGAAAATGAAAGATTTGTTTTGCTAACGAAACGCCCGCCAATATGCCTGCTTCTTTGATTTTCAAAATTGCCTTTCCACGAGATGAAGAGTCTATCGAAGCCAGTGTTGAATAATCGCCGGAGCCAATATCTTCTGCTAATGCCGCAGCAATAAACTGATGATCTGTCATGGTAGCAAAATTAACTTTTGTTTGGAAACAATTTTTTAATAGAATAGGGGTTTTATTTTTGTAAAAGTGTTAAGAGCATGAATTGTGCATGAAAAAAATCAAAACAATGTAGCACGATTAGCAGATGTTTTAATAGTCTTAAAAATTGACGACTTCCTACGTTTAAGTATATAATGAGTATTGTTTCCTTTTAAGCAATAAATAAAACATAGGTTGTGCTATACACATTTTTTTAGGTTGTTCCTACTTTTCTCTATGGAAAATAATAATCGGCTTATTTGCCTACAATCAATTAGCATTTCTTAATCTTGCATAATATTTAAGTAAAAAAATCGAATGCTTGTTATTGTTTTCTTTATAGCTCAGTGGTATTTATCTCTTTTTTGCCAAACCTTTTTTCAACATCGTTATGCTGCTCATGGAGCGTTCACAATGAGTAGGGGGTGGGAACGTTTCTTTTTTGTATTAACTTTTATATTTCAAGGTTCCTCTTATCTAAGCACTCGAGCTTATGCTATCATGCACCGAATGCACCATGCCTATGCCGATACGGACAAAGACCCACATTCACCTAAGTATTCCAAAAATATTTTTGACATGATGTGGAAGACTTATGTTTTTTACAGAAACATAAATGAATATCGAGTTGCCATAGATGCTAAGTTTACCAAAAATGTACCCGATTGGCCGGCTTTTGACAAATTTGCCGGTAATCGTTATACCCGCTTGTTTTGGGTAGCCCTATACATTGGATTTTATGCAGCATTTGCTACCTCTCCTTGGTTGTGGCTTTTATTACCGGTTCAAATATTGTTAAGCCCAGTTCATGGTGCTATAATCAATTGGTTTGCACACAAATTCGGCTACGAAAACTTTGAAATGAAAAACACTTCTGAAAATTTAATTGGAGTGGATTTTTTAATGCTTGGTGAAAGCTACCACAATAATCACCATAAGCGTCCTTCTGCAATTAATTTTGGTTATCGTTGGCACGAAATTGATCCGGTTTATCCAATCATATTGCTATTCAACAAATTGCATGTTATTCGTATTAACCCCGTTAAACCGGAAACTGTCCCAATACAATCTACCATAAAGGAAGAAGAATTGGAAGAGGAATTGGTTTTTTAAGATGGTTAATAAGTCCTCTCGACTGATTTTGATAGCAAGTAAAGTTATATGATTGTTTGACTTAAGAGAGTCATAACATCAAACTGTTCCTACTTTTATCTGAAATTTAGATTCGTTCTTTGAAAGGAATATTGTTCTCTTTTTCTTTATCCAATCCAAAAGAATCCCAAAGCAAATAGAACAGTCATACCTAAAACCAGGATGAAAATGTAAAAACCAACTTGGCCTGTTTGTAGCAAACGCATCCGATCGCTTCCCCAGCGAACTGATTTTCCTACACCGTTTACAAAACCATCAATTCCCATGCGTTCTACAAATCGGTCTAATAATGCAGATAGTTCATTAATTGGGCGAACCACTAAAGCATCATACAATTCGTCCACATACCATTTGTTTTCAAGCACTTTTGCTAAGCCACTATTCGGTACAAAGTTAGGTTGCCGATTAGCCATATAACCATAAATAGAAAAAGCTATGGCAATAAAAGAAGAAATGCCAATTAACATCCATTCTGTTTGATGCGATAAGTGTGCTGTCAGTCCATTTGTTACGGAAGAACTTAAAAAATGAGCAAGGGTATGATGTTCTGTGATGACAGCCGGCAACCCTATATATCCACCAATTATTGAAAGAACAGCCAATAAAACTAAAGGAATGGTAATGGCTGCGGGGCTTTCGTGTAAATGATGCTCTTGCTCGTGCGTACCTCTAAATTTACCAGTAAATGTAAGGGTATATAAGCGGAACATGTAAAAGGCTGTCATCATCGCTGAAATTATACCGATTGCATAAATCATTTTATTTTGTGCAAAGGTTGAAGCCAGTATTTCATCCTTAGAAAAGAAACCGGAGAAAAAAGGAATACCTGCAATGGCTAAACAACCAATCAGAAAAGTGATTTGCGTTGTGCGCATGTGTTTACCTAAACCGCCCATTTTTCGAATATCTTGTTCGCCGCTCATGGCATGGATAACACTGCCGGAACCCAAAAACAACAATGCTTTGAAAAAAGCGTGTGTCATGACGTGAAAAACAGCAGTAGTATAAGCACCCATACCTAATGCCATAAACATGAACCCTAATTGGCTCACTGTTGAATAGGCTAACACCTTTTTGATGTCATATTGTTTGATAGCTATGGTTGCCGCCATAAAAGCAGTAGCAGCCCCTATCCAACCAACGATTTGTAAAGCATCCGGAGCAAGATTATAAAGCAAACTACTTCTGGCAATCATATATACACCAGCCGTTACCATAGTAGCCGCATGGATTAGGGCAGATACAGGAGTAGGGCCGGCCATGGCATCGGGCAACCAAGTAAACAATGGAATTTGAGCAGATTTACCCACAGCACCAATAAATAAACATATAGCTATCCAATTGTAAACACTATTGCGAACAGGCTCTAATCCGTTATTTAACTGACCGAAAAAGTCTGTATAAGTTAGCGTTCCGAAGTTAAAAAGAATGAGGAGCATACCTACTAAAAAGCCAAGGTCACCAATACGATTCATAACAAAGGCTTTTCTACCTGCACTGGCAAAATCATTATTTTTATACCAAAAGCCAATTAATAAATACGAACAAAGTCCGACTCCTTCCCAACCCATATACATCACCAAATAATTAGCTCCCAAGACTAACAACAGCATGGAAAATACAAAAAGATTGAGGTAAGCAAAATATTTCACCATCCCCTCATCTTCGTGCATGTAAGAAGTTGAATATACATGAATCAAAAAGCCAATGCCGGTAATGATTAAGAGAAATACCGAAGAAAGACTATCAACCCGAAAGGCAAGTGGAATAGAAAGTTTGCCCGTCTGAATAAAGTCAAATAAAGTAACCGTTGCATTAGCTCCGTTTTTTACTTCAAAAAATATCAAGAGAGAAACAACAAATGATGCAAGCACGGATGCGCTTCCTATAATGCCACCTAAGCTTTTGGGAATGGTTCTCCATCCAAAGCCATTAATCAAAAAGCCAAGTAGTGGAAAAAGCGGAACTAAATAGACAAACTGTATCATGAAACTAATTCAAATCAACCTTTAGAGGAAATGTTATTAATGTTTAAGTCTGTTCAAAATATTGATGTCAACTGAATGAACTCTTCTATACATCATTACTATAACAGCTAAGCCCACAGCAACTTCTGCGGCAGCAACCACCATAATAAAAAAGACAAAAATTTGCGATGAGGCATCATTATACATCTTGGAGAAAGCTACTAATAATAGGTTTACGGCATTCAACATCAGTTCTATGCACATAAAAATGATGATGGCATTTCGCCGCATTAAAGCCCCCATAATGCCTATGCAAAACAAGGCAAAACTTAAAAAAAGATAGTATTGAATTGGCATAGTATATTAGTTTTGGTTGGGTGATCTTTCCGGTAAATCGTTTGAAGGTTCTTTTTTCCCGATAACCATTGCACCAATCATTGCACTCAGGAAAAGCACACTGCTTATTTCAAATGGTAAAACATAGTTTTGAAAAAGTGTCTTACCCAAATTTTCAATCAAGCCCACACTGTTAGATGATTTTTCTAATACGCCGTTTATTTTAGAATCGCGTAGTGCAGCCAATATGACAAGGAAGAGAATGCCTCCAGATATAATTCCGGCAAACTGAACTAATCGGCTCTTTTGTGGTTCTACATCGGCATTTAAGTTCATCAGCATGATCACAAACAAGAACAAAACCATGATGGCTCCTGCATAAACTATGATGTTTACTACTGCTAAAAACTGAGCATTTAATAATACATAGTGACCGGAAATGGCAAAGAATGTTGCAATTAAGCAAATCACACTGTTAATCGGGTTTCTGCTTAAAATAACCCCTAAAGCAGAACTGATAGCTCCAATGGTTAAAATCCAGAAAAGTATTTCAAACAAGTCCATGATCTATTTGTTGTCTTCTTGTTTTTTAGGATGTGGAATCAAAAGATCGTCTTTTTTATAAATCATACTTCGGCGGCTATAATTAGAGGGCATTACTGTTTCACTCAAATAAATAGCATCTTTAGGACAAGCTTCCTCACAGAATCCACAAAAGATACAGCGCAACATATTGATCTCATATTTTGCTGCATATTTCTCTTCACGATATAAATGAGCTTCTTCCGGTTTGCGCTCGGCTGCTTCCATAGTAATAGCTTCGGCTGGGCAAGCTACGGCACACAAGCCACAAGCCGTGCAACGTTCGCGCCCTTCCTCATCACGATTCAGCACATGCAATCCCCGAAATACTGGCGCAAAAGGACGTTTTTCCTCCGGATAGCTTACCGTAGCTTTTTTCTTGAAAATATGGCTAACAGTTACTTTCAAGCCTTTTGCAATGGCTGGTACATACAATCGTTCTGCCAAGGTCATTGGATCACGATTGATGGGTAATGCTCGATTGGTTAGGTGTTGCATTGTTTTTATTGAATAAGGTAATTGTCAAAATCAATTTATCTATTTGTCGTTTTTCTATTTCCCAAGCCAAAGGGCTATGCCTCCGGTTATCAACATATTGATTAAAGCTAAAGGAATCAAAGATTTCCAACCTAATTTCATCAACTGATCATAACGGAAACGAGGCAAAGTCCAGCGGATTAACATGAAAAATAGTATAAAGGCAATTATTTTAACGAAAAAGGCTGTTACTCCGCTCAATACAAACAACCACTGCGGTGCATGTGCAGACACCCAATCCATACCCGGATAATTGTAACCTCCAAAAAACAAGGTTGCCATAACGGCCGAACTGATAAACATGTTGATGTATTCCGCAAAAAGATACAAGCCCAATTTCATGGACGAATATTCCAAATGGAAGCCCATATTCAATTCACTTTCACATTCCGGCAAGTCGAATGGTGCACGATTTAATTCTGCAAAAGCACATACCAAAAAAATGAAGAAGCCTAAAGGTTGTTTGAAAAAATTCCAAGTAAAATAGCCATCTGCCCAAAAACCATGTTGTTGTTCTACAATATCATGTAAACTCAGTGTGCCCGTAAGCAACAACAAAGCAATGAGCGATATTCCCATCGCTAATTCATAAGATATAGATTGCGAAGCTGCCCGAATACTACTTAACAGTGAATATTTATTATTAGATGCCCATCCACCTAACATGATACCATAAACGCCTAAACTAACTACTCCAAAAATGAAAAGAATACCAATGTTAATATCAGCCACTTGTAAAGAAATGATTCTTCCACCTACTTCAAAACTCGGACCCCAAGGGATAATAACACTTGTCATTAAGGCAGTGACCATAAACATAGCCGGACCTAACACAAAGATGATTTTCGATGCACTTTGCGGAATGATTTCTTCTTTAAAAAATAATTTTCCACCGTCAGCTAAGGGTTGTAGCAATCCAAAGATGCCTGCGCGTGCCGGTCCAATTCGATCTTGCATCACCGCAGCCACTTTCCTTTCGCCCCAAGTAGCATAAGCCGCAATGCCCAGCGATATCAAAAGAATTATAGTAATCAGGCCAATTTTTTCAATAAGAAAAAGCCAATCAATTTGCATCAAAAGCATAGTGCCACAAAATTATAGTTCGTACGTTAAAAGTCTTTGTTCGTTTTTCTTTTTTGGTTGCCGGCCGTTCGCTACTATTTAGCTTTTACGGCGTTAGCACCGTTCATCTTTGGGTAATTCTATTTAGCTTTTTCAACCTTTACCCAACTAACATTATTTTTTACTTCTTACCAACTTCTAATTTTCTTTGCCCTTCTAATTGTTGGTTGGGCAAAAAATCATTTGAATGGGATGGACCATGAATTTCAG
The DNA here is from genome assembly GCA_018267925.1 of Bacteroidota bacterium. GTDB lineage: Bacteria > Bacteroidota > Bacteroidia > Chitinophagales > Chitinophagaceae > JAFIGV01. The sequence continues at coordinate 116,629 of JAFDXO010000083.1, read as the reverse complement.
AAAGATGAATTTCCGGTCGGTTTACATCACTTATAGTATGTATGTCCAAGAGCATTTTAGGTTCCTTGCCAATTATTTCGCGTATCAGGTCTTTTTGTGCTTCTACGGCTCCTCGATAATGGTTTTGTGAGATAACGCTATGCCTGTTCACCTTGGTTGGACCTTCAATTACCCAATCGCTTGCTCTTTTTTTATCAAATCGGCAAGTGTTACAAATAAATTCTTCCACTTCACCCCATTTATCTTTTCTACCGGTTACGCGAAACACCTCCTCTCCCCGAAACCATAGTCGCACCTTACCCGAGCAGGTAGGACAATCGCGATGCGCATCCATAGGCTTGGTAAACCATACCCTTTGTTTAAACCGGAAAGTCTTATCTGTCAAGGCTCCAACCGGGCACACATCTATGATATTGCCAATAAACTCATTATCGAGTGCCTTGTTCAGATAGGTGCTAATTTGTGAGTCCCATCCACGTTCCAGTACGCCATGTTCGCGTCGCTGTGTCAACTGCTCAGCTGTAAACACACAACGATAGCACATAATGCACCGGTTCATGTGTAGCTGAATATTGGGTCCTATATCTTCCGGTTCAAAGGTGCGCTTAGGAAAATCTAAACGACTTTGCTCACTACCATGTTCGTAACTCAGGTCTTGCAAATCACATTCACCTGCTTGGTCACACACCGGACAATCTAAAGGATGGTTGATTAATAAAAATTCAACTACTCCTTTTCGGGCATCAATGACCCGCTCAGAAGTAATGTTCTTAACTTCCATGCCATCCATAACAGTGGTGCGGCAGCTTGCTACGAGCTTAGGCATTGGGCGCGGGTCTTTTTCCGAACCTTTGCTTACTTCCACAAGGCAAGTACGACACTTCCCACCACTATTTTCCAACTTAGAATAATAGCACATGGCAGGCGGTGTTACATCACCTCCTATCAACCGAGCAGCATTCAGGATAGTTGTTCCGGCGGGAACTTCTACCGTGATATTGTCTATCGTTACTTTAAATTTTGGAGTGTCAGACATACTATTAAATCGTTTTACTCAACTGGGCAGTTTTTGTTGTTCAATTAAAAAACAGCCACCCTTTTATTTCAACATCAAACTTGCTTTTCAACAGCGGTTTTCACCTTTGCTTTTTTCAGGCTCGATAGAATTTATTCTTCATTTTTATGAAGCTGAAACGGGTCTTGGGTCGGCATAATGTGCTAAACCAAAGTTTCGTTTTTGAGCTTCATCTGCATGGGTTATGTGCCATTCAAACTCATCGCGGAAATGACGAATTGCTGCGGCTACTGGCCATGCTGCCGCATCACCTAATGGGCAAATGGTATTTCCCTCAATTTTTCGTTGCACATCCCAAAGCAAATCTATATCACTCATTTTACCTTTTCCATGCTCCAGGTTTTTCAGAATTCTATACATCCATCCGGTTCCTTCACGACAAGGGCTGCATTGTCCGCAACTTTCATGTGCATAAAAGCGAGCTAATGTCCAAGTATGTCGAACAATACACTGATCTTCATCAAACACAATAAACCCACCTGAGCCCATCATCGTGCCAGTTGCAAATCCTCCGTCAGAAAGGCTTTCATAGTTCATGTAACGTGTTTCGCCTTTGGCAGTTTTAAACAGCAAGTTCGCAGGAACAATAGGTACGGAAGATCCACCCGGAATACAAGCTTTTAATCGTTTTCCTTTAGGTATTCCACCACAATATTCATCTGAATAGATAAATTCTTCCACGCTTTCGGTCATGGTGATTTCATAAATGCCCGGTTTGTTGATGTTACCACAAGCAGATATTAATTTGGTTCCGGTAGATCGTCCTACACCGATTTTTGCATATTCTTCTCCCGATAGGTTGATGATGGGAACTACGGCTGCTATGGTTTCAACGTTATTTACTACGGTTGGTCGCATCCATAATCCTTGAACCGCAGGGAAGGGTGGTTTTATACGAGGATTTCCTCTTTTCCCTTCTAAGCTTTCTATGAGGGCTGTTTCTTCACCACAGATGTAGGCACCAGCACCTCGCTGAACAAATATTTCGCAATCGAAGCCGGTGCCAAGAATGTTTTTTCCTAACCAACCCTTACTTTTGGCTTCTGCAATAGCTTGTTCTAAAATGTCAACTATCCAAGCATATTCTCCACGGATATAAATAAAGGTTAAATTACTTCCTAAGGCATAGCTACTCACTATCAATCCTTCTATTAAAAGATGGGGCAAAAATTCCATCAAATAGCGGTCTTTGAAGGTGCCCGGCTCTGACTCGTCCGCATTGCACACCAAATGACGAGGTACTCCTTCTGGCTTAGCCAAAAAACTCCATTTCATTCCAGTTGGAAATCCGGCACCACCTCTTCCTCGAAGTCCACTTTTTTTGACTTCTTCTACCACCTCGTCAGGAGTAAGTTTCAGTGCTTTTTCTACAGCCCGATAGCCTCCGTATTTACGGTATATATCGTAGTTGCGAATGCCTTCAATATGTGCGTTTTCTAATAAAAGTTTCATTTTCTGAATTCAATGATGCTCACTAATTCCGAAGTGTTATTTTAGCATTGTTTTGCTATTTTTTTCGGCATTAAATCTTTTCATTTTAAAACAAGCTGCTCGTCAATTTATATTTACTTGCGCTTTGCCTTTATCATACCGGATCAGTTATTTACACCGGCATTTTTTCTACACTCTTCAATTATTTGATCTACTTTTTCTTTTGTTAAATGCTCTTTATAGAATTTTCCTAATTGCATCATGGGGGCGTAGCCACATGCACCAAGACATTCTGCGGGTTTTAGGGTAAATAAGCCATCGGGGGTAGTTTCTCCTTCTGCAATACCCAGTTTGTCTTTAATGTATTGAATGATGTCATCACTGCCGTTTAGCATACAAGGCCCGGTTCGGCACACTTCAAATACATATTTTCCAACCGGTTTCATGTTGAACATGGTGTAAAAGGTAGCCACTTCATACACTTCAATAGGTAGAATATTCAGCAGATTAGCTACATAATCCATTGTGGGAATATCAAGCCAACCGCCATTTTCTTCTTGTGCTATATGAAGTATGGGAATCAAAGCACTTTTTTGCTTTCCATCAGGATAGCGTGCTATGATGCCATTTACTTCTTTAAGTTTTGTTTCTGAGAATGAAATACTCATTGTTGTTATCTTGTAGTTTCTCTTTTCAAGCTTTGAAGGATAGTAGATAATACCCTTAAAACTCTTTTAGAAATAATTCTCCCAAATGTTGAATCATATTGTATGTTTTCTGTCATTTGGGTTAATCTTTATTAATTTCGAAAGCCTCTTTTTTACTACCGAAAAAAGGGTGCTTTCTTTTTCTAAGCATCCAATTCGCCGGCTATTACGTTTAAGCTACTTAATGTTACTACGGCATCGCTAAGCAATCCGCCTTTAATAATTTCTGGGTAAATTTGGTAATAGATAAAACAAGGGCGACGGAAATGAAGTCGGTAAGGACTTCTTCCGCCATCGCTAATCAAATAATAGCCTAATTCTCCGTTTCCGCCTTCTACTGCATGATATACTTCGCCTGGTAAAATATTGGTTTCGCCCATCACTATTTTGAAATGGTATATGAGCGATTCCATTTTCGTATATACATCCTTCTTTTCCGGAAGGTAAAATTCGGGAACATCGGCATGATATATACTTGGATCGAGGTCTTTTATTTTTTCAATAGCTTGCTGAATGATGCTATAACTCTCCCAAATTTCTGTGTTGCGAACCATGTAGCGATCATACACATCTCCGGTTGTACCAACGGGGATTTTGAAATCAAAATCTTCATAAGAGCTATATGGATTGGCAACACGCACATCGTAATCTACACCGGCTGCACGCAAGTTTGGACCGGTTACACTGTATGATAGTGCTTTTTCTGCGGTTATAGGTCCGGCACCCATGCAACGCTCCATAAAGATTCGGTTGCGATCGAGAAGTATTTGAAACTCTTCGAAAGCGCGAGGAAATGTGCGCATAAAATCATCGAGCTTATCCCAAGCTGCTTGATTAAAATTGCGCTCAAACCCACCAAATCTACCGATATTAGTTGTTAGACGAGAGCCGCAAACTTCTTCCCAAATGTCATAGATTTTTTCGCGGTATTGGAAAACGTATGTGAAGCCTGTCAAGGCTCCAGTATCTACCCCAATTACTGAATTGCAAACCAAATGGTCGGCAATACGAGCAAGCTCCATGATGATTACCCGAAGATAATCTACTCGCTTAGGCGTTTGGATACCCACTAATTTTTCTACGGTCAAATGCCAGCCAATATTATTAATAGCAGCCGAGCAATAGTTGAGCCGATCGGTAAGTGGTGTTACTTGGTAATAAGGACGACGTTCGGCAATTTTTTCAAATGCTCGATGGATATAGCCAATTGTAGGATCGGTGCGTAATATTCGCTCACCATCCACTTCCAAAATGTTTTGAAACACACCATGTGTAGCAGGATGGGTGGGTCCAAGGTTGAGCGTGGTGGTTTGCTTGGCAAGGCTATCTTCTGATAGCTTTATATGGTGTCTTCCGTTTGTCGTTTCCGAAGTTTCGGGAAGCATACTTTTTATGTTGTTGTCGGCCATTTTGAATTAAAAATTAAGAGAATCATCTGCCAAACATTTCGTCGTCTTTATCGGTACGCTGAGGGTCTTCCAATGTATATTCTTTCCGCATGGGGAAATAATCCATTTCATCAGCATTTAGAATACGCCTTAAATCCGGATGACCTATAAAGTTGAAGCCGAAGAAATCATACGTTTCGCGTTCCATCCAGTTGGCTCCCGGAAACAATTGAGTTGCCGTGAAAACATCGGGTTGTGTTGAGGGTACATAAATTTTTAACCGAAGCCGAACATTATCCACTAAGTTGTGTAAATGATACACTACTGAAAGCTCTTCGCCTATTCGGTCAGGGTAATGTACACCTGTAAGGTCAGTTAAAAATCGAAATTTCAATTCTTCATCGTCATAAAGAAACTGAAGAACTTTTAAGTTGTCCGCCGCAGGTGCTGTTACCGTTAAAAAACCATAAGGTTCTTCAAAAGAAATGCTGCTGCCAAATTTTTCGGTCAACCGTCGGATAATATGTTCGTGATTCAACACTTCGTAATATTTTTCTTAGAAGCAGTATTGGAGCATTTATTGAATGCCGTAGCTCTGCATCAGTTCTTTATATTTTTCACTGTTTCGGCGGCGTAAACTTTCATTGCCGACCAATTCTTGTAGTTTTAAGACTCCATCAATAATTCCTTCGGGGCGTGGCGGGCAACCCGGCACATATACATCTACCGGAATAACTTGGTCTATACCTTGAAGAACAGAATAGGAATCAAAAATACCACCGCTGCTGGCACAAGCTCCAATAGCTACAACCCAGCGTGGTTCTGCCATTTGGATATAAACTTGCCTAAGAATAGGTCCTAATTTTTTGGATATAGTACCGGCTACCAAAAGCATATCGCATTGACGCGGTGTAAAGCCCATTCTTTCGGAACCAAAACGAGCGAGGTCATAATTTGAAGCCATAGTAGCCATAAACTCAATGCCACAACAAGAAGTAGCAAAGGGTAAAGGCCACAATGAATTTTTACGTGCCAAACCAATTACTTTATCAAAGGATGTGGCATGAAAACCCTCTCCGGAAAACCCTTCCGGTAGATCTACTAAGGTTACTTTTTCGTTTGTATTATATTGAACCGGTCTCCCCATGATCGCAAATATTGTGTGTTGAACGTTCTCTTTTTTTCTGAAATCAAACTTTTTTAAAGCAGTTTTCAACGATAGTTAATTTCAATTCTATTCCTGAAAAAGCAGGAATCGAGCGGCTATTCTTCCCACTCCAAAGCTCCTTTTTTGAGGATATAGATAAAGCCGCAAAAAAAGAAAGCGACAAACATCAGTACAGCATAAAATCCTTCTGTGCCTAATGCTCTAAAATTTACAGCATAAGGATAAAAGAAAATGACTTCCACATCGAACAACACGAAAAGAATAGCTACCAAAAAATATTTGATAGCCATTGGCTGGCGGGCATTTCCAACGGATGGAATGCCTGATTCAAAATTGATGAGTTTGTCGCCTGTAGCCCGTTTAGGACCCAATAAATGGGTAACTACCAGCATGAAAATCACAAAGCCGATAGCAACCACAAGCTGCAAAAACACAGGCAAATAGTCTATGGGTGTGCCATGTGCTGCTTGAAATAGTAGTGCATTCATAAAAATTACGCGAGGTATTTTTTTAGCGACACAAAGGTAAGTCTATGTAGGTAATTAACAAGGTAAGAGATGTAAAGAATACACATGATTTTAGTCAAGTTTTCAATTCTCATTAAAGTAGATTAAATGGTGTTTATTTTTGTTGTTTGCGGATAAATGAGCAAAAAGCTAAAAATATTTAGCACATAGAAATTCGCACTACCTTTGCCGCCGCAAAATTTTAGTGTGAGCCTACTCGATAGTTTTTTGAGCAAAAGAAAGAGAAGCCCGACGGGCGAAATGGCTTTCACAGACCATATTGAGGAACTAAGGTGGCATTTAATCCGTGCCATTGGAGTAATTGCTATTGCTGCCGTGGTCGTATTCTTTAATATTGAGTGGATATTTACTAAGATTATTTTAGGTCCTGCTCGTGCCGATTTTGTATCTTATGGATGGTTGTGCAATTTGGGCAAAAGCATGGGGGTGTCTGCCTTGTGTCTGGGCGATATGCAACTCATGTTTCAAAACACGGAATTGAGTGGGCAGTTTATGATGAGCTTCTCATCTTCTCTAATGATTGGCTTCATTGTTGCCTTTCCCTATGTTTTTTGGGAACTATGGCGTTTTGTTCGTCCTGCTTTAAGCGAAAAGGAATTGAAATATGCCCGTGGAATTGTGTTTTGGAGTTCGCTACTTTTCTTTACGGGCGTGGCTTTTGCTTATTTTGTCATAGCTCCTTTTACGATTAACTTTTTTGCTAATTATCAATTAAGCCCTCAATTTAAAAATATTATTACCATAGCCAATTACTATGATACCATGAGTGATTTAATATTAGGCATGGGTTTAGTGTTTGAACTACCGGTATTGGTGTTTTTTCTATCTCGAATCGGATTGCTTTCTCCGAACTTGATGCGAAATAAAAGACGTTATGCCTTTATCATTATATTAGTAGTCGCTGCCGTCATTACACCACCGGATTGGCTTTCAATTTGGATAGTTACCATACCGCTGGTGCTTCTATATGAAGCGGGAATCATTATTTCGGAAAGGGCGGCTAAAGAAAGAAAACGTAAGGAACTTCAAAATCAATAAGCAATGATGCAGTCATTTAATCATTCTCTTCCGGTTGCCATTGGTGCAGATCATGCCGGTTTCGAATATAAAGAAAAAATTAAAAAAACACTTGAAAGCCAAGGCTGGCAAGTGGCTGACAAAGGAACTTACAGTATTGAAAGTGTAGATTACCCTGATTTTGCACATCCTGTTGCAACAGATGTTAGCGAAGGGAAGGCTGCTTGGGGTATTCTAATTTGTGGCAGTGGAAATGGTGTTTGCATAACGGCAAATAAACATCAAGAAATCCGTGCCGCCTTATGTTGGACAGAAGAATTAGCCCAATTGGCTCGTCAACACAATAATGCCAATGTGCTGTGTCTTCCGGCAAGATTTGTAAGCGTAGAAGAGGCTAATAAAATGGTAAAAGCTTTTGCCGGTACAGATTTCGAAGGCGGAAGACACGAAAGAAGGGTAGAAAAAATACCAACCTGTTAAGAAACGGAATTAGTTTTTTCCAAAAATAAATACGAATGGCTCCTGTGCTCGCTCTCGGATTGCCTGATATACTATTTTGGGTTTGGTGATAATTTTGTATCGTTGTAAGTCTATAATTTCCAACTGATTGGTATGGAGCTTTTGCTGCTTTACATGCTGTAGAAATGCTGCTAAAAAAATACCTTCAAACACATCTACTGTTAAGATATTTCCCTGCCATTCAAGCCAAACTTTGTTGCTTTTTTGCCACATAATCTTTCCTTTATCTATACTTTTTGGGTGCACGATATACTTTATTGATATCGCTGCCACATCCACACCCTTTTGCACTACTGCAACTTTGCGCTATCAATACGGCTACTGTTACTAATAAAAACATTCCCAACATCCTGGATGCTAATGAACCCTTCATAAACTTCTACATTTGCGTAGTCGTAAAAGTAAATAATCCTGCGTACTAACGAACCAAAACGCATTTTAGTTGCACCACTTGATTGGGGTTTAGGGCACACTACACGTTGTGTTCCGCTTATTCGCTTTTTGATGGAAAGCGGCTGCCATCCTGTATTTGCAGGAAATGAATGGCAACAGGATTATATCAAGAAAAGCATTGGGGGTATAGAAACTATCCATCTTGATGGCTACCAGGTTCGTTATGCTACTCATCCTTCTATGCTTCTGCCTGCATTGCTGAAGCAAATGCCTGCTTTGATTCAAAAAGTGAAAGATGAACATCAATGGCTCAAAAAAATTGTATTAGAACGGCACATTGATGGTATCTTATCTGACAATCGGTATGGTTTGCATCATGCACAAATCCCTTCCGTCTTGATCACACATCAATTACAAATAAAAACCGGGTTGGGGAGGCTTTCAGATTCGCTATTGCAAAAACTTCATTACCGATTTATTAATCGTTTTTCTTCCTGTTGGGTTGTGGATGAACCTTCAGGAATCAATCTAAGCGGTGATTTAGCTCATCCTGCTTCACTGCCTAATTGTACTACCTATATTGGCTTGCTTTCTCAATTTGAACCACAAGCATCCTTCTTTCAAAAGCACTTGCTGGTTTTGCTCTCGGGTCCCGAACCACAGCGTTCCATTTTGTCTGAGCGACTTTGGAAGGAGGTTTTACAAATTCAGCAACCTATTGTTTTTGTGGAAGGAAGCAGCTCAGCCCCTACTCCTTTTCAAATTCCAGAGCATATAACGTATAGAAAGCTATTAACGTATTCGGAATTACTTCCCGTTCTTAATGAAGCTAGCTTAGTTATTTGTCGAAGTGGTTATTCTACCCTGATGGATTTGGTTGCCTTAAAAAAGCCTGCTATTGTTATACCTACGCCCGGTCAAACAGAACAGTTATATTTAGCTAAACACCTACATCGAACAGGTGTGTTTTTTCACGTTTCTCAGAATGATATAAACCTTAAAAAACAACTTGCAACTGCCCGGGATTTTTCATTTTTGCAACCTGATTTTAAGGACTCTTTTCAGCGTCATCGTGCCGTATTATCACATTGGATTTCTACCATAAATTAAAGCTCACTTGAACAAAAAATTAACCGCACATCTTGCTCTTTTAGGTGCTAATCTCTTTTATGGTGCGGGTTTTACAGTTGCCAAATCTGTTATGCCAAGGCTGATTGAGCCTTTGGGGTTTATTTTTATTCGGATCAGTGTAGTGACCATTCTATTTTGGTTGAGTATTGCAGGTGGAAATAATTTTCGAACAAAAATTGAACGAAAAGATTGGAAAATATTGATTCTTGGAGGGCTATTTGGAGTTGCACTAAACCAAATGCTCTTTTTTGCGGGGTTAAATCTGACCTTTCCTATTCACGCATCGCTCATTATGATGAGTACCCCATTGTTGATTTCAATTATTTCGCTTTTTGTTTTAAAAGAACGACTCAGCTTTCAAAAAGGAATAGGGTTGGCAATAGGCATTGGGGGCGCATTTTTGCTGATGAGTGCAGGTAAAGAAATTACCATTACCGGAAGTTCGACGATGGGTGATCTTTTAGTTTTGCTGAATGCAGCATCTTATGCTATTTATCTTGTCATCATTAAGCCTTTAATGGTGCGATATCGTCCAATAATAGTTATACGATGGGTGTTTTTATTCGGCTTTCTCTTCTCCTTACCTTTTGGGCTTCCTTCGTTTTTACAAATTGATTGGGGTAAGTTTACTTTAATAGACTTCACAGCGGTTGCCTTTATTGTAATTTGTGTTACATTCTTTACGTATTTGTGGAATATTTTTGCACTCCAACATTTGAGTCCCGCAACTGCCGGTGCTTACATTTATTTACAGCCTATCTTTGCTGCCGTTATTTCGATGCTTTTTTTGGGAGAAACATTAACCGTCATCAAAATCGTTGCTACTATTTTGATATTTTCCGGTGTTTTTTTGGTGAATTTTGGCATTCGAAAACGTAATTCCGAAAACAATGGAAGCTAAAGATCGAGGATATGATTTGCCAATTGAAGTGCAACAGTTAGGAAAGGACATATTTTCCCATGAATTACGATACCATCAAAAACGTGTATTAGTCAGCAAAGAATTTCGGTTTGATGCAGCGCATCATTTACATGGATATGCCGGTCAATGTAGTCATTTGCATGGACATACTTATCGCGTAGTATTTGGAATTTCGGGCTTGACGGATGATGCCGGAATTGTTATAGATTTTACCGAAATTAAAACCATTTGGAAGCAACATTTGGAACCGCTTCTCGATCATCGTTATCTCAACACTTCCTTACCTAAAATGAACACCACAGCCGAAAATATGGTGGTGTGGCTTTACGAACAAATGAATACACACCTTAGTTCTAAGCAGTATGATTTACAGGTAGAGTTTGTTCGATTGTATGAAACACCAAGTAGTTTTGCAGAAGCACGACGAGAATGGATGGGCGGTTAAAAATGATAATTCCCGATACAAATGAGTTAAGGTTTTAGAAAAAGGGGAAAATAGAAACCTGTTTCTTACCAAATGATTTATTGGCTTTTATCAACGATAAAGATCCATACAAAGGTTGTCAACAAACAACTCAATCTTGCCAATATTCCAAATGTTTAGTTTAATAACATCACCTTGTTGGATTCGTTTAGGCAGGCGTACAAAATAATATACGGGAGCCCATTTGTTTGTTTCCACATGATGTATGGTAATATCGTTCAGATGCCCACAGCTGCTATCTGCTAACCCAATTTTAGTGTCTATTTTGCAGGGTTCCCACTTGATGTTTTTTTCGCCACGATCAATAGTAAATATCATTTGATGTTGACGATAATGATCAACAAAATAGGGTATCATAAAATTGCCGCTACATTTAATCCATGTAGCATCATGAAAAATTGCCGTATCATAAACAATAGAAATAGAATTTGGCAAAAATTCTTCTGTAACCATGTGATAAGCATAATGCCCTGATTGAGTTTTTACATAGTGATCAGACAACGAATCATGGGTAGGATAGCAAACTAAACTTTTATATTTTCTGATTTTGCAAAGATCGGGCTGCTTTTCATTGTTATCCAAAACCACCAAATCATTATAATTGATATGGGGCTTGAAAAGAATTTGCCAATTATATCTCATGCTCGACTCTTCGCTAAACAATAATCCATTTGCTTGCTGTGCACTATAAGAAAAATTGGCAGCAACGAAAAACAAACATAGAAATGTTGTAAAAAGTTTAAACACAAAAAATCGTTTGGAAAGAGTTACCAGGTATGCAGCAAGTGGAATTGCTAATAGCGGATATATATCAATCATTGGGCGTGAACCAAAACCATTGATATAATTATAACAATACCAACAATAAGTAACATAAATATACAACGGTACTAATGTCCATAAAACCCCTAACCAGGGCTTCATAGTCTTAAATAAAAACATGCCCATGATTGAAAAAATCATAATGGGCGAATAAAATAACCACCCATTAGATGCCATAAATAATCCTTCTATAAGCTTAGGATGTAACCAATCAAAACTTTGATTTCCATAGCTGTAGAATAGATAAGATCCTGCTAAAGCTTTCCAATAAAACATTTGCGGAACTATTGGCAAAAGGAAGAAAAGAATAAATAAGAGTAAATTCTTCCAATTTGCCATCAAAAAATTAAAACGCTGTACGAATGTTTCACGATTGTAAACCTGATACAACAATGGAATAAGCAAACATAAAATGTCTGTGGGGCGAATTAAAGTAATCAATCCACATACAAAACCTAACATTAGAAACAAGGCCGGGCGTGGATTAATATATAATCTTATACTGAGCCAAATAGCAACTGACCAAAGGAAAAATAAGGGCACATGCGACATGCCAGCCTGATAAAAAGTAAACCATAAAAGATTTGTAGCTAAAAGTGTTAGCGCGGTGACTAATAATGAAGCTAATTCATCAAAATATTCATTTAGAATTCGATAAACAAATAGCAACCCCAAAAACGCATAAATAATTGCAGATATTTTTATTGAATTGATGTAACTTGATGTGTATCCGTTTGCGCTTTTATGGCTTAATTTCTCATATCCATGAGCTAAAAAGAAAAAGGGGGCTTCCATTAATGCAACACCATAAGTATATTGGTTCAACTTGTAGCCAATTGGCGATACAAACCCATTATTTTTCAAATTTCGAAAGCTGGATTTCGTATTTTCAGGAAAATCGTCGGCTATGGGTGTTTCTTCTACTGTTTTAAGGTTGTGATAAATAAAGGTAGAAGGCAAATACATGTAATAGCCCAGCGTATCGCCATGAAATATCTCTGATTTTTTTCCTGCGAAAATCCAAAAAATGCCAACTAACACTAATGTTAATGCAACAATAATCCTCTTGAAGATTTTTACTGACATGATAGATTTTCCTACTTTCAGTTTTATAGACCCGATGAGCGAGCAATATACAAATTTAGTTGGTAGAACGTCTTTCCTTCACATTTATGATTTAATCTTTTCTACTCTTATAAAAAAAATAAATCAGCTCATTATACGATAAAATACATCAAAGTGTATATAAGATGAGTGTTGATGATTGTTTTCATGACAAGGCTTTGAGATAAGTATGCAGATGGTTTTAAGCGAAAGTTGAGTTATTTTACTTTAATTAGTTCCGTAGAGTAGTTGAGTTATTTTTACATTTCTAAATTTTACACATGCTAAGAAAATACATTAATATTTGTGAATATTTCTTTTTGGTTTTTCTACCTTAGAAGACTAATCCTTTCAGTTATTCTGAAAAATTAATCTTGTAATAGCAAAAAAAATCCGCCTTTTTCAAAGCGGATTTCAAGATAAATATTATAATTGATTGCATTAAGAAGCTTTTGCTTGAGCAAATTCAACATTGATAAGCATTTTAACTTCATCACCAACAACGGCACCGCCTGCCTCTGTAAGATTATTCCATTTTAGTCCAAACTCTTTTCTGTTGATTTTTCCAGAAGCCTTGAAGCCTGCCTTAGTATTTCCCCAAGGGTCTTTTATGGTTCCGCCATATACAACTGCAAACCTAACTTTTTTTGTGATATCACGAATAGTTAGATTTCCTTCCATTACATAAGCATTTCCCTTTACCTTTTTAAAAGAAGTACTTGAAAATTTCATCTCTGGAAATTTCTCGGCATTGAAAAAATCATCACCTTTCAAATGGGCATCTCGCTTAGGCTCATCTGTATTAATGCTATTTACATCTACTGAAAAATCAACTTTAGCATTATTAAAATCCGGTGTAGCACTGGCAATTGAACCGTTAAATACTTTAAAGGAACCCTCTACTTCGGAGATAACTAAATGTTTTACGGTGAATTTCACACCGGAATGTGATTTGTCTAACGCCCAATTGGTGGTTTGTGCTTGGGTAAGGCTTGCTGTGGCTAATGCACCGATAAGCAAAAATTTCTTCATTGATTCAATAGTTTTGTGATTTCGATGCAAATGTATGTACGTACATCCATTTTCTCTATTAATTTTGGCTATAAGGGTATTAAATAACTTTTCTTTAAGGTAAACGAGCAGACAAGTAGTTAATAAAATACCCTTAGTAATTACTTCAATAGCGGGCAATCGTTTATTATAATTGATCAATAGCTTTTGCTAACAAACGATCTTTTTCTGTTACTCGATCACCGGCATCATGTGTAGTCAACCAAATTTCTACTGTATTCCAAACATTTGTCCAACGTGGATGATGGTGTTGTTGTTCGGCTAATAAGGCTACACGAGCCATAAAGCCAAATGCTTCTGAAAAGTTTTTGAACGTTCTTTTTTGATAGAGCGCATGATCAATTTCTTGCCACATGATAGTTTTCTTTAGTAGCAACTTACAAAAAATGGTGTTTTAAAAGTTCATTTTGAAAAGAGGAGTTTGTAAAAAATTTATGGACACATACTGTATCTTCGCCCCACTGTGTTTTATTAAAAAAGCAATTTCAGAAAATGCGTTTTAAGATTGTTTGTTTGCTCGCTTTGCTCAGTCTTTATTATACTGCGGGTGCTCAAAGGCGCATTATTAATATGCCGGAACACGATGATAAACTTTACTATTTCGGTATCACTTTTGGGGCAAATTTTTCTCAATACAGAATTACATACACACAGTCATTTGTCAATAGCGATACCTTTAAGTCTATTCAGCCCAAATGGAGTCCGGGCTTCAATTTGGGGCTAATGGCAAACTTGCGGATTAATAAATTCATTGATCTTCGATTTATTCCTTCGCTCAGCTTTGCCGACAAGCGATTGACAATGACTATGTCGCCCAACGATAGCACATCAAGCCGTAGCATTGAATCTATTTATTTACATCTTCCCCTGCAGGTTAAGTTTAAAAGTGATCGTATTCGCAATTTTCGTTTTTACGGTATGTTAGGTGGTAAGTTTGATTATGATTTAGCTGCTAATGCACGTTCGCGCCGATCTGATGAATGGATGAAGGTGAAACCTGTGGATCTTGGCTATGAAATAGGTGTTGGTTTTGAGTTCTACTATCCTAATTTTATTTTTTCTCCGGAAATAAAATTAAGTCAAGGATTAGGCAATCAAATTTACCACGATAAAAACATACCACTAACCAACGCTATTGACGAGCTGCATACACGTATGATCGTGATCTCAATTCACTTAGAGGGTTAAGAAAACAGCAACAAAAGGCATCTCTTCATTCCACAAAAAAACGCTTCCATTAAAATTGAAGCGTTTAGATAATTATTAGTCTGAGCGGGATTATCGGCTTAAGTGCATACTTCGTTCTTTATATAAAGTTCTAAACCACGGATCGCGAAGGTTTTTGATGAAGCGGATGGCTTCGCCTGTGCTTTTCATTTCGGGGCCTAACTCTTTATTCACGTTGGGAAATTTATTAAAGGAAAAGACCGGTTCTTTAACTGCAAATCCATCTAACTTCTGCACCACCTTAAAGTCTTTCAATTTGTTTTCGCCCAGCATAACTTTAGTGGCAATATTTAAATAAGGAACGCCATAAGCTTTAGCAATGAAGGGTGTAGTACGACTGGCGCGTGGGTTTGCTTCTATCACATATACTTTGCCGTCTTTAATAGCATATTGGATATTGATCAGCCCTCTTATGTTTAGGGCTAAAGCTATCTTCCGTGCGGTTTCTACCATTTCATCAACCACTAATGGAGGTAAATTGAAAACTGGTAAAACGGAATGGCTATCACCACTATGAATTCCGGCCGGCTCAATATGCTCCATGATGCCCATAATGTGAACATCATCTCCATCGCAAATGGCATCAATTTCTGCTTCTTGACAACGATCTAAAAAGTGGTCAATCAATATTTTGTTGCCCGGCAGATGTTTCAAAAGGCTCAAAACACTTTTTTCCAACTCGTCATCATTGATCACAATGCGCATTCTTTGTCCACCTAAAACGTAGGATGGGCGCACTAAAACGGGATATCCAACTTTGTTGGCAACTTCAATGGCTTCATCGGTTGTAAAGGCAGTGCCGTAACGTGGATAGGGGATATCTAATGCTTTGAGCATGTCGCTAAAGCGGCCACGATCTTCGGCAATATCCATGTTGTCGAAAGATGTTCCAATGATTCGAACGCCTTTTTCATGAAGGCGTTGAGCGAGTTTGAGGGCTGTTTGTCCACCTAATTGAACTATTACTCCATGCGGTTTTTCATGCTCAATAATTTCCCACAAATGCTCCCAGTAAACAGGTTCAAAATAAAGTTTGTCAGCGATATCAAAATCAGTAGAAACCGTTTCTGGATTGCAATTCACCATGATGGCTTCATAGCCGCATTCTTTTGCGGCCAATAAGCCGTGAGTACAGCAATAGTCAAATTCAATACCTTGTCCGATACGATTAGGTCCGGAACCAAGTACTACTATTTTTTTCTTGTTCTGTAAACGACTTTCATTTTGAAGAATATTTTCAGTATTTTCATCTAAAGCTTTCTTTTCGAACGTGCTGTAGAAATAGGGTGTCTTTGCTTCAAATTCCGCACTACATGTGTCCACCATTTTATAGACTCTTGTGATGCCTAATTTTTTACGGTACTCATAAACTTCTTCGGCGGAGCAATCTCGCACCTGATCAGCAATTTGTTCATCACTAAAGCCCATTTCCTTAGCTTCCCACATTAATTCAGTGTCAATGTTGTCTAAGTGTTTTGCTTGTCGAAGCTTATCTTCAAGGTTTACGATGTCTTGTATTTGATATAAAAACCAACGATCAATTTGTGTTAGTTCTCGTAAAGTTTTTATAGAAACGCCGGCGGCTATGGCTTCTTTGATTCGGAATATTCGATCCCATTGAGGACGTTTCAACGTTTCCATCAGATCTTCCGGCTTTAAGCGACTGGAGCTGATATGCGAAAGTCCGGTGGCATTGTTTTCGAGGCTTTGACATGCTTTTTGTAAGGCTTCGGGGAAGGTGCGGCCAATTGCCATTACTTCACCTACTGATTTCATTTGAAAACCAAGCGTATCATCGGCTCCTTTAAATTTATCAAAGTTCCAACGAGGCATTTTTACGATTACATAATCTAATGCCGGTTCAAAGAAGGCTGAGGTGGTTTGTATAATTGGGTTTTTTAGTTCGTCTAATGTATATCCTATAGCTAATTTAGCGGCGATTTTAGCGATAGGATATCCGGTAGCCTTTGAAGCTAAAGCAGATGAACGACTGACACGCGGATTGATTTCAATAGCTATGATTTCTTCGGTTTCAGGGTTTAGTGCAAACTGCACATTACATCCGCCTGCAAAATTGCCTAAGTCGCGCATCATCTTTTGAGCTGTATTTCGCATCAATTGAAATGCGGTATCGCTAAGAGTCATTGCCGGTGCAACAGTGATGCTATCGCCGGTATGAATCCCCATCGGATCAAAGTTTTCTACTGTGCAAATGATGACCACATTATCTGCTGCATCTCGAAGCAATTCTAATTCAAATTCTTTCCAACCCATCACTGCTTTTTCTACCAACACTTCATGAATGGGGGAAGCTGTCAAAGCTCGTTCCAAAGCAGGTTCCAGCTCTTCTTTTTTAAAGACTAATCCGCCACCGGTTCCACCTAAAGTAAATGATGGACGAAGCACAATGGGTAGTCCGATATGTTGTGCAGTTTCTTTGCCTTCTAACAATGAATTGGCTATTCTTGCTTGTGCTACGGGCACACCCAGCTCTAACATCCATTGGCGAAACTGTTCACGATCTTCAGCCTTGTCTATCGCTTTTATATCCACACCTATCAATCGCACTTGGTGTTGTTCCCAAATGCCCAATTCATCAACTTCTTTGGCCAGATTTAGTGCGGTTTGTCCACCCATGGTGGGTAATACGGCATCTATTTCATTTTCCTCCAAAATTTGTTCTATGCTTTCAACCGTAAGCGGTAAAAGATATACTCGATCAGCAACTATAGGATCGGTCATGATAGTTGCAGGGTTGGAGTTGATCAGAATTACTTTTATTCCTTCTTCTCGTAAGCTTCTGGCAGCTTGAGATCCGGAATAGTCAAATTCGCAAGCCTGACCAATAATAATAGGCCCGGACCCAATAATGAGTACCGTTTTAATGGAATTGTCGCGCGGCATGTGGAAAACAAAATGGTTTGTTAGCAAAAAAGAAGAACGAGTATCCCTCTTGAAACGCTGAGCAAGTGTTGTGCAGCAGGTGCAGTGTACAGGCTCAACGCCTGAGGCGCGAAGGTAAGAGAAATATGCTTTTTTTGAAACATTTTTTTCATTTATTTACACAATTTCAGCGCAATTTGTTATTCCTGACTATGGGTTTAAGAAAAATATCTTGTCTTTAGAAAAATTATAAAAAAACAGAACCAATTCCAACCTTTTTTGGCAACTTTGCCCAACCTTTAAAAAAAATAGCCCCCGATTTAGATATATTATGGGATTGTTTAGCTTTCTGACGCAGGAGATAGCCATTGATCTTGGCACCGCTAACACACTGATTATTCACAATGATCAAGTAGTAGTAGATGAACCATCAATTGTGGCTATTGATCGGATTTCCAATAAGATAGTGGCCGTAGGAAAAAAGGCCATGATGATGCACGAAAAAACGCACGAAAATTTGAAAACGATTCGTCCGTTGAAAGATGGTGTGATTGCAGACTTCAATGCAGCTGAGGGGATGTTGCGTGAAATGATTAAATTGGTTTATCCTAAAAAACCGTTGTTTCCGCCCAGTTGGAAAATGGTAATTTGTATTCCATCTTCTATTACTGAAGTGGAAAAGCGTGCAGTGCGTGATAGTGCTGAACAAGCTGGAGCCAAAGAGGTTTATATGATTCATGAGCCTATGGCGGCAGCTTTAGGCATTGGTATAGATGTAGAAGAGCCTACAGGCAATATGATTATTGATATTGGTGGCGGTACTACGGGCATTTCTGTGATTGCTTTGTCGGGTATTGTTTGTGATCAATCTGTGCGAATTGCCGGAGATGAATTTACTGCCGATATCATGGAAGCTATGCGTCGCTATCATAGTTTGATGATAGGAGAACGCACCGCTGAACAAATAAAAATTCATGTTGGCTCGGCTTTGAAAGATTTAGATGATGCGCCGGATGATATTCCCGTAAATGGACGTGATTTAGTAACCGGCATTCCTAAGCAAATAATGGTGGCTTATCAAGAAGTAGCGGAGGCGTTAGATAAATCTATTTTCAAAATAGAAGAAGCTATCCTGAAAGCCTTAGAAAGTACTCCGCCTGAATTGGCTGCCGATATTTATCGTCGAGGGTTGTATTTGACGGGTGGCGGTGCTTTACTTCGCGGATTAGATAAGCGCATTTCTCACAAAATAAAGTTGCCTGTTCATGTTGCAGAAGATCCGCTACGTGCTGTTGTTCGCGGCACCGGCATGGCATTGAAAAATATTTCAAAAATGCAACCATTTTTGATGAAGTAAATTTAAATCATCTCCGTCAAGTCTTAAATCGGTAATTGTATTTGATGGATGATTTGTTTGTGATAAGTAGATTTGTTTTTCAGGTAATGAGCAAAAATCAGAACTAAACAGTTGCGCAATTTCATTTTATTTGTTCGCCGATTTTTTAACCTGATTCTCTTTCTAACGTTGGAGATTATTTGTTTTGTATTGATTGCTCGTACCAATACTTTGCAAGGAAATGCATTGCTCAGTTCAGCTAATACCATAGCGGGTATTGTCTATCAAAAGCGTGAAGATGTTGTCTATTATTTTGGATTAAAACGAATGAATGACAGTCTGATTAATGAAAATATCCGATTAAGAATAGCATTAGCTCAAACTCAAGGAGTGGACACGCTAAAAGATAGTTCTGTTCAACGAAAAATAACCCTTGATAATGACACTACACATATTGTTCGGTTTGCAAATTATGTATATCGAAATGCTCGAGTGGTCAATAATTCTGTAACGTCTGAAAATAATTACATCACCATCAATCGTGGATCAAATCAAGGTATAAAACGCCACATGGCCGTTATTTCCAGCACCGGTGTAGTGGGAGAAGTAATCAATGTTTCAAACAATTTTGCCAGCATTCTTTCTGTGCTTAATGTAAAACGCAAGCTGAGTGCGCGTTTGAAAGACGGAACAATGGGCTCGGTGATGTGGGACGATGGCAAACCCGATGTGCTTATTTTAGAAGATATTCCTAAGGAGTTGAAAGTTTATAGAGGTGATAGTGTGTTCACTACCAGCTATTCTTTTTTTCCACCGGGCATTTTGATAGGCACCGTAGATCGAATGCGCATCAATAAGAAAAACAACATTCAAGTGCTTTATTTGAAAAGTGCTACTAACTTTCGCAATCTGCAATATGTGTATGTGATAGAAAACACGTTGTTAGATGAACGAAGAGAACTACAAGATTCAACCAAAAAGGCAAAATGAGCGACTACTTAAAAAACTTTTTGCGCTTTTGCATCATCATCTTGATACAGGTTTTGGTGTTGAATAAAATTACACTTCGCTGGTGGTCGCAACCCGCCGGATTTCCCGTTTTTATTCCCTATATCTATCCCCTTTTCATCTTGTTGTTGCCGTTTGAAACGCCGGTTTGGCTCTTATTACTTTGTGGATTTGCTACCGGACTTACCATGGACACATTTATGAACACTGCGGGTATTCATGCTTGTGCAACCGTATTGATTGCCTATTTGCGAACCAACGTTTTGAGTGCTTTATTACCCAAACATTTATCAGAATATCCGAATCAATCGCCCGGAGTAAAAAATATGGGTTGGGTACCTTTTTTAACTTATTGTGCCTTTTTGATTCTTATCCATCATTCTATTTTCTTTACTGTTGAACTTTGGAACTTTTCTAACATTGGTTATTTGTTATTGAAAATTATTGCATCTACTGCTACTTCTTTACTTTTTATATTAGCCTATTTATTGCTTTTCACGAAGCAGACGGCTCTGAAAAGCTAATGGTAATATATGATTGAAATTGGGAAAGAACTGTCAAAGTTTATTGCAAAACATTTTTTCTAAAAGATGAAATTTTTATTGCTGCCCCTAAATTCAAGATCGAAATAGTTGCAAAGTATTTAAACAATGATATTGTTTAATTTCAAAGCCGTTACCATTGTTCACCCATTCTATTTAAATTTACTTGAGACCACCAATCTCCATGCTGAAATAGAATTGCTATATTTTTAGAATGAGCTTTAAGATGAAGTATATACTCGTGGCCAACATCTGTTATTTCTACTCGAAATAAATCATTTTCATAACTTTTAGCACCATGATAGTTATACATCCACCAACTACCCCATTGATTGAGTGTAACCTTCAAAGTGTTGCTATCTAATACTGTTACGTGTGCACCATCATAAGGCGTGTTCATGTTGTATGATAAAACTGTATAGAGTTGCTGAATTCAAGCTACAAATGCAACACTATGTAAAAGTATTATTTGAATAACTTTGAAGATAGTTGATAAATTCAGCAACATAACCGGAATGAAAAGATGGGCTATAAACGAGCACTGCAGCCAACCATAAAGCAATAAATAGCCACCCGATATTTTCCCCCTTTTCTATTTTCAGCTCATACATTCGATTTGCATACTTGCAGATTGTTATCATTTTTTATGTGCTTTCCATAGTTTTATTACACACAGCTCATCATGCTCTGCCAAAGTACGGCAGCCGTCTTATCCCAATTGAATTTTGCTACTTGTGTAGGAGCAGCTGATATCAGTCGAGCTCGTAGGATTTCGTCTTTATAGATTTGCTCCATCTTAGCAGCTATGTCATCAATATCGTTTGGATTCACCAGCAAAGCTGCTTCACCGCCCACTTCCGGCATAGAAGATGTATTGCTGATGATAGCCGGTACATGACATTGTAAGGCTTCCAAAATCGGAATGCCAAAACCTTCGAAAAGCGAAACATAAGTCAGCGCATAGGCACCACCAATCACTTTTGCTAAATCTGTCACATTCAGATATCCTGTCCATTTTACATCTTCTTTAAAAGGCATGGTTTCACGCATCGTTTCTATTTCCTCATACTTCCACGCCAGTCTGCCTACCAACACTAATTTCATGTTGCTACGCTGTCTTTTTTTAAACGCTATAAATGCTTTTAGGAGGTTGAGAATGTTTTTGCGTGGGTGCAAAGCTCCGGCATACACAAAATATTCACATCCCGCTGTATATTGACGTTTTACAGCCTCTCGTTCGTCCCAAGTCAACGGTTTGTATTCAGTATGTGCTCCATTGTAAGACACATCAATTTTTTCTGGAGGCACACGGTATCGCTGCGCAATATCAGCCTTTGAAAACTCTGATACGGTAACTATTCGTTTAGCTTTTTGAGCGTAAAGGGGCGAATATTTTCGATAAAAAAACTTGTGGCTGGATTTGATATGGTCAGTAAAATGCTCGAAAGCCAAATCGTGCATAACCAAGCAGGTAGGCACTTTGGTGCGTAAAGACATCATGCCGTCTTGTGAGAGAAAGAGATCTACTTTGTATTTACGCAACAATAAAGGAAGGCTTATTTCAAACCAAGTATAAAACAGAATGGGATGTCGAGCCTGAGGACCAACAATAACCGGTCGAATATTGGGAGCAAAAATGAAAGAAGGATCAAACGGACGATCGAAAAAAAAGATAAACTCATGTTCGGGATGTTGGGCAACAATTCGCTTGAGCGTTTCGTGGGTGTACCAACCAATTCCTTCCAGTTTTCCTTTCAGCAGTAATCTTGTATTGACAGCAATGCGCATTGACGTACAAAAATATACTTTTACATCGTACAGGTTTTCCCAAACTTTTTAGGAATATGCGCCGCTTTTTTGCTAAAAATTTATTGTTTATCGTATCGCTCAATCTGCTCATCAAACCCTTATGGATTTTTATGATAGACCGGACTGTTCAAAACAAAGTGGGGCACGCATCATACGGCATGTATCAGGCATTAATGAATTTGGGATTAGTATTTCAAATTCTATTAGATTTTGGCATTAGCAACTATAATAGTACGGCATTAGCTCAAAATCCTCGTCGTCTTAGGGTTCTTTTCCCAGCCATGTTAAGTGCCAGAATGATTTTAAGTTTACTATACTTTTCTATTGTTTTCTGTATAGGTTTTTTATTAGGTTATCGAGGATGGCAATTGGCTATGTTGTTAGGGGTTTTATCTATTCAAACTTTGGCATCGCTGATGTTGTTTATTAGAAGTAATGCTTCAGGACTGCATCGTTTTAAAGTAGATGGGTTGCTGTCTATTTCTGATCGGTTATTGATGATTATGCTTTGTGGATTTTTGCTTTGGTATCCTACGACGGCTGCTCATTTCAAAATTGAATGGTTTATTGGTGCACAGATAGTTTGTTATTCGTTTGCCATTTTGCTGGGCTTATTTTTATTAAAAAGAATTTCTGATGTGCGCTTACATTTTACTTTCGACAGGAAACGAATTATATCTATCATACGCACCACTTTGCCCTATGCTTCTTTGATATTTTTGATGTCTGTTTATACTCGTGCAGACACTTTGTTGATAGAAAGGCTTACGAATGATGAACAAGCAGGAATTTATGCTGCTGCTTATCGTTTATTGGATGTCGGTAACATGTTTGGGCTCATGTTTGCCGGTATGTTGCTTCCCATTTTTGGGAGAATGCTTGCTGAAAAAAAATCGGTTCAACCTATTGTTCAACTGTGTGTCAATTTACTGCTTCCTGTTTCCTTGTTGGTTTCTGTTGCCGCTATCTATTTCTGTGAAGACATTATGCACCTGCTTTATAAAAATGCAACTGGCGATAGTATTGTTGTTTTCGTATTTCTAATGATTGCTTTTCCGGCTTATAGCTTGTCTAATGTATATTCTACTTTATTGACAGCCAATGGCGACCTAAAACTATTGAATCGAATTGCACTTTTGGGCGTAGTTGTAAATCTATCACTAAACTTTTGGCTTATTCCTTTGCTTGCTGCTATAGGCGCGGCTTTTGCAGCATTTATTACTCAGTCAACCTTAGCTTTATGCTTTATTCTTTTCGCTACAAGGCAAACGCAGCTTCGTAGAAATTTACGTTGGACGCTTTCATTTTTATTTTTCGCCTTATTATTGATTGCCTTCGGCTATGGGGTAAAAATTTTGCCTTGGTCGTGGTTAGTTCAGTTGAGTGTCCTAATGGTAATGGGTATCAGCACTATTTTTCTATTTCGATTTGTGTCCATTTCTTCAGTGCAAAAGTTGATTTCAAAAGACTAACCATAGTTATTTTACGTAAAAAATGTTTCATCCATTTAGGCTAAAGATGGTCTAATTTTTATTTTACTGTTTCAATAAAAAAGCGTTCAAAAAAATTTCGAATGCTTTGCTATTTTTTGATCTTGGCAAGGATTAATCCCCGCTGTCTGACTTTTTAAACTCATTAAAATCAAACAACAAGGAGAAACGGAAAGTGTTAGATAAAGGATTGCGATTGATGCCACTACCCGATGGAATTAAATAAGCTCCATTTAAAGTAAAGACATTCAATTTTACGCCCAAACCAACGGTAAGATATTTGCGATCGCCCTTTGTTCTATCTTCATAAAAATACCCAGCACGTAAAGCGAATTGGTTTTGATACCAATATTCTGCTCCCACAGAAATTTGAATTTCGCGCAACTCTTCGCTAAAAGGCGCATCGGCAAAGGATCCCAACATACCGGAAACTACAGACTTTTCAGGGATATAGTACTTAGGTGTTCCGGTGGAGCTTGTGTCTTTGGGGGTAGGTACCAACAATTTATTAAAGTCTAAGCCGATAGTTACCTTGTTATATTCATCCAACGACTTTGTATAAGCAACACCTAAGCCGAGGTTTATGGGGATGAAATCGCGTCGAGTAGATGTATAATAAATTTTTGATCCTACATTGCTTAATACGGCTCCAAAACTGAAATTATCAGAACGAAATTCATCAATTTCTTTGTTTTTGGTATAATAAACACCAAGGTCGGCAGCAAAGGCATTGCCCGGTTTCACATCAGAATTACCACTGTATCCTACTGCAAGTGCAGAGCGAATATAACGAAGGCTTAATCCAACGGAAAGATTTTCAGACAGCTTTCGAGAATATCCTGCGTCAAAAGCAAATTCTCGAGGTTTACCGGTACCTGTTGCATCGCCCACATCATTGGTAAAGCTGATGTCGCCTAAAGAAAAGTATCGCAGTGATGCACTGATGGCTTGTTCGTCGTTTTGTCCAAACTTCATATAGCCGGATACATATCCCAGCCAAATGTCTGGAACAAGATCTTTTAACCAGGGTGTATAAGTAAAGGACACACCAAACTTCTTAGGTGTAAAAGGCATTTTGGCTACATTCCAATATTGAGCATTGGCATCGGGGGATATTGCCAAGCCGATATCTCCCATAGCTCCGGAACGAGCATCGGGTGAGATTCGAAGAAAAGGAACTGCCGTAGTGATAGTATTGATGTTGGAGCCATTAACATTGGATTTCTGAGCCAATGCTTCGTTGGTTAGACCCGTTAATAATCCCAAACCAATAAGAGCAAAGTGTTTTGCCATTCTGTATTCGTTTATTAAAAAGTTTTGCAAAGGTATTTAATTATTGAGCTGAATGAACATTTTGTTCCGGCAATATGCTAATCGGTAGTGTTCATCAACAGTCAACTAACGTATCAACACTAATTTTTGGTATGCAGTAGCTTGAATTCCTTGTATAGTTGTTATGGATAATTTATACACATATAGTCCAGCAGGTGCTTGTGCGCCATTATTGCTGGTGCCATCCCAAATGATTTCATTACTACGGCTACCGGAAGGTGTGAAAACATCTTCTAACGTACGCACCAAATAGCCGGAAGTGCTAAAAATATTTATTTGTACTTTTAGTTCTTCACCCGGATGGTTGTGTTCAAAAACAAAATGAGTTTTGTCGTGAAATGGATTGGGGTATGACATCAAATTGTTAATCTGAACGATTTGCCCATTGATCACTACAAAATTTACGGTTCCTTCTCCTGAATTATTAAACATATCCCATGCCTTTACCACCAGCGAGTGTTTGCCTTCACTTAAACCGGTAATGGGAAAGTTGACAAAACCGTGTTGATAATCATTTGGAGAAGTTTCGTAATAGTCATTCAAAACATAAGGATTGGCAACATCACCATCTAACACTGCGGTAAGATTATGCCCAATTCCATTGCCCGAAACATTGATGCCGGATTGGTCAAATAATTTCACAAATAAGGTAGTATTACTTCCGGTAATGCCTCCGTCTTTAAACAAGCTATCATTGATGAATGGTTGTACTAGTGGCCCATCCGTATCAGCTACTACCACATCCGAAAAACCGCCTACATTCGTATTCGTATCAGCGCCGGCAGCATCCGTTATTCCGTTTTCGGCATAGTAGCTAATTTTTCCTTTGCCAAAATCATAGTTTAAATCTTTGGGAGCAATGAAACTAAATGCAAAGCGTCCATTTGTAATTGTAGCCTTTCCTTTGTAAATGATGCTATTCTGTATTTGGAAATTACGTGGTGGTCCGGTTAGCGTACTGGCAATTCCGGGTTTGTCATAAATGGTGATGTAGGCACGACCGTTAAAAGTTGACATCACATTACCATTATCGTCCTTGACACTTCCTGAGATACTGTACTTGCCTAATGCTTTGATCGTATCCGTTTTGGTTTCGGAATAGCCATTCATTATAGAGTCAGTGGTTACGTTATATCGAGGGAAAGAAGGCATAAGAGCAGGGTCTCCCAAAAGTGCAAATTTTCTGTAATTGTTTCGTGTAAATACATCCATTTGGGGAGAGATATAGGTTGCATTTTTGCTCATTCTAAAAGCATCACCAAACGTCAACCATGAGCTGTTGTTTTTTTGAAAAAAAGTTGCGAGAAAGTTTACATTCAGTTGATGGTTTAGAAATTGATATACAAGTTGAGTAGTTGTGAGCAAGGCTATTGCTCCGCCATCTGGTTTCACAACCAGCAATTCGCCCGCAGAAGTCAGTGCCGGATCATCATATTTGCTGAATGTACAAGTTGCTGTAACCATAATGGGTAGCTTGGTGTCATTTTTCCAGCTATTGAAATCATCTTGTGTCAAAATGCGTTTAGCGGATAAAGTAGTTGGGCTTCCATGTCCATTGTAGTTCATCAGAAAGGTGCCTTTAAATACTTGATCGTTGATCAGTTTATTGGCATCGGGGCAACGTACACCACCGGGTGTTGAAACGGTTGGCAATGCAGAAATATAAACCTTTGTATCGTTGTACAAGTCAGTCTTTCCACTTATCGTTCTGTCCATAGCTTCACCATCGTCAAAGTGAATATTTTCATCGCCATTATCAGCCATGATTGTAGTGGAAAGCCGCCAAGGACCCAATGATGCAGCACTGGCGTATTTAATGATTTTATCGGCAATTTTATTGGCTGCATCGGCAGATGATACAGGTAAACGTCCAACACTGATATCCATCGTATTCACTATTGCTAAGTTGCTGTTGGGTTGAATCCCTTCAATGTTTTCAAAATCATCTAAAAATGCAAAGAAGTCATCGGAGCAATAGCCGTTGATTGCATCGTCAGATTCTGCTGTTTCGTAAGTAGGCACATAATTTGAATTGTTAGGAACTCTATTTTTATAATC
This sequence comes from Bacteroidota bacterium, assembly GCA_018267925.1. Classification (GTDB taxonomy): domain Bacteria; phylum Bacteroidota; class Bacteroidia; order Chitinophagales; family Chitinophagaceae; genus JAFIGV01. The sequence goes on along the minus strand of JAFDXO010000083.1, from coordinate 89,185 downwards.
ATAAGACGCATCACCTAAAAGCAATAAATGACGTGGCATTTTGGTGGTGTCGGAGCCAGCATTTTTATAAAGCATTTTGACAAAATTTCTGATAGCACCAATATCATTCGATCCAGAGGCAAATTCATTATTCACCTGATCGGTAGTAGCAACGGTTACGCGCATTGCATCATGTTGACGATGAAAGTCAGCCAACTTATTGGCACCGTTCATAAAGTCGGGGTAAGTAACAATAATTAAATCCGACACACCGGTTCCATGCAAATTTTGATTTACTACTTTCTGAACAAATTCAGGCTTGCTAAAATTAGAACCATCAAAAGCTACATATTGATGCAATTGTGAGGCATCTCGATTGAAATTGTAAACAGATCCTTGTAGGTTGCCATTGATGCGAATAGGTATCAACGGATTAGTGATGTCCCAAACATTGGTATTCCCGTTGGCATTCTGAACCGTGAAAGCAGCCATGTTGCCGTTTGCAACACTGTTCCAATCCCGAAAAACGGTAAGTCCGTTTATTAAAGCAATGGGTCGTCTATTGATTACTTCAATATAGTCTAAATATCCACGAGCGGTAGATTCACCTGGTAAATAGGTAAGTTGAACATTTGCAACTCCGCCGATGGTTGGGGCACGAAATTCTCCATAGTATGAAACTACAGCTATATCATTGTTGGCTGCCCCATAAATAGTGGCATTTGCAATAGTGCTTCCATTAATTGCAATATTGAAACTATTGTTGTTTGCTTGGCTTTTTGAACCAATTGAAATTCGAAATAGGGCTGTATCATTATTCATTGTGTTGAATGAAAAGGTGCGCGTGGATTGCTTTCCGCCATCTACTCCAAAATCTTCACCCCACCATTTTTTTCCAAATTTTCCTAAGTTGACTAAGTCCTTTTCATAAACCTGATAATCATCAAAAGTGCCTACACTGACATTGGATGATGACAAGCTTGCTTCCGATTGTATTCTTTTGCCTACTCCATTATCAAATGAAATGAAATAATAGCTCTTGTCTTCATATAGGTTTGAGCGGTGGCGAAAGGTATGTTGAGTCGTATCCATTGCCCATTCTAAAGGTCCGTTAGCATAAAAATTAACAAAATCATTCTGGTCAAACTTGTTGTCTCCACCATCATGAACTTCGATAGCATTTTCAACTAAATCATCGGGATAAGGCACCGCATTGTCTTCATAAAGCATGGTGCCGCCATTTCCATACAATCTGATATTTCTGGTATCAATGTTCGTGGGATCAATGCCTAATTTATTTTTCAGAAAATCATAGTCTATTTTATAGAGTCCTCTATCTTTTACTGATATTTTATACCAAGTTCCTGTTGCTAGCACGCTTTGGGCGGTAGTTGTAGTCTTTAAGGCAACCTTTGTAGGTTGGTCTGATTCTTTAATTTCTAAAGAAAAAGATTGAAGCTGTTGAACACCATTGGTACTCTTAATGAAAACAGGAATTTTCACAAATACAAACGGACGTTTTCTATCCATACCAAGTGCACTTTCCATTTGCTCGAATGAAGTTGCAACATTTTGTTTAGTTAAACCGATAGCTTCAATTAAAAGCGGCTTACTCATTTTTATTGATGGCATCTCAAAATTTTTCAACCAAATCCTTTCTACGACGAAGCCATTTTTTACGTCTGCATTGCTTACTTCAAAGGAATGTACACTAACTTCTGCTCGAGCATAAGCAGTACTTAGCAGCACGAACGAAAAGAATACTAGGAGTTTTGTCATCATGTCAATTTTTGTTTTTTAGGGTATAGCTCCAACCAATCTTACCAAAATTACAGAAATATTATGGGCTACGCTTATTGTTGGCATCTATAAAGGAGTAAACGCAATTCATAATAAATTATTATAGAATAGGCAAAAAAAACTTTTCACTTTTTTTTTGCACTGAATGGGTGAACGCTTGACTTTCTCAAAAGAATGCTCTAACATTGTAACGCTTTTAAGATTATCAAACACGTTAGCTAATATTTTTCACTGATTATGAAAAGAACTTTCATTGGCTTGAGCATATTGTGTGTAGGTGCAGCAACCTTCTTCACAGCTTGCTCATCAAACAACAAATCCATCGGCGTTTCGCGAGCGACAGGTTGGGATTATAACGACCCGCGTTTGGGTGGATTCGATGTGCCAAATTATCCGGGTCAACAAACCGGCCCCGGACTTACATTTGTTGAAGGTGGACGCTTTACCATGGGGCAAACTGAAGAAGATTTGACCACTGAAAGAAATGCACTTCCGCGTACTGTTTCTGTTTCTTCATTCTATATGGACGAAACCGAAGTTGCCAACGTGCACTACCGAGAATATGTTTACTGGTTGCAACGTGCGTATGGATCAGACTATCCGGAGCAAGTTAATAAAGCTTTACCCGACACTACATCTTGGCGTCGTGCACTCGCTTACAATGAGCCATTAGTACAATACTATTTCCGTCATGCTGCTTACAATTATTATCCCGTTGTTGGCGTAAATTGGTATCAAGCAAATGAATTTGCTAAATGGCGCAGCGACCGTGTAAACGAACTTATTCTGATTAAAAACGGAAAGTTGAAACGTAATCCTAACCAAGTAAATGAGGACGTTTATACTACAGAATCTTACGTAAGTGGACAGTATGAAGGGGCTGCGGGCTTTGCTAAAAAGCGCGATTTAGACCCTTCGGGTTCAAAGCGTCGTAACTTAAATTATGCAGATGGCTATTTGCTACCCAATTATCGTCTTCCAACAGAAGCTGAATGGGAATATGCCGCACTTGGTTTGATTGGCAATAATCCAGAGCCAGAAACTAAGCGTCGCCGTGGTGAAGAGGTTATTACCGATCGTAACATTTTACCTTGGGGTCCCAAGCAAAATACTCGTTCCGGTATGCGTAATTCTGAGCAAGGTGAATTTCTTGGAAACTTTAAACGGGGTGCCGGTGATGTAATGGGTGTTGCCGGAGGATTGAATGATAATGCCGATATTCCTGCTCCTGTGTTCTCTTATAAGCCCAATGCTTTTGGATTATACAACATGGCTGGCAATGTCAGTGAGTGGGTTTTAGATGTGTATCGTCCGCTTACTTATCAAGATGCTGCTGGTTTCCGTCCATTCCGTGGTAACGTTTTTGAAACTTATCGTAGAGTAGCTGAAGACAATACTTTAGAAGAAAAAGATAGCCTTGGACATCTTACAAAGCGCGAAATGACTCCAGAAGAAATCGCAGCTAAAAGAAATGAAAGCTTCTTAGTACACAATGCAGATGCTCGCAACTATATTGATGGCGACTCAGCATTTGTTTACGATTATGGTCGTACTACACTTATTAATAACGACTCTCGCGTGATTAAAGGTGGTAGTTGGAATGATCGTGCTTATTGGATGTCTCCCGGAACACGCCGCTTTATGCAAGCAAACCAAGGTAGTTCAACAGTTGGCTTCCGCTTAGTAATGGATCGTATGGGTAGTGCTGATGGACGAAATGATAAAGGTGCCGGAAATTATTTCGGACGTAGAAGATAATCAAATTCTTGCTGCATTTGATCAAGCAGGCTATCCCAAACGGATAGCCTGTTTTTATTTCTTAACGTTTATACCGTTACAATTTGATCAAGCAAGTATTTATCTTTGCTGGGTGAAAAAGGCAATTGCTATCTTCTTTATTTCAGCTTATCTGTTTTCAACAACACAGATGGCTGAGTTATTGAAATTGCCCGTCCTCATTCAGCATTTTATAGAGCATCAACAGGAAGATCATTCTATTTCTTTACTCGAGTTTTTGGAAATGCACTATGGTCAGCCACAGCCGCATGACAACGATTATGCTCGTGATATGCAATTACCCTTTAAGGTTCCGGTTCATTCTGCTTTAGCATACATGGCATATACGGTTCCGAATCTCATGCCATTGACAGTAAAATCAGTTTTCTTTGAAGAAACACAAGCTGTAACTCTTCACCATTCAGGCGAGTATTCTTTTCGATACCTTTCACTAATTTGGCAACCTCCTCGTTGTTGATTAATTCCTCTTTTCTTGCAGTTTAACTCTTCTTTTTTTAAAGACGTGTAATATTGAAAATCAACCCTTTCTCAGAGTTGTAACATTTTTCATTGCAAGGTACTTTCCGCTTAGATTTTATTGTGCTAAAAGGAATATCCATCTTATGTGATTGCATTTTTAGCCATTTAGTCATCATTATTTCATCTGGCAATGCTTAGAAAAATCATTGAATTTTCGGTGCGAAATAAGCTCATTGTGGCCATGCTGGTAGTAGCATTGGTAGCAACAGGGTTATATCAAGCCACACAACTTCCCATAGATGCTGTCCCCGATATTACCAATAATCAGGTGCAAATTATCACTACGGCTCCCTCGTTTGGTGCAGCCGACATAGAGAGGTTGATAACTTACCCTATTGAACAAGCCAATAGTAATATTTCCGGAATCAAAGAAATGAGAAGCTTTTCCCGTTTTGGCTTGTCGCTTGTTACCATTGTTTTTGATGATAACGTGGATATTTATTGGGCGCGACAACAAGTCAATGAACGGCTACAGCAAATACAATCTGAAATTCCAACCGACATTGGCATACCTGTTTTAGGACCTATTTCAACCGGATTAGGCGAAATCTATCAGTATGTGGTTCGCCCTCAAAAAGGGTTTGAGAAAAAATATACACTCACAGACCTGAGGACTATACAAGATTGGATCGTTAGGCGACAATTATTAAGTGTAAAAGGTGTAGCTGAAGTCAGCAGTTTTGGTGGAAAACTAAAACAATTTGAAGTGGCCGTTAAGCCGGATAGATTAAATGCTTACGGAATCACACTATCCGATTTACTAAATGCCCTGCAAAGAAACAATCAAAATACAGGCGGTGCTTATATTGAACGAGGCCCGACCACTCTGTTTATTAGAACAGAAGGATTAGTAGGAACTATAGCCGATATTGAAAACATTTCTATCACAACCAAAAACAATGAAGCACCCTTATTTGTTCGTGATGTTGCTAAAGTTAATATAGGCTATGCAACAAGGTTTGGTGCTATGACCTACAACGATGAGGGTGAAGTTGCAGGTGCTGTTGTGATGATGTTGAAAGGTGAAAATAGCAGTAAAGTCATAAAGAATGTCAAGCAGAGAATTGAAGAAATCAGTCACATGCTGCCGAAAGGAGTCATCATTGAGCCTTTTCTTGATAGAACTAAAATGGTTAATAATGCCATTCATACGGTTGAAAAGAATTTGCTGGAAGGCGCGTTGATAGTGGTCTTTGTACTGGTGCTTTTTCTTGGAAACTTGCGAGCAGGCTTATTAGTAGCATCAGTTATTCCCTTGTCTATGCTTTTTGCTATCTGCATGATGAATTTGTTTGGCGTTAGCGGAAATCTAATGAGTTTAGGTGCTTTAGATTTCGGATTGATCATTGATGGTGCTGTCATCATTGTTGAAGCTGTCATGCACAGTCTTGTATATGATAAGCACAGTTTTTCTTCATCCGAAATAAAAAAGGAAGAGATGAATGCAACCGTGGTTGATTCGGCAGGCAGAATGATGAATAGTGCAGTTTTTGGACAAGTGATTATTCTGGTTGTTTATCTTCCTATTTTGACTTTGCAAGGCATAGAGGGTAAAATGTTCAAGCCTATGGCACAAACTGTTGCTTTTGCTTTGTTGGGTGCCTTTTTACTATCGCTCACTTATATACCAATGATGAGTGCCTTTTTACTAAAACGTCATGCAAAGCAAGGCTTATCTGCACAATTCATGAAGCGAATTGAGCGTGTATATAAGAGTACAATTATCTATGCTATTAGACAATCAAAAGTAGTACTGGTAAGCGTTATGGCATTATTTGTGATTTCAATTTTTGTATTAACTCGCTTAGGTGGTGAGTTTATTCCTTCATTAGAAGAAGGCGATTTTGCCGTTGATACACGTGTACTGACCGGTAGCAACTTGAACGTAACTATTGAACAGACACAGAAAGCTGCGCGTATTCTAAAAAACAAATTTCCGGAGGTCGAAAAGGTAGTTGTAAAAATTGGAAGTGGAGAAGTACCGACAGATCCCATGCCTATGGATGCCAGCGATATGATGATCATTCTAAAGGATAAAAGTAAATGGACTACTGTACATACTTTTCCAAAATTGGCAGACACAATGAGTCATGCCTTGAATGACATAGCTGGAATAACCACCAGCTTTCAGTTCCCGGTACAAATGCGTTTCAATGAACTGATGACAGGCGCACGACAGGATATTGTACTGAAGATTTTTGGTGAAAACTTAGACACCTTAGCGTCTTTAGCCGGTAGGATTGGAAGGGTTGCCAAGCGGGTGAAAGGCGCACAAAATATTTATGTGGAGCCAATTATAGGAATGCCGCAAGTTGTAGTGCGATACAATCGTGCAGCATTAGCACAATATCATGTATCAGTAAGCGAAGTAAATCATGTAATCAATGCAGCTTTTGCCGGAGCTTCTGCAGGCTTAGTGTTTGAAGGCGAAAAACGCTTTGGCTTAATCTTACGATTAGATACTGCAGCTCGAAAGTCAATAGAAGATGTGCGTCAATTGCTGATCCCTACGCCTTTAGGAAATCAAATTCCTTTAGCTCAGTTAGCGGATGTTAATATTACTCAGGGACCCAACCAAATTCAACGTGAAAATGCACATAGACGCATCATCATCGGACTAAACGTTAATGGCAGAGACATGCAAAGTGTCGTGAATGACTTACGAAGAATAGTGGATAAAGAAGTTGCTTTACCAACAGGATATTACATGACCTATGGCGGATCATTTGAAAATCTACAACAAGCCAAGAGTCGTTTAGCCATTGCTGTTCCCATAGCTTTGTTGTTGATTTTTATTTTGCTCTATTTTGCTTTTCATTCAGTTAGAGAAACGCTGCTGATTTACACGGCTATCCCTTTATCTATTATTGGTGGTGTGTTCTTTTTAGCCTTACGTGGAATGCCATTTAGCATCAGTGCCGGTATTGGGTTTATCGCGCTTTTTGGTGTAGCTGTATTAAATGGAATTGTGCTTGTTGCAGAGTTCAATAGGCTTCAAAAATCAGGAGTAAAATCTTTAGTGCAAGTAGTTGTTCAAGGAGCAAAATTACGGCTTCGACCGGTCTTGATGACTGCTTCAGTAGCATCATTAGGCTTTTTGCCTATGGCTTTGAGCAATGGTGCCGGTGCCGAAGTTCAACGCCCATTGGCGACCGTAGTGATTGGTGGTCTTGTGTTGGCTACGTTGCTAACACTTTTTGTTATTCCAATTTTATTTCTCCTTTTCAACAAAAAAAATATGCCCAATGTCGTCCCTATGCTGATATGGGCGATTGGTGGTTTGAGTATTGTATCACCAGCAAAAGCACAACGTGCAATCACTTTAGATAGTGCTATTCATATTGCTTTAGAGAAAAATCAACAGATTCAAAGCGTTCGATTAAAATCAGATGCCACAAATGCTATGATTAAATCGGCTTTAGACATCTTGCCGACATCAATCACGGCCGAATATGGACAAATTAATAGCGCCTATAACGATACACGTTTTGGAATATCACAATCCCTTTCATTGCCCAACGTGTATCTAAGTCAGAAAAGGCTGTTTACAGAAGAGTGGAAAAAGTCTCAACTTTTTACTTCGTTGAATGAATGGGAGTTGAAAAAAATAGTATCAGAAACATTCTTCCAAATAAAATATTGGGATCAAAGGGAAGTTCTTTTAAGCGAAGCGGATAGTCTATTTGACAACTTTCTGCAACGTGCTACTATTCGTTTACAAAAGGGTGAAAGCAATATTTTAGAAAAGACAACAGCCGAGGGTTATAAAGGCAACATCATGGTGCAATTGGAACAATGTCGTCAAAGTCGTAAAGCATTGCAATCTGCTCTTCGGTTTTTGTTGCACACAGAAGTAGATTATGTGCCATCCGGTGAAATAAATTTTAGAAATTTTGAAGCTCATCAGAGCCTATTAGAAACACCGGCTTATCAATTAGCTGTTCAACAACAAATCGTAAATGAACGACAAATTGTTTTTGAACAATCTAAGCGAACACCCTCAATTTTGTTAGGCTATAACAACAATAGTTTTATTGGTATGGGAGCAGATGATCGGATTTATAACGATCAACACCGTTTTCACTCAGCTATGCTCGGACTGAGCCTTCCGATATGGACAACGGCTCAAACAGCTAAAATAAAGTCTGCAAAATTGAATGCTCAAGCTTCCGGTATTGAAAAAGAATCTGTGGCAACAGCCCTCTTAACTAGAGCAACAGCATTAGAGCAATTGTATCAATCGCAACAGGCTATTGTAAATTTTTATGAAAAATCTGCTTTACTCAATGCTGAAACAATTTTTAAAACTGCTCAAACCCAATTTACTGCCGGTGAAATAAATTATCTCAATTATGCTATTCTACTAAACCAAAGTATTGATATCCGGTTGAAGTATATAGATGCCCTTCAAGCTTTGCGTCAAACCGTTATTGAACGTACATATTTAACACCAAAATACTAAACCATGCAGCTTTTCAAGTTTAAAAATAGATTCTTAAAAACAATTGCTTTTCCAATAGCATCATTTTTGTTTTGGCAATGTGGCAATCAACCTAAAGCATTGCCAGAAAGCACTTCGACAAATGACTCAATAGTGAAGCTTACATCTGCACAATTGAAAAATGCCTCAGTTGAAACTGCCATATTAAGTGATAAGAATATAGCCACAGTGATAAGGCTAAACGGAAAAATTGATGTGCCCCCACAGAGTTTGGTTTCAGTAAGTGTTCCATTAGGGGGATATTTAAAAAGTACTCGATTATTGTCAGGGATGCATGTAAGCAAAGGAGAGGTGATTGCGGTACTGGAAGACCCACAATATGTGCGATTGCAACAAGAATATCTGCAAACAAAATCCAAATTACATTTTGCCGAAATAAACTACCAACGACAAAAAGCTTTAAATGAAAGTCAAGCCAGTAGCGACAAAACAACACAAGAAGCTCAAAGCGAAATGGAAAACCAACGAATACTGCAGAAAGCATTAGCACAACAACTGAAACTAATAAGCGTGAACCCAGATCTATTAACCGAAGCAACCATCACGAAGAGTGTTCCTGTATATTGCACTATCAATGGATACGTAAGTAAGGTAAATGTAAACATCGGCAAGTATGTCAATCCTTCTGAGGTGCTTTTTGAATTAATAGACCCTGCGGATATTCATCTTAATCTCAAGGCTTATGAAAAGGACGTAAACAAATTGCACATTGGACAAAAACTTATCGCATACAGCAATGCAAATCCTACTAAAAAATATGCCGGAGAGATTATTCTTATCAGCAAAGACATCAGTAATGAAGGTATTTCGGAAATTCACTGCCACTTTGAGCAATACGACAATTCACTGCTTCCGGGCATGTACATGAATGCTGAAATCGAAACCCATTCAGCTCTTTCTCAAGCATTACCGGAGGAAAGTATCGTAAACTTTGAGGGAAAGGATTATGTTTTTGAAAGAAAAGATTCACTTCAATTTGTGATGCTGCCAGTCCTTACAGGATTAAAAGAGAACGGCTTTATTCAAATTCTAAATGGAAGTAACTTGATAGGAAAAGAAATTGTTGTAAAAAACGCTTATACCCTATTAATGGCGTTGAAAAACAAAGCTACAGATGAATAATCGTGACGCGCCGCAAAGCATTTTGTATTTTGTATGCACGGATTCTGTTTTTCTACAACCAACTTTTGTATGAACCAACCGGACAATGATCTTGAACATTATTTAGACAAACACTATATCCATAAAAGCAATTGGCTGAGAGCTGCTGTGTTGGGAGCAAACGATGGTATCTTATCAGTTGCCAGTATTGCTATTGGCGTAACAACGGCAAATAATGGCAGACACCCAATCGTGCTTGCTGCATTAGCCGGATTAGTAGCTGGTGCCTTGTCTATGGCTGCCGGAGAATATGTTTCAGTCAGTTCTCAAACTGATTTAGAACAAGCAGATATTGAACGGGAAAAACAAGAGTTAGCGGAAATGCCTGAAATTGAATTGCAATATTTAACTGAAATCTATGAAAAGCGCGGATTACAAAAAGAAACTGCCAAACAAGTAGCCATAGAGTTAACACAAAATAATGCACTCCAAGCACATTTAAGAGATGAATTAGGTTTAAATGAAATCACAAAAGCCAACCCTATACAGGCTGCACTTGCTTCTGCGGCAGCTTTCACCTCCGGTGGCATTTTGCCGGTGATGATTACTTTATTGTTTCCGCTTGATTATTTAGAATACTATCTCTACGGTTTTTCTATCATTTTTCTTATGCTTTTAGGTGCCTTTGCGGCAAAGACCGGCGGTTCTAGCCCTAAAAAGGCAGTAATAAGAATAACCCTTTGGGGAACCATAGCAATGGTGCTTACTGCTTTTGTTGGTTATTTGTTTGGGGTCAATCTATAAGACAATGTTTTTCACTACTTACCTTTATCCAATAAAAATCTAACGAATTACTTTGGTGGACATAGCACAGCTTTATCAAATTTTCAAACAGTATCCCTCAGCTCAAACGGACACAAGAAAAATCAAAGAAGGTGATATTTTCTTTGCTTTAAAAGGTCCTCATTTTAATGGGAATCTTTTTGCTCATGCTGCCTTGGATGCCGGTGCTGCTTATGCAATCGTTGACGATCCTTTGGTTGCCAATCAAAGTAATATTTTATTAGTAGAAGATGTTTTAGAAACCCTTCAACAGCTCGCCCTTCATCATAGGAAGCAATTTTCCATTCCTTTTATTGCCATAACCGGATCCAATGGAAAGACAACCACAAAGGAATTGATAACAACTGTTTTGAACAGCAGATTCAAGACATACGCTACTGAAGGCAATCTGAACAATCATATTGGCATACCACTCACCTTATTGAAAATAAAGCCTGATGCAGAAATAGCTGTTATAGAAATGGGTGCAAATCATCAAAAAGAAATTGAAAGCTATTGCAAAATCACTCTCCCTACACATGGCATCATTACTAATTGCGGAAAGGCACACATTGAAGGTTTTGGTGGAGAAAATGGAGTAAGAAAGGGTAAAGGCGAATTGTATGACTTTCTGGCAAAATCAGATGGTACTATCTTTAGGAACACGGATCTTCCCTACTTAAAAGAAATGTCTGTTTCTATCCAAAAGCAAATTACGTATGGAAGTGCGAATGCTTATTTTATAGGGAAAGCTTTAACCTATGACGACATGTTTTTAGAGGTTGCTGTCCTTTCCCGTAATGCTGAAGTAAAAATTGCAACTCATTTAGTGGGTGCATTTAATTTCCCCAATGTAATGGTTGCGATAGCGGTCGGCTTACATTTTGGAATTGGTATTGACGATGTAAAAATGGCTATAGAACAATATCAGCCGGACAATAGCCGCTCTCAATTTATCCAAGTGAAGAATAATTCAGTGATTTTAGATGCTTATAATGCCAATCCTACCAGCATGAAAGCAGCCATAGAAAACTTTGCGACACTACCGGTTCATAAAAAAATATTGTGGTTGGGAGGTATGAAGGAAATGGGACAAGCAGAAGAAAAAGAACACCAAGCTTTAGTAGAATTAGTTGAAAAATGGAAATGGGAGAATGTCGTTTTGGTAGGTCGAGAATTTAAAAACTGTATTGGGCAATATCAATGGTTTGAAACTTCTGCATTAGCGGCTGAAGCCCTTTCCCAACACAAGCCCGAGGACGCTACCATATTAATTAAGGGGTCACGAGGAAGCAAAATGGAGTTGCTGTTAGAAATGCTTCAAAAATCATAAGCAACTTCTACAACAATTTCATTTCTTACATTACGAAGTATTTTCACCATATTATCAGAACAACATGAGCACAATTATTTTCACCATAAAAGACGGTGTTGCGTATTTACAACTCAATCGCACAGAAAAATTCAACAGCTTTAACCGTGAAATGTCACTTGAATTACAACGAGCATTAGACGATTGTGAAAACAATGAAGATGTTCGCTGTATTGTGCTTTCAGGAGCCGGAAAAGCTTTTTGTGCCGGACAAGACTTAGCTGAAGCTACTGCTCCTGATGGGCCGGAATTAGAACGAATTGTTGCAGAACACTACAACCCGATAATCACAAAGATTCGTCAAATAGAAAAGCCCATTATTGCGGCAGTAAATGGTGTTGCAGCAGGTGCCGGTGCCAATATAGCATTGTCCTGCGATATAGTTGTGGCTTCAACAAATGCCTCTTTCATTCAAGCTTTCAGCAAAATTGGATTGATTCCTGATAGCGGTGGAACCTTTTTCCTCCCTCGCTTAATTGGTTTACAACGAGCATCAGCCTTGATGTTTACTGCAGAAAAAATTCCTGCTGATGACGCTTTGCAAATGGGCATGGTGTATAAAGTGTTTGCAGACGATTTCTTTCTGTCAGAAACTCAAAAATTAGCAACAAGCTTAGCGCAGATGCCCACAAAAGGAATAGGACTTACGAAGCGTTTGCTTAATGAATCATTTAATAATAATCTTTCCCAACAATTAGAAAGAGAAAAGCAAATGCAGGTGAATGCTGGGCAAACACATGATTTTAAAGAAGGAGTGGCAGCCTTCTTAGAAAAAAGAAAACCTGTTTTTAAAGGGAAATAAAAGCTGTTAAATGTCTTTTAAAGCAGTCAACCGTTCTACGGCACGAAGCAAAGTTTCTTCCTTTTTGGCAAAACAAAATCGAACCATTTTGCTATCCGTTCTATCTGCATAAAATGGACTCAGTGGGATGGTGGCAACGCCATAATTTTTGGTAAGCCATTCTGCAAATTCAATATCAGGTAAGTTGCTGATCTGTTCATAACTCATGGTCTGAAAATAACTCCCGGTGGATTTTCGGTGCATGGTAAATGGTAAGTCCGCCATTAGTGAAAGAAAGTAATCACGTTTTGCCTGCATCAATTCGCCCACCTTCGGGCGATCCGAAATAGTTAAATACTTGGCAAGCGCATATTGTGCCGGCGTATTTACTGAAAAAGAAAGATACTGATGCAGTTTTCTAAATCCATTAGTTAGAAACTCTGGTGCAATTACATAGCCTACTTTCCAACCGGTATTATTAAATACTTTTCCAAAAGAAAAAATGGCAAAACTTCTATTTCTCAATTCTTTATGTTCCAACACAGAATAATGACGTGCATGATCGAACACTAACTGTTCATATACCTCATCAGATACAACAATGATGGAAGAATCTCGAACCATATTAGCTAACTCATTCCAATCTTCATTTTGCCAAATTGAGCCGGTCGGATTGTGTGGTGTATTAATTATGATAGCTCGAGTTTTCTGAGTAATAGCAGCTCGAACACGTTGCCAATCTACCCGAAACGATGGCATAGATAATGAAACAGGAACCGGTTTGCAGCCTAAAGATTCAATGTTGGGAATGTAGCTGTCATAAGCGGGTTCCAGAACTATGACTTCATCATCGGGCTTTAAAATTGAAGCCAAACAAGTATAGATTCCATAAGTTGCGCCGGGCGTAATCGTAATCTCAGCATCAGGTTTGATGAAAACACTGTAACGCATCTTAAAATCATCGGCAATCGCCTCTCTCAATATAGACAAGCCCGGCATAGGGGCATATTGATTAAAGTTCTCTTGTACAGCCTCATAAAGCAGCTTTGCTAACCGTTCATCAATAGCAAAGTCCGGAAAGCCTTGTGCAAGGTTAATGGCTTTGTATTGTACAGCCAATGCGCTCATTACGGAAAATATGTTCGTCGCTTGGATGGCGTTTTTTTCTGGCATCACTGAATTGATTTTATAAATAGCGCTCGCCTTTTTGTCTTTTTACTTCAGCTACATATTCTTTGATCTGTTGCTCCCGACTTCGTTCGCAAACTAATAAGACATCCGGGGTGTCAATAACAATCATCTTTTCTAATCCTTGTAGCAAAACCAACTTATCATTATGCACCTTTACCATACATTCCGTAGCATCAATAATCATCACATCATTTCCATAAACAGCATTGCCGAGATAATCTTTTTCTGAATTTTCATACGCACTTTCCCAAGTCCCTAAATCGCACCACCCGAAATAAGATGGAATCACAAATACATTTTGTGCTTTTTCCATGATGCCATAATCAATAGAAATGTTTGTGCATTGCTGATAAAGTTCAGTGATGGCAGCCTGCTCCTGTGGCGTATTATAAACGTTTTTGGCTTGTGAAAAAACTTCGTGCATCTCAGGAAGATAACGTTCAATTGCCTCAAGAATGGATTGGACATTCCAAACAAATATGCCTGCATTCCAAAGAAAATCACCACTCTTCAAGAAGGTTTGAGCTAATTCTAATGATGGCTTTTCGGTAAAGGTTTTTACACGAAAAACTGATTTAGTTTCATCACTATTCTCATACTGAATATAACCATATCCTGTATCCGGTCTGGTAGGTTTGATTCCTAAAGTGAGCAATGCAGCATGGTCTGCTACATACCTAAGTGCTTCATGGGCTGTACGAACAAAACCCGTTTCATCCATAATTAAATGATCTGCCGGTGATACAATGATGTTGGCATGGGGGTTTATAGTTTGAATTTTATGGGCAAAATAAGCTATGCAAGGAGCTGTGTTTTTTCTGCTGGGTTCACTGATAATGTTTCCCGCAGCCACTTCCGGCAATTGATTTTGTAAGGTTTCAACATAAGCATGATTGGTGATGAAGAAAATATTTTCGGAAGGAACAATATGCCGAAAGCGATGAAAAGTCCATTGTAGTAATGATTTTCCTGTACCTAATAGGTCTAAAAATTGCTTAGGATATGCTGTTCTGCTTTCCGGCCAAAAGCGGCTACCAATACCACCGGCCATGATAAGAACGTAATCATTTTGGTTCATGTTCTATGAAATATCCGCTAAAATACTTCATTAATTTTGGGGATAGATAAATCCACTTGCAATCTTTGCATTCGTTAACGTAATGCTATTAGCACCAATTTTTACTACGCTCAATTATGGCAATTGTAGTTTTACACAATAGTTTTTTACCATGATTAACAACCCAACCATCTTACAGACTTTTTCAGAACAAGTTTCCCTTCATAGGGACAATTTGGCTGTTAAATACAAAAACCTTGAACTAAGCTATATTCAATTGGAGCAGATGTCCAATCAAGTTGCAAATGCACTGATTGAAAAAGGTGTTCAATCGAATGACTTAGTGCCAATTTGTTTGCATGATCCTCTCGATATGGTAATCGGTATTTGGGGTATCTTGAAGGCAGGTGCTGCTTTTGTGCCGATAGACCCATTATTCCCAACAGAAAGGATTCAGTTTATTATAAAGGATACCGAATCAAAAATTATCCTGTCTGCTCCCAATATTTATAATGAATTTGAGTGCGATTCAAACACTCAATTTCTATTAACCGATAGCCATTGGGCAAATCTTTCCGCATACTCCGACGAAGCTCCCCAAATGGAGGTAACGGGACAAAATATTGCCTATGCCATCTATACTTCCGGCTCAACCGGTGTGCCAAAAGGAGCCTTAATACGACATAGTTCTGTATGTGATTATTTGAATGGCTTATATCGTCGAATCCCTTATGGTGAATGTGCGAATTATGCTCTTGGAGCAACTTTTGCTGCAGATTTTGTAATCACTCATTTATTTGGTTCACTAACAAATGGCAGCACCTTACACGTTTTCACTAAAGAAGACTATAACGATGTAGCCTTTATTCATCAGTATTTTTCAGAACACCGAATTGATTGTATCAAAATTGTTCCCTCTCATTGGAAATCACTTTCATTAAATGGCGTTCATTTAATGCCACGCAAGATATTGATGTTTGCCGGAGAAGCTCTTTATACTGATGCTATTCGAGATATTATTCCTTCAGCTTCTCGCACTTGCCTTTTAGTGAATTTATATGGACCAACTGAAACCACTGTTGCTCAATTACTTCATGTGATTGACGAAAAACGCACTTATGGAAAAACTATTCCCATTGGCACCCCCTTTACCGATGCTCAGATATATATCCTAAATGAAAAGAATGAACGATTGGAAGGCGTTTGTGAAGGTGAATTATATATTGCCGGCAATTGTGTAGGAATAGGCTATTTAAACAGACCTGATTTAACAAAAGAGCGTTTTTTACAAGATATATTTTCTCCCAATTCTGATGCAAAAATGTATAAGACCGGAGATATTGTTAGAAGATTAGAAGATGGAAATATTGAGTTTATTGGTAGGGTAGATGACCAAGTAAAAATTCGCGGGTACAGAATTGAATTGGGAGAAATTGAAAGCACTTTACAACGTGCTCCGGGCGTGAGCCAATGCGTGGTGCAGGTGAAAGAAGGAAGAAATGGTGATAAGCGATTAGTAGGCTATGTAATCTGTTCTGATGGCTTTAATAAGTCAGCTATTTTGTCATTTTTAGAAGCACATTTACCGGACTATATGGTGCCACGTTTATTGATGCACTTATCCGTATTCCCTTTTTTGGCAAACGGCAAAGTAGATAAAAAAGCACTACCCAATCCGGTGGCAGATTCCCTATTGAAAAATGCCTTTGTACCTCCTTCTACAGAAACTGAGAAATTGATTTCTACACTTTGGAAGGATATACTCGGAGTAGATAGAGCAGGTTCTGAAGATAATTTCTTTGAATTAGGCGGCAGCTCTCTTCTCTCTTTAAAATTTGTGGATTTATTCAACAAAAAGACAGAAAAAAAATTACCCGTTGTCAAGCTGTATCAATTTCCTAAACTAAAAGATTTAGCTAATTTTTTGGATGGAAAAGTTTCTGAAACAGCCATTCATCAAGCCGCCAAAAGCAAACAGGAAAACGATGTAGCTATCATAGGCATGGCCGCTCGTCTTCCTGGTGCCGAGTCTATTGACACTTATTGGGAACTACTTACATCGGGAAAAGAATCTGTTACATTTTTTAATGAAAATGAAATTGATGCAATCGTTCCGGATGCTGTAAAAAATAGTAAAGACTATGTTCGGGCACGCGGCATATTGAACAATGTAAAAGCTTTTGATGCAGCGTTCTTTGGTATTTCACCAAGTGTAGCAAAAGTTATGGATCCTCAGCAAAGATTGTTTCTGGAAATTGCTTGGGAAGCCTTAGAACAAAGCGGTTACGCTAAAGAAAATATTCATGAAGTTATTGGAGTGTTTGCAGGTGTAAATTCCAACACTTACTTTATAAACAACGTTATGTCGCATCCTGAATTGCTTGAGCAAACAGGATCCTTGCGTACCACTTTTGTAAATGATAAAGATTATGTTGCTACACGCACTTCTTTTACGCTTGATTTGAAAGGACCCGCAGTAAATGTACAAAGTGCTTGCTCTACGTCATTAGTAGCAATAGCTCAAGCAGTGCAAAGCATTCGATCAGGGCAATGCACAATGGCATTAGCGGGAGGCGTTTCTATTAATGTACCAATTCAGTCAGGGCATTTATATGAAGAAGGTGCCATGTTCAGCAAAGACGGGCATTGCAGACCATTTGATGCCTGCGCAACAGGAACTACATTCAGTGATGGTGGTGGCGTTATTTTATTAAAAAGCAAAGCACAAGCCATTAAAGACGGCGATGTTATTTACGCAGTAATTAAAGGTGTTGGTATTAGCAACGATGGTGGTGGAAAAGGAAGTTTTATGGCTCCCAATGCACAAGGACAAGCTGCTGCCATTCGTATGGCTATTAATGATGCCGGCGTTAAGCCCGATTCAATCTCCTATATTGAAACACATGGCACAGCTACACCTCTTGGCGACCCCATTGAAATTGAAGGACTAAAGCTTGCATTTGGAAATACAGACCAAAAACAATATTGTGGTATTGGATCCGTGAAAGGAAATTTCGGACACCTTACTATTGCTTCCGGTGTGGCCAGCATGATCAAGACCGCATTGAGTTTGTATCATCAAAAAATGCTCCCGTCTATCAACTTTTCTAAACCTAATCCACTAATTGATTTTTCTAACAGTCCTTTCTATGTAAATACTCTATTAAAAGAATGGAAGGCTGATGGGAAAAGAATTGCAGGAGTTAGCTCTTTTGGTGTGGGTGGCACCAATGCACACATTATTTTAGAAGAAGGAGAAGTAGCTCAGGACCATTATGCAATTTCGTCTGCTCAATCACCTGAATTGGTATGTTGGTCGGCAAAAACAACAAAAAGCCTTGAAAAGTATGGACAACTACTAAGTAATTACTTGGACTATCAGGTTAATGGCACGCTATCAAACGTTGCCTATACACTTCAAACCCATCGTAGTGCATTTGACACACGCTGTTTTACGGTTGCAGATAATTCGGAGAATTTTCAACAACAAATAAAGAGTGGAATCATTGCCTTAAACAATACTCAAAAAATAACTACAAAGTCAGATCAAATAGTGTTTGCATTTCCCGGACAAGGAGATCAATATGTAAACATGTGCCGATCTTTGTATGAATCCAACCAATTTTTCCGAAACAGTATTGATCATAGCGCTCAAATCTTACGCCCATATTTAGATGAAGACCTTTTGGAAATTTTATTTCCAACAACTGAAAGTGAGTCAACCAAAAGCCGAATAAATGAAACCAGATATAGTCAGCCGGCTTTGTTTGTAATCAGCTATTCATTGGCTAAATTATGGATGAGTTGGGGCATTCAACCTAATGCGTTTATTGGACACAGTATCGGAGAGTTTGTTGCGGCTTGCTTAGCCGGCGTATTTTCCTTAGAAGATGCACTCAAGCTAATTGCTGTTCGTGGTAAGTTGATGTATGCTCTTCCAAAAGGTTCAATGTTGTCCGTCCGCCTTTCAGAAATAGAATTGCAGCCTTATCTCAATGAAAATATCAGCCTGGCTGCTATCAACAGTTCAAAGTTGTGTGTGGTTTCCGGACGAGAAGAACATATTGCAGCCTTAGCTCAAATCTTGAACAAAAAAGAAATCCCAAGTCGCCTTCTTTCTACAAGCCATGCTTTTCATTCGCACATGATGGAGCCTATTGTGTCTAAGTTTGAGGAAATTGTTCGATCCATAACATTACACACACCTTCCAAACCTATTGCGTCTTCAGTTACCGGAAAATGGATGACAAATGAAGAAGCCACTGACCCTAAGTATTGGGCTGCTCACCTACGGAAACCGGTTTTGTTTGGCAAGGCTGTGCAAACTATGATAGATGCCGGAAACAACAATTTCTTAGAAGTGGGAGCAGGTAAATCTGTTTCTGTACTGATCAGGCAACAAGCCGGAAATGCAAGTGTCATTTCTTTAGCCTCTTTGGAAAGAGAAGAAGCAACTATGCCATCTCAAAAAGCTATTTTATTTTCATTAGGTCAACTTTGGATTCATGGGTTTACAATTGATTGGAATACCTTTTATTCAAACCGAACTCACACAGTATTGCACAATCTGCCAACGTATGCTTTTGATAAACAAGAATTTTGGGTAGAAGCAATTCCTCGCCACTCGACATCTGTAAAACTACAAGAAGCAGAAGCTGTAACATCAGGAGAAACTTCAACAGATCCATCGAAAGACAAACTTTTAGACACAATAAAAGAAATCCTTGAAAATGCGTCCGGCATTGATTTTGGAGAAGCTTCGGTAGATAAGTCATTTATCCAACTAGGGTTAGATTCATTATCTCTTACTCAAGTTGCCTTACTGCTGAAAAAGAAATTTGCCGTATCCATCTCTTTCCGTCAGCTGAACGAATCCATTAACTCCATACACTTATTATCGGACTATCTGAAACAAAATCAATCCGGTCATTATTCTAAAGAACATACAGCTAAAAGCACAATTATTTCAGAGCTGACAACAGAAGAACAAGCTGAAATCAAAAAACCATTTGGTGCCATAGCTCGTATAGAAAAGACATCGGCAGTGTTAAATACAAAGCAACAAGCTTTTCTTGCAGCGTTCGTTCATCAATATAACGAGAAAACGAAGTCCAGTAAAAACTATACGCAAACTCATCGTGCCAAGATGGCTGATCCTCGTGTGGTATCAGGTTTTAGACCGGCAACTAAGGAACTCGTTTACTCTATTGTCGTAAAACAATCTAAAGGAAGTAGGCTTTGGGACATTGATGGTAATGAATACATTGATGCACTTAACGGGTTTGGTTCCACCATGCTGGGCTATCAACCCGAGTTTATCAAAACCGCATTACATCAACAGTTAGATCGTGGTTACGAGATTGGACCTCAGCATGAATTGGCTGGTGAAGTATGTGAAATGATTTGTTCGTTTACCAATTTTGATCGGGCAGCTCTTTGCAATACCGGGTCAGAAGCCGTTCTTGGCGCATTACGAATAGCACGAACCATTACCGGACGTTCACTTGTAGTAGCATTTACAGGATCTTACCATGGCATTAACGATGAAGCTATTGCTCGAAGCAATGCCAAACTAAAAACCTATCCGGCAGCATCGGGAATCTTACCCGATGCCGTACAAAACATGCTTTATATAGAATATGGAACTGAAGAGTCTCTTCGCATTATAGAAGAACGAGGAGAGGAAATTGCCGCAGTATTAGTAGAACCTGTACAGAGTAGGCGGTGCGATTTTCATCCCATTTCTTTTTTGAAAAAATTGCGAAAAATAACAGAGAAATCAAATTCTGTACTCATTTTTGATGAAATTATTTCCGGTTTCCGGTTTCATCCGGGTGGTGTACAAGCCATGTTTGGTATCAAAGCAGACATAGCTACTTATGGAAAAGTAGTGGGTGGTGGAATGTCATTAGGCGTTATTGCAGGTAAAAAACAATTTATGGATGCGCTTGATGGAGGTTGGTGGCAATTTGGAGATGATTCTATGCCAGAAGTAGGTGTAACTTATTTTGCCGGAACATTTGTTAGGCATCCGTTAACCTTAGCTGCCGCTAAAGCAACGCTTGAGTATTTTAAAACACAAGGACCTGCTTTGCAAGAAAAATTAAATGAAAACGGGTCTTATCTTGCGGAGGCATTAAATACAATTTGCCGAAAACACCACGCACCACTATATATTGCTCAGTTTGGTTCCTTATGGCGTGTTCAACTTAAACAAGAGTTTGCCTACTCTGAACTATTCTTTGCAATTATGCGTTTAAAGGGTATTCACATGTTGGAAGGGTTTCCTTGCTTTCTAACAACGGCTCATTCGGACGAAGACTTGCAACAAATTATCAAATGTTTTGAGGCATCTGTTGTAGAGCTAAAAACCGCAGGTATCATGCCTGATTATAAGCATCCCGAAAATATTCAAACACCTTCTGTCAATCGTCCACCTATGAAGAATGCGAGATTAGGACGCGATCGAGACGGCAATCCGGCTTGGTTTATTCCGGACGATAAGCGACCTGGAAAATATATTCAGATTTCAAGCTAAAAAACAAATGAGGCAGCATATCAATTTCTGCCTCTTTTTTTTGCAAATTTTCGCCCGGTTTAATAGAAACCCTGAAGCATAATACATTTGATAATCAAATTTTAATCCCTATGTTGTAATGGTTTGATTATTTTTGATGCGTACGCCATGAATCAATTAATTCCAATAGATTTCGATCCTTTTTCAACAGGTGAAGAATTTGAAAAGCTTGCTTTAGTTACAGAACCTCAAAAGGAGATATTTCTCTCTTGCATGATTGGAGGTGATGATGCCAATCGTGCCTACAATGAGTCTGTATCTTTAAAGTTGGTTGGAGATCTTCATCTTCCCGAATTGAAACAAGCGTTACAATTACTTTTTCAGCGACATGAAGCCCTCCGCACAACCATTAGCCCTAATGGTGAATCGCTTATTATCTATAAGAATATTGATTTCAACTTAGAAGAACATGACCTTACAACATTACCTGAAGCGGATCGTAAAAAGACCTTTACCACATTTTTAAATTCAGTAGCCAATACCCTTCTAAATTTAAAAGAAGGGTTGTTATTTCGCTTTTATCTTCATAAAACAGCATCGAACGAATATTACCTGACTCTATTAATTCATCACCTCATTGGAGATGGCTGGTCAATTGGTGTTTTGTTGGAAGATCTTGCCCAACTCTATAATGCAGCTTTAAAAAAAATCCCTAATCCGCTTTCGCCACCTACACAAATCAGTGAATATGCTGAAGCGCAAGAAGCTTTTCGTCTTTCAGATGAGCACAATAAAATGCAGTCTTTTTGGCTCAATCTATATAAAGATTCTGTTCCTCTATTGGATATGCCAACCGACAAGCCAAGGAAAGCACCAAGATCATATAAAGGCAATCGTATAGATCGCCCTTTTACAAATGAAAAAACAGAACAGCTCAAAAATATAGGTGCTGAATATGGCACCAGCTTAGTTACCACACTATTAGCCTCTTTCGAACTTTTTTTATATCAACAAACGCATCAAAAAGATTTGGTCGTTGGGTTGCCGTCATCAGGTCAGGCTGCTTCGGGCATGAATGATGTAGTGGGACATTGCGTAAACTTGCTGCCGATTCGTACACAAATAAATCCCCTCAAGTCTTTCACCGAATATCTTCAACAAAGAAAAATAGAGATTCTGGATGCTTATGACCATCAACGGATAACCTTCGGAGAGCTTATTAAAAAACTGTATGTCCACCGCGATCCATCAAGGGTA
Organism: Bacteroidota bacterium; assembly: GCA_018267925.1. Classification (GTDB taxonomy): domain Bacteria; phylum Bacteroidota; class Bacteroidia; order Chitinophagales; family Chitinophagaceae; genus JAFIGV01. Next base: position 66,491 of record JAFDXO010000083.1, on the reverse strand, counting down.
GCCTTAGTGCCTGTTGTTTTTAACGTAGATGCAGGTATGGATAGTGAAGTGCAATTTGATGGATTAAAACATACACTTATCAGCAATCCACGAGCTTTTGAAAACTTTGAATTATACTTAAACGTTACAGGATCTAAAGAAGGAATGGTTTTTGAATGGTCCTATAACACAGATCTTTTTCAAGAGTCAACTATTCAGGGTTTTGGAAGTCAGTTTGAAACCATCTTAGACAGAATTATTTCAAACCCAGCTTTCACTATTTCAGAAATCTGCCAAAAATCAACAGATAAAATAAAGGACAGTCAGGGAAAAATTTCAGCTATTTCTGAAGACCTGACTTTTAATAAATTATTTGTTCAAACTGTTCTTAAGAATGAAAATAAAGTTGCCGTTAAGTTTGAAAACCAAAGCCTGACTTATGCACAACTGAATCAAGCTGCAGAAAAACTCGCTCATTTTTTGATTGAAAAAAATATCAAAAAAGGCAAATTGGTAGCGGTGTGTATGGAGCGTTCACTCAATATGCTCATCAGTCTTTTGGCTATTTGGAAAACAGGAGCAGCCTATCTGGCTCTTGATCCAGAATATCCAAAAGAAAGAATAAACTTTATGCTGGAGGATTCCGGTTGCCATCTTCTTCTTTCTTCTCAAAAAACTAAACTTCTTTCTTCTACCCAGCTACAACCAATTGTAGTAGATGATGTATTAAGGCAGACGGAAAGTGCTATACCGCTTGCGCTATTTAACACTACCGGAAGCGACCTGGCTTATATGCTTTATACATCAGGATCAACCGGATTGCCAAAAGGGGTAAAAATCACACAGCATAATCTGGTAAACTTTTTATCCAGTATGAAAGACGAACCTGGAATTGATGACAGAGATGTGCTATTGTCTGTAACTTCAGTTTCGTTCGACATTTCCGGGTTAGAACTTTATTTACCCTTAATAGCCGGTGCTACGTTGATAATAGCCAATGCAGAAACAGTAAAGGATGGTCGGTTGCTGAAAGAGTTAATCATCCAAGAAGAAGCTACCCTCATGCAGGCAACCCCCTCAACCTGGCAAATGTTGTTGTTTTCAGGATGGAAAGAAAAACTACTTTTAAAAGCTCTGTGTGGCGGCGAAGCATTAACGGTTGAATTAGCACAAAAATTATTGCCATTATGTAACTCTCTTTGGAACATGTATGGCCCGACTGAAACGACAATTTGGTCAACAGTCAGTAAAATATCTAATAGCAACGAATCCATTAGTATCGGAAAACCCATCAACAACACACAAGTCTATGTGATGGATGAAGAGGGTAATCCAGTTGGTGAAAAACAAACCGGTGAAATATATATTGGCGGAGACGGAGTTGCAGCAGGATACCACAATCGGCCGGAAACAACAGAAGAAAAATTTGTTACGGATAGATTTTCCAATATACCTGATAGAAAACTATACAAAACGGGTGATCTTGGCAAAATTATGGAAGATGGCACTATCTATTGCTTAGGTAGAATTGACCATCAAATAAAAATTCGTGGACATCGTATTGAACCGGGTGAAATTGAATCTCAAATTTTACAAATAGAAAACGTCAAACAAGCACTGGTAGTAGCAAGGGAAGACAAACCCGGAGATAAACGATTAGTTGCCTATGTTACCTTAAATCAACAACCAGATGACGGACAAAGCTGGAAAGATCGCTGGGATACCATCTATGAAATAGGAGCTGAAGAAAAGGGCGACTTAGATAGCAATTTGCTTGAAAAATTATCCCACAGCGACAACCTTTCTTCTCAACATAAAGAATGGTTAAAAGTTTCAGTAGATCGCATCAAAGAAATCGGTGCCAAACATGTTTATGAAATCGGAAGTGGTGCCGGACAAATTATGTATGAAGTTGCCCCACATGTCGAATCCTATATTGCCACGGACTATGCAAAACCGGCAATTGATAACATCAACGAAAAGTTAGTTCGCGAATTTGGAAATTGGAACAACACTTCTGCTTATGTAGCTACTGCTGACGACTTTTCTGTGCTGAAGGGAAGAAAGGTAGATTTGGTTTTGCTGAATAGCGTTATTCAATATTTTCCCAATGCCAACTATTTATTAAAAGTAATTCGCCAAAGCGTTCAAGCTATGGAAAATGGCGGTTGCATTTATATAGGAGATGTGCAAGGGAAAAACTCGCTGGAAATGTACCATGCGATGGATTACTTGAAAAACGCTACCTCTACCGTAAAAGCATTTAAAGAGGTAGTTGCAAATCGTGTTAGAATAGAAGATGAATTGGTTATTGATCCTCCCTTTTTCTACCTTTTGCCTAACCTGATTCCTTCCATTTCAGCCGTAGATATTCAATTACGGCGAGGTTCTTTAACGAATGAAACAACCAAATACCACTATGATATTTGGCTGTTTGTAAACAAACCAACAGCTACGCTAAAACCTTCTAAAACATTGAATTGGTCTGATATAGATCATATTGAAAATCTAATACCATTCCTTACTGACCAATCCAATTCTGTAATTGAAGTAAAAAACATTCCCAACCAACGAACTATAAGCGACCTGCGTTTACAAACGCTTTTAGCTAATGCTTCAGATGGTTTGCCAATTGCTGACTTTCGATCTTTAGTCATGGAAACCTCAGGCGGGCATCATCCCGATGAGTTTTGGGATATAGGAATAAAACAGGGATACAAAACGCATGTCCGATGGACAACAGATGGTACAGACGGACTTTTTGATGTTTGGTTTCATAAGCAGGATGAATTATTTGCCGTTCCTCCTTTTTACAATCTAAACATGTTGACCGATCCTGCTAATTTCGCTAGGAACCCGCTATCTAAAAACGAAATCTATTTAGATGCCGATTTAACAGAAAAATGGAAAGAAGATTTGCGTAAGAATCTTCCTGCTTTTATGATGGTTGAAGATTTTGTTGCCTTAAAAGAATTACCCCTTACTCCAAATGGGAAAATTGATCGGAAGTCTTTGCCACAGCCACCTGCAAGGCGTAGTGTGATTAACTCTAAACGACCCTTTACACCGGATGAAAAAATAGTGTTCGATTTATGGGCTGAGGTGTTAGACAATAGTGATTTTGGACCCAATGATGATTTTTTTGAACTTGGCGGACACTCCTTGTTAGCCGTGAAAGTGATGGTGGCTTTAGAGAAGAAAACAGGTAAGCGTTTAACAATCGCAACTCTGTTTGAACACCCAACAGTTGAGCAATTAGCTAAACAGCTTCACAAGGAATATAATGCAGCTGAATGGGATGTCCTAATGCCCATTAAAACCACAGGCACCAACATTCCTATCTTTTATGTGCACGGAGCCGGATTGAATGCACTTTTGTTTAAGCCCTTTGGCGAATTTATGGATGATAATCAGCCTGTCTATGGACTTCAGGCTTTGGGAATCAATCATGAAATACAAATACCGGATTCCATTGAAAAAATGGTCGAGCATTATGTAGCTGATATTATCAAAGCATTCCCCAGTGGACCCTATGCTATTGCCGGCTATTCGCTCGGAGGGTTTTTGGCTTTTGAAATAGCTCGCCAGTTGGAGCTAATGAATAAAGAAGTAGCTTTTGTTGGCATTCTCGACACCTTTGCCGGTAATAATTTTCAAGGAAGTATTTCAAAGAGAATTACACACGAATTGAACAAAGCTTGGTTTCTTGCCAAATCTTTTCTTGCCAACCCCGCGGAGTCATGGAAATACCAAAAGTCTGTCTGGCAGCAGAAATGGAAAGAACGTTTTTCGAAAGATGGAAATGTGCCCATTGAAGTTTTGACGACTTACGAAGCGGATATTTACCGAAAGTATAGTGATGCACTTGATAATTATCAATTGCCTATTGCCAACTTACGTGTTACGCTATTTGCCGTTCAAAAACGAATGTATTATGTGAAAAATCCAACCACTTTAGGTTGGGACTATTTTGCCAAACAGGGGGTAGAAACATATTGGGTACCCGGCGACCACACTACGATGCTTTATGAACCAAATAATGAAGCACTTGCAAAAAAAATTCAAGAAGTGCTCAATTCTCTCAATGTGAATAAGTAACATTGATTGTCTAAAAGACTGAATTGAAGTTTGAAAATATACGCAGTCAATATTTCCATCGGTGTATCAAAAGAAGATTTTGATCGTGTCATAAAACTGCTTACAACCCAACAAAAAGATAAAATTTGTTCGTTCCGAAACTACGAAGATTCACTACGAGCCTTGTTTTCAAGATTATTGTGTGACTTTGTATTGCAAAATGAATATCCATTAAACACAAAACCCTTCCTCATTGCCGAAACAACATTCGGAAAACCCTATTTGGAAAACCATAAAAATATCAAGTTCAATATTTCACATTCGGGGCATTGGGTTGTGTGTGCTGTTTCTCATCAAGAAATCGGAATTGATGTAGAGCAGGTTCGCAATATAGATTTGGACATTGCACAACACTATTTTTCAGAAAGTGAACGCAACGATTTATTAGTTCAACCTTTAGTGAAGCAAATGGATTACTTCTATCGTTTATGGACATTAAAGGAAAGCTATATCAAAATGTTAGGTGAAGGGTTGTCATGTCCGCTTGATTCATTTTCCGTAGTCATGAATGGGGAACCCTATTTAATAGATAAAACACAACAAAAACTACCTTTTACACTTCAAGAAATATTTATTGAACCAGATTATAAATTGGCTGTTTGCAGCTCTGAAAAAAGCCTTTTCCCTATTACAATAATTGATAGTAATCAGCTTGTTCAAATAAGCATCAATAATAGACAGCAAAAATAATCAGTAGTGTTTAAATTTGTGCTGTTTTGTCAAACAAAGATGTTTGATTAAAAGCTACTGAATAATAAGTCGAGCTAAGACAATGAAGTGCTTTCTAAAATGAATCAAGCTCTAATTCGACAAATTAAAGCTCATTTATTTTCTTCATCAATTTTTCGGTAAAAGGATTACAATAGCTCAAATTAAATTCAAAAATTTCATCCGGGCTGTATGATTTTTCAATCTCCTTTCTGAGCATTGATTTTGCTCGATTCAGCCTAACTTTTACATTGGCTTCACTGATATCTAAAAGGCTTGCTGTTTCTGAAACACTCAGTCCATTGATCTCTCTTAAAGAAAAAACTAAGCGATAATCTTCAGGCAATTCAATCAAGGATGATTCAATGACATGACCCAGTTCACGGGAATGAACCATCTTTTGAGTATCATTATGTGTTTGTGTAAACATGGGTGTAGCGTTTTCATTAACAATATCGTTCGACTTTTCGTTTGCAAAGCTGAATTTTTGTTTTTTACGATAGCAATTATTCAACATGATGCGTATTAGCCAAGTTTTAAAATTGGAACGTTGTTCAAATTGAGCTAAGCTCTTAAAAGCATCAATATACGTATCCTGCATCAGGTCTTGAGTGTCTTCATGATTGTAGTTGTAAGACCTTCCTATTTTGTATAAATACGGATTAAACCGCCTTACAATAATTTCGTAAAGCGGTTTTTCTCCTTGTAAAATTCGGGATATAATTTCAGCTTCTGTTAATTTTTCAAACTGTTTCATATTGACTAAGATAAAACTTTTGACAAACGTGCCATTGAGAAAGCGGAGATAGCCATCACTAAATCTCGAACAGCTACATCTACAAATTTGAAACTAAAAATAAGAGATAGCGCAATTACAGTAAGCCAAGCTGCAACGATATAGCCCCCTATATCCGGCTTTTTCATCACAATAATTCCGGCTATTATTTCTATAACCCCAACTATCATCATGAACATTGAAGCTGAAATAGGCAACATGTTGGTAAGAGTGGGGCTTATATATTGATCCCAATGTGTTAGTATATTAGTGAACTTATCAACTCCAGCCACAATCGGAACAATGATGAAGGCGAAGCGAAGCAAGTTAAATACTTGCTTCACTATTAGTTTTGAATGATCTGTGTTCATTTGAAAATTAGCTTTTAGTTTGGGTGAAGGAATTAGAATTTAGCAGGATATTGATTGGCAATTCCTTCTGATAAAGTACTGGCAAAGTGCATCATGTCATTGAAGGCAGCATCATAATCAACGGATGCTTGGGTATAGTTCTTTTGCAATAAATCTACTGAATAAGTAATGGTCTTAGTAATGTGATCGTCCATGTGCATACGCATGTGTGTTTGATCCCAATTATTAGGATTTGCAGCAGATAAGAAATCGGCAATTTGTTGTGCATTTGCTCTCCAGTTGGCAACAGCCGTGTTCAGAGCGGCTTGGTCGTTGTTTTTTGCCGCTGTCAAAACCGGTACAGCACCATTGATATGTCCTTTCAACAAAGTGGTTAATTGATCGCCCGCAGCTTGTCCATAATAAGGTACAATAGCAGCACCGATATCTTCTTGATTTTTCAATAATCGGTTTAGTTGTGAATTAAGTGCAGCACTATTGTTGAAAAAAGCATCTACGGTCATGTAGGTGTATTGCATGTGATCTGCCCATAGTTGGTGCATGGCATCATCAAAAGTTCGGAAATTGCTTCCGGCAAGTGGTCCGGGTGATACACTGTCTTTTTTGCAGCTTTGTAAGGAAGGAATCAAAAGCATTACAAAAGTGAACATTCCCAACATGGTTACAGCTTTGCGTAAAGAGGTTTTTACTTGTTTCATTTTTTTTCAATTTTTGGTTTTATGAAAGAATAGAGTTGCTGAAAATGAAAAAGGTTACAATCTTTTTTGGGAAGAATCAGAAAGGTTTTTGAATGAAAGGTTGATATAAAAGTCGGAACGGGTAAAATGCTAAGAATCAAAAAAGAATTTTTATCAAAGAGATAAATGATAGTTCATTGAAACTTAAAACAATTGATGAAGGCTTTTTCCCAGTTTATGATTTCAAAAAAAATTCAAAATCCATATTAAACTATTGAGGCTAAAAATCCTCTAACATGATAAAAACAAAGTGTTATGAAAAGGGTTGTGTTGAAGATTGGTTTTGTTTTGACTCTTGCAGTTTGTTTGAGCAGTTGTGTAGTTCGTCCATTTCCTGCTCGCCCTTATTATTATCGTCCATATTATCGGGTTTATCCCCAATACTATTATTCACCGCTTCCTCGAGTGTATTATAGAACACCTCGTATTCACTACTATGATAGCAGAGGCGGAGTTCGTGGAACGCATTATGGACCTCGAAGAATGAGGTAAAGAGTTGTTACATGTTAATTGTTCAAGCTGGGGTAACTTGTGCCGGCAATGAAAAACCTTTTTGCACTCAACAAATATTTTGTTCGTTATAGATGGCGGCTTGTTTTAGGGATGATCTTTGTAGCCGTTTCAAACTTGTTTGCTGCTATGCCTGCATCCATTGTGCGAAAGGTTATTGACGATGTTCAGCAAACGATAAATACGGGTAGGTTATCAAAGCAAGATGAAGGCTCACTGATTAAAATGGTTATGTGGACAGGCGTTCTGTTGCTCGGCATTGCTTTACTACGGGGTGTTTTTATGTTTTTCATGCGTCAAACTATTATCGTGATGAGCCGTTTGATAGAGTATGATCAGAAAAATGAAATCTTTGCTCATTATCAAACTTTAGATACTCAGTTTTTCAAAAAACATTTTACGGGAGATTTAATGAATCGAATCTCTGAAGATGTAGCACGAGTTAGAATGTACACAGGACCAAGTATTATGTATGCAACCAACCTTACTGTGCTGACAGCTATTTGCCTGTGGAATATGGTACACGTCAATGCTTGGCTAACCTTGTATGTTTTTCTCCCATTGCCTTTTTTAGCAATGGCCATTTATTGGGTCAATAAAATTATTTATAGAAAAAGCGAAAACATACAAGCACAACTAAGTACGCTTACTTCTACGGCTCAAGAAACATATAGTGGCATCCGTGTCATCAAAAGTTTTGTTCAAGAAAAGATTATGATGCAATTTTTTAGCTCTGCTTCTGATGCCTACAAACAAAGCACAATCAACCTTTCTCTCACTGAGTCCATATACTTCCCGTCCATGACTTTTTTTATCGGACTTAGTATGTTGAGCACTGTTTTAGTGGGTGGATATTTTGCTATAAACGGAGAAATTTCAGCGGGTAATATTGCCGAGTTTGTGATCTACATAAATTTACTCATGTTCCCGATTAGCAGTATTGGATGGGTTGCCAGTATGGTGCAGCGTGCCGGTGCCTCGCAAAAAAGAATTAATGAATTCTTGCACACCAATCCTTCAATTACCTCTCCGCATCCGTCCAACGGTCATAAAAACTTGAATGGACAAATTGATTTTGACCATGTTGATTTCACCTATCCACATACGGGTATTCGCGCTTTAAAAGATTTTTCACTACACATAAAAGCCGGTGAAAAAATAGCTATCATCGGAAAAACAGGATCCGGAAAATCAACACTGGCGCACCTTTTATTAAGAATGTATGATACTCAAGGTGGCTCCGTTCTGTTGGACAATTCCAACATTCAACATTTTCCCTTAGATATAGCTCGAAAGCAAATTGCTTATGCTCCACAAGACACATACTTGTTTTCAGACTCCATTTTAAACAACATAAAATTTGGAAAAGATGATGCAACGTTTGAAGAGGTGATGGAAGCATCTCGCCTTGCTGATTTAGATAAGGATATTCAGAGATTTCAACAGGGTTATCAAACTATTGTAGGAGAGCGAGGTGTCATGTTGAGTGGTGGACAAAAACAAAGAATTGTTTTGGCAAGAGCATTGCTAAAAAACGCACCTATTCTAATTTTGGACGAATGTCTAAGTGCGGTGGACACGCAAACAGAACAAACCATTTTACAGAATTTACAGCATTGGTTGAAAGATAAAACGGTGCTTGTTATTACTCACCGAATTTTTACTGTTTGGCATTTCAATCAAATCCTTGTGCTTGACAACGGGAAAATTGTTGAGCAGGGAACTCATACACAACTGATGAAACTAAAAGGAAGATATGCTCGACTTTATGATCATCAAACTGCTGCTAATCAAGCATAAACCAGTTATCTTGTCAAGGCTTCCATAATTCCTCCAACCACAGAAACAATTAAGCTAAACAAAACTGCATAAATAAGGCCATCTACGCTAAAACCATCTACCAGCTTAGAGCAGAGCAAGACCATAAGTGCATTGATTACTAATAGAAACAAACCAAAAGTTACAATTGTTATCGGGATCGTAAGTAGAATGAATATGGGCTTGATAAACAAATTTAAAACTGCTAAAACAACAGCTACCCAAATTGCTGTTGTGAAATTTCGGATATGCACACCCGGCAATAAATAAGAGGCTGCAAAAACAGCAAGAGAATTAATCATCAACCTTAGCAGTATGTTCATGCGGCTTACATTTAATTGTAGAAAATGATGTGAATATTGTCTGTTTCAAAATTAAGGTCAAATCAGTCTGAATCCGGCATTTTAACCCAATCGCTATCATTTAGTACAACATTCTTATGCTTCTTTCGCAGCTTTATATTCAATGCTTCTACTGCTAACGAAAAGGCAAGGCAAGAATAGATGATGCCTTTGCTGACATGCTCATGAATCCCTTCTGCAACCAACACCACACCAATAACCACTAAAAAACTTAGGGCAAGCATTTGCAAGGTTGGTTGCTTGTTGATTATGCGTGTTACAACACCGGCAAACAGCATCATGATTAAGATAGAAATAATAACAGCAATGATCATCAACACTACATTGTCAATCAAGCCAACAGCCGTCAAAATAGAATCAAAAGAAAAAACAGCATCTACTAAAATAATTTGGATGATTGCACCTACTAAAGAAGAAGCTATTTTTTGTTTGGATGTGTTTTCTTGATCATTCACTTGAAGCTTGTGGTGAATTTCTAATGTGCTTTTTACTATCAAGAAAATGCCGCCAAATAATAGAATGAAATCTTTCCAACTTAATGCCAGTTCAGCTTCTTGTGGATTGAAACTAAAGGGTAAAGTAAAAATAGGTTCTTTCAATCCGATAATCCAGTTAATACCCAACAACAATAAACTTCTAAAAATCATTGCAAGCAATAAGCCAATATTTCGAGCAGTCCGTTGTTTGTTTTGCGGTAACTTATTGGAGACTAATGAAATGAAAATAATGTTGTCAACACCCAACACTATTTCTAAAAAAGTAAGCGTAAGCAAGCTAATCCATACCCCCGGCTCAGCAAAATTGGGCATAGCAACAAGAAAGATATTCATTGGTTTCTTTTAACTCGGGTGGGGGTATTGTCTTTGATTTTTATAATGATAAAAGGTTCTTTAAAACGTAACTTTCAGTTTCACAGGTTTGCCGTTTCTCAATACAGTTACAGTAGTAGTTTGTCCGGATTTTGCTTTGCCTAATGCTTCCATATAGCTTTGCATTCCTAAAATTTTTGTATCGCCCAACTGAATGATGATATCACCAGCTTTTATTCCTGCTTTTTTAGCCGGTTTGTCATCAGCCACATCATCAACCCTGACACCCCCTTCTTGAAAAGAATAATCAGGCATAATGCCCAACGTAACCTTAAATCGAACTTTACCAACCGTAGTCTGTCGGGTAGGGGTAAATTTGGGTTTTAAGCGTGTATCCATTACAGATACGATGCTATAAACATAGTCAAGCACTTTTGCTTCACCGAGGTAATTGATCTTATCCGCATCATCTGACGGCTTGTGATAGTCGTGATGAATACCAGTGAAGAAAAAGAGAACAGGAATTCCTACATGGTAGAAAGAAGTATGGTCGGATGGTCCAACACCAGAGCTGTCAATTACAATTTTAAAGTCTTTGTTTGGTGATGAAACAAATGTACTCCATGCAGGAGAAGTGCCAATGCCACCAACTGTCAGCGCATGAGTGCTGTCGTTAAGTCGCCCAATCATGTCCATATTGATCATGTAAGCAGTATGGTTGCTGTCTATTTGATAATCTTTTACAAAGGCTTTGGAACCTAATAATCCAAGTTCTTCTCCCGAAAAGTTTACAAAGAGATAATTGTAGTTGCGCAGGCGTTGTTTTTTTATGCGAGCAGCAAGTTCCAATAATCCGGCTGATCCACTTGCATTATCATCTGCACCATTGTGAATTTCTTTAGAAAGAGACAAACTATTGCCATCTTCACCATAGCCTAAATGATCAAAATGTGCACCTAAGATGACGGTATAAGGTGCTTTATTGTCAATCCAAGCAGCCACATTAGTTCCAGTACGCTCTGATTTATTCAATTCAAAATTTAAATCAATCTTGACACCATCTGGATGATTGTTGATCAACGAATCAAAAACGTCATGAGAAAGGAATGCAACGGGAATATCCATTGTTTCTAATTCGGAATGAGGATTGAATTTGGGTGGATATTTTGCCCCAACACCATCATAAAAAACAACTGCTTTAGCTCCTTTTTTTAGTGCATCTTTTACTCGATCAAACATTGCCTTTTCATAGTCGAAGTGAGCATCGTTAGCATCTTCCTTTTCGGAGTATAAATTCATCAACCAGATATTACCATGTTCCCAAACATCAGGTAAAACTTCCCCAGAAATGTTTTTTGCATTTTGAGAAAATGGAAGTGGAAAAGCTTGTTGTGGAATCAATAATGATACATTGCCGATTTTAAAAAAGGCGTGATCAGAAATTTCTTTACCATAGAAAAATTTGAAGGGCAATTTGTAATCGCCTTTATAGGGCGCAATCTTTAGTTTTTTATATCTGGTTGCGATATAATCTGCGGCTTTTTGTTCGCCCGAACTGCCCGTACGTCGTCCTTCCAGCGCATCAGAGGCCAAGTAAGAAATGTCAGTTGTTAAGCGTTTTATGGTTTTTCGATCGGTTTTGGTTTGTGCATCACTGACTACTGCTACAAAACAAACTAACATGCAAAGATGAAGTACACGACGTATCATAAGATGGCAAAATTAAGGTAGCCTATTCAAACAATTAGTTTTACCGTTTCTCATCAGAATCCATTTTACATTCTGATGGCTTTTTTATCGCGCATCAAAATCAATAAAGACATGATCTGTCTTAGGGTGAGATTGGCAAGTGAGTATATATCCTTGTGCGACTTCATTTTTTTCTAAAGCATAGTTCACTTCCATTTCTACTTCTCCTTCAATTACTTTAGCTCTGCAAGTGCTACACACGCCGCCTTTACAAGCATAAGGAAGATCGGCACCATGTTTTAAGGCCGCATCTAAAATACTATCGCCATGATAGCTTAAATTCATTTCGAAAGTAGCACCGTCTAATCTTACACTTACTTTGCTGGTAGCATCATTTATGCTTTTATGATCTTTTACCCAGTTTTCATGATTGGGTTTGGGCTCATCGGGAGAAGAAAATAATTCGATATGAATTTGTTCGGTAGTCAAACCTAAATCAAGAAGTTGTTGACGAACTGCTAAAAGCATTGTTTCCGGTCCGCAAATAAAAACTTCATCCATACCCTTCACATCAATTAAAGAATCGGCAAGCTGCTTAACTTTTGGGGCATCAATACGACCATTAAACAACGTTACATCCATCATCTCTCGAGAAAGTAAATGATAGATCCTCAGGCGTTGCATATAGCGGTTTTTCAAGCCTTCTATCGTTTCCCGAAATATTATTGAGTTGCGGTTTTTGTTCCCATAGACTAATGTAAATTCACTTTCGGGTTCTTGTTCTAAAACCGATTTCATAATGCTCATGATCGGGGTAATCCCGCTTCCGGCAGCAAAGGCAAGATAATGTTTCTTGTTTGAGTTGTTTTTTCGTGGTGTAAATTTTCCGTTTGGCGGCATCACTTCCAATACATCGCCAAGTTTCAAAAGATCATTAGCAAAACTGGAAAATTTTCCTTGGTCAACTTTTTTGATGGCCACCCTTAATTCTCGATCGGCAAGGCTGCTGCAAATAGAATAAGAACGGCGCACTTCCGCATTGTTTAATTGATGCTTAAAAGTCAAATACTGTCCGGGCGCAAACTGAAACAGTTTTTCCATGTCTTGCGGAATTTCTAAAGCTACTGACACACAGTCGGCAGTTTCGGGACGAATTTCTTTTACTTTAAGCGGAAAAAATTTAAGCACTGACATAGTTTTATTGATCTGCTTTATTTGACGAGAGTAAATTAAATACTATTCTGATTGTTTGATGATTGATACCAATCATTTTTCTTTAAACCTTTAGTGCTATCCCAACATTTCATCTAAAGATTCTTTACGCAATAATGTAAATATTTTTTTTCCGGTTGGCGAAAATTCGGGTTGACTACAAGCAAACAATTCATCAATTAAAGCTTGTTGTGTTTCGGGTTGTTGAATTGAATGTTTGTTAATGGAAAGCCTTCGAGCCATTTGCATCAAAAGCTTATCCGATCGCTGTCCAACGGCATCTTTTGCTTCATGCTTAATTTGATCAATGACTTCATCCAACACATTTTTTTCTTCCCCAGCAGGTAAATCTGTCGGCACTCCCTGCACTACAAACGTATAATTCCCAAACGGTACAATATCAAATCCAACTCGACTCAAATCAGGTAATAGCTGCTCTAATAGGAGAGCATCATGAGGCGGAAATTCATAAGTAGCAGGGAAAAGCATTTGCTGTGAAGGGGTTTTTCCCGAGTTCCATTGTTCTAATAATCGTTCATACCAAATACGTTCTTGCGCACGACGAATATGAATGACAATTAACCCAGACTTTACGGTGGTTATAAGTAGCGAACCTTGAACCAATAAACTACCTTGCCCTGTGGACAACTGGTTCTGCTGTTTATCATGTAATGCTGTTTGAAAGCCAGTTTCCGGTTTAGGATTTGATGGTATGGGTTGTTGAGCAATAGCATACAAATCCTTCCATTTTTTCAACCCATCATTTCGATCAATGAAATGAGCTTGATTTTTTTGGCTAAAAGCATTTGCCAAGTAGCCTCGTTGAACTTGTGTTACGGCATTGCTTTCTTGAGGTTTAGTTACGGCAGAGAGCTGAGTAATTTCTTTATTTAGCGTAAAGTCTAATGAGGGTGAAATGTTATTTCTGGCAAGTGCATGTTTAACAGCTGCATTCAAATAGGCATACATCATCTTATCGTCTTCAAACTTCACTTCCTGTTTGGTCGGGTGTACATTCACATCTACTCGTGCGGGATCGGTTTCTAAAAACAGCACATAGAAGGGGAATGAATCTTTTTCTATCAAGCCTTCGTAGGCAGCCACCAGCGCATGATTCAGATATGAGTTTCGGATAAAACGATTATTGATAAAAAAGAATTGAAGCCCACGAGTACGAGTAGCACCGGATGGTTTACCTATAAAACCGTTTATGTTTAGGAATTCAGTTTTTTCACCAACCGGAACTAAATTTTTTTCACACGATCCGCCCAGCAGATCTACTATTCGTGTTTTAAGATTGCCGGCTGGCAAATGAAATTGTTCGGTTCCGTTGTGCCACATTCGAAAGGCAATTTGTGGATGAGCAAGTGTAACTCTGGTAAACTCATCTACTACATGGCGCAATTCGGTTGTATTTGACTTTAAAAAATGACGACGGGCAGGTACATTAAAGAACAAGTTCTTGATGATGATGTTTGTTCCTTCAGCTGTTGCACAAGTTTCTTGTAATTTCACCTCTGTTGCTTCTATTACAATGCGTGTGCCGGTGTCATTGTCTTTCTGCCGAGTTTTTAACTCTACTTGCGCCACTGCGGCAATAGATGCCAAAGCCTCACCGCGGAATCCCATTGTACGAATACGAAAGAGGTCTTCAATATTTTTTATTTTTGAAGTAGCGTGTCGTTCAAAACTCATGCGGGCATCGGTTACGCTCATGCCCTTGCCATTATCTATCACTTGAATCCATTCCTTCCCCGCATCTTTTATCACTAATTGAATGTCCGTTGCGCCGGCATCAATAGCATTTTCCAATAGCTCTTTAACTGCAGATGCGGGACGTTGGATAACTTCTCCTGCTGCAATTTGGTTTGCTAAATGATCCGATAAGAGTTGAATAACATCTGCCACAGTTCTTCTTTCGCTGTATTTGGTTCAAAGGTAATGGCTAATTGTTTGCTTGCCAATCATGCTTTTGCTATGGTAGTGATGATAATCATTTTCATTTCTGATGATGGTCATATTTACCACGCACTCATTGGAAGATATTTGCAGTGTATTAAGACTTTGTTTTTAGGTTAATACAGTGCACATAGTGGGTCATAAACCGCAGAACCTTTCCAGGATTTGCGGTTATTTTTTTATAGACAATTAGTGGGTGCTAATTATGTAGAAAGAATTGAGGGACCGTACCAATTAAAATAACCAAAGCACAGGTGATTCCTAAAAGTAGTTTATCATACTTGCTTACTTCAGAGTTGAGTTCCGGTGTACCTTGTTTAAAGTACATAGCAATGATAACTCGGAAATAGTAATAAGCACTGATGGCAGCCATTAATAGCGCAAAGATAACAAGCCACATAACTTGTCCTTGTTGCACTGCAGCCATAAGCACAAAATATTTTGCCATAAATCCTCCGGTCAAGGGAATGCCCGCTAACGAAAGCAGACAAATAGTTGCAAAAAAGGCTAAAGCCGGCTCCTTTTGAGCCAATCCATTGAAGCCATCATAAGTATAGTCTTTTAATTTTACCAATACTGCAAAAATACCTACGGAGGCAACTGTGTAAGCTACGGCATAAATAATAATCCCTTGCCAGGCAATTGCATTCACACTCAGCACTGCAAAAAGCATAAATCCTGCTTGTGCAATAGATGAATATGCCAGCATCCGTTTAACACTTTGCTGAAACACAGCAGTAAGGTTGCCGACCAATAAAGTAGCAGCGGTAACTATAGCCAGAATAAGCATCCAATGGTTGCTAAGGCTACCAAAAGAAGCATGAAACAAACGCAAAAATGCCACAAAGGCAGCTACCTTTCCTATGGTACTCATATAGGCCATAAAAGGAGTTGGTGAGCCGTCATACACATCAGGTGTCCACATGTGCATGGGGGCAGCAGAAACTTTAAATCCTAATGCCACAATTAGGAAAATGATTCCGGCTAAGGCCATCGAATTGAGCGAATCTGTTTGCAACATGCGCAAGCCAATGGTATCGAAAGTGCCGGTAGCACCATAAAGTAATGCAATGCCCATGAGTAAAATACCGGTGGAAAAAGACCCCATCAAAAAATACTTCAAGGCAGCTTCGCTACTTTTTAAATTGCGTTTATCGCTGCCGGCTAAAATATATTGAGGGATAGAAAGGATTTCAATGCCAATAAAAAGGATAAGCAAATTGTTGTAACCGGACAATAAAAAGACCCCAACTAAAATAAAAGAAATTAAAGCAAAATATTCCCCAACATGATTCCCAATTTTTGCAATCTCTTTACCCAAAAGAAGCACAAACAATAAGCTGCATCCGGTCATTAGCATATTAAACCAAAGACTAAAACCATCAAAGGACAACATGCCATTGAAAAATGTTTGGGCACCGGAAGCGTTTTGGGAAGCCGTTACTACCTCCCAAATATTAATGCCCAACAAGACAGCAAGCAATATTGCTGCAGCTGAAACAATGGACGATTTATTTTTTACACTGATGCTTATAAACATCATCAATACTCCTATCAACGTGGCAGCAATAATTGCTTTCATCTGAAATAATAAGTTATTTTTTACATGCAGACGGTTTAAAATAACGATAAACTTTGTTTCAGCCTTGAGTAAGGTTTCCGTTTAGTTTATGATTAGCTATCTTATTCCGTTCATTAAAAGTTCAAAAAAATATGGTTTTCTTCACGCTATTATGGAAACATCAATTGGGCAACACTTCCGGTCAAATCAAGTAGTGGCTTAGGATAAACACCTAAAAATATCACTAAGGCGATTATAAAGGCCAATGCAGCACTTTCACCCAAACTCATGTCTTTTGCAACGACCATAGGTGCTAAGCTCCCAAATGCTGTTTTTTGAACCATTTTAAGGGTATAAGCTGCCCCTAAAATCACACCTAATCCTGCAATAACCATAAATGTAATGTGGTATGGCGTTGCACTTTGGAAAATGCCATGAAACATCATGAATTCGCCCACAAAGCCATTAGTTAAGGGTAATGCAATATTGGCGTAAGCAAGAATAACCAATGCTA
This sequence comes from Bacteroidota bacterium, assembly GCA_018267925.1. Lineage (GTDB taxonomy): Bacteria > Bacteroidota > Bacteroidia > Chitinophagales > Chitinophagaceae > JAFIGV01. The sequence goes on along the minus strand of JAFDXO010000083.1, from coordinate 49,350 downwards.
TTGCCATGTGTGGTGCTCCAGTTGCCATGCCGCCTAATTTTGTCATGTCGCGTGATCCCCAACGGTTTTCTATCATTTGCACAATAAGCCACATGCCAGTAATGTTGATTCCGTGATTAAACATTTGCACCATTAACCCGTGCATACCCGGTTGTGTTTTTGCAAAAGCAGCTGCACACATCAAACCCATGTGTGCAAGAGAAGAATAGGCAACTAACCGTTTTAAATCGGTCTGTGATAAGGCTAAAAATGATCCGTAAACGATGCCGATAATAGATAAAATGATTACTGTGTTTGACCAAAAAGCAACACCATCTGGCAAGGCTGGAAAAAGCCAGCGAATAACGGCATATAATCCCATCTTCACCATTAACGCACTTAAAATAATGGTAACAGGTGTTGCTGCTTGCTCGTATGTGTCGGGCTGCCAAGTATGGAAAGGAAACAAGGGCATTTTGATGGCAAAGGCACCAAAAAACAACCAAAACAACCAAGTCTGATTTTCAGGTGAAAGAGAGGCACCGGCTCGCGTAATATTTGCCCAAGAATAAGCATCAGCACCGGGGTTAAGCATAGCCAAATAAATGATGGCAGCAAGCATCATCAAACTTCCCAAAAAGGTGTAAACAAAGAACTTAAATGTTACGGCAATTCTACGCTCACCACCCCAACGCGAACACAAGAAATACACCGGAATAATGGCAAGTTCCCAAAAGAAATAAAACAGTAGTACATCAGAGGCGAGAAATACTCCCGTAATACCGGCTTGAGACAGCAACATCAACCCCCAGAAACTTGTTGGACGCTCTATTTCATTGTCCCAGTTTGCCAACACAACGGCTGTCATCACAATTGCAGTAAGCAAACACAACATAGCGGACATGCCATCGGCAAGTAAGCTAAACTGTGTACCTAATTGCGGAATCCACGGCATTGAAAAGGCTATTGGCGTGTGTGCTGTCTGTGCAGACAAATAACCTGAAATGACTAAAGTGGTAAGTGAGCCTAATAAGGCCATTACTTTTGCACTGCTTTTGGCAAGGAAAGCAACAATACCCAAAAGCAGCGGTATAAAAATCAAAGAAGATAACATCATAACTGCGGTGCAAAAGTAAGTAGTAGCATCTATAAACGAAAGAATTTTGGTCAGCAAGTATATATTGTCATTCAACCTATGGATTATAGAAAATGGTTGTTCCTATTCTTAATTTAGTGGTCAAAAAATACGCTGGCCGATCTAAAAGTGCTTTTGTATAGATGATAAATCATAACATGATAATTTAATAGACTAAGCACCCCTCTGATAGGAGGTTCCTGTAAAACTATTAATCTCAAGGTAGTTTCTTTTTTAAATTAAAAAGAGTCGTCAACAACTAATATTGTTTTTTGACGACCTTTTAGGATAACAGCCCCTTTAATGCTACACTAATCGTTCTTGTTCTCGCAACCAACGTTCAGGTATTTCATTTTTGCTGGCTAACAAATAATCGTTGTAAGAACAAGGAGTAAATAATCCATTGGGTAATTTCATCCACCAACGATTCGTACGTTTGCTTTTTACAAAAGTGGTATCATTGCTACTGAAGGTTATATGAAATTCCATAAACTCTTCGTGATCGGTCAGCTTAGCTTCATTTTTTCTGATCAAATAGCCATCAATAAAGTACCAAATCATTTGCGCAATAAGCTTTGCAGTCATGCGATAACGATCTTTTCGAGGCTCATATCCATAAATGCCAAAAGAAGAGAGTTGCTCGCTCATGCCTGCAAATCGAGTTAAAATACATGCTTCATCACCGGTAAAGCCATTGGGCGACCCCTCAGAATTAACTGGCGCATCGCTGTATCGTATAGCAGATATGTCAAAGCTAAACAAGTCGGTATTCCGTAGCACCGGCTCCATGTCATCAAAATGTTCCCGAACTCGTCCTAATCTAAAGAAGTCAAATCGAAGTTTGTCTAAGGTTTCTAACATGCGTGGTTGCACATAATAGCTTTGGAAACCAATATGATTATAGTGGCGGATATAGTTGGGATGAGAAGAAAGCATTTCTAGTAAAAAGCTACGTGCAGTCAGCGTTTCAGAGTCGTCAAGATCTACCAACATATCTACTACAGAAGCATTGATAATGGTCTTGCTTTTTTTAAAGGCTTCATATTGTTGCATCGTCAAGTCATGACTGCCGCCAAGTACAATTACCATCTTTCCGGCTTCATGCAAAGCAGCTAAAACTGCGCGAAGAGCAGCACGTGTATCACCGATGGTTAGTCCTTCTCGTATGTTGCCGGCATCAACAATCTTTACGGCAGGATGCCAATTATAGAGTTGATATAATTGTTCTCGAATAGCATCCGGAGCATAAGAAAACTCAGCGTCTGGTGAATAACCACGCACCTCACCACATCCAACAATGATAATGTCGGCTTCTTGCCAGTCGAAATGCTGAGAAGTTGCGTAGGGCATTTGTGCACCCCATTGAAACGATTGATAGGTACCATCGGGTTGGTCTTTTAAAAAATGGCGGTCTTCAAAAAAAGGTCGTAAATCCTGCATCGGCTAAAAGTAAAAAGAAATTAAGATTGCTAAATAGTCGAACTTGTTTTGCTTCTATGAGTATGTTAAAAAATAGCATCGCAGCGCGAATAATCAGTTATTTCCTATCGCAGCTTGAAAGGCGTACTTATTTTTTTCTATTTTTGACCGGTAACCTTATGGTGTGAAATGACAACTGGACAAAAATCAAAACCATCTTATGTTTATGCAATTATTGGCGTGTCGCTGGTGTTGTTCTTATTAGGAACGTTGGGCTGGTTAGTTATAAATGGTCGTGCCTTAACACGCACTTTCAAAGAAGATATTGAAGTGCAAGTTGTTTTGCATGATAATGTACGCCCCGAAATGGCTGACAAACTGAAACAGGTGTTAGCTGGGCAACCTTTTGCAAGAGAAGTTACACTTACCACAAAAGAAGAAGCCGCCAAAGATTTTGAAAAAGAATGGGGCGAAGACTTTACTCAGTTGTTAGATTTCAACCCCTTATATTCTTCTATCAACCTAAAGCTTTATTCAGATTATGTGAATCCAGATAGCCTTTCACGAATAGAGCAATTTGTGAAGCAGAGTAATATTGTTCGAGAGGTGAGTTATCCTACGGGAGTAGTAGAAAAAATGAATGCTAATTTCAGAAAGATCGGCATCATTCTCGGAGCCATTTCTCTTTTGTTGTTTATTGTTGTCGTTATCCTCATTGACAACACTGTTCGATTAGCTATGTTTAGCAATCGTTTTCTGATTAAAACTATGCAAATGGTAGGCGCAACACAATGGTTTATAACCCGACCTTTTGACAAACGAGCTGTACTCAATGGCTTTATCAGTGGGCTTCTTGCTGTGTTAGGTTTATGGATGGTTATCTCTTTTGCTGAAAATCAATTACCCTCTCTTCGAGCCTTGCATGAGCCAGCACTTTTGACTTCCCTTATGTTGGGAATGATTATTTTAGGTATTATCATTTCTGTGCTAAGCACGCATCGTTCCGTTGTTAAATATTTAAAGCTGCACGTTGACGATCTTTATTAAACACTTCTTTTAACTACAATTAATGGCTACTAAAAAAAACAAACTACCGGAAGCACCGAAAGGAAACCAAAGTTTTCTTTTTGACAAAAGCAATTATACTTTGATGATTGCCGGTGTCGTGTTGATATTTATCGGACTTGCCTTAATGCCGGGTGGCAAAAGCCCTGATCCGCACAAGTTTAACTATGATGAGATTTATAGTTTTCGTCGCATCACACTGGCACCAATTCTGATGATGATTGGTTTTGCTTTAGAAGTGTATGCAATCATGAAAAAGCCTGTGAGTAAGAGTTCTGATCAGGCATAAAAATCATACTATTTTCCGTCCTTTTCAGTTGCAGTTTGATGGCGTGGGAAGTTGAATAGGAGTGAAGTAAGTATCGGTACAACAAAAATGGCTATTGATAAAAAAGAAGTTATCAGGTCGCCCCAAATATGCGGATGTTCGCCGGTTGCCAAATCTTTTCCTTGAGATAACAAACAAGCTTGGGGTCCTTCAAGAAACAGAGAAAAGTCAGAACAAGGATAGAAATGAGTAAATATTGATGTCGTCAATTTAACCCCTAATAAGGCAATAACCCAATAAGCACAAGTATTTAGAAAGGCATACCGTTCCATTAATTTGACAAATCCGGATGCTACAAATCGCATAGCCAGAATGCCGATAAACACACCAATCCAAATGAGAATGATGTTTTTAGAATAAGCATTGGCGGCAATAACATTGTCTATTGAAAAAGCAAGATCCATCAGCTCAACCAAAATGACTGTTGCCCAAAATTGTCCAAACAAACCCAGCGTCTTTCTGTATAATTTGCTCTTGTGTTTTAGATCCAGTTCTTCTTCTATGGTATGTTCTTCTTCTTGTTTTTTAGAAAAAAAATATTGAAATGAAAGCACCAATAAATAAATTCCTCCAATTGGCTTAAACCACCAAATTTCAATTAATAAGGCAGCAAAAAGCAAACAAATTCCCCTAAATAAATACGCACCCAATATGCCATATTTTAACGCCTTTTTTCTTTGATCCTTTGGTAAATCCAATACCATGGTGGCTAATACAGCAGCATTATCAACTGATAATAGGCTTTCTATAAGAATCAAATTGAGCACAATGGTTAGTGATGCCCAAGGTTGGAGGAAAATTTGTTGAATAAGTGCGTCATAATGCTCTAATACCATGCTCGTAGTTCGTTTTCTTCTGTGCTTTCCGGCTTGTTATTGCCTAATCAATTGATAACTTCTGAGCATATTGTTAAACCATACATGAAGTGTGTAAACACCATTTGGCAAGGACTTTGAAGGGATAATGAAAGAGTCGCTTTGACTGGTTTTCTGAAAAATCAATTTTCCTGTTACATCAAACAACTTAAGCAAAGTGCCTGGTCTTACATGCTGAACAGTCCAGTAATCTATGCTGGGGTTTGGGAATATTTGAATGGGCAGCTCGTTGATAGCCTGAATTTCTAAAATGCTATTGTCGTTAGTAACAGAAAGTACCTTGTTCAAAATTTGATCATTAGGGTCTAAGACCATTCCGTTCATTTGGGCACCCCATTGGAATACATAATACTGAGTAGCGCGATCATTCATCACTCGAATTAAAGTGTCGCCCGATGAGGATTTGAGCTGTATATCAATCGGCATTTTGAAAACGGAAACAGATGATGGCTTGCTGCCTATTTGATCTAATTTAATCACTACGGTATTCCCATTTTGTGCCCAAGTGATGTTGTGTTTTGGATACCCCTCACCATAAATCCATTGTTGGAAAAAAGTATCCAAGCTCAAGCCGGTAGCTTGATTCATGACATTTATCAAATCGTTTGTGGTGGCTGTTGAAAACTTGAATTGTTGATGATAGTTCTTTAGTCCTTGAAAATAGAGAGCATCGTTATTCACTACATATCGTAGCATGTGTGCAACCGCAGCACCCTTGTTGTAAGTAAAACGAGAGCTATAAATTCTACCTTCTTGTGTGGTGTCATCTACATAAACGGAGCCTATGTTTGTAAGCAAAATATCATTGAACACGGATGTTCTTTGTGCTTTTGCTGCTGCTGTTCCTCTAAAGTGTTCTAAAAATAGTTGTTCACAATAGGTTGCCCAACCTTCGTTTAGCCACATATCTGCTAACGATTGGCAAGTTACATTGTCGCCCCACCATTGATGCGAAAGTTCGTGTGCCATTAATTGAATATCCAAAGAACCAAGCGACACCATTGTTTGGTTTTCCATTCCACCGGCTAAGGGAGTCATACAAACACCAAACTTCTCTTTGAAAAAGGGATATTTCCCAAATAGGCCTGAAAAATAATTGATCAGCTGTGACAAAGAATCTAATTGCCCTTGATGTTGTTGTAAAATGGAAGGTACATTGTACAGATAATTTTGAATCAACATCGAATCCGGGCTACCTGTAAAGTGCATTTGATAATTGTATTCCGTATAAGGTGCAACAGCAAACGATAGTAAATAATAATCAGCCGGATATCGTGATGCCCATTCATAACGGTTCCCTGTGGGTAGAGCTGTAATATTTTTCAACAAGCCATTGCCGGCTACTTTCAGTCCGGTAGGCACTGTTACCCAAATGTCGGCAGAGTCTATTTTATCGGTAAGCGATTGTTTACATGGCCACCAATCGCGACTATGTATGGCTGCACTTACTGTGTGTGTTACAGAAACACCATAGATTCCATCGGTTTGTTGTAACAATCCATTCGTGAAAAAACCGGTTCCACCTGAAGGTGAACCCTGATAGTAGATAGTTGCAGAAAAAGTCGAATTCTGAGAAAGTCCATTAGCTAAAGAAATCTTCCAAACATAAGGAGATACCGATACGGCTACCAATTTTTGTCCATTAATCAGAGCGGAATCTATAGTCAATTGATTGCTTAATTCAAAATAATAATCCGTAAGAAGTGGGGCAACTACTTTGGCTTTAGTTGTAGCTGATCCGGCAATGGCAGTAGATAAATTAGATACCTTCAAATCCAGCTTGACGTATTGCACATCATAATCGTCTTCATGTAAATTGGCAACAGTTGTTTTAGCATAACTAACTTGTTTCTGTGCCTTGTTACATATTGTTTGTGCATTAGAAACCGTAGTTATGAAGGAAAACAAAGTAAAAAGGATCAGTCTTAATGCACGATTTATTGTTTGATGAGTTTCCATGTTGTAATTTGGTTATTGTCATTTAGTTTCAAAAAATAAACACCAACCGGTAAATGTTGAGCCGGTATAATCAGTTGTGTAGATTGTAATTTTTTATTCCATAACTCATGCCCTGACAAATCAATGAATGAGGCTACAATACCTGCTTTCACTGGGTCTATTTGCCATTGAGTAGTAGTTGGGTTGGGGTATATGGTAAGTTGTTTATTGATTGTTTGATCTATGCCAAGTGTTGCATCATAGTTGATTAATCCGGGAGCATCCAGTAACCAATCATTGGGGTCAACGGTAAGTCCAATAGGTGTTTTGCTCCAGTTGAATTTGAATATTTGAGGGTTTTTATTTTGGTCTATACGCACTAAAGTATCTCCTTGATTGGAGTGAAACATTACTTCAAGCGGTGTGGTGAAATAATTTACCGTGGGGTCTGATGTAGTTTGGTTTAGTCGAAGTAAAACAAGGTTGCCTACTTGATTCCACTGAACATTAAAGATGGGGTGTCCTTTACTATAAATCCATTGTGTGAAAAAGGTGTCTAAATTTTGCCCAAGCGTTTGTTGCATAACCGTTTTGAAATCTGCTGTGATAGCTGTTTTTCCTGAAAATTGATTTTGATAGGATCTTAAGCCGGCAAAGAATAAACTATCATTATTAAAAACAAATCTTAGGGTATGAAGGGCTGAGGCTCCTTTGTCATACGTAAAGCGACCGTCAAAAATTCGATTTTCATTGGTGGTGTCAGCTACATAAACCGTTGAGGTGTCAAAGGGAAGAATGTTGTTGTGTTTATTAGCCATGTATTGTAAGCCCATCCCACTATTCCAAAATTTTTCTACAAACAGATATTCGATATAGGATGCAAAGCCTTCATTTAGCCAGATATCATGCCAACTGCCACAAGTAACGTTATCGCCAAACCATTGATGCCCTAATTCATGAACAGATAGCGTAGTGCCAAAGTTTCCTAATGTAGTCATCGTTTGATGCTCCATTCCGCCGTTCAAAGGCGCTACACAATGTCCATATTTTTCTTGCCAAAAAGGATAACGACCAAATAACTTTGATAAGTATTGTAGCATGATTCCTATAGAGTCAATCTTACTTTTATAGGTCGTTAGAAATTGGGGATTATTGTAAATGTAATTTTGAACAAGCATTGAATCATTCGTTCCGGTAAAAGGAACATAGAAAGAGTATTCTGTGTAGTTTGAAACAGCTACTGAAAGCAGATAATAATCTATGGGGTATTTCGTCTTCCATTCATATCTATACAAATTTCCGGGCATTGCCGTGATAGCTTTCAAACGCCCATTGCTGCCTGCTTTCAGCGAAGACGGAACGGTTATCCAAATGTCTGCTGAGTCTATTTTGTCTGTTAATGATTGCTTCGTTGGCCACCAATCTTTTGATTCGTATGGTTCGCTCATGGTGTATGTTACCATGTTTCCCCAAGAGGGTGAAGATTGTGTACGTATGCCAGTGCTAAAAAAGGCAGAACCGCTTGAAATGGTGCCCTGATAAAAGACCTGTGCAACGAAAAATAAACTTTGAGCAATTGGATTAGGCAACAACACAGTCCATACATCTCCGGTGTTTTGAAAAGCACAACTGATGCCATTGATGAGTACCGAATCTACTGTATATAATGCGTTTAGCTCAAAAACGTATGATGATAAAGAGCCGGCAACAACAGATGCTTTGGTCGTAACGCTTCCGCTTAAAGAAGTGTTTAAATTGGTCATTTTCAGATCAAACTTTACCCATTTTACATCATAACTATCTTCTGCCGGATCTGCTACCGTAGTTTTTGCTGCTGATTTTTGAAGAATATACCCTTTGCATTTTTCTGGGTTGATAGTCTGCGCTTGACTAACAATAACACCCATGAGAAGCAGGGTAAAAATCCGAACAAAATGGCTCATTGTTCTTTTATTTGAAATGACTAAGTAAAACTAAGATAGATATAGGCAATCGCACAGAAAATATTATTGGCATAATATAAAATCGGAAGCCTGCTTTTTTGCAAGCGGTAAAAGCAGTATTCTTAAAATAAAACTTTTCGTTGTCTGTTTCACAACATTTTCTCTTGAAAGCAACTTCAAAATGATTGCAAAATATCCAGCTCTTTTTAAGTCATTATCTTTTATTTCACCAAAGGCTTCTTCTTTTTTAGATGAAATGAACACTACTATTTGACGACTATGCAGACATCAAACTGCTGGACTTAAACCAACCAAACTTAAAATATTTACCTAATACACACTTTTTTATACACTACTCATGGCTATATAACACATGGACGACACTAAAAAGAACACATAGCCATAGTCAAGGTATGGCTAAAACCGGTTCTAGCTCATTGGAAAAGCGGGGATGACGAACTTCTATGACACTTTTGTGCTTAACCGAACTTTAGTTTTTCAAATTACCCGTATTGCTAAAATGCTCCGCCTACTTCAAACTCGGAGCTGATATTCGATAGGCAGAAATATTCGCTTCTTGAGCCTCGGTGTTGTTGATGATTCCCCAGTGTTTTAGCATCAAAGTATCATCTTTAAAGCTTAGAAAATGGAAATCAGCAAAAGGAATACCCATTTGTCCAGACTTAGTATAAGTTGAATTATTTTGATAAAAAGTATCGTTATTTAAAATGGCAATCTTGGCAATAGTATCAATGGTTAAGACAAAGATTCGAGAGATGGGATAGTGTTTATCTGTTGTAATTATTTTGGTTGGGTAAGTAATGTAGTAAATGTGTTGACTATCCCAAGCTTGATATTGGTATGTAATGCTTTTGGTGTAAGTGTCATTTATTTTTGAGCAGCCTAAAGCAAATACAAAAAAGCAGAGTAATCTTAATTGCTTCATACTGTAAAAATATGAAACAAAAAACAAGAGTTAATTATTGAACGATAGTTCCTACTTTTTTCCCACTAACTACATCCAACAAATTTCCCGGACGGTGCATGTCAAAGACAATGATGGGCAAATTGTTTTCCTGACATAGCGTAAAGGCAGTCATATCCATTACTTTCAATCCTTTGGAAATCACTTCACTGAAACTCAGATTTTCAAATCGGGTAGCCGTAGGGTCTTTTTCCGGATCTGCAGAATAAATACCATCAACACGAGTTCCTTTCAAGATTACGGCTGCATTGATTTCTATGGCTCGGAGAGAGCCGGCGGTATCTGTTGTGAAATAGGGATTTCCGGTGCCTGCTCCAAAAATTACAACACGTCCTTTTTCTAAATGTCGTATGGCACGGCGGCGTATGTATGGTTCTGCTACTTGCTCCATTTTGATCGCACTTTGTAGCCTTGTTTTCACACCTATTTTTTCTAATGCAGCTTGAAGAGCCATGCCATTAATAACTGTTGCCAACATGCCCATATAATCGCCTTGTGCACGCTCAATGCCGGTTTCAGCTTCGTTCATACCTCGATAAATATTTCCGCCACCAATCACCACAGCCACTTGAACACCTATGTCTGTTATGGCTTTGATGTCGGTTGCATAGGCTTCCAACATTTTAGGGTCTAAACCAAAATTGCGATCGCCCATCAGCGATTCGCCTGAAAGTTTTAAAAGTACACGATTGTATTTTGGCAGCATCTGATTGTGATTTGAAAAAAACAGTATAGACAAGAGCTATACTCTATTTTTGGCTGCAAAGAAATAAAAAAGTTAGCGGATTTTCGGAACAGAATAGTCCAATGGGTTCGTCTGATAGTTTTGATAGATTTCATTATCGCCAACAAACAAGATTTTCTATGACTAAAAAAGCATATTATTTGGGCTTTGTGGCTTTTGCCGCTTTGTTGGCAATGTCAATAGTTTACTATAAAGAACGAACCATTTTTTCCGATATGGCTTTCTATCTTTTCAATATTGTAAAGGATGGAAATTTTGTTTTTTTTCATGGGCGGTTTATTGCTGCTATTACCGAAATTTTTCCCTTGCTTGCCGTGAAAGCATCTTTCCCCTTATGGGTTGTTGCTTTGAGTTATTCTTTAGGAGTCGTAATTTTTAATTGGGTTGTTTACATCTTGTGTGGATCGCTGTTCAAAAGATATGATTTTGCCTTACTCATCCTCTTTCTCAACTTGCTTTTTGTTACGGATGTATTTTATTGGATGATCTCAGAATTACTTTTGGGCTTGGCCTTGCTGGTTTTATTTTTTGCTTTATTATTTCAACCAAGGTTCAATCAATTCGGCTTACGCTCCATTTTTGCTTCACTATTTTTTATCCCATTGTTAGTGTGGGCGCATCCTATGATGTTGATTGCTTTTAGCTTTACAGTGTTGTTTTTCTTATTTAGCAAACAGCAACCTATTGCCAAGCGTACACTATACATGACGCTCGTGGTGTATGTGCTTGTCTCTTTGATCAAACGCCTTTTTTTTACGGATGATTATGACCATGGTGCTTATGGTGGGCTAAGGAATTTCATTTCTCTTTTTCCGAACTACTTTACTCAGTTTTCACAGAAAAATTTTGTAAAAAATTGGTTTCACAAATACTATTGGATTCCTGTGCTGAGTATTGCGAATGTTTTCTTTTACGTTCGTCATAAATCATGGTGGAAACTGATTCTGTTTATGGGTTATTCAGTAGGCTTTGTGATGTTAGTAAACATTTCGTTTCCCGGCGAGGAAACACCCGATGTTTATTGGGAAAACTTATACAGCCCCTTGGTGATTATCATCGGCATTCCTTTCGTTTTTGATGTGTTGCCTACACTGCAAGCCAAAAAATTGAGTGGGCTTATTATCGCTATCATTGCCATTAGCGGTATCGTTCGTATCAGTCTATACACACCCTTTAAGGAAAGATTATTTTGGTTACAAACGTTTTTAAAACAGCACCAAAATGAAAAATTGCTACTGGATAAATCTCAAGTCCCTGAAGGGAAATTGATCATGATTTGGGGTACTTCGTATGAGTTTTGGTTGCTGTCCACTATCGAAAACGGACAAACCGCCTCGTTAATTGTTTCGGAAGATGCCAATGCCTTGGAATGGGGAACACACAACACGAAAGAATGGTTAAGCAACTGGGGAGCCTTCCCATACAAAGACCTTCCATCAAATTATTTCAAGTTTACAGACACGACAAGTGCCTATAAAATGATTAAGTAACTGATTGAAACAACACCTGAAAAATGGTACAAAATCCAAAGGCATATTTTGATTTTGTCCGGTTCCCTTTCCTTGTATGTGTGCCGATTGCTATGGCAATCTAAAAACACTTTTGTCGAGTGTTCTATCGCCAATTGATTATTAGTAAGTTTTAGTTGTATTTTTCAGTATGATGAAACGACTACTATCCGTATTAATTTCTGTAACAACCATTACCGCATACGGGCAGTCGGCTGATGCAATTCATTTTCGACACCAAAAAGTAAAATATTACTTGACTAAATCTTGCTACGATTTTTTGGAATGGGATGCCATTATTCTTAAAAACAAAAAAACTGAAAACAAAATAAATTCTGCCATAAGAAAACGAGTAAATACCTATCAACTTAGAGGTGAGAACGCCCGATTATTTTGTCAAAAAAAAATGGATTACGACTTTAAGTTTGAAGTTGTATATCTCAAAAACGGCATTGTCAGTATTAGCCTGTCAAAGGCGATATATGTAAAAGATGCTCCCCATCCATGGACGGAATTTCAGACCATGAATTTTAGTTCGGAAACCGGTAAGGAATTAAGTTTCAGCTCATTGTTTGAAAGTTCGAAAATGGCAAGCTTAGACTCATTGATCCTGCATAAAGTAACGCAAGAAAGACAGTTTGATGCGATGGATTCTCTTGACTTGAGGCAAGGTATTATTTCGAAAAAATTCAACATAAGGGATGAGGGAATGAGGGTGATTTATATGTATCAAAACTATCCCGCAGACGTTCTTTTAACCTATGAGGAGCTTCAACCGTTTATTCTCCGGCAAGGTCTCCTGAAAAAAATGGGGCAGATAAAAAAATAAGAAGTTTTGGGTTTTGAAAATACCTATTGTCAAATGCCTAAATCATCGGAGCGGATTTTTGTTGAACGGCCGGATGAATGACAGGGTTTTCCGAATTATCGTTTCTGGTCAAAGACAAAAACCTTATAGCTTGGTTGCACAAATGAATCTATGGGTTGAAAAAACGAGAAAATAGAATCCCGATGTCGTTGCATAGTACCATCATCCATCCAAAAATAGATGAAGGCAGATCTATTGACAATGCCTGATCGTAAAGCCGTATAATTCGTTTTCCATTTCAAAATCTGTATGCTGTCATAGCTTTTGGCGCGAGTTTTATTCGGGTGGATTTTTGTATAATAAATCAGATTGGGTTCGTAGAGTTCCGATAGGAAAATTTGATGATTGGATACCTTGTTTTTTCGTGCGAAAGCAATTTCTTTAGTAAGCTCATCAATCTCAATTCGGCTGGTAAACAAGCGCAACTGCTAGGAATAGCCTGCACTTATCACACAAGCGGCAACCGTCAGCCATTGAAACCAAACACGTATTGTCAATAAGGCTTCAAGTCCCACACCAACAACTATTAGAAGGATAGGCATGACAAACAACCCAACCCGCGGCAACAGCGTAAACCGATGCGTGACAACAGCCGCCAAGAAGCAGAAGATTGGAATTAAAAGTACAAGCCCCTTCGTTGCATTATTTCTCAAAATGCTATAAAAGCCTACTAACAACAGAGCTAAATTCAAAAAGAATGGAAAGTGCCTACCAGAGCCTATTGCCGATGAAAAAAAAGCAGCCATCAATCCGATGTTGTGGCTGTCAAACAAGTCTTTCCCATTAGATAGGTTGAGAAAATAGGGTGCATGAAATAGCTGTAAATATTCAGAGGCAATCTGATGCCGGAGCAAAAGCCAATAGTAACCTGCAAAGGATAACATCCATAATATACCGGCACCGATGAGGGGCAAATAATAGCGTGTTTGCCTATCGTTGTAGGCTTGAATAAACAGACTGATGCCTACTCCGGTCAGAATAAATATGGAAGGCATGGAAAGCCAAACGGCTATCATGCCAATCAGCGACCATTGCAGGAAAAATTGAAACCGGCTACTTGAAAATAAGCCTCTTTTTACGGCTAAAAACACCAGCAATAGTGACACCAATATGTCTGATGAATATTGCTTCACATCATTTGCATACTGAATGTATATTTCAGCAAAAGAAAAAATTGCTAAAGGATACCATAATGAACGCTTGCCGGCAAACACAAGAACTAAGCGATAGAATACAAACAGAGAGAGGATGGAACAAAGGATGGGAAATAACCGCAACGACATCTCACTGAAACCTCCAAGGGTGCTTGTTGCTTTGACCATGGATAGGAAGAGCGGTGGTGCAAATTGCTCATAGGCTAAGGGGCGAAATAAGCCGTCATAAGGTCTTTCAAAGATATTGCGAACAACATTCACCTCGTCCATCATCAAATCTCGACAATGAAACCATTCAACAAATCGAATGGCTACCCCCCCGCATAAGATAGTCAGGGCAACCCATTGACTGCTTAACTTATTTCTTGCTCTTTCGTTCATGTTTTGTTGAGAAAGGAAGAATATAGGCAAATGCGCAAATGTATTTTTGTTACGGACATGAGGAGGGTAAAATACAGAACTTGCCCTATTATTTGCTTTCCATCTGATGAAAATAATGCCCGCCTTTTGTTGGTTAGATTATTTTTCAGGGAAATGGTAAGTTATGAGCCAATAGTGGTAGGGGAGAAACTAATAAGAACAACTCGTAAAAATATACTTTTTGGGTAGGCGGGATGCTTGTTTTTTACTATTCTGTACACTGCTCTAAATAGGTTAAGTATTCTCTACAACAAATGCAAACTATTTCCAAGTCCGCTTTTATACAGTCTTACCAAAAGTGCTATCAGGATAAAACGATAGAAAAGAGCTATGACATTTGGTGTTGCGGGTCAAAGCCCAAAGTATCTTGAAAGATAAAAGAGCATTGAGGGGGCATATTTTATTGCAAAAAAAGATGCCCTCCTCAAGTCCCTAAATAATGAAGGGTATAAAATTGAAGCACTATACAGCTTTGAAAAACTCATGAAAATCAAATAGTGGTTTGATTTTTCAATTGTACAATCATCGGTAGTGTCTTCTGACATTCAAACCTGCATTATCAACAAAGAGTATTTAGTGCTTTTGTTTCAACAATATGGGCATCTTATTATTGAACAGGATTACCCTCTTTATCTAATTCAACCATATCATAGCCTAATTTTTTCACTCGATTCCACAATTTTTCCTTATCCCCTACAAGCACAACGTTTACCTGATTCGTGTTAGGAGAATATTTTTTTGCTAAGGCATTTAATTCTGTGACAGAAAGATGTTCCAGCAAGGTGTTTTGTTCTTGAGTATAGGTCGGTGGCAGATTGTAATCCAAAATACGGCTTAAAAACCCAGCTTTCTGAAAGGCAGCTTCATACTTGCGAGCATCGCTTTGTCCCATTGACTTTTGAGTGAAACTCAATTCATCAGCTCTCATTCCTTTGTCGCGAAATTCTGATAAAATGCGCATCACATCAAATAACGCACTGTCCGTTGCATCGGCTTTAATGCCTGCGCTAAAAGTGTAGTTTCCAGAATATAGATCACCATCAAAGTTTCCACGTGCGCCATACGTCCAACCTTTATCTTCACGCAAATACAGATTCAGTCGGCTGTTGAAAGCTCCACCCAGCGTGTAATTCATCACACCTGCTTTGAAATAATCACCAACAGCATCATACTTTAATCCGGTTATGTATCCGATTCTAAATTCAGTTTGTGCAGCATTAGGTACGTTGATGAAATAGACTTTTGTTTTTGCAATTTTTGGTGCGTCTTTTAGGGTTGGCAGTTTTATGTCTAAAGAACTCATCTGCTGTAAAAAATTGATTTTGGGCAAGATGTCTTCTTTGCTTACATCGCCCACCACAATAACTTTGGCTTCGCTTTTTGAAAAACAATTGTGATAGTAGTCTTCAACATCTTTTATAGTGATGTTGGCTATGGTTTGTGTAGTGCCGGAAGTAGCCCATCCCAACACATTGTCGGTACCGTAGAGAATTTTCGGATAAACAGTTGATGCTACATAATTCGGTCGGTTCATGGCATTTTTGATTTGCTCTAATAGGCGTTTTTTATTCATGTCAAATGCTTCTTCCGTAAACTTTGGATGAAGAATTCTTTCTTCTAATAATGCCAGAGTTTTATCTAAGTTTTTTTGGAGTGATTGTACATTTATTACGGTGGCATCTTCAGCCGTATAAATATCTATGCTACTACCCAACTTGTCTAATGCCGTACTAAAGCCTTCAGCCGAATAGTTTTTGGTATCTTCATCCATCATGGCGGCAAAAAGATTGGCGGTTCCGGCTTTTGTAGGATGAAGTGCATCCATCATTTTCCCACCCTTGAATTTCAGTTGAATCGAAACAACTGGAATTTCATCTGTCTTTGTGCCAATGACGGTCACATTTCCTAACAAGGTCTCTCGCCAAAAAGACGGTACATTCACTACGGGATTTGCACCGATACCGGGCATCTTGCTACGATCGAAATTGTCCTTAGCTTTCACATACTTCAAACCATTGTAACCATAGTCCGGTGCTTTGTAGCCGGCTTTTGAAACGGTATAATTATCGTTACCTGCTTTGTTGTTTTCATTACCTTTTGTCAGCACGCTAAGAATAACCGCATATTTCCCTTTGATGTATTGATTGTAAACGCGCATAACATCTTCTTTTGTTACGGCACTATAACGTTTGATTTCGTTACCAATTTGATTGGCATTCCCTGTAAAAGTGTAATACGCAGCCAATTGTGAAACCTTTCCACTCACCGTTTCCAGCCCCTTAATGGTCTGAGCCTCGTGCTGTGATTTGAATTTTTCTATGTCATCATCAGTTACGCCACGCTGTTCAAATTCAGTAAAGGATTCACGCACCAATTTTTCTATGTCGGTAAGCTTTTGTCCGGGAAATGGAGTAACGGTGATGGTAAACTCGCCAGACAATTCATTTGTTCCATTGAAAGAGGAAGCATTGACTGCCTTTTGTGTTTTGACAAAGTTTTTATATAAGATAGAATTTTTCCCTTGACCCAGAATTTCGGCAAGGCAATCAAGAGCCGGTTCATCTTTGCTATATGCTGCCGACACCGGATAGGTGATGCGTAACTGAGGCAATTTGGCATAGTTATCCATCATTGAAACGTAGCGGTCACTTGTGAGTGTGGGCAATGGCAAGTGCATGGGTTTTACTTCGGGGCATTTAGGAATAGAACCAAAATATTTTTCTACCATTTTCACAACATCTTTCGTGTTCACATCGCCGCCCACGGTCAGTACAGCGTTGTTAGGACCATACCAGCGAAGAAAAAAGTTTTTAAGATCGTTGACATTAACACGGTTTAAGTCTTCTATATAACCAATAGTCAGCCAAGAGTAGGGATGACCATAAGGATATAAATTCTTCGCAGTTACTTCGCGAACTAAACCATAGGGTACATTGTCATATCGCTGTCCACGTTCATTTTTTACGGTAGCACGTTGCACCTCAAATTTCTGTTGTGTTACCGCATCCAGTAAAAATCCCATTCTATCCGCCTCTAACCATAACATCTTTTCTAATTGATTGCTCGGGACAGTTTCAAAATAATTAGTACGATCTAAATTGGTTGTGCCATTTAGGGTTCCACCGGCTTCAGTAATGATTTTAAAGTGTTGTTCATCAGCCACATTGTCTGAGCCTTGAAACATCATGTGTTCAAAGAAGTGAGCAAAGCCAGATTTTCCGATCTCTTCTCGTGCAGAGCCTACATGATAGGTTACGTCAACATGAACGATCGGATCTGAATGATCTTCATGAACTAATAGGGTCAATCCATTCGGAAATTTATATTGTTCATAAGGAATCACCAGTTCGTGTCCCTTTTTAGACACCTTTCCAACAAGTTTTGCTTGGGCTAATGTTAAAAAAGGCAATGCTAATATTGCTACTATGCAAATTACAATTCGCTTCATGTCAAAATGCTTCATTTTTTGAAAGGGCTAAAGTTACATTCCTCTCTGTTAATTAAACCTAAGATTTCTAAATTTGAAATTGGTACTCTCCAAGCAGCAAATGTGCATCTTTGCAAAAATCAAAGATTCGGAGATGGCAGATCAGAATAGCTCATATAATGAAGATAGTATTCGCTCACTTGATTGGCGAGAACATATCCGGTTGCGCCCGGGAATGTATATTGGTAAGCTGGGAGATGGTTCCAGCATGGATGACGGGATTTATATTTTGGTTAAAGAAGTGGTGGATAATTGCATTGATGAATACACCATGGGATTTGGGAAAAGGGTGGATATTAAAATTGCGGACGGACAAGTTTCTATTCGCGATTATGGACGCGGGATTCCATTAGGTAAAGTGGTGGATGTGGTGTCTAAAATCAATACAGGAGCTAAATATGATAGCAAGGCTTTCCAAAAGTCTGTCGGGTTGAATGGCGTAGGAACGAAAGCGGTAAATGCCTTGAGTAGTTACTTCAAAGTAGAGTCTTATCGAGAAGGAAAATCAAAAATTGCCGAATTTGAAAAAGGTGTTTTGATTAAAGAACACAAAGAAGCCGAAACAACTCAAGCTAACGGAACATTAGTCATTTTTCGCCCTGACGACTCCGTTTTTAAGCACTATCATTTTATCAGTGAATATGTAGAAAACCAAATTTGGAACTACTGTTTTCTTAATGCGGGTTTGACGATCAATTACAATGGGCGCAATTTTCTTTCTAAAAACGGATTGCTTGATCTACTGACCAGAAAGACTAATCCGGAAACAATGCGTTATCCCATTGTGCACTTAAAAGGAAATGATATTGAAGTTGCTTTTACCCACACCGGCGATTATGGAGAGGATTTATATTCTTTTGTCAATGGGCAACACACAACGCAAGGAGGCACACACCAAGCAGCTTTTCGCGAAGCCTTTGTAAAAGTGATACGTGATTTTTTTAAGAAAGATTATGATGCGGCAGATGTTCGACAAAGTATATGCGCTGCAGTATCTGTACGTGTGCAAGAGCCTGTTTTTGAATCCCAAACAAAAACAAAACTTGGATCACAAAATGTATGGGAACAAGGACCCAGTATGCGAACCTTTGTGCATGATTTTTTAGCCAAAGAACTGGATAATTTCTTGCATAAAAATAGTGCTGTTGCTGAGGCTTTAAAGAAGCGAATAGAACAAAGTGAACGTGAAAGAAAAGAGCTTTCAGGAATTAGAAAATTAGCCAACGAAAGGGCTAAGAAAGCCAACCTCCACAACAAAAAGCTTCGTGATTGTAGAATTCATTTAAATGATGTGCCACCTTCAAAAAGCAAAGACGATTTTTTTCAAAAGCAAAAAGAGTCCACCATTTTTATTACAGAAGGCGATTCGGCAAGCGGCTCCATTACAAAGAGTAGAAATGTTGAATCACAAGCTGTTTTTTCTCTTCGGGGAAAGCCCTTAAATTGCTTTGGACTGACCAAAAAAGTAGTGTATGAAAATGAAGAGTTCAATTTGCTGCAACATGCGTTGAATATAGAAGAAGGGTTGGAAGATTTACGCTATAACAATATTGTTATTGCTACTGATGCTGATGTAGATGGTATGCACATTCGCCTTTTGTTGATGACCTTTTTTCTGCAATTTTTTCCTGATTTAGTACGCAATGGACATGTTTATATTCTCGAAACACCTTTGTTTAGAGTGCGGAACAAGCAAAAAACATTTTATTGCTATGATGAAGCTGAAAAACAAAAGGCTGTCAAAGAGTTGGGCAACAAGCCGGAGATCACTCGCTTTAAAGGATTAGGTGAAATTTCGCCGGAAGAGTTTGCTTTGTTTATTGGTGAAGATATGCGCAAAGAACCCGTACTTATCAATCAAGAGGAGCATATTCAAAAACTGCTGGAATATTATATGGGAAAGAACACACCACAACGACAAGTTTTTATCATTGATAATCTTCGAGTTGAAAAAGATTTTGTGGAGGAGGTCGTTTAGTTATACGAATACTCTATTAGCATACGTTTATGGATAAAACTTACGGATGATTAAGCGGGTTATTTATGCAAGCTTATTGCTTGGTTTATGCAGTTGTCAGATGGCAGTAACTCGACAATTGCGTTGTGAGCAGCCAACCAAACGATCCGTTCGCAATATGCCGCTACCCAAAATCTATGCAAGTATTCAAATGGGTGCAAGATATGCTATGCCTTATCGTAAAAATATAAACGATGAAAATGGCTATTTCTCTTATGCAGCAGCGGTTTCACCTGTTTTGAGCGGTTTAGTTTTTCGCCCTATCAGCGATTTTACAGAAGTGTTTGGCGGATTGCAGGTTGGCTCTTCAAGGCAAGGTATGAAGTTTCAATTTGCAGATGGAGGCATTCGAGTAATAGATCGTTGTATCAATGATGTAGGTACGATAGATTTGATGATGGGAGCCGCTTTTAATGCAACACAAAATTGGCAAATCAGAATTGCTCCATCTGTTTTTTATGCCTTTTTGTGGGCACAAGAAAATTCCAGTACTAATGGTGTATCGGGAAACGGATATTATAATTCTGTGGTTAACTGGCAGAGTGATTGGAACTATAAAACGTGGGGAACAGCCCTACATGTTCAGAGTAGTGTAAAACTGATCCGTGCTTTATATTTTGATCTGAGTGCATCGGCTCAATTTAAGCAAGCACCGGAACTGAGAGGCACCATAACCCTTTCGTCAGGATCTGCGCCGGCAAAGGATTATACTGCTTCTCAGCGTCCTTATTTATGGTATGCAGGAGCAGGACTTTCCTTCAGATTCGGGAATTAGTTTTTGTAAAGAATTATTTTAAATGACTTAATGCCTGTGCCATTCTCTTCATAGCTTCCTTTAAGTTCTCTAATGATGTAGCAAAAGAAAGACGTATGCACTGCGGACTACCGAATGCCTCGCCGTTTACGGTACTTACATTTGCTTTATGCAGCAAGTACATAGAAAGGTCTTCATCGTTCTTGATTAGTGTTTCCCCGTCTGTTTTACCAAAGAAAGCACTGATATCAGGGAAGGCGTAGAATGCACCTTGGGGGTCATTTACTTTTACATGAGGCATCTTGCTCAGGGCATCCATCACAAAATTTCTACGCTCATGAAAGGCTTTTGTCATTTCCTTTGTTGGCTGAAGGTCTGTGGTGAGAGCCACAATCGAAGCGCGTTGTGCAATAGAATTTGTGCCGGAAGTAAATTGTCCTTGAAGTTTTTCACAGGCTTGTACGATTTCTTTTGGTGCAGCTAAATAGCCAACACGCCAGCCCGTCATGGCAAAGCCTTTAGACATACCGTTCACTAAAAGCACGCGGTTTTTAATGGAGGAAAATTGAGCAATGCTTTCATGCTTGCCGGTATAATTGATATACTCATAAATTTCATCGCTCAAAATATAGACTTGTGGATGACGTGAAAAAACTTCGGCTAATGCCGCCAATTCTTCCTTAGTGTAAACACTGCCCGAAGGATTACAAGGCGAAGAAAAAATAAAAAGTTTGGTTTGTGGTGTTATAGCTTGTTCTAATTGTTGGGGGTTTAGTTTGAAGTCAGCTTCTATGGGGCAAGGAATAAATTTATTGATGCCTTCGGCCAAATCCACAAGCGCACTGTAAGTAACCCAATAAGGTGTAGGGATAATTACTTCATCGCCCGGATCTATCAGAGAAAGAATTGCATTTGCTAAGGATTGTTTGGCTCCGGTTGAAACAATGATTTCTTCGGGAGAATAATCGAGGTTGTTATCTCGCTTCAGTTTTTGACAAATGGCTTGGCGCAATTCAGGCATTCCGGCTACCGGTGTATATTTTGTATATCCTTGAGTCATAGCTTCGGTAGCCGCTTCACAAATATGTTTTGGGGTGATAAAATCGGGCTCTCCCAGACTTAAATCAACAATATTGGCACCTTGTGCTCTCAGTTCACGAGCCAGTTTTGCCATGCGAATTGTCTGTGGTTCTTGAATGCGATTTAGGCGGGATGCTAATTTCATTTTGGTAGTAATTATTCGAAATTAAAATAAGAAGCAGCAAATCTAAAGAAGTGCTGCTTACTCAATTCAGAAAGCTAAAAAAGTTTTATGGTTTTGTGTAGGCATGTGAAAAGGCATCGGTGAAAAAATATAGATACACACTAAGAGCAACAATAGCGGCTATCACAACACCGAGTAAAGTAATCGTTTTTTTGTATGCTGCATTTATAGTTTTCACTTTGTGCAGCTCACTGATATTGTTTAGGATATTTTCTGTGCGAGAAAAAGCTGTTTCACCCTTAACAACGTAATCGTATGCGCCATACTTCATACTGTCAATAGCAACATCAATTTTGTCTTGCCCTGAAAGCATGATTACTTGAACATCGGGGTGGCGATCTTTCAATATTTTAAGAATTTCAACGCCGTTTTTTGCATTAGGCTTTTGTGCGCTTAGATGATAGTCGAGAACCACTATTTCGGGGTTGAGTGCCATGCTTTGAAGCATATCCTCTCCGTTTTCAAACGTTTTGATTTCGTAAACAAAACGCTCCGTGAGAAAATCTTTCAGCATTTCGTTTTGGATTGGTTCGTCATCTACCAAAAAAATATAGCGCTTGTCTGCCATGGGTTGAAAAAGTTTCAATTTTGTTGAAAAATAGAAAAAAAAATCAGAACACAAAATGATGTTTTCTCGAAGTCATCATTTTGACATTTTCAAACACCACAACGTTTTGTGTCCCATTGTTTATTCTGCCCAATCACAAATAAATAAGTTTGTATCGTGAGTGCCTCCATTGTTTCTATTTGAGCTGAAGATTAATTTTTTTCCATCTGGAGAAAACATGGGAAAAGCATCAAATCCACCATCGTGAGAAACTTTTTGAAGACCCGTTCCGTCAATATTGATGATGTACATGTTGAACGGAAAACCACGTGCATATTCATGATTGGAGGCAAAGATGATTCGTTTACCATCGGGCATAAAATTAGGTGCCCAATTCGCTTGCCCCAATTTAGTCACTTGCTGCACATGGCTACCATCAGCATCTGCTACAAATACTTCCATGTTGGTAGGCATCACTAATCCTTTTGCCAGCAAGTCTTTGTATTCCTTTACTTCTTCATCGCTCTTGGGGCGAGATGCACGCCAAACAATCTTTTTCCCATCTTTTGAAAACCAAGCACCGCCATCATAGCCTAATTCGTGTGTAATTTGTTTTACGTTCTTGCCATCTATATCCATTACATAGAGATCAAGATCGCCATTGCGCATAGACGTAAAAATGATTTTGTCGCCTTTGGGTGAGATAGTTGCTTCTGCATCATAACCCGGCTCGTGTGTGAGTTGCTGTGTGATATTGCCTTTTAAGTCAGCAACAAAAATGTCATAGCTATCATAAATGGGCCAAACGTACTTTTTCATTTTCTCTTTGTCTGGCACAGGAGGGCAATCCTTTGAATTTAAATGTGTGGACGCATACAGCACATGTTTCATGTCGGGCATCAAATAAGCACAAGTTGTTCGCCCTTCTCCATTACTTACCCGATCGTATTTAAAGGGTTGTTTGGCATTTTTGGGCAGCTTTGAATAGAAAATTTGATCACAAGGGACACCATCTTTTGGAGCTGTCCTTTGAAAAACGATGTGTTCATTATCAAATCCAAAATAGGCTTCCGCATTATCACCACCAAAGGTCAACTGACGTAGGTTTTTAAAATGCTTTTCATCCGGATAAACTAATTTTTCAGAAACAGTTTGTGCTTTAGAAATGAAAGATGCCGCAATGGCTACGCAATACAATAATGCTTTCAAGGCTTTTACTTTTTTTGATGCGCTGCAAAGTTAGTTTGTTACTCTTTCGAGTAAGCTCATAGACTGTCATTATACTGTCAAAGGAAGCACTGATTCTTGTCAGGGTATTTCAATGAAACGACCGCGGGGCTTATGTTCCAACTCCCATGCGGAAATAGTTACTTTGTTGTAACTGCCGATACCATCTTTTTGATGATGCAATTTCAAATAGCCATCATACAATAGTCCGCTGTAATCACTGATACTACTTTCGTATCGTTTTCGAATATGTTTTAACGTGTCAAGTTGAGCTAAAGTTATCCGATTGAGAGATTGTAATAGTGTTTTTGCTAAAGCAGAATCACGCATTCTGACCTTTGCGTGAGTATAAAGCCAAATGTTGAAATAGGCGGAATATCTAAAAACACTGTCCGGAACCAAAGTGCTGATAGCATAAGATAAAAGATTGGCATCATCTTCTGCTGCAATACCCGATTGGTGCGCCATTTCATGGCAGATAACAAACGGCAACATAAAACTCGGCAAGTTTTTATTGACCTGAGCCTCACCTGTCCAAGGATTGAAATATCCTTGAATACCGAAATATTGCAGCGCATTACCAAATAGCGAGGCTTTCACTTTCACACCATATTTTCGGGTTCTGCTATCGGTATATTCTCGGTAATAGTTTTGTGCTTGTTTGTCTATCGTTTTAAAAGTTCGATTTTGGTATCCAGCTTCATAATCGTTGAGTTTTTTGATAAGATATTGATCAAAAGGTACCAATATACTGTCCTTGTCCCCTATCATTTGATCCAGTTGCCAATAGCTTGCTAAAGAAGGTTTGTAATAATTACCACCCCAACCTAAAATAAAGACAGCGTATATCAGAAGCAATACGACCAAAGATTTAAGAACGGTATGACTAAGCTGTTGATAATGTTTGCGAATTCGAAGAATATACCACAAGCATTGCAGAATAAAATAAATAAGCGCAATTAAGGCTAAAATATATAGGATGTCGCCTATACTGAAAGGGACAATGCTAAAGATAATATTTCGAAGCGATTGAAAAGGATGATAAATGAAGATATTATAGAAGGAGACAATTTTAGAGCTCTCCGGCAATAAAAATTGGATAGCCGTAAGGGAGGAAGTTAGGAATAAAATAAGGAAGAGTTTTCTGTTGTTCCGCATCTGTTCACACGCTGCATTTGATAGTTAACGACCGTAATAAATCCGGTATCTTTGCACATTCTAAAATTACACCTTACTCACCGCAATGCAACAAAATTTTTCAAGCATTTTAACTGTATTTTTTGCAACAGTAATCTTGTTTTCTTTTTCTCAGTGTAAGAATAAGAAAGACGATGTCGGTAGTCCGAATGCCAAACCCAAAGGTTTAAAAGCACAAGGTTATTTAGTCAAACCACAAGTATTTGATGAAGATATTGATGCCAGCGGCTCTCTCTTAGCTAATGAAGAGGTAGATATACACCCTGAAATTAACGGAAGGATTACAAGCATTTTGTTTCAGGAAGGCACCTTTGTAAAAAAAGGACAAACACTGGTTATGTTGTATGACAACGACATTATAGCAACTATTAAAAAATTGGAAGCACAAAAAGCCCTACAAGAAAAATTAGCCCAACGTCAAAAAGATTTGTTGGCAATCGGTGGTGTAAGCCGCCAAGACTATGATGCGACTGAAACACAAATTTCATCACTTGCTGCTGATATAGAATTTCAACAAGCTCAACTTCGCAAAACAAAGATAGTCGCGCCTTTTGACGGTAAAATAGGAATCCGTCAAGTAAGTGTCGGAGCAATCATTTCGCCCACTTCTGTCATAGCCAGCTTGCAACAATTGAACCCCTTAAAAATTGATTTCAGTGTACCCGATCGTTATGCAAAAGCCTTGATTATTGGCAAAATTGTGCAGTTTAAATCGGATGAAGATACAAATCGCTTAAACGGGAAAATTATTGCGGTAGAACCTGCTGCCGATGCTACGACACGCACCATTAAAGTAAGAGCTGTTGTTCCAAACCCTTCTAACCGATTGACCGCCGGAACCTTTGCCCATGTACACATTAACAATGAGCGTATCAATAATGCTTTGATGATTCCCACACAATCGGTTATTCCTACTTCAAGAGATAAAAAAGTGGCAGTTGTGAAAAACGGGAAAATCTTGATGACCACCGTACAATTAGGAGCCAGAACGGTTGATAAGGTTCTTGTAACAGAAGGATTAACCAGCGGTGATACGATTGTAACAACCGGCATGATGCAAGTTAAGCCTGATTTAGACGTTCAGATTACTAAACTGATTAATTGAGTTTGATCCCTCCTTTTTGCCCGTAGCTAAGATTAACGCAATACCAATTGTTGATCGGCAATCATTTTGCGAAGGTTTATTAATCCATAGCGCATTCTGCCTAAAGCCGTATTGATACTTACTTGGGTCAGATTGGCAATTTCTTTAAAACTCAAGTCGCCATAGATTCTTAACACAACCACTTCGCGTTGTTCATGGGGGAGCAGTTCAATTAGTTTTTGCACACTTAGATGTGTTTGCTTACGTTCAATATCTGTTTCGGTATGGTTGTTATCAGGCTGAAGTAAAGAAGAAATTTCTCTTCCGTCTTCAGTAGTAATGGGAAGATTTCTACGAACGCGACGAAAATGATCCATACACAAATTATGAGCTACGCGCAATGCCCATTGCAAAAATTTCCCTTGCTCTGCATATTGTCCTTTACGAATAGTATTAATAATCTTGATGAAGGTTTCTTGAAAAATATCTTCAGACAAAAAGGGGTCTTTGACAAGCAAGAAGATAGTCGTGTAAACCTTGTCTTTGTAACGCATTATCAGTGCCTCAAAGCATTTACAATTCCCTTGCAAATAGGCTTGGATTAATTCAGAATCACTAAAATGGAGATGAGTTGAAAGCATCATTTTCTACTTTGTTTTTAACGTATAGTTCTACGTCATTCACTAAGTTTAAGTAAAGTAGAAATGTGCTATAATAGATGCGTTTGGTGAGTTCTTATTAGATGGCTGCAAAAAAGTTAAAAAACATCAATGTGCCAAATTTTATTTTTTCGACTTAAATTAAGTCGGTAAGAGTATTAAGACGAGAAAATAAACTCTTACGTTGGGTTAATTTGAAACAGAATTTTTCACTAAAAAGTGTAAATTTTTTCATGGCGAGACAATTGCCTAACTGAACGAGCGTTAATTTATTGAGCAGTTACTTGGCAACAATGATCTTTCTTATCACGCAACCGAAAGAGGTACATCTTGTTATTCTACGTTAAATAAACATCCATCTTGTTATTCAGAAATTCCTCTTATTTTCTGTCATTCAAGAATATTTGATTGTCATAATGGAAACTCAACAATCTCAAAATATTTATTTATCATTGGGGAGTAATATTATTCTACTGTATGGAAAATAGTTTTTAATTGCATAATAAGTGTTTCGATGAAAACAATTGAAAAAGCTTGGAAACACGAAAAAATATTGTACCTTAAAAATTACAACAACTACCCAGAAAACCCGAAATTTAATCACAATTGATTTTCAATACCCAAATGATGCCTACATTACCCATAAGAATTGCCATAGCTGATGACCACACCATCCTTAGGCAAGGCTTGCGACAAGTATTTCAACACTTTGAAGACATCAAGGTAGTGTTGGAAGCTGCTAACGGAGCAGAATTAATTGAAAAGCTAAGCCAAATGACTGAATTACCTCATGTTGTCATTATGGATATAAACATGCCGGTGATGGACGGATTTGAAACCGCTTCCCATTTAAAACAACATTGGAATGAAATTAAAATTCTGGCACTCTCTATGCATGACCATGAAGAGGTCATCATAAAAATGTTGCGTTGTGGGGCGCATGGCTATTTGTTAAAAGATACAGATCCCAAAGATATACATGCTGCGGTACACCACTTACGTGATCATGAGTTTTATTGTTCCGATTTAATAACAGGAAGGCTGCTTCATAGAATGCAACATCCCGAAGATGAGCCTATAAAATTGACCGATCGAGAAAAAGAATTTTTGGCTCATAGTTGTACAGAGCTTACCTATCGCGAAATAGCCGAAAAAATGTTTGTTAGTCCACGAACCGTAGATGGTTATCGCGAAAATCTTTTTGATAAATTAAACATTACAACTCGAGTAGGCTTAGCCATTTTTGCTATTAAATCAGGTTTGGTAAAACTGTAAAGTACTACACGTTGAAACGAAAGTGCATGACATCACCATCCTGAACTATATATTCCTTTCCTTCAATGCGCAACCTACCATTATCTCGACAAGCTGCTTCTGATTTAAACTGCACATAATCATTATAACCAATTACTTCAGCTTTAATAAACCCTTTTTCAAAATCAGTATGAATTACACTGGCTGCTTGTGGGGCTTTCCAGCCTTTATGGATGGTCCATGCACGCACTTCTTGCACTCCGGCCGTGAAATAGGTTATGAGATGCAACAGGTTGTAAGCCGCACGTATCAATCTGTTTAAGCCGGGTTCTGTTAAACCATATTCACTCAAAAACAATTGCTTGTCCTCTTCCTGCTCCATTTCAGAAATCTGTGCCTCAATGGAATTATTCATTACAATCACCTCCGCGCCCTCTTCTGTTGCGGCTTTTGACAATGCTTCAGAAAATTTATTGCCGGTGTGAATACCCCCTTCATCAACATTAGCTACATACAGAACCGGCTTTTCAGTCAACAAAAACAAGTCAGCAATGGCTTCTCTATCTTCACCGTCTAATTGCAGCCCTCGAATATTTTTGCCTTGTGAAAGATGCTCCCGACAACGTATCAACACATCATATACACGCTTTGCTTTGGGGTCATTTTTAGCAATCTTTTCATAACGGCTCATCTTTTTTTCCACACTCTCCAAGTCTTTCAATTGCAGCTCTGTGTCTATGATTTCTTTATCTGCAATAGGATTGATAGCCCCTTCTTCACGTAAGATATTTTCGTCTTCAAAACAACGAATAACATGAACGATGGCATCTACTTCTCTAATATTTGCTAAAAATTTATTGCCCAAACCTTCACCTTTACTGGCTCCTTTCACCAATCCTGCAATGTCCACAAACTCAATGGTGGTAGGCAAAATGCGCTGTGGTTGCACCAATTCTGCCAATTTATTCAGTCTTTCATCCGGAACATCTACTTGCCCTACATTGGGTTCTATCGTGCAAAAACGATAATTAGATGCTTGCGCCTTAGCACTATTGCTGACTGCATTAAAAAGTGTTGACTTGCCGACGTTCGGAAGACCGACAATACCTACTTGTAAAGCCATTGCTTGATATAAAATTCAGGTTGCAAGCAGTGCTTTTTTTTGACAACTGCTGCTGTTACAAACTATTAAATTTATGGATTGGCAAGCATTCTACTCACCTATTTTACTATCATTAGATTTTGATCCTAAAAAATTGTCAACCATGCCTTGCATCATGGGTGGCAATTGAGACTGGATGTAGGTTTTGATTACTTCCAACGATTTTTCAGCCTGTTCTTGTGTCAGTCCTGCTTTATTGATCAATTCGTTTATTAACTCCTGCATGGATTTTGAATTATTATTTGAAAATTTTCTTAAGCTGCTTTTAGGTAATCTAATTTGGAATGTTCCAGCATTTGACGAGCATATTTCTCAGTGAGGCGAAAAACACCTTCTTTTTGCTCTTGTGATGGAATGTCAAACATGGCATCGGTCAGAATCATTTCACAAATTGCCCGCAATCCTCGACCACCTAACTTGTATTGTACAGCCTTGCCAACCATATAATCTAAAGCGGCATCTTCCACTTCCAATTTCACCCCTTCATACTCAAACAACTTATTGTATTGCTTAATGAGTGCATTCTTAGGTTCAGTAAGAATGCGCTTTAATGCAGAAGGATCAAGAGGATTAAGATAAGTGACAATAGGAAGGCGGCCTAAAAGTTCCGGAATTAAACCAAAAGTTCGAAGGTCTTGCGCATTTACATATTGCAACAAGTTGGCTCTATCTAATTCTTTGGTAGATTTAATAGCGTTGTATCCGATAGCAGAAGTTTGAACACGTCTTGCAATCATTTTATCAATTCCTTCAAAAGCACCTCCACAAATGAACAGTATGTTTTGTGTATTTACTTTCACCATTTTTTGCTCCGGATGTTTTCTTCCTCCTTGTGGTGGTACTAATACCTCAGAACCTTCCAATAGTTTAAGCATAGCTTGTTGCACACCTTCTCCACTGACATCTCTTGTGATGGATGGATTATCACTCTTTCTACCGATTTTATCAATTTCATCAATATAAACAATGCCTCGTTCAGCAGCAGCAACATCAAAGTTGCAAGATTGCAATAAACGCGACAAAATGCTTTCTACATCTTCGCCTACATATCCCGCCTCCGTGAAAACAGTTGCATCAACAATGGCAAAAGGCACCTGCAGCAATCGTGCAATAGACTTTGCCAACAAGGTTTTTCCCGTACCTGTTTCACCAACCATAATAATGTTTGATTTTTCTATCTCTACATCATCTATCGGCGGCATTGTCAATCGCTTATAGTGGTTATAAATGGCTACCGACAAAATCTTTTTAGCATCATCCTGTCCAATTACATACTGGTCTAAAAATTCCTTAATTTCTTTCGGCTTATGAATTTTATGCTGCTTCAGATCAACTTGTGGTTCTTTGGGATTATTTTTATTCCCCTCGCCAGATGCTTCCTGCAATAAATAATGTGCGTTTTCAATACATTGATCGCAAATGTTGCCTTTTATTCCAGTGAATAGAATATTTACTTCACTCTCTTGTCTATCGCAAAAAGAACATTTTCGTCCCGTAGCCTTTGCCATTAGTTAAGTTGTGTTATTTTTTTAAGGCTGCAAAGGTACAACAATTACATAAGCCTATTTGCTTCGTATGGAAAAGCGTGCTTCAGCATCTAAACCAGTTTGTTTATCTGTAACTTTACAAGACATGAAAATGGGATTCGTTTTTCTATGGTTTATGTTTTTGCCGATGGTTGTTTTTGCCGATCGGATATACACGAATTTTGAGGATGCCCTTTCTGAAAAAACATTAGTTCATAAAATCAAGATTACCTATCAACAATTAGATACACTACCGGATATTTTTGATTACTTTCCTAACTTAGAAGAAATTAATTTCAGTAACAATCGTTTACGTTCATTACCGACCTCGCTGTTTCGTTGCAAAAATTTGCGAAAAATTAACTTGCAAAAAAACAAGTTTGAACAACTGCCTAATGAGTTACATCACTTGTCCAATCTGCAAGAACTATCTCTTTCCTATAATCAATTACAGTCATTACCGGACTCTATCGGCAACTTAAAAAGGCTTACTCAGCTTGGGCTAAAGCAAAATCAATTATCGGCTTTACCGTTCAGCATCGGTTGGTTGACCCGCTTAGAAAAACTTACTATTTCCTACAATAATCTTATAGAACTACCTTCCTCTTTTTCTCAACTTCGTTCCTTGCAATTCCTTGATTTGTCAAACAATTATTTAGAATGGCTTCCTAATGATTTCGGTATGCTTATCCAACTTCGATTTCTATATTTGAATAGGAACAGATTGAAGTTTATTCCTGAATCTATTGGCAACTGCCAACTTCTTCAAGAGTTAGATGTAAGTTTTTGTGGAGTATTGCAACTACCTTCTACACTCAGCAATATTCAAAAGTTAGATTATGTATATGTGGATAGACGAACGGTTATGTTTTATCCCGATCCACGAAACAGATTTAGACAACACATCATAGAAGTAGATGCCGGTGAAATTAATTATCGCCCTTCCCAATCTTTTTAAGAACTATGGTCGGCAATGATTCGCCATTTTCCTTGAATCTTTTTAAACAACAAAGAAAACGCTCCTTGAAGATTTCCTGATTTTCGTGTTAAATGCCATTGTCCCATCACAAAATAATAGTCAGCGGATAGCCGTCGAAATGAAAGCTCGCTAAAACTTAAGTACCCCATTTTTACCTGATCTGGATAAGACCTTTTGTAGCGTTGAAGGGTAGAATCAAAACCAAAGGTGGCACCATTCTTGCCAATAAATACTAAACTGTCATTTTGCCAATAACCCTCGTTCATATACCCAACAAGGTCGCCTGCATTCCAAGCATCCGCTTGTCTGTTCAGCACTTTCTTGATGGCAGACTCAATGGGTTGTTGAGCATGAGCTTGAAAATATCCAAGACAAAAAACGAATAAAAAAAGCCGTATAAACATTTTGAGTTCTATTGAAAAATGTAATTAAAAAGTAGCCGACTATCTTTGCGCCGTTATGGCAAACGAAAACACCCTGCAAAATATCATTTCCCACTGCAAAGAATATGGATTTATTTTTCAAAGCAGTGAAATTTATGATGGACTAAGTGCTGTGTATGATTATGGACAATATGGTGCTGAACTGAAAAAAAACATCCGTGAATATTGGTGGAAAAGCATGACCCAAATGCACGAGAACATTGTGGGTATAGATGCTGCTATTTTTATGCACCCAACGGTTTGGAAAGCCAGTGGTCACGTTGACAACTTTAGCGATCCGATGATTGACAATAAGGACAGCAAAAAGCGTTATCGTGTTGATCACTTAATTGAGGGCTATGCAGAAACACTTGCTGATGCCGAAAAAGCTAAAGATATTTTAGCCCAAATGGATACCTTATTAGCCGCAGATGATTTTTCCGGTTTGAAAACATTGATTGAAAAGAATAATATAAAATGTAGCATTAGCCAAACATGCAACTGGACAGACGTTCGGCAGTTTAATTTGATGTTTAAAACTGAATTTGGTGCTGTTGCCGGTGAAGATGATCAAGACAATATTGTGTATTTACGCCCCGAAACTGCACAGGGTATTTTTGTCAACTTCCTAAACGTTCAAAAAACGGGAAGAATGAAAATCCCTTTTGGCATTGCTCAAGTAGGTAAAGCATTTAGAAACGAAATTGTGGCCCGTCAGTTTATTTTTCGTATGCGCGAATTTGAGCAAATGGAAATGCAATTTTTCATCAAACCCGGTACACAAAAAGAATGGTATGAATACTGGAAAGATACCCGCATGAAATGGCATCTTTCTTTAGGTATTTCACCCGATAAATATCGCTTTCACGACCACATTAAATTGGCACACTATGCTGATGCCGCTTGCGATATAGAATATGATTTTCCCATCGGTTTTAAAGAGGTAGAAGGCATTCACAGCCGCACTGATTTCGACCTGAAAAACCATCAACAATTCAGCGGAAAAAAACTACAATATTTCGATAATGATTTAGATCCACAAACCAACAAACCAATAGGCAACTACATTCCTTATGTGATTGAAACATCCATAGGATTAGACCGTACAGTGATGATGGTGCTGAGCCAAGCTTATCAAGAAGAAGATTTAAGCACTGAAGAAAAAAAGGATAGTCGGGTTGTGTTGAAATTTCCAACATTTTTAGCTCCTATAAAGTTGGCGATTCTCCCTTTGTTGAAAAAAGACGGATTGCCTGAAATTGCTCGAGAATTAATGAACGATTGTAAGCCGCATTTCAAATGCTTTTACGAGGAAAAAGATACCATTGGAAAAAGATATCGCCGAATGGATGCCTTAGGCACCCCCTTTTGTGTTACCATAGATCATCAAACCAAAGA
Organism: Bacteroidota bacterium; assembly: GCA_018267925.1. Lineage (GTDB taxonomy): Bacteria > Bacteroidota > Bacteroidia > Chitinophagales > Chitinophagaceae > JAFIGV01. Next base: position 16,011 of record JAFDXO010000083.1, on the reverse strand, counting down.
AGACCAAACCGTAACTATCCGACATCGAGACACAATGGTGCAAGAACGAATTCCGCTTGACGAGGTTAAAGCTCACATCTTAAAAGCTATTCAAGGGGGATTAGTGTAATTGTTTCCTGTTTGATTTAAGCATATTGTTTTATTAAGACCAAAAGAATGCGTATGAAAGTAGGTGTAATAGGCTGCGGAGCTATGGGGGCAGGAATAGCACAAGTAGCTGCCGTTGCCGGGCACGAGGTTGTGATTTATGACAATCAAGCAGAGGCTTTAAAAAAGGCAGAAGCTAACCTATCTGCAACGCTCCATAAACTTCAAGAAAAAGGAAAACTATCAAACGCATCGGAAGTGATAGGTCGTTTTCATTTTTCGAACTCAACTCATTCATTTGCTGATTGTGGTTTAGTTATAGAAGCCATCATTGAAAATTTAGAAATCAAGAAACAAGTATTCCGTGAGGTAGAACAAGTAGTGAGCGATCATTGTTTATTAGCCTCCAACACATCTTCGTTATCCGTTACTTCAATTGCTGCCGCTTGTCAAAAACCCAACCGTGTTATTGGATTACACTTTTTTAATCCAGCTCCGCTCATGGCTTTGGTTGAAGTAGTGCCGGCAGTGCAATCTGATTTACAACTTATTGAAGAAGCTAAAACGCTCATGAAGCAATGGAGTAAAATACCAGTAGTTACAAAAGATACACCGGGCTTTATTGTTAACCGATTAGCACGCCCATTTTATGGTGAAGCCATAAGAATTTTTGAAGAAGGAATTGCAGACATGCCTACCATTGATTGGGCTATGACTGAAATAGGCGGTTTTCGAATGGGACCCTTTACCCTAATGGATTATATCGGTCATGATGTCAATTATATAGTAACTGAAACCGTTTTTCAATCTTTTTTTTATGACCCGCGATACAAGCCTTCATTTTCACAAAAAAGATTGCTTGAGGCAGGCTGGTTAGGACGAAAGAGCGGTCGTGGATTCTACGACTATGCACCGGATGCCATAGTGCCAAAGCCAACTCAAGATCAAGTGTTAGGAACAGAAATTTTTGAACGCATCTTAGTAATGCTTATCAATGAAGCAGTAGAAGCTCTACATTTGAAAATTGCTACCGAGCAAGATTTGGATTTAGCAATGACCAAAGGAGTGAATTATCCAAAAGGTTTGTTGCAATGGGGAAAAGAATGGGGCTGGGCAAGTGTTTTGTCTAAATTAGATCAACTATACGACCAATATCATGAAGACCGTTATCGAGCCAGTATTCTACTACGCCAAATGGCAAAAAATTAATCATTCCTCGTTTTTATCTCTAAAATAAAATTTTTAGAACTACAAAAATTTTCGAATAGCAGAGAAGGGTTTGAATCAAGCTGAAAAATAGCGACTTTTGCCACGATTTTTTCTCTTATGCAGGTCATACTTTTTGACGATCAGACACGATTTTCTCTACTTCCCTTTACCCACACTCGTCCGGTTGCCGATATTCGATGCGGCATTCTATCTATGCGCGAACGTTGGGAAAAACGTTTGAAGACAAATATAGGAACCCTTACAGAGTCCTATTTACAAAACTTATTTCCGTTAGAATGTACCGATAGTGATATTTTGTTTATAAACGGAGCTGTCTTTGCCAACGATTCGCTTTGGATGGCTATCAACAACTTAAAGCACTATCAAAAGTTGGTGTATGGAAATACAATCCTTGCTTTTCGAACCAACGAATTGAAAATTAGTTTTGAAAATTTAGACCAAGCTACAAGCACCTTTGATCCGGTTTCGTATGATTTACCCATTCAAATGCTAAGGCATGTTTGGGATATTTTTGAGATGAATGAACAAGCCATTAAAGACGATTTTCAACTTGTAGTCGCAGGCAGAAAAAGCCAACCTATTCCAGAGTTTGTAACCGTTGTAGGAACAGAAAATGTTTTTTTAGAAGAGGGTGCTATCATCAATCCGGGCGTAGTCATCAATGCTAAAAATGCTTGTGTGTATTTGGGTGCTGAAGCAGAAATATTAGAAGGTTGCTTATTAAGAGGCTCTATTGCTTTGTGTGGGCAGGCAGTATTAAAAATGGGTGCAAAGCTTTATGGAGCGACCACCATTGGTCCGGGTTGCAAAGTGGGAGGTGAAATCAGTAATGTTGTTTTCTTTTCAAATAGCAATAAAGGACACGATGGTTATTTAGGTAATGCCGTTATCGGTTCATGGTGCAATCTGGGTGCCGACACTAATTGCTCCAATTTGAAAAACAACTATGATGTAATCAAAATTTGGGATGAACACCAAAATAAATCCGTACAAACAGGCTTGCAGTTTTGCGGATTGATGATGGGCGACCATTCTAAATGTGGAATCAACACCATGTTCAATACGGGAACCGTAGTAGGGGTTTCTGCTAATATTTTTGGTGCCGGCTTTCCTGAAAAATTTATTCCTTCATTCACTTGGGGCGGCAGTGAAGGGTTAGTTACTTATCAATTTGAAAGAGCCTTAGATACCGCAAAGCGGATGATGGTTCGTCGAAAACACACCATGACTGAAGAAGAAATATCTGTTCTTCGCCATGTTTTTGACCATTCTACTGCACAACGACGTTTATTTGCTACCTCCGAATAAAAAATAGAGTTTACTCCCCAATCAATTATTAAAAATCAAACCAAGAATAACTCCAATGAGAAAAAGAATTGTTGCCGGCAACTGGAAAATGAATTTAACCCTTGCTGAAGGTAAAAATTTAGTTGAAGCAATTGTAGCCCAACTTCCTGCACTTACAGATACTCGCGAAGTAGTTATTGCTCCACCCTTTACGCATATCACTCAAACTGCTGCACAATTAGAAGAGTATGCTCATATTTCTGTTGGTGCTCAAAACTGCTCGAGCGAGGCTGGTGGCGCATTTACAGGAGAAGTTTCTGCAACTATGCTTCAAAGTGCCGGAGTAGGATCCGTCATTTTAGGACACTCTGAAAGACGCGAATATTTTAATGAAACAAGTGAATTGTTAGTAAAGAAAATTGCACAAGCATTTAATCAGAATTTACGTGTAATTTTTTGTTGCGGAGAACCCTTGTCTGTAAGAGATGCAAACGAACAAAACAATTTTGTGGGTAAGCAAATAGAAGAGGCTCTTTTTCATCTTTCTGCAGAAGAAATGAATCAGATAGTAATTGCCTATGAACCTATTTGGGCTATTGGCACAGGTAGAACAGCAACTTCTGCACAAGCCCAGGAAATGCACGCTTATATCAGAAGTATGTTGCAAAATAAATATGGTAATGATATAGCACAAAAAACCAGTATTCTATATGGTGGTAGCTGCAATGCACAAAATGCAGCGGAATTATTTTCTTGTGCGGATATAGATGGTGGATTGATAGGTGGAGCAGCCTTAAAATCTGAGGCATTTTTAGCAATCATTTCGGCAATGATGAGTGCTTAATAAATAATTTTCCGAAAGAAATTTGGCTGATTGCAAAAGCTGCCTATCTTTGCAGTCCCAAAACGGAAAATGCCGCGTTGGTCAAGGGGTTAAGACGCCTCCCTTTCACGGAGGAATCACGGGTTCGAATCCCGTACGTGGTACGAAAAAAGCGGTCAATAGGTTGATCGCTTTTCTTTTTTTACATTTGAATAATTCGATGTAAAGCAACCTTTGTTTTCAGATTTCCGGTTTGAAGGCCTCGTAGTACAATGGATAGTATAAGAGTTTCCGAAGCTCCAGATTCAGGTTCGATTCCTGACGAGGCTACTACAAAAATATTTAAACGGATAGTTTCATTTTCGTTCTGTTCTCTTTCAATATTTTTGTATTGTGCAACCTAAAAGCCATAACTGGAGCTATTCTTTGACCATTTGATTTTTTAAAAAAGTAAGCATGAAATATTCTCCATGCTGATTACAAAAGTTTGCATTTCAAGCCTTTCAATAAACTTGTATTAGACACAAAGTATAGAAGCAAAGAGATTCTAAATCTTAATTTATTTTTTCACCAATCAAGTGGCGAATAGCCACAGAGGCTGCAACCGCTCCAAAGGTCGCCGGTAGGTAAGAAATAGTTCCGTAAGCAGATTTCTTATAGTTTTTCCCATCAGTGTGCATTAATGACTCTTTGATAATTTCTTCGGGAGAAAAGACTGTGGTAATTCCTTTAAAAATCCCATGTGCTTTTAGGTTTTTACGAATTTGTTGTGCAAAGGGGCAATTGTAAGTTTTAGAAATGTCTGCAACACGTAATTGAGTTGGATCTAACTTAGCACCGGCACCCATACTACTTACCAACGGAATGTTTCTACCATAGGACTGAACTAAAAAACGCACTTTGGGCGTTATGCTATCTATGGCATCAATAATAAAATCAGGTTGGGTGGTCAAACAGTCTTCCACCTTGTCCGGCTCAATGAAATTAGCAATAGTGGTTAAGTCTATTTCCGGATTTATTTCGCGCAATCGCTGATCCATGATAACCGCTTTTGACTGACCAATATTGGTAGCTAATGCCGGTAATTGTCTATTTCTATTGGTTGTATCTACTACATCTCCATCAATAATGGTCATTTTACCGATACCACTACGGGCAATAAATTCGGCGGCAAATGATCCGACCCCGCCCATTCCGACAATCAGCACATGCTTTTTATTCAGTAATCGGACTCGTTCTTCTCCAATCAGTAATGATGTTCGAGATAACCAACTCAAATCGTTCATAGCGTAAAAATGCTGAAGAAATTTTTTTCTATGGTATTCTTTATTTGCTCCAATGATTGACATCTCAACTTTGCAGCCATTAAATAAACCGATTCAATGGAGATATCAGCATCATCCGTTTCCAAAAAATAACTGTCTTCGGGAATATGGCAAAAAGCCTTTTGAGCAGGGCTATTTTCGAGAAATAAGGCTTTGCCAAACGAAACAAATTGACCGGCTTGCCACAGTGTTTCTATCCCTTTATGATTGACCCCATGAAAAATAACCGGTTGTTGATGATGATATTTTCGTAGCCATTGCAAAACATCTTGGTGCGCTCGAACAGCATGTATAATTAAAGGCTTTTTAACCTCATTTGAAAGAGCAATCTGCATTTGAAAGGCTTTTAATTGAAGGCTCCATTCAGTGTTGCAAACACGATCTAATCCACATTCGCCAATGGCTAAAACTTTTTTATCAAATGCTGATTTCTTAAGGTCGTTCATTTGATCGGTTAAGGTATCTGCTGACACTTGCCATGGGTGAATACCAAGACTATACCAGCCAGAAGATGACAATTCGACAAAAGGCGGTTGTGCATTTTGCAAAGCAATGGTATGGTTCTCTTGAGCTTGGTGTGTATGGATATTGTAATACAGAAAGTGGAGAATTAAAGTATTTTGAAACCGATTGTTTGGAAGTTTTTTAAGCCATTACAATGTATTTTTCTACATCGCCTTTAGAAATTTTTTTGTCAGAAAGGATAATCAACCGTTCTACCACATTTCGGAGCTCTCGAATATTTCCTGTCCAATTATAAGCTTGTAAAGCCTTTACAGCAGCAGAGTCTATTTCCTTTATCGGTTGTTTATAGTCTTGGCTAATTTCTTTTAAAAAGTGATTGATCAATAAGGGGATGTCGTCACGACGATTGTTGAGTGAAGGTACATGAATCAATATCACACCTAAACGATGATATAAATCGAGTCGGAATTTTTTCTGTTCTACTTCAGCCATTAAATCCTTGTTGGTAGCGGCTATAACCCGAACATCCACCTTGATTTCTTTTTCCCCGCCTACACGTGTAATCTTACCTTCTTGCAAAGCGCGAAGCACTTTAGCTTGTGCATCTAAGCTCATGTCGCCAATTTCGTCCATGAAAAGGGTGCCTCCATTAGCTTGTTCAAACTTGCCAATGCGTTGCTTTATAGCTGAAGTAAATGAGCCTTTTTCATGACCAAAAAGCTCGCTTTCAATTAATTCAGATGGAATAGCGGCACAATTTACTTCTATTAAAGGGGCATTGCTTCTATGGCTCAGTTCATGAATTCTACGAGCTACTAATTCTTTGCCGGCACCATTGTCGCCAGTAATCAGTACACGGGCATCAGTTGGAGCTACCTTTTCGATTGTTTCCTTGATAGATTTCATGGGGGCGGATTCGCCGATCATTTCACTTATCTTAGAAACTTTTTTCCGAAGCTGTTTGGTTTCTGCTACCAATATCTTTTTATCCATTGCATTGCGAATGGTAATTAATAGCCGATTTAAATCGGGCGGTTTGGAAATATAATCAAACGCTCCTTTTTTCACTGCATCTACGGCAGTTTCAATATTGCCATGCCCGGAAATAACGATAAAGGGGATATCGGGTTTGAGTTCTTGTGCTTTTTGTAGCACTTCAATACCATCCATTTTAGGCATTTTTATGTCGCATAAGATGCAATCGAAACCGTTTTCTTCAATTTTTTTCAAGCCTTCTGCACCGTCTGCTGCTTCTTCTACTTTAAAGCCTTCAAAGCTTAGTATTTCATTAAGTGCTTTTCTGATAGCCTTTTCATCGTCTATAACGAGTATTGATTGTGCCATAGTTTACTTTTTGACTTCTCCATTTTTATATTTCAAGGACTTTGTTGGTGTGCCTTTTTCATCAAACTCTTTCCACACACCATCTTTTTCTCCGTTCACATAATTTCCTTCAGCCTTCAGATTCCCGTTTTCATAAAATTCTTTCCAAGGTCCTATTTGTACATTATTCTTGTATTGCCCGTATTCGCTTACTTTCCCGTTTTTGTAATAGCTGGATACTTCGCCATCTATCACTCCGTTTTTGTAATTATACTCGGCTGCTTTTTCGCCGGTTTCGTAAAACCAAGTTGTTTTTCCATCGCGCTGATCCATGTTATATCGCGACTCTTCTTGTGGCTGTCCGGTTTGATAATGTTTACTGTACAAGCCATGCTTTTTACCATCAGAATAATATACCTCTTCCGTCAGAAAGCTACTGCCGGGTTGATAGGTGCGTTTTGGTCCTTCCAACAAGCCGTTTTTGAAGTGTTCTACTGTTTCGGTATATCCTTGTTGACTCATTAAGATATGAGTCCCGTCTAATTTTCCATTTCTGTAGGTAGAAATATCATGTGGAAAACCGTTGTCCCAATATTGAACCCAAGTGCCGTCCATCACACTATTGTGTTTGTATCCTTCACTCAAAACATAATTTCCGCGTTTTACTTGAAAAAACTCCCATCCGCCTGCATCTTTCCGTCTTAACGTGTCTGTTTGCGCTTGAGCCAATACAGTAGTGCTGCATAAAACCGAAAACAAGTACCCTTTTACATTCATGAATAAAATTACTTTTAGCGGTTGCCAATTTAGGTCTTTTGTTGCGATCGGAAACCCTTGTCGTTTATTTTTAGCATTTATCTTTCAATTATGATCGTCGGCTTTTTTGCTAATTTCGCGCCTTATGTTTCAACCATTAAGCAACGAATTACTGATGGCTGCTGCCGATCAGTTTGGTACTCCATTGTATGTCTATCATGCTGAACAAATTGCCCATCAATTTGAACAGTTGCAAATGGCCTTTAAAAATCATCCTACCCGCTTTTTTTATGCTTGCAAAGCACTAACCAACATCAATATTTTACGCTATATGCACACACTTGGATCAAACCTTGATTGTGTCAGTATTGGTGAAGTAAAACTGGGGCTGCACGCGGGTTTTGAACCTAATCAAATTTTATTTACACCCAATTGCGTTGACCTCAGTGAAATTATTGAGGCACAACAATTAGGTGTCAATATCAATATTGATAACATCTCCATCTTAGAACAATTTGGAAATAAGTTTGGCAATGGATACCCCGTTTGCATTCGTATCAACCCGCATATTGAAGCAGGTGGGAACTATAAAATATCAACCGGACACATTGATAGTAAGTTTGGTATTTCCATTCATCAAATGCGTCATATTGAACGTATCGTAAAGACTACAAAACTTCATGTAAAAGGATTGCACATGCACACAGGTAGTGAGATTAAAGATGTGGATGTTTTTTTGCAAAGCCTTGAGGTGATGTTTAGTGCTGCCAAGCATTTCCCCGAGCTTGATTTTATAGATTTAGGAAGTGGATTTAAAGTGCCTTATAAAGATGGTGATAAAGGAACAGATGTCGCTGCTTTGGGTGAAAAGCTGACACAAGCAGTAAAAGAGTTTGAAGCGGACTATAACCGATCTTTAGAAATTTGGTTTGAACCGGGTAAATATTTAGTGAGTGAAAGCGGATATTTTTTGGTGAAGGCCAATGTGGTGAAACAAACTACGGCAACGGTATTTGTAGGAGTTAATTCGGGGTTTAATCACCTGATTCGACCCATGTTCTATGATGCGTATCACCGAATTTCTAACATTAGCAACCCACAAGGTGCTGAGCGTATTTACACGGTAGTTGGCAACATTTGTGAAACCGATACTTTTGCTTGGGATCGGGTATTGACTGAAGTGAGAGAAGGCGATATATTAGTGTTTCACAATGCCGGAGCGTATGGATTTGAAATGAGCAGCAACTTTAATTCTCGCCTAAAGCCAGCAGAAGTATTATATCTCAACGGTAAGCTTCACTTGATTCGAACACGCGAAACTCAAGAAGATTTGATGCGAAATCAAATAGAAGTGATTTAAGGTTGCCAAATGAAATTGACAAAGCTCAAAACCTTGCTGGATGCCAAGTGTGAGCTGTATAATCGTCCGGAATTTATTCAAGCTGACCCTATTTCTGTACCACATTGTTTTTCCAAAAAGCAGGATATAGAAATAAGCGGATTTTTTGCTGCTATACTTGCTTGGGGAAATAGAACAAGCATTATAAATAGTGCCAATCGAATTTTGAAATGGATGGACGATGCCCCGTATCAATTCATACTACATCATAAGCCATCGGATTTAAAGCCCTTTATGCACTTTGCTCATCGCACTTTTAATGCAACCGATCTGCTCTATTTCATTGAATTTTTACAACGGCATTACCAGTCTTACACCTCGCTGGAAGATGCTTTTGTACCCGATTCAAAATACTCAGAGGTAAATGTTGGTCCTGCTCTCATTCGATTTCGAGACTATTTTTTTTCACAAGAACATCCAACAAGAACAGAAAAACATATTGCCACACCAAAAAAAAACGCTGCTTGCAAAAGGCTTAACATGTATTTGCGTTGGATGGTCAGAAAAGATTTACAGGGCGTTGATTTCGGGATATGGAACAAGATAAAACCGATTCAACTGATTTGCCCTTTAGATGTACACGTAGCCAGGGTGGCCCATCGTTTAGAATTATTACCGGATGAAAAAGCAACTTGGAAAAATGCCGTTTCTCTCACACAACAATTGATATGCTTAAACGATAGCGATCCGGTTGTGTATGATTATGCGTTGTTTGGCTTAGGAATGGTTGAGCGTCTTTAAAATCACCATACACCTGTCTGCCCGAAACCATTTACTACAAGGTGATCCTCTCGAAAAGACATTATTTCAAGATTAGTTATTTCTATCAAACCCGATCACCAAGCTAATTCCGGATCAATAGGATCTTCTCTTTTGAAGATTTTCCGAAGCCTAATTTTTTCTACTTGTCTGGTGTAAATTAAATGAGCTAAATCATGTACACCTCCTTCCTGATTATGTAAAACATAAAACAAGTTTTTTTCAGGAATATCCAACCGATACATTAGTTGAAAAAAACGTTCTGGATTTCGTTCTAACAAAAAAGAAATTGCTTTTTCCAATGCCTCAATCATTGTTTCTTCAGAAAGAAAAGCAGGCAGCACAATAGGAAAATCTGTTGAAAGTACCTCATACACCGCCTGCTGATCTGGACTCATGATTATTTCTTTTTTTGTGCGAGAATACTCCAGTCGGTCTTTTCAGCTATGATTGTATTGTTAAGCAACCCAAGCCCGTCAATTTCCATTTCCACCACATCGCCGGGTTGCAGCCATTGCACTTTATAGTTCGGATCGTTTAGTAATCCGGTACCGTTTAACTCCAAAAAGCAGCCGGTACCCACGGTGCCGCTACCGATCACATCTCCGGGCAGGATGTCTGCTCCATAAGCACATCGCTCTACAATTTCGGCAAATGTCCAATCCATATCACCCGTATTTCCACGGCTCACTTCAATCCCATTTACCCGACAAGTCATGGTCAGGTTATAACGATTGCCCACATGCCCTGGTTTCGGCTCAATTTTGTAAGATTCCAATTCATCCGGTGTAACTAACATAGGTCCGATAACCGTTGAAAAATCTTTTCCTTTTGCCGGACCGAGGTTCAACAACATTTCCTCCATTTGCAATACACGCGCACTCATATCATTCATAATCATGTAGCCGCCAATGTAGCTATCTGCTTCTTTTGCCGAGATGTTTCGACCTTTTTTACAAATTACGATTGCCGCTTCTAACTCAAAATCGAGTTTTTGAAAATGATCCGGCATACAGGGAATTTCGCCTGGGCCTTGAATAGCATTGTGATTGGTAAAATAGAAAATGGGATATTGATCAAACTCAGGAATCATTTCTACTTTTCTATTACGCCTTGCAGCAGCTACATGCTGACGAAAAGCATATCCATCGCGGCAAGAAGTAGGATGAGGAACTGGTGCCAGAATCTTTTCTGTGGTTAACGTGCCGGAAATAGGAGTATTGTTTTTCCCTGAAATAATGTTTTCGTTTGTTTGCTTGGCTAAGTCTATAAATTGTTCCCAGTTATCCAGCAATCCTTTCATGGTAGCGGGAAGTGTAGGATTAGCCAAGTTGGTATTGTAAAGGTTGTTGTTTATGCAAAAAGCAAGTTGCTCTTTACCATCCTGCAAGTAGGTTACTAATTTCATTCTGGAATTAATTATTTGAAGGTGCAAAATTATCAATTAGCAGCCATAGGGATTAAAGTTTTATCATTGTAGTCAAATTCAACTCATGAGCACATACGACCAACTATTTGAAAATAATCGGGCCTGGGTAGCTTCCAAAACCGGCTCTAACCCCGATTTCTTTGCCAAACTTGCCGAAGACCAAAGCCCTGATTATATGTATATAGGATGCTCTGACAGTCGGGTACCGGCTAATGAAATTATTGGACTTGATTCCGGCGAAGTATTTGTGCATCGGAATGTAGCTAATTTGGTAAACAACACTGACTTGAATGTGATGTCGGTAATCAACTATGCAGTACGTCATCTGCAGGTAAAGCATATAGTTGTTTGTGGACATTATAATTGCGGTGGTGTAAAAGCAGCCATGATCCCTAAAGACATGGGCATTTTAAATCCATGGCTACGCACCATTCGTGATGTTTATAGAATGCACCATGATGAATTAGTAGCTATCCAAAACGAACAGGAACGGTACAATAGATTAGTAGAACTTAACGTAAAAGAACAAGCAACCAACGTTATCAAGACTGCGGCAGTTCAAAAGTCTTACATCAAATATGGATATCCGATTGTGCATGGATGGGTATTTGATTTGCATACGGGTTTGCTCAAGGATTTAAACATAGATTTTAAGAAAATTCTGACAGACATTCAAGAAATTTATGACCTCACTGCCATACCATCTGATATGAATGAAGATAGCGGATATTAGTTTTACAATTAAACTTAGGGAGTGTATTTTCTATTATTAGTCTTGTTATATCCACTTTCTCTTTTGCCGCTGAAAGTGCTGTATGTTTTGTCTGATGCAGTTTACGGAGTACTCTATTACTTAATCGGGTATAGAAAGGAAATAGTATGGAGCAATCTCAAACATGCTTTTCCTGAAAAATCGGATGAAGAATTAAAGCTAATTCGAAAAAAATTTTATCATAACTTTTGTGATCAATGGATTGAAACGCTTAAACTTTTGTCTATTTCGAAAGCTGCATTAAATCGCCGGTTTACGGGCAATTGGGATGTGTTTCAGAATTTAGCCAAAGAAGGTAAAAACACATACGCTATTCTTGGTCACACCTTTAATTGGGAATGGGCAAATGCGGCTTGTCCGTTTAATACGCCTCAGCCATACAACTGTGTTTATTTACCCCTTTCCAGCAAGGCGGTTGATCGTTTTATGTTGACCATTCGATCGCGCACAGGCGCAAAGATGATTTCAATGAAAGCTCTGAAAAGTGGTTTTGCTCAACTTAAAAATAGCCAATACATTTTAGCACTTGCTGCCGACCAAAATCCGGCACAAATAGAGACGGCCGCTTGGCTTTCGTTTATGAATAGAGAAGCCCCGTTTTTCCGAGGTCCGGAACACATGGCACGCCGAGCAAAAGCAGCTGTTGTGTTTGCAGGCATTAAGAAAATTCGGAGGGGCTATTACCAAATCAACCTAAGCAAATTTTGTGATGATGCTTCGCAAGTTGAGTTAGGAAATGTGCTTCAAGCCTATGTTTCATTTGTAGAAACACAATTGCATCAGCAGCCCGATAATTGGCTGTGGACACACAAACGCTGGAAGCACTCCAGACCTCAATAAGCAAATCTATTTTCCAAAAAGCCTGAAAATATCCATTCCGTTAGCATATACCATCAATGCCAACAAAAGCACCAAACCCACAGTGGTAGCACGCTCCATCACGGTATCGCTTACTTTCTTTCCTGTAATAAGTTCAAAAATAAGGAACAGAACATAGCCTCCATCCAAACCCGGAATGGGCAAAAGATTCATGAAAGCTAATATGATCGAAACAAAGGCTGTTAGTTGTAAAAAAGATGCCCAACTGAATACCGGATCAAACATTTGACCAAAGCTCACAATACCGCCCACACTTTTTGAGAATTTTACTTCCGGCGATGTAAACATCAGCTTGAATTGTTTAATATACTTTCCAAATGTTTCAAAAGTGGCAATAAAGCCCTTGCCTATTGATTGGAAGAAGTTGTAATGAACGGTTGTAAGATTGAAGTAGCGTTCGGGGTTGATATTTGCCTGAAAGCCTAAAATTCCATCTTCAGGTAAAATTCCGGTCAAGGCAAGTGTTTTGCCTTCACGCATGATCATCATGGTAATTTCATGACCCTTTGCTTGTTGTTTTAGGTCTTCCAACTGATCAAAAAAGGCAATGGGTTGACCATTAAAAGAAACGATGCTATCGCCGTATTGTAAACCCATTTTTCCGGCAGCTGTACCATTTTGCACTTTACCAACCAAAAAGGGTGTACGCAAGGAAATAAAACTTCCCTTTTTTCTAGCTTCAATGATTTGAGCTATGGTGCCAGAGGGAATATTAATATCCATTTGCTTTCCGTCCCTTTCTACAACAAAAGTCTTGGCATCATTAAAAATAAATTCACCCATGATTTCATTGAAATGATCTATTTTTTTTCCGCCTACACTGATGATTTTATCACCATCCCGAAAGCCCACTTGTTGTGCCAATGAATCGGCAACTATTCCATATCGGGCATTGTCCATAGTAAGGTAAGATTCGCCCCAAATGGAAAACATAGCAATGTAGATGCCAATAGCCACCAGTACATTCATAATGATGCCTCCCAACATGATAAACAAACGTTGCCAAGCCTTTTTAGAACGATATTCCCAGGGTTGAGGTGGTTGATTCATTTGTTCTTTGTCCATGCTTTCGTCCACCATACCGGCAATTTTTACATAGCCACCCAATGGAAACCAACCTAAGCCGTATTCAGTATCTCCTTTTTTCTTCTTAAATAGGGAGAAGTTGAACAGGCCGGGGAACGGAAATAAAAAGTCAAAAAACAAGTAGAATTTTTCAACTCGAGTTTTAAATAAGCGAGCAAAGAAAAAATGACCAAACTCATGAAGTAAAATCAATAGAGAAAGAGCAGCTAATAATTGTAAAGCCTGAACCCAGCCTCCGGATAATAATAAGACGGTTTGTAGTTGCATGTGTATGTTGACGAGTAATATTAGTAAACTGAAAGTTGTCCGTTTTTCACTAATTCAGCTGCATAAATGCGTGCTTCGTGATCGCTATGTTCATAGTCTTGAAGGGAGGGGCTACTGACAAAACTGATTTTCTCCATTGTTTTTTCAATCATTTCACTCATTTCCAAGAAACCCACCCTATTGGTTAGAAATGCTTGAACTACAATTTCGTTAGCAGCATTAAGAATGCAGGGCATATTCCCACCTTTTTCCATGGCTTCTTTAGCAAGGGCAAGGTTACGGAATGTTTTCAAATCGGGTTGATCAAAACTTAGTTTGTTGAAATCACGAAAGTTAAATCGCTTAAAATCATTTTGCAGGCGATGTGGAAATGCCAAGGCATATTGAATAGGCAATTTCATGTCGGGCAAGCCCATTTGCGCTTTGATAGACCCATCATTAAACTGCACAAATGAATGCAAAATAGATTGGGGATGAATGACCACTTCCACTTGCTCGTTTTTCAAGCCAAACAACCATTTGGCTTCAATCATTTCCAATCCCTTATTCATCAAAGTGGCACTATCAATCGTAATTTTTGCACCCATTGTCCAATTGGGGTGTTGCAAAGCATGAGAAGCCTTTACGTTAACTAAAAAATTAGTTTTTTTCCCTAAAAATGGACCTCCTGAAGCGGTCAAGATTACTTTTTCAATCGTATGCCAATTCTCTCCTGCCAAGCATTGAAAAATAGCGGAGTGCTCGCTATCTACCGGAATAATGCGCACACGCTTTTCTGCGGCATGAGCCATTACTATTTCGCCTGCAACCACTAAGGTTTCTTTGTTTGCTAAAGCAATCTCTTTTCCGGCATCTATGGCAGCAAGTATAGAGTGTAAGCCGGCAAAGCCTACAATAGCACCTAATACGGTATCTACCGAGTCCCAACGAACCACTTCGGTAAGAGATTCCGCACCGGAAAAAACTTTGATGGGAAGATTAGAAAGGGCTCTTTTTACCACTTCATATTTTGTAGTATCTGTTACCACAACAGCATTAGGGCGAAACCGCTTTGCTTGTTCTGTCAGCAACACAGCATTGCTATGTGCGCTCAAAACCTCAACTGCAAATAATTCCGGATGGGCAGCAATTACCTCCAGAGCTTGAGTACCTATTGATCCTGTTGAGCCAAGTATGGCTAAACGCTTCATCCGTGTATATTTATTTTTGAACGGGCAAAGGTACTTTATCCTTCGCACTAACCGCACCTATCTGATAAAAATTGACAAGCAGCTTATTTGACTTTTGTAGCCTTGAGCATGAAAAAACTATTTTGCATTTCCAATTATTTTTTTTTACCTTTAGGTTACATTTTTCCATTAACCCAACAAATAATCTAGAAAATGAGAAAGACATTAATTAAAATTGCCATGTGGGGGGGGGGTAATTATGACTACTTCCGCTCATGCACAAGTGTTTGTGAACCCCACACTGCCGGATCAGGTAGTTTCACCTGTAAATTTTTCAACCTCTCCTAACATCAATTGCGATATGCTTAACGATGGCATGGGGAATTTTATCAAAGCAATTGCATGGGATGAGGGTGTAGGCACTTTCAACACCCATTTGTATTTTGAAGACGGCGCGGGACATACTATTCATTACGGATTACCCGGTGTGTTGCCCGACATTGTGTTGGGTAATGTACGCGGAGGTACGGATATTCCTACGGAATATCGGGTTGCAGTAGTGGCTATTTCTTCAAATTCTATTCCTACCATTTGGTTTTTTACGCTAAATGGAGTGGGTACACCAGCTTTTTCTATTAAACCTACTGGATCATTTTCATTAACTACCACTGGGGTGGGTACAATTTACAATCTATCGTCCGTATTGCCTCACATAGATATGTGGTCGAATGCAAACAATAAAGTGAATGGTTTGCCGGGTATGTATGAGTTTGCCGTGAGTTGGGTGGAAAACAACAAAGTAATGTACAATGTTGGTGATATCAACTCAGGGTCTTTGTATAATCCGATTCGAGGCAAACACGTAAATATAGCTGGGCAATTAAACGTTTGGTGTGATGTAGCATGTTACACCAATGTTCAGACGGGGAGTAGGTACGCCACTTTTTGTTCTCAG
>JAFDXO010000082.1 GCA_018267925.1 Bacteroidota bacterium | reverse complement strand
TTGACCGAAAAAATGCGTACTTTTATCCATGTAATTGAAGTTGTGGAAAACCTAAATTACACTAAATCGGGGTAACCATAAAAAGTTACCCCAACTTTTATTTTTTTATCGGACAATAATGTTTCCGAATATAAAATTTGAGGAAAGCGACCCCGAACTGGACCATGCAGGCGACATTGATTATTTGGGTTGGGTTGGCGACAAAGCGTTTGGAATACAAATCAAGCCCGTAACAGCAAAAGCAAATTTTGGCAACTACTCAGCGACAGAACGAATGAAAGCAAGTTTTGAAGATTTTACTAAAAAATTTGGTGGACAGGTTTTCGTAATTTTCAGCATTGATGACAAAATAAAAAACGAAGAAGTTGTAGGACAGATTGACCAAGAAATCAAACGACTGAACAAGTGAAAACATGAGCCACATCCGCCAACATCGTATTGGCAATAGGCGGGCTGAAAGGCTTCGTACCAACGGAAGTGCAAAATTCAACTTTCGTTCTTCGTATTAACAGTAGTGCTAAAAATCCCGCCCATCGCCAATACGCAAACCGTTGTAGGTAATGCAAACCCAACGCACAGCAAAATTAAAAGAGGTGCAAGCCAATACACAAAGCCAACGCTTTGCACCACACCTGCCCGTCCGGCAGGCGGGTTAAATTTTGCTCCAACGCTCCTCCGACTAACAAACAATCGCAATTTTGAACCCAATTTTGACAATATCACCTTTTAAAATTGTAACTTTACAGACTGAATATAAATTTGAATTGAACATATAACAATGGCTAAAAAAGCAAAAGAAAATATAGACGAACCCTTAGAGAAAAAACTTTGGAAAACTGCCGACAAGCTCCGTAAAAATATGGACGCTGCCGAATACAAACACGTTGTATTGGGTTTGATTTTCCTGAAATATATCTCTGATGCTTTTGAGGAACAGTATCAAAAATTGGTTGCTCTAAAAAGTGAAGGTGCCGACCCTGAAGACAAAAACGAATACATAGCCGAGAAAGTATTTTTTGTACCTGCAACGGCTCGTTGGAATTACATACAAGGTAGAGCAACTCTGCCAACCATTGGCAAAGACATTGATGATGCAATGGATACGATTGAAAAAGACAACCCGTCTTTGCGTGGCGTATTGCCAAAAGTTTTTGCACAAGAAAAGTTGGACAAAACAAGTTTAGGAGGATTGGTAAACCTTGTTGGCTCGGCAACTTTGGGAACAAAAGAAGCACAGAGTAAAGACATATTAGGACAAGTTTTTGAATATTTCTTAGGAGAATTTGCATTAGCAGAAGGCAAAAAAGGCGGACAATTCTACACTCCGCAAAGCGTTGTGAAATTATTAGTTGAAATGCTTGAACCTTACGAGGGCAGAGTTTTTGACCCTTGTTGTGGTAGCGGTGGAATGTTTGTACAAAGCGAAAAATTTATTAAATCTCATCAAGATAATTATAAACAAAAAGGTAAAACGGGATTAGCATTAAACCCTGCCGACCGCATTTCTATTTACGGACAAGAAAGCAACCAAACTACTTGGCGATTAGCAAAAATGAATTTATCCATTCGTGGTATTGACAGTAGTAATGTAAAATGGAATAACGAAGGTAGTTTCTTGAACGATGCACACAAAGACCTGAAAGCCGATTACATTATTGCCAACCCACCGTTTAACGACAGCGATTGGAGTGGCGAACTTTTGCGAGATGATGCAAGATGGAAAGTATTGGGCGAAACGCTAACGCCACCAACAGGAAACGCCAACTATGCTTGGATACAACATTTCTTGTATCATTTAGCACCGACAGGACAAGCGGGTTTTGTATTGTCTAAAGGTTCTTTGACAACGAATACAGGCGGTGAAGGAGAAATTAGAAAGGCATTAATTGAAAAAGGCTTGGTAGATTGCATTGTAAACCTACCTACTAAACTGTTTTTAAACACACAAATACCAGCTTGTTTGTGGTTTCTTTCTCGTAATAAAACAAATGGTGGTTTTAGAAATCGTGAAAATGAAATCTTGTTTATAGATGCTCGTAACTTGGGTTTTCTGGTAAACAAACGCAACCGAGATTTAACCGAAGAAGATATTGAATTAGTTGCTGGAACTTACCACAATTGGAGAAATAAGGAAGGAAACTATGAAGATATTGCAGGTTTTTGCAAATCAGCGACTATCGAAGAAGTTAGAAAATTAAACTATACGCTTACTCCAGGCAGATATGTTGGTTTAGCAGATGAGGAAGATGATTTTAATTTTGCTGAACGATTTATTGCCTTGAAAGCAGAATTGGAAAAGCAAATTGCCGAAGAAGCAGAACTCAACAAAGCCATTATCACAAACCTTGCTAAAATAAAATATTAAGCTATGGCAAAAGAACTTACACATCAAAATATGAATTTGTTTGAGCAAATAAGACAAACAGACGAAAATGGCAACGAATTCTGGAGTGCCAGAGGTATATCTAAAGTATTGGAATATTCCGAATATCGGCACTTTGTACCTGTAATAGAACGGGCAAAAGAAGCCTGTATCAACAGTGGACAGAAAGTAGGTTATCATTTCGAGGATATCCTCGAAATGATAACCATTGGAAAAACAGCACAACGAGAAGTGGAAAGCGTAAAACTCTCCCGCTATGCCTGTTATCTGATTGTACAAAATGCCGACCCAAGCAAAGAGGTGGTAGCATTGGGGCAAACCTATTTTGCGGTGCAAACCCGATTACAGGAGATACGCCAAATGGACGAATACAACCGTTTGAGTACCGAAGACGAAAAACGTTTGTTTCTCCGCAACGAAATGGCAAAGCACAATACACAGCTTGCCGCTGCTGCAAAAGATGCAGGAGTAATAGAACCTTTGGACTATGCCATCTTTCAAAACCACGGGTATATGGGTTTATACGGAGGTTTAGATGCCAAAGCTATACACAAACATAAAGGATTGAAGAAAAGCCAGCAGATATTAGACCATATGGGGAGCACAGAACTGGCTGCCAACCTGTTCCGTGCTACGCAAACGGAAGAAAAACTAAAACGGGAAAACATAAAAGGCAAGCAAAATGCCAACAAAACACACTTTGAAGTAGGTAAAAAAGTAAGAAAAACCATACAGGAATTAGGCGGAGAAATGCCCGAAAACCTACCTGTAGCAGACAGCATTAAAAACCTGTCTGCCAAGGCACAGGCAGAAATAGAAAAAGCCCAACAACCCAAACAGCTAAAACCCAAGAAAAAGGATAAAGAATGAGCGAGTGGAAAGAATATAATTTAGACGAAGTATATGACTTTGCTTCTGGACTTTCAAAAGGTGCGGAAGAGTTTGGCTTTGGACACGGCTTTCTTGGCTTTAAAGACGTATTTCATAACTTTTTTGTACCTGATGAATTAACCAGTTTGGTAAACTCAACAGAAAAAGAACAACAATCTTGCTCCATAAAAAGAGGCGATGTTTTTTTGACAAGAACAAGCGAAACAGACGAAGATTTGGGAATGAGTTGCGTTGCTTTAAAAGATTATCCTAATGCAACCTTCAACGGTTTTACTAAACGGTTACGACCAAAAGGAAATGTAGAAATATTACCCGAATACGCAGGTTTTTATTTCCGTTCGCCAAAATTCCGTGCAACAGTTTCGGGTATGTCGTCTATTACCACAAGAGCAAGTTTGAATAATGGAATGTTGGCTCAATTGACAATTTCTGTTCCACCAATTGAAGAGCAGAAAGCAATAGTGGATACGTTATTTACAATACACTTGAAAATCCGTTTACTAACTGAACAAAACAATTTATTAGAAAAAATTACTGATGTTTTTTACACGCAACTTATTAATACATTGGATAATGAAAACTGGGAAGAGATAAGTATTTTGGATTTTCCAACTTTATCATTAATAAAACCGGGCATAAGCAATTTTGTTGGTGAAAAAATATATTTAGCAACAGCCGATATTCAAGAACGCACAATTGTAAACCATAAAAATCAAATTACATATAACCAAAGACCAAGTAGAGCAAATATGCAACCCATTAGAAATTCAATTTGGTTTGCAAAAATGAAAGATAGTCCAAAATTTCTTTTGATTGATAGTTTCACAAAACAGATTGTTGAAGACTACATACTTTCAACAGGTTTTTATGGTTTAAAAATTGAAAATGGACTTTATTTTATTTGGAAATTTATTAATTCAAATGAGTTTTCAAATCAGAAAAGTTCCAACATAAGCGGAAGTGTTATGGAAGCACTTAACAACGAAGGTTTAAAAGGCATAATACTAAATATACCACCAAATGATTTGATATTAGATTTTGAAAGCAAAGTAGAACCTTATTATAATAAAATATCAAGTAATAATTCACAAATCCAAAGTTTAAATAAAATGCTTAATTCATTACTTCCAAAACTTATGAGCCAAGAAGCAATAACTGAAATATAATGCAAAGACTAAAATCCATATTGACCAAGCACAGTAACTGGGATCCATACAATGAATATATTGTAAGGATAGAAGGTTATGCAACTACGGATTTTACGTTGTGTATCGAAAACTCAAAAGCATTATTAGAAGGAATTTCAAAAGAGATTTGTGTCAAAAAAGGAATTGCATTAGACAAAAACTCAAAGATGAACGGTTTATTAAAAACCGCTTTCAAAGCATTGGGGTATCCTTCAAGTTCAACTATTCTACAAATTGGCACTGCCATTGCAAACGTAGGGCAACAAATGGGGAATTTCAGAAATGAAATTGGCACAACAGCACACGGTAAAACGGTTGAGGAATTACAGAAAAGACAAAATTCAATTCACGATTTAACAGGTAATTTTTTAATTGAAGCTACTGCAATAGTTTGTTGTTTTTTGATTGAAGCCTTTGAAACAGACCAACCATTAAAACCAGTTGAAGAAGAAATAGATTATGATGAAAACGAAAACTTCAATGATTTTTGGGACGAGCAATACGGAGAATTTGAAATGGGTGATTATTCATTTTTTGCCAGTGAAATTTTGTTTAGCAACGACCCAAAGGCTTATCTAAATGAATTAAATGCCTTTAAAATGATACCGAAAGAAGAAGTTAAAAATGAAGAGCTATGATGAAGTACTTATATCAATTGTTTTTAGCCTTTAATTCAACTTGGTTGATAGTTGTGGTATTTCTTGTAAAGGAAAAGTACAGTTTCAATTTTTTGAATGATTATAGTATTTATTATTCTTGGATATTATTTGTATTAACACCAATGATTTTAACTACTTTAAGTTTCTTGATTGCAATAAAATTACCTAAAGATAGCTTAAAGAGCACTTCGATAAAAGAAATTGAATTGGCTAATAATAACTTCCTTCCAACATATTTAGGATACTTTTTTGTTTCACTAAGTGTGAACGATGTATCGACTTTAGTTGTTGTATTTCTAATCATTTACATTTTTACATTTTTATCCCAAACACTTTATTTCAATCCTATTTTTCTTCTTTTTGGCTACCACTTTTATTTTATTAAAACAACAGGAAATGTTAAGATTTTTTTAATTACAAGAAAACAACTGAAAACACCTGGGGAAAATGGTTTTGAGAATTTAAGAAGGATTAACAACTATACATTTATTGAATTATAATTTTATTAATATGGCAAATTATATATACGGAAAAGTCAAGAGAAAACAGAATCTTTACAGAGTTATTGAATCTGACACTGAAATTTACGAAACTGAAAATTTAGTTTTAAATGGTGTTGATTATAACCCTGCAACTCTTATTGAAGATGAAGAGCTTTATAAAGTATCGAGTTTTTCACAAACGGATTTTATATTAGATTTTCTTCAAAATGATTTAGATTCTGTCAATTACGACCAAATAACCAAAGAAGATTTAAAGAAGTTATCTTTTATCTGCACAGTACAAGGCAATCTCTATTTCTTTCAAGCGATAAATTCAAGTTTTTTTATTAGTAAAAAATGGTTTTCAATTGATGAATTAACATTAGAAACAAATAAACCTATAATCACTATCAATTCTTATGCTGATGCGATATATGATAAAGATAATGACACCCTCTATTTTAAAAAATTAGCCTCTGCCCAAAAAATATTTAAAGGAATGGACCAACTGTATCGTTCAGCAACAGATGCAGAAACTCAAGTATTTTTAGAAAATGACTTTTTAGAGGTTGATGAAGGCTTTCAAAGTGGAAATGTTACCATTCCAAACAGAAAAAGAATCGCTTTGGTAAATGAAACATTAAGTAAATTTTCTGATGATGAGAAACAGGCTATTTATAATTACACAAACCAATACGGTCAAGTAAATTATGAAAATGGAAAGTTTAAAATAGAATCAGATGACGACTTGAAGTTTGTTCTTTGGGGAATTGAACAACGATTTTACACAACACCTATTGGGGCTGAAAAAAGAGTAGCTAATTCAATTATTAGCATTTAAGAAAATGAAACCAATAACTAAAAATAACAACGATTACAGCAATTTAATAAACCAAATTGCCGAAATTTACAAGCAAGGTCAGCACAATGCTACCGTTGCAGTAAACACAGCTTTGGTAGAAACCTATTGGCAAATTGGTAAATACATTGTAGAGTTTGAGCAGAAAGGACAGCAAAAAGCAGAGTACGGTAAAGCACTGATTAACAATCTTTCAAAAGACTTGTCATTGGCTTTTGGTAAAGGTTTTAGTCGCAGCAATCTTATCTATATCCGATTGTTTTACAGTGAGTTCCAAATAAGTCAGACACTGTCTAACTTTTTGTAATAAAAATCAATAGATGAGTAACGAGCTAGAACATATAAACTACCAATCATTGTTGGGCGAGGTAAAAAAAGCCATACAACAGGCACGGTTGCGAACCGCTTTAGCTGTAAATACCGAAATGATATTGCTCTATTGGCAAACGGGCAAAATGATAGCCGAACGCCAACAACAAGAAGGTTGGGCAGCAAAAGTAATTCCACGCTTGGCATCAGATTTAAAACTTGAATTTGCCGACCTAAAAGGATTTTCGGAACGAAACTTGGGGTATATGTTGCGTTTTGCTCTCGAATATTCTGAAGAACCAATTTTGCAACAGTCTGTGTCAAAATTACAAAATGCAGATAATCAGGAAAATACAAATTTGCCACAGGCTGCGGCAAATTTGCAGCAACTTGTTGCAAAATTACCTTGGGGACACAACATTTTGCTAATGGAGAAAGTGAAAGACAAAAATGCTCGTTTTTGGTATGCGCAACAAACCATTGAAAAAGGTTGGAGTAGAGATTGGTTGCTCAACGCCATAAAGATGGACAGTTTTAGTCAAACACAAATCAAATCGCACAATTTTGAGCAAACCTTGCCCGCAGTTCATTCAGATTATGCCAACGAAGTGTTTAAAGACAGCTATAATCTCAGTTTTTTAGGTATTAGCGAGCAAGTAAAAGAAACGGAATTAGAAAAACGATTAGTAGAGAAAATCAAATCGTTTATATTAGAATTAGGCAAAGGTTTTAGTTTCATCGGAAACCAATATCGCTTAGAATACAACAACAAAGAATATTTTGTAGATATGCTTTTCTTTCATCGAGGTTTACAATCATTGGTCGCCATTGAATTGAAAATCGGAAGTTTTAAAGCCGAATATGTAGGTAAAATGAATTTGTATTTATCGCTGTTAGACAAGTTAGAAAAAGGCGAAAACGAAAATCAATCTATCGGTATTATACTTTGTGCCGATAAAGACCATTTAGATGTAGAGATTGCTTTGCAGGACATCAATAAACCTATTGGTGTAGCGGAATACCAACTTTTAATCCCTAAAGACAGATTGCAAAGTCTATTAATTGAGGAAATAAAACGGTCTGAACACGATTAAAAGAGAATATCAAGATGGACAGGATTAAAAATCGTGTGCAGACAACAAAAAGATAAAAAATGAATAATATTAAAAATGACGATATAAATGAGTTGACTCACAAAATAATAGGTTGTGCTATGCAGATACATCGTGTTTTGGGTAGTGGCTTTCAAGAGGTTATTTATCAGCGGTCTTTGGCTATAGAAATGCGTTATGCTGGTTTGGAATTTGAACGGGAAAAGGAAATGCAGATTTATTATAGGGATGAAGAAGTTGGGACAAGACGTGTAGATTTTTTTGTAGAAGGTAAGGTAATGGTAGAATTGAAAGCAGTAGAAAAATTGGAAGATGTTCACAAAGCACAAGCCATAAACTATTGTGAGGCTTATAATATTGCAGATGGTTTACTGATAAACTTTGGAGGAAAAAGTTTAGATTTTAAACGTGTCTATAACAAAAATCTTGTTAATCCAAAAATCAAGAAATCGTGTCCAAGCCAATAACCGAAGATAAAATAGAAAATTTTGCATTAGAAATACTCCATTCTATGGGTTGGGAGTATGTTCACGGTTTAGCTATTGCTCCCGGTGCAGAACAAGCAGAAAGAGAAAGTTTTGAGCAAATTGTTTTGATAGACCGTTTACGCAAATCAGTTTCGGCTCTCAATCCAACTATTCCACACGATGCACAAGAACAAGCCGTTCAAAAAGTATTGCGGATTTATTCGCCTGAATTGTTGCACAACAATGAAGAATTTCATCGTCTGTTAGTAGAAAAAGTAAAAATACCTTATCAACAAGACGGTTTTGAACGCAGTTATGAGGTGGCTTTGATAGATTTTGACAATCCACAGAACAATGAGTTTTTATGCGTTAATCAATACACCATTGTAGAAAAAAATCAAAACAAACGACCCGATGT
Organism: Bacteroidota bacterium; assembly: GCA_018267925.1. Classification (GTDB taxonomy): domain Bacteria; phylum Bacteroidota; class Bacteroidia; order Chitinophagales; family Chitinophagaceae; genus JAFIGV01. The sequence goes on along the minus strand of JAFDXO010000082.1, from coordinate 16,530 downwards.
TTTGCTGTTTGTAAATGGTTTACCATTGGTAGTTATTGAGCTAAAAAATGCAGCAGACGAAAACGCTACAATACGAAAAGCATTTGAACAATTACAAACCTACAAAGCTACTATTCCAAGTTTGTTTACTTACAATGCTATTTGTGTAATATCAGACGGAATGGAATGTAAAGCAGGCAGCATTTCGGCAGGATTTAGCCGTTTTATGACTTGGAAATCGGCAGACGGTAAAAAGGAAGCATCACGTTTTATTCCACAGTTAGAAATATTACTCAAAGGAATGTTGAACCCTTCTACCCTTTTGGATTTGGTTCGCAACTTCATTGTATTTGAAAAAGGTAAAAAAGAAGATACCAAAACAGGTATTACACAAATTGAAACCGTTAAAAAATTAGCGGCTTATCATCAGTATTACGCAGTAAACAAAGCGGTGCAATCTTCCATTATTGCATCAGGAACAAACGGAGATAAACGAGGCGGTGTCGTTTGGCATGCACAAGGTTCAGGCAAAAGTTTGAGTATGGTTTTTTATTCGGGCAAATTGATAACTGCACCCGAAATGCAAAACCCAACTATTTTGGTCATAACCGACCGTAACGATTTGGACGACCAATTATTTGACACATTCGCTAATTCCAAACAACTATTACGACAAGAACCTGTTCAAGCAAAGGACAGAGAACATTTGAAAGAATTGCTAAAAGTGGCAAGTGGAGGAATTGTATTTGCTACCATTCAGAAATTTTTACCTGCCCGTTCCGCAGGCGGGCCCGAAGACCAAAAATCGGTTTATGAGCAACTTTCGGAACGAAAAAATATTGTAGTAATAGCCGATGAAGCCCACAGAACCCAATACGGTTTTGAAGCATCAATCAAAGAAGTAAAAGACAAAGACACCAAAGAAAAAATTGGAGAACGAATTGCTTATGGTTTCGCCAAATATATGCGTGATGCTTTGCCAAACGCTACTTACATAGGATTTACTGGAACACCAATTGAAGGCACAGATGTAAATACTCCGCAGGTTTTCGGACAATATGTTGATATTTATGATATTTCACAAGCAGTTGCCGATGGTGCAACGGTTCGTATTTATTACGAAAGTCGTTTGGCAAAAGTAAATTTAGATGAAGAAGGCAAACGCTTGATTGAAGAGTTTGATAAAGAACTTGAGGAAGACGAAGAAATTACCGATCAACAAAAAGCCAAAGCCAAGTACACCAAATTGGAAGCGATTGTTGGTAACGAAGAACGTATAAAAAACTTAGCGAAAGATATTGTAAATCATTCTGAACAACGCCAAAAAGTATTTGACGGAAAAGGAATGATTGTGGCAATGAGCCGAAGAATTGCAGCCGACCTTTACAAAGAAATTATTGCATTAAGACCCGAATGGCACGATGATGATTTGAATAAAGGGGTAATTAAAGTTGTAATGACTTCAAATAGCTCTGATGGCCCTGAAATGCAACGCCACAATACGACAAAACAACAACGCAAGAATTTAGCGGAGCGGATGAAAGACCCAGCTGACCCTTTGCGTTTAGTGATTGTTCGTGATATGTGGCTCACTGGTTTTGATGCTCCTTGTTTGCATACACTTTACATTGATAAACCAATGCGAGGACATAATCTGATGCAAGCCATAGCAAGAGTAAACCGCGTTTTCAAAGACAAACCAGGAGGTTTAGTTGTTGATTATTTAGGAATAGCAACAGACTTGAAAAAGGCATTATCATTTTATTCAGATGCAGGAGGAAAAGGCGAACCAACTTTAGATTTAGAAAAAGCAATTGCTTTGATGAATGAAAAATTTGAAGTTGTTCAGCAGTTTTTTAACGAAGAAGCCAAAACGCAAAATGATATAGTTGTCGAAGAACCCGAAGCCTATTATGCCAATAGTTTCAAGTTCAATTACAGACGTTTTTTCAAGGAAGAAGCCAAAGAAAAAATGTCAATCATTCTGCAAGCAGAAGAACATATTTTAGGTTTAGAAGATGGTAAAAACCGTTTTATAAGAGAGGTAACTTTGTTAAGTCAAGCATTTGCTTTATCTATTCCACACGGAAGAGCAATGGAAATCAAAGACGACATTGCGTTTTTTCAAGCAGTAAAAGCAAGATTGGTAAAATTTGAAGGAACAGGAACAGGCAAATCCGATATTGAAATTGAAACCGCTATCAAACAAATAGTTGATGAAGCATTGAGTAGCGACAAAGTAATTGACATTTTTGAAGCAGCAGGAATTGACAAGCCCGAAATATCAGGTTTAGAAGTACTTTCAGATGAATTTCTTTTAGAAGTAAAAGGAATGAAACACCAAAATTTGGCTTTAGAATTGTTGAAGAAATTACTGAATGACGAAATAAAAACACGTTCAAAAACCAATTTAGTAAAGAGTAAAAAACTATTGGAAATGTTGGAAGGTGCAATAAAACGCTACCAAAACAACTTGCTCACAACTGCCGAAATTATTCAGGAACTCATCAACATTGCAAAGGAAATTAAAGAAGCCGACAAAGAAGGAGAACAACTTGGATTGACAAAAGATGAAGTTGCTTTTTACAATGCTTTGGAAGTAAACGACAGTGCTGTAATGGTTTTGGGAGATGACCAACTAAGAGAAATAGCAAGAGAAATTACAGAAAAAGTAAAAGCTAACTCAACAATCGACTGGACTATCAGAGAAAGTGCAAGAGCAAGACTAATGGTAATTGTAAAGCGGACATTGACAAAGTGGGGTTATCCACCAGACAAACAAGCCAAAGCAATAGAAACAGTGTTGAAACAAGCGGAATTATTGGCAGACAATTTGACAACGAAATAAGCCAACGCTATTGGCGGCACCTGTCTGCCACAGGCAGGCATTTGTATTATTTCCAACGCACAGACCAACTCTAAAAAATCCAAAAGAGCCACAAAGCCAACGCACCACAAAGCGACCGAAACCATAATGACTGAAAACTGCACTACCTACAACAAGGGTTTTGCAAGAGAGCGGGTTAAGTGCTTCGTATCAAACTTTTTCGCTATCTTTGAAGTCCGTGCTTCGGTTGAGAGTTAGTGCATAAAATCCGCTCCCTCGCAAAGCCCCGAACCGTTGTAAGCAAGCCTAAAAGACGACACTACAACCATCAACGTGACAACAAAACAATCGACCTTTGACATCCTGACCAGACTTTTCAGACGACCATAAATCGGCAGACAGTTTCTCTGTATCTCGACAAAAACAAGCAGACCATTTTGGCAACACACAAGCCGACACAAGAAAAAAATTAAAACTCCCCTCCGCACAAAAAAATTGAATTTGCCCACCCGCATTTTGCACATTTGGTTTTGCCCGACACACACGCCAACGCTTCGCAAAACCAAAAGAGCAAAATTTTCCCACCGCACAGGGTGACCGTTTCAATTAAAGTATTAAATTTGACACTTCTGTCCAAAACATTTTGTCTAAATGAGCAACGTAAAATTTGGTGACTATATCAGAAAGCGAAGAGAAGAAATAGAACTTCCATTGAGGAAAGTGGCTGCTTATCTCGACATTGACACTTCAACACTTAGCAAAGTTGAACGTGGTGAACGACCTGCATCACCTGACTATTTAAAACCACTTTCAGAAATTTTGGAACTGGACTTAAAAGAAGTACAGACAACATACATAGCAGACAAAATAAGCAAGGACTTTGGAGGACTGGAACATTTAAGCGAAGGACTAAAAGAGGCAGAAAAACAGATAAAAAGCAAAAAGAGATAATGTCATCTAAATTTTTTACAAATAACAGTGAACGAAGCATGTTCGATAAATTCAAAGGAATTATCGAACACATGAAAGACTTGTATGCTTTTCATGCGGTAGTTGGTTACTTCCGTTCTTCGGGTTACTTCGCTCTACAACCATACTTAAAGGACTTAAAAGAAATCAAAATATTAGTCGGCATCAATGTTGACCAAATGTTTGCCGAATCACAACGCAAAGGACTTTTGTATTTCGGTGACGAAGAAAAAACTAAAGAAGAATTTTTGAAATGGTTTATTCAAGACATCAAAGAGGCCAAGTATTCAGAAGAAGTTGAGAAAGGTGTTTTACAATTTGTGAACGACTTAATTGATGGCCGAATTGAAGTAAGAGCACACAACTCAAAAGCGATTCATGCTAAGTTTTACTTGTTTTTGCCTGAGCATCACAGCGAACATTCGGACGGTTGGGTTATTATGGGTTCTTCTAACTTGACAGAAGCAGGTTTAGGAATCAAAAAATCACCAAACTATGAATTAAATATTGCTCTCAAAGACTATGACGATGTTCAGTTTACCAAAAAAGAGTTTGTTGAATTATGGGAGCATTCAACACCAATTCTTCCTGCAGACATTCAGCAGTTCAAACAGAAAACACACATCGGGCAGACATTTACGCCTTATGAACTTTACATCAAATTCCTAATTGAGTACTTCGGAAAAAACATAGACTACGACCCAGACACGGTTGGAGACTTGCCGAAAACTTACAAGAAACTTTCCTATCAGATTGATGCCGTAAACCAAGGCTTTCAAATGCTGATGGAACACAATGGTTTTTTCTTATCTGACGTGGTTGGTTTAGGAAAAACGGTTATTGCAGCCATGATAGCCAAAAGGTTTTTGATTGCTAATGGCTCATTGAACACAAAAATATTGGTGGTATTTCCGCCAGCTTTGGAAAAGAACTGGAAAAACACTTTCAGACTTTTCGGTATTGACCGCCATACCAAATTCATTACCAACGGACGATTGGACAAAATCGTAAACGGTGATGATTTGAACTATTGGGCTAAAGAGGATTACGATTTGGTTTTGGTTGACGAAGCACACCGATACAGAAACCACACTTCGCAGTCCTTCGGATTACTTCAAAGAATTTGTAAAGCTTCAAGAAACGGAGAAGGCTTAGTTCCTGGCAAAAAGAAAAAAGTCATTCTGATTTCTGCTACTCCGCTTAACAACAGACCTCAAGATTTATACTATCAGTTGCTTTTGTTTCAGGATGCAAGACGAAGCACTTTGCCAGTAACAAACTTGCAAAGTTTCTTTGGGCCAATTATTCGGGAGTTCAGAGAAATCATGCAACAAGATGAACCAAACATTGAACGCATCAGAGAACTCTATTCCATCATCCGTGAAAAAATTATTTCTCAAATAACCGTTCGAAGAACTAGACGAGATTTAAAAAACTATCCAAAATACATCGAGGATTTACAAGCACAAGGAATTGTTTTCCCTGAAATAGCAGCACCCAAACCAAAGATTTATGAGTTTGATACCAAGTTGAGCAAGCTGTTTTATCACACCGTTTTCTACTTGACTGATGATGATAAAATTCAGTATTACCGCTATCAGGCCATCAAATATTTGAAGCCTGAATTAAGAGAAAATTATTATGAGCAAGCGATATTGGTTTCTCAATCCTTGGCAGGTATCATGAAAACTTTAATGGTGAAAAGATTAGAAAGCAGTTTCACTGCTTTTAAATCATCATTAAAGAATTTGACTACTGCCACCGGACGAATGATTGAAATGTTTGATAAGGGCAAAGTATTAATTGCTCCAGACTTGCGTGTGAACGACCTAATGGAAAAAGGTTTCAGCATTGAAGATTTGGAAGTAATGATTTTAGAAATGAGTGCTGAGAATCCGAGAAACAATGTTTTCAGTCCTGATGATTTTGATAGTGGTTTTATTGATGGTTTAAGAAAAGACCATTTGCTTTTACAAGAATTGGTTAAGGAGTGGAGCAAAGTTGAACAAGACCCAAAACTGGATACTTTCTTAATTACGCTAAAAGACGAATTACTGAATCAACAGATTAACCCAACAGGAAAGTTGGTTGTCTTTACGGAAAGTACTGAGACCGCTAATTACCTGACTGAAAAAGTTGAAGCGTTCCTGAACACAAAAGTTCTAAATGTTTCAAGCGACAACCGAAGCAAGATTTTTGAAACCATTCAAGAGAATTTTGACGCCAACTACATTGGAGAAAAAAAGAACGATTACAATATCATCATCACTACCGATGTATTGGCAGAAGGTGTAAACCTGCACCGTTCCAATGTAATTGTAAACTATGACACGCCTTGGAATGCAACCCGACTAATGCAACGGATTGGACGTGTAAACCGAATTGGAAGTGTTGCAGGGGTTATTTACAACTACAACTTCTACCCTTCTCAACAAGGTGATGAAGAAATAAAACTTTACAGCAATGCTTTATTCAAACTACAAGGATTTCATACTGCTTTTGGTGAGGATGCACAGATTTATACCCATGAAGAAATGTTGGAGCAGTTTGAATTGTTTGATGAAGGTCTGCCTGATGATGAAGACAAGAGACTGCATTACTTACGTTATATCCGTGAGTTTAAAGACAATAATCCGAAAGAATTTAAACGCATCAAAGCATTTCCGTTAAAAGCAAGAACTGCACGGAATAACAAGTATGCTCAAAAATCAGAGATACACAGTTCTACGGTTGTGTTTCTGAAATCGCTTTACAAAATGGAGTTTTATCAAATCCCCGATAAAACCAAAGTAAATCCGTTGACTTTTTTAGAAGCAGCACAAATTTTTGAAGCACAAACAACAGAACCATCTTTTGCATTGCCTGAAAATCATTACGAACATGTTCAGGCGGCTTTAAAATCATTTGACGAAGACTTTTTAGGCGGAACAACTGAAAAGGTAACAACCACCGACAAAGCCGATGCAAACACGAAACAAGCTTTAAAATTCTTACGAGACTTCAAAGCCATAACACACCAAGCTATTGTAAAAGAAACCTGCCAAACCTTACAACCTATTGTTGAAAGCGGAACTTATACGCCTTTGGCGAATGAGTTGAAAAAGCTAAGTCAGAAGTTTTTTACCAAACGAGAAATTACTACTTCGCAAGTGGACAATTTACTGATTGCCTTGGCGAAGAAATACGATGCTTTTACAAGTGACGAAGAGGAAACCAAACTGGAAGAAATTAATACCAGCATTGAACCTGAGATAGTGTTATCAGAAACCTTTGTTGAGTGTTGAATTATGGGATATAAGTTATGAGTGAGAAAAAATCAATTTTAAAAGATAAATCCTTTGCTTTTGCACTGAAGTGTATTAAGCTCTATCAGAATTTAACAGATACGAAAAAGGAATTTGTAATGAGTAAACAATTACTTCGTTCAGGTACATCAGTAGGGTCAAATATTCGTGAAGCTCAAAATGCAGAAAGCAAAGCAGACTTTATTCACAAATTAGGCATAGCCCAGAAAGAATGCGATGAAACCATGTATTGGCTTGAGCTCTTAAAAGCGTCTGAATATATTTCCCAACCAGAATTTGATATGATGAATAGTGAAGCCACCGAAATTCTAAAAATGCTCCGTAGCTCCATCTTAACCTCAAAACAAAAAACCCATCACTCATAACTCATATCTCATAACTCATATCTCATATCTCATATCTAATGACTCTTAAATCTAAAAATACCGAATTTAAACAAGTGATTTTACTGATTGAAGAAGCCAGAAACAGGGCTTTTCATAAAGTAAACGAGGAATTGGTATTGCTGTATTTCAAGGTGGGCAATCTTGTTTCCGAGAAGGTTTCAGCGGGAGCATGGGGCGAAAACACAGTGGAAGAATTGGCTTCATTTATTCAAGATAATTGTCCGGGGCTGAAAGGTTTTAATCGTAGAGGGCTTTATAGGATGAAACAGTTTTATGAAACCTATTCGTCACCCGAATTTGTGTCAACACTGGTGACACATTTACAAAAGCCTGAAAATAACCTGAAAAAAATTGTGTCACCATTGGTGACACAATTGCAAGTAACCGATAGTCAAGTAAATAAATTTGTGTTACCGCTGGTGACACAAATCAGTTGGACACACCACTTACTCATACTTTCTAAAACTAAAACTGTAGAAGAGAAGATTTTTTATTTCATCCATTGTATAACTCAAAAACTAACGAAAAGAGAATTGGAACGACAACTGAATACAGCAACATTTGAACGCACCATGCTGTCCAGCAAGGTTGTTTCATCACTTACATCTCAAATCCCTGAAGGACTTTTCAAGGATCCCTACATATTCGAATTTTTAGAATTGCCCGATGGGCATTCCGAAAAAGACCTTGAGAAAGCGTTAATCCTTAACCTGCAAAAATTCATTCTGGAAATAGGCAAAGGATTTACCTACATGGGCAATCAATACCGCTTGCAGGTAGGTAATAAAGACTATTTTACCGACTTACTATTTTACCATCGGGATTTGCAATGTTTGGTATTGTTTGAATTGAAAATACAGGAATTTGAACCCGAGTTTTTGGGTAAACTCAACTTCTATTTGGAAGCATTAGACCGTGATGTAAAACGACCTTTTGAAAATCCAAGCATTGGCATTTTACTGTGCAAGGGAAAAGATACCGAAGTGGTAGAATATGCCATGGCACGAAATACCTCGCCTACCATCATAACTGATTACGAAACCAAACTGATTCCAAAAACAGTATTAGCAAATAAGCTTCACCAACTGGTGGAGCAACTGTCAATTAGAGATGAGTTATGAGAGATAAACTATGAGTGAGAAGAAATCAATATTAAAAGATAAATCATTTGCTTTTGCACTTAGGTGTATTAAGCTCTATCAGTATTTAACAGAAACGAAAAGGGAATTTATAATGAGCAAACAAATACTTCGTTCAGGCACTTCTGTAGGGGCAAATATTCGTGAAGCTCAAAATGCAGAAAGTAAAGCTGATTTCATTCATAAATTGGGCGTAGCCCAAAAAGAATGCGATGAAACTATGTATTGGCTTGAACTATTAAAAGAGTCAGGTTTCATAGCCCAAACTGAATTTGATACCATAAATGGAGAAGCCACCGAAATTCTAAAAATGCTCCGCAGCTCCATCTTAACCTCAAAGCAAAAAAAACTCATAACTCATCATTCATAACTTATATCTCAATAAAAGTGGATAAAAAGACATTACAAAATAGCATACTTGAAAAAGCATATCAACCTGAAAAATGGTTGGATGTGATGAAAGATTATTTTGGTGCCAAGAAATTTCACCAAAAGCCACAGTCCATTTCATTGCCCAATAATGATGTTGCTGAAAATGCTGTTGAGTTGGGTAGCTTTTATACAGCAGATGAAAGGCTTGTTGGTATGTACGAAGTCCACCTCAAACCTAAAGCATGGTTGGATAAAAACAGAGTTGGACTTAGAAATCTGCTAAGACAAGTTTATAAATATGATGTAGATGGTGCTCTAATCGTATTTGTTCAGGGAGAGAAATGGCGTTTCAGTTTTGTTAGCGAAATCAGAACAGCAGAAGGAAAGAAAGAAACCGAACCCAAACGATACACTTACCTTTTCGGGGAAGGTGAAAGTTGCCGAACAGCAGCAGAAAGATTTGATAAACTGAAAGGTAAGTCTGTTTATCTGGCTGATTTATTTGATGCATTTTCAGTTGACAAACTCAATAAAGATTTCTTTAAGTCTTACAAAGAGTTTTTTGAAAAATTCAGTGCTCATCTTGCATCGAATACTAATTACCGAAAACTTATATTAGGCAGTGCTGGCACTTTAGAAAAAGGATGGCAGGATGAAGCGGCAAAGCCAATTCGTGATTTTAGTAAGAAGCTATTAGGCCGAATCGTATTTCTCCAATTCCTCCAAAAGAAAGGTTGGATGGGTGTACCCACCAATAATGAAAAATGGTCGGGCGGTGATGCTAAATTTTTACAGAATCTTTTTTTGAACTATGCTGATAAAGAGCATTTTCATAGCAAAGCACTTAAAACTTTGTTTTTTGAAACGCTTAATAGAAAGAGAACAAATCAACTTGCTCCAGTAGCATTAGGCAGCAACATCAGAATTCCTTATTTAAACGGTGGTTTGTTTGATAAGGATGTGTCCTTCGATAAAGACATAGACTTTCCTGCTGACTTATTTAGAAATCTGTTGGAATTTTTCGAATCATACAATTTTACGATTGACGAAAACGACCCTTACGATAGTGAAGTAGGTATTGACCCGGAAATGTTGGGGCATATTTTTGAAAACTTACTGGAAGAAAACCGGGAGAAAGGGGCTTTCTATACACCAAAAGGAATTGTGCACTACATGTGTCAGGAAAGCCTGATACAATATTTACGTACCCATTTGCCCGAATGTACAGAAGATGAAAGCCCTGCAACAAAAGCTTTAGAGAACTTCATCAGAAATGGAATAATAGGAGACCGAAATGACAAGAAAAACTTTGTAGTACAGCAAGCCAAGCGGATTGAAAAATTGCTTGACAAAGTCAAGATATGCGACCCTGCCATTGGTTCAGGAGCTTTTCCCATGGGTATGTTGCAAGAAATATTTAAAGCAAAAACCGCTTTAGACTTAACACTTGACCATGCCGAAGCAAAAAAGCAGATTATTCAAAACTGTATTTATGGTGTAGATATTGAAAATGGTGCTGTTGAAATAGCCCGATTGCGATTTTGGCTGGCATTGGTAGTAGACGAAGAAGAACCGCAACCCTTGCCAAACTTGGATTACAAAATCATGCAGGGCAATAGCTTACTGGAAAGTTTTGAAGGTATAGACTTAAGCAGAGTACACACCGTAAGTAAAACTACAACCATCTACGAGCCTCAAAGAGATATTTTTGGCAATGTACTTGACCCCCAACTAAAATTTACCGATGTGAAAGTGTTGCAGGAAAACAACCTGCAAGAACTGATGCAGGACTTTTTCAGCGAAACAGACCCTGAAAAGAAACAAGCACAAAGAGAACTAATCAACCAAACTGTACACGAACATATTGATTACAATTTGGAACTATGGCAACGTAGTTTGGAACGCCAAATAGCCGAAGCCCCCGACAGCAACAAACAAGGTTTAAAGGCAGCCACCAAGAAGAGAATTGAAGAACTACACAAGCAACTAGAAGGCCTGATTGAAAAAAGGAAAAAACTGCATGAGTTACAAAATGCGGTGAACAAGCCTTACTTTTTGTGGTATTTGTTTTTTGCTGATGTATTTGAGAAAGGTGGGTTTGATATTGTAATAGGGAATCCACCTTATATCCAACTTCAAAAAATGGGAAAGGATGCCGATACGCTCAAAGAAGCTAATTTCAAAACATTTGAACGCACAGGCGATATCTATATGCTTTTCTTTGAACAAGGTTATAAATACTTGAAACCTAAAGGCAATTTGGTATTCATTACTGGTAGTGCATGGCTCAGAAGTAATTATGGCAAATCACTTAGAAATTTCTTTTTGGAAAATACCAATGGGAAAATTCTGATTGACCTTTCGGATGCAGAAGTATTTGAATCGGCAACTGTGTTAACCACTATTCACCTTTTTACTAAAGAAAAGAACAAAGGCGAATTAAAGGCTTTACGTTTAACCAAAAAGAACCAAGAGTTTATAAAGGCACTGGCTGCCAATTTTGAAAGCCAACATACTGTTTTAAAAGATTTAACTGAAAATGCCTGGGTAATTGCTGATGCCGCTAAACAACATATTAACCAAAAGGTAAGCAAGCAAGGCAAAAAGCTGAAAGATTGGGATATTGAAATAAACTATGGAATAAAAACTGGCTTAAATGAAGCCTTTGTCATTGATGATAAAACGAAGCAGGAGTTAATTAAACAAGACCCCAAAAGTGCTGAAATTATTAAGCCACTATTGAGAGGAAGGGATTTGGGAAGATATTCATTCAAAAGTCCTAATCTATGGCTGATTGGTACCTTTCCAACTCTCAAAATTGACATCAATCATTATCCAGCAATTAAAAAGCACCTTCTGTCTTTTGGTAAAGAGAAACTTGAACAATCAGGTGAGAAGAATGCTAGGAAAAAGACGAGTAACGAATGGTTCGAAACTCAAGACCAAATCGGCTATTGGAAAAATTTTGAAAAGCCCAAAATCATCTATCCCAACATGGTAAAGGATTTATCTTTTACATTTGATGAGGATGGGTTTTATCTTAACGACAAGTGCTTTATTCTAAATGGGCAGCACCTTCAATATTTAGTTGCCTATTTGAATTCAAAACTATTCAGGTACTGTTTCGAAGATGATTTTCCCGAACTACAAGGCAACTCCAGAGAAATAAAAGGATTTGTTATGAAGGAAATTCCTGTAAAGGAGATAGACACAAAAACTGAAAAACAATTTGAACAGCTCACTAAGAAAGTGCTTCATTTGAGTAAGCAGGGACTTGATAGTAGAATATATGAAAACAAAATAGACGCTTTGGTTTTTCATTTGTATGGTTTAACCGAACAGGAAATGCTTCAAGTTTTGGAAACTTTCAAAGATTTAAGCATCAAAGACCGCAACCAAATCCAGAATGAATACTGGAACATTGCTAACAATAAATTTCAATTGGAAAAATGATAAAGAAAATAAGTATAGTAAATTTTAAGGCCATCAAAGATTGCCTTAACCTGCCATTGCAGCCGTTTACTGCTTTTATAGGCAACAATGGAAGTGGCAAAAGCAGTGTAATGGAAGCCATGCGAACCATTCACCTTTGCCTTACCAAAAATATTGAGGAAGCATTTTCCATTTGGGGTGGTCTGGATAAGGTTCGGAACTACCATGCCATGCAGGATGAAGCGAGTGTGTCACAATTTGGTTTTAAACAAAAGCATCAACCCATCACCTTTTGGCTTGAAGCCGAAATCAACGGCAAAAAATATGAGTATCAGGTTTCTTTCAACTTGAGCTTAAATGATGACTTTTACATTGTAGAAAATGAAGAATTGCATTGCAATGGTCAGGTGATGTTTGCCACCAATGCCATAGACAATAATGGTAATTCATTTTGTCAACTATACGTTGCTGCTGATAGTATCAAAGAGTTTACACATAAAAGCAATATTCTACTGCTTTCATTGTCGGATGGGAATCCACACCTCCTACATGAAGACGTTTCTGCTTTCAGAGAATATGTAATGAACTGGCAGTTTTTATATATGAATGCCCACGAAATGGGCAAACCTGTGATGCAAAACCGTTTGCAAAAAAACATTCGGTTAGATTATGATGGAAGAAACATTGCCGAATACATTCTTTGGATCAGAGCACAAGGCCAGGAATATCTCGACAGTATTGTTCAGAAAATGATATTTGTTTTGCCTTACATCAAACAAATTCAGCCAAATATTCAAGAAACATTTAATCGAGAAGTTGAGCTTCTGCTGCATGAAACTCATGATAAAAGCAAACCCTTACCAGGTTGGTTATTATCATCAGGTACACTAAGAATCCTTGCCCTACTTTCTCTTTTTGATACTCCAAAGCCGCCAAGTGTATTGTTTGTAGATGAAATTGAAAACGGTTTAGACCCAAGAACAATTGGCTTATTGCTCAACGAAATTCGGAATGAAACAACTGCTGGCAAAATGCAAGTTGTGATCACCACGCATTCTCCTTATTTGTTAGACTTGTTGCCAATCGAAAGCATCATTGCAACAGACAAGCGGGTTGATTATTGCAAATACCATATACCAGCGACAGAAGAAAGATTGAAAGTTTGGATTGAGAAATTCACTCCGGGCAGATTATTCACCACCGGTAAATTCAGCAGATAGTATGAAAGTAGGATTTGTATTTGAATGCCAAGACCAAGGCCCTGATGAATTACTATATACTCAAGTTGCAAAAGACTTGTGCGAGAATTTTGAAATATCACAGGAGAATATTTCACCATTAGGTAATAAACATGCTGTAATAAACGACAGTGCTTTGGATGTGCAGACCATGTTTGACAACGGTTGTCAGTATGTTTTCATTATTTGGGACAGAATGCCCAAGTGGGGCGGAACAGGTAAATGTGATGACCATAAAGCAACATTAACTGCCAAATTACAAGCCGTTGGAATAGATATGAGCAGAATTATTATATGCTGCATTGACGAAATGCTTGAAAGTTGGCTTATCGCTGACGGCAGAGGTGTAACGAATTATTTCCAAAGCTTAAATCACCTAAACCCTAAGTTTCCTGACCACAAATCAAAAGCAGAACAAACTGCACCAAAACAAAGACTGGAAGCCTACAACGGAAGATATAATGAGTACAAGGATAATTTGGGTATTCTTCATGGATTGAATAAAGATTACAGCCGAGCAGCCAGATGGAATGATTCATTTGGAGAATTTGTAAGTGCGGTTCAACAAATATGTTCACAATAAATTGATAATATCATGAGTAAAATGTTTGCAGAAATAAAGCGAATTGTGGACGAAGACATCAGTAGTCGTGTTTCTCAGTATGATGTGATTTTTGAGGCTATCACTAATGCTATTCATGCAAACGCTACATCTATTGATTGTGTTTTAAACTCCTTCGATAATCCAATGAAGGATAATGAAACCGAAATCGCAAGGAAAAAGGTTCATACTATAACTGTTCGTGACAATGGCAATGGTTTGCATGATGAGAACTACGATTCATTTTGCAAATACAGAACTGAATACAAAAAGGCTTTGGGTTGTAAAGGTGTTGGTCGGTTTGTTTTCCTCAAAGTTTATAATTATGCCACTTTCACAAGTGCTATAGTTAGCACACAAGAAGTTAGAAATTTCAAATTTGACTTTGATTTTGATACAGATAATATTAAAACCACGCCAAGTAAAGTTGAGCAAAACCTAACAGAAGTAACATTAAACAGCCTTTCCGAAAGCTACTTAAACCATGATAAACACATTGACAGAAGAATTGAAATGGATTTGGAGGCAATCAGAGAAAAAGTATTGCTTAATCTGATTCCAACATTGTTTTTTTATAAGAAAAAGGGCGTTGAAATTACTATTAGCTTCATAGACCAAACGACTTCTGATAAGGTATTTATAGAGCCTAAAGATATACCTGACTTTAAGGAACGAAAATTCATAGTTAAAGACAGAGAAGGAAAGGAATTCGAATTCACTTTAAACCATAGAATTGAAAATGTAGATGGTAAGCTAAATGCTTACTACTGTGCAAATAATAGAACTGTATGTGAGTTTGCCGAAAAAGACCTGAAACTAAATTTCCCCTATGGTTATTCCGGCTTTTTGCTGCTTGAATCTACTTATTTGAACACTAGAGTTAATCACGAAAGAAACGACTTTGATATTAAACCGCTACGAACTGATGCTTTCACAACGCTTTCATGGGACTTAATCAATGAAGAATTAAAAAAGACCGTTACTGACTTAGTGAAAGAAGGTATTCCTGAAACCAAAGAAATTAACAAGACTAAGATTAAAGAAATACATGAAGAGAGACCTTATCTAATCAATTACATTGATGAAACAGATATTGAAATTGCTGGTTTCATGGACAAGAAAAAACTAATTGACAACGCTAAGAGAAAGTTTGATAACGCTAAAGAAAAAATACTTGCATCCGCAGGGAAAGAGGAATACACCGACACAGAACTTTACGAAGCTATTGAGTTAACTCATAACGAATTGGTTTCCTACATCAATGACCGAGTTTTAGTTATTGAACGCTTAAAAAAATTGATTGATAAAAAGGAAAGAGTTGAAGAAATCATTCATAATTTATTCATGGAAATGAGAACTGATGATGATTATTATGCAGTAGGCAAAAACAATCTTTGGTTATTAGACGACCGATATACCACTTACAGCTATGCTGCAAGCGACAAAAGGATTAGAGAAGTTCTAAAAGGAATTGATGAAGAAAATGGCGACACAGATATTTTGGACGATAAACCCGACCTATCTCTTTTCTTTTCCCATAATCCTAACAAACCAGAACGCTTGAAATCGGTATTAGTTGAAATCAAACCGTTTGACTATGCCTCAAAACCAGACAGAAAGAAATTTGCAGGAATACAGCAGTTGTTAGACTATGTAAAAGCATTCAAAGAGAAAGAGAATATTGAAGAAGTATCTTCATTTTTAATAACTGAAATTGACGAAAAACTTGCTGACAGACTCAGAACAGATGGTTATACGCCTTTGTTCTCACTTGAAAGTCCAATTTATCATCGTTTTTACAGCGAACCTAATATTTCCATTTTTGTAATTAGTGCTTCGACTTTAATAAAGGATGCAGAAGCAAGGAATAAAGTGTTTTTGGACATCATTAAAAAACAAAGTAAAATCAAAATCTTACTATCATAATGCCCACACAGCAGTCACACACATTGCCAAGTCGCACAAGCCGACACACAAGCCAAAACTTGGCAAAGAGTGTGCCTGCCCCACCGCAAGACAAATTCAATTTTTTTCTCCCCACCCTTCGGTGTTTTAATTTTTTCGCCACCCACAACCGACACAAAAACAGTTGGACAGAAACAGCGAAAACCTTTACTGACAAGGGCTTGACAATAACGGAGGACAGAAGGCCAGCTTACAACATGAACTGTGCAAAAAAACAAACAATTTAAGCAATATTTTTTGCATAGTCATCTTGGTACAAAGTAGCGTTTTTTACACAGCCGAATACTTGTTTTAAGAGTTTGTTGCAGACAGCTATG
>JAFDXO010000081.1 GCA_018267925.1 Bacteroidota bacterium | reverse complement strand
TTTTTTGTCCCTCTGGTTAGAGGGCTTACTTTTTAAAAACCACTCTCAACAAAAATCTACCACCTGATATTCAGGTAGTTAAACATCTTTTTGTATTAACTATCGGTTTTATCGGACGGTAGTGTAAATAAATTACAGCAATAAGGTTCGTTTCGGGTAAAGTTTTTACTTTGTCGAGTAGCACCTATTGTCATTTTAAACATCATTATCCCCATATTTTCATTATTTGTTTCGTTAGGGATAGTTATAAGCTGTAACCTGTCAGTTGCAGTTACAAATTCGTCAAATATATTTCTTGTCGCTAATTCATTGTTTAGTTGAGCATCATTAAATGTTACTTCCATTTTTTCTTCTCCGTCAATAAATACTGCTTTTGCCGAAATTATAGAATTGGTTTTGCCGTTGGCTACCATTTTTCCACCAATCCAAGTTTCATATCGAGTTGGTCTAAATGTAAAATCTTGTTTTTGTAGCCCTTGAAAAGGTTCGAATTTGTCAAACATTTTTAAATTATTTTTTTAATAAGACTTACTCTTTTCGGTTTTCAGTTTCCCCGTTGTTAGCACGGTCGCTTGTAGAATGACCGCCAACGTCCAGCAGCTTGGCGAAGTGGCGGAAATCGAAGCACAAATGTTCAGTTTTGCACAACTGTTTAATCGAAGAACTACCGTTGAATTTAGCACTAAACCCGCCATTTTGCCAAACTGCCTGTTATATGCCGTTTTTTTATTTATTTCGCTTCCTCTTTTCTTAATTTCTCAATCAACTTATAAATGTGAGAACCCAATTTTGTAGGATATTCTTCTTGTGGTTGGTCAAGATTTTTAGCTCTTGACACAGCATTGTCAATATGAGGTAGAAAATCCTCTGTTTTAAGATTTGCTTTGTTATAAGAACCTACAATTCCAACAATTTTTGTTTCTACATAGTTTCTGCTACCTGTTTTCTTGTTTTGTAGAATTAATTCCAATTCTTCTGCATTATATTCTTGAATATCCTTGATGTGAAGCAATAACCAAAATTCAAAACACGGATTACTCACTGCAACAAACATATTTTCCAAATCATTACAGGCTTCAATTATTTTCGGAATGTTTTTCCACCTATCAGTGTCAATAATCATCCAAAGTTCATCTCCTTTCTTAAAGTTAAATTCGTCTTTTGCTTCTTTCTTTAACTTGCTAAAAACGTGGTTGGGTGCACTATTGGTATCATCCTTTTCACGCTTTAATAAATGTAAGTAAATCAATTCGTCATTAAACTTGTTTGAGTTCTTAAATTCAGAAAAGTATTTTTCTTCGGTTATATTTCCCTCAAAAGCCAATACAAATATCTTCTCCCTTTCGGTAGTGTTACTTTCTCTGAAAAATTCTTCTCTTTCTCGTGGCATAGCAAAAAAATTACTTGTTAATTACTGTAAGTTTATTTCTGTTGCCAATTCTTGGAATAGCTTTAAATCTTCCCAATAGGTAGTCTTTGCGAATTTCTTTATCAAATCGCACATTGTATTCTTCGAGAGAGTGAAGGCGTGAAGCTCCATAATTATCCTTTACAGCAAACCAGATTTCGTCTTTTCTCAATAGTTTTTGAGTTAATAACGATGATTCGTGGCTCGCTAAAATCAATTGACTATTTATTCCTGTTGATTTTGATAAAAATAAATCCAATAAGTCATAAATCAAATTTGGGTGCAAACTTCTTTCCATTTCATCTATGATGAAAACATTATCTCCTTTCAGTAAATCCATCAATAATGGAATGAAGTCCATTATTCTATTAGTACCGTCTGATTCATCACTTGTGTCAAATTTTTCAGGATTGTTAGCATTTTTCACTTTATGTTTTGTCATAAATTTTTCAGTAACAATCTCATCATTTTTAACTGACAAAAAATATGTGGTATTCCCTTTTGAGATTATAGAAGCTCTAACATTTTCTGATTTTTTACTTAATAAATCTTCTCTTATTTTTTCTAATAAAGGTTTGGGAATGTCGATATTTTCGGAATCAACTTTTTCAAGGCATACACCGTCAATTCCCGTATCGAAGTAAGATAAAAATTCTTCAAAAGTTGTAAGCAATTCTACGTCTTGCTTTAACTCAAATTTCAAGCCCTCATTATATTTATCATCAGGGAATATAACTTTTAATGAATTTTGAAACCAATCAATAACATTAAGTAAGTCCTCGATTTTAGAAACATTTTCTCTGACTTTTCTTGTTCTGATTTCTGTCAAAAACAGTTGATTGTTAGGTGTGCCTTTTGCTATAAAACGAAGAAATTGCTTTTCCTCCTCTTTTTTTAGTTTTTGTAAAATATAGTTTAGGTCAAATATATCTTTGTTTGAAAAGTTTCTTTCAAAGATTTTGACTTCTTTTTTTGCTCCGATTTCATAAAGCCATTCTTCTTTAATCAGTTCGTTATTGAATGTGAAACCATAAGCATAATTTTTGCCTTTATGCTGTATTTCATATTCGATTCTCGAATCATTAATGTTTGATTGTTTATCAAGTCGAAATTTTTGATAGTCTATTGGTTTTTCAGGTTTGCTACCTCTCAAAACCAACTTCTTTCCAAAATCAATAGCTTTTATCAAATTGGATTTACCCGAAGCGTTCGCTCCAAACAAAACAGCCGTTTTTAATACAGAAATACCATTAAGTTTTGAGGTTTTATGGTCTGCCTTTAAACTGCCTTTGCCTGGTAGCATAGAAAATTTTTGTCTATCGCTAAATGACAAAAAATTCTCAACTGAAAATCTTATTAGCATAACTTTCGCTCTTTAATAGTGCAAAGGTAGTGATTTTTTCACAACTTGTATGTTTTTTTGAATGTTAAAGTGAAAATAGTTTTGAGATGTCGCTCCGTAAAATGGCATATAACGTTTTGGGTATTGCCGAAGGCGGGGATTTTTAGTACAAAAGTTCAATCGAAGAACAAATGTTGAACCTTGCACAAATGCCCAATCGAAGCCGTTCAGCCCCGCTTTTGGCAATACCTTGTTATGTGCCGTTCTTCTATTCTTCGTCATCGTCCGTGTCTTCATAATTGAACTCAACTTTGCTTTGAATTACTACTTCGTCAAGGATTTTGTTCAGATAGCCTTGTTTCACAGCATCGTTAAATCTGTCGTTGAGAGTCGGAATATTTATCACTTCTTCAATGCAGTCCATATACTTGTCAACTATGGCTTTGATTGAATACGTTTTATCTGCATTTTCTCGGATTTTCTTTAAAAGGTCTTCGGTCGGTTCGGTTGATTTGATTACAAAAGTGATTGGATACTTCTGAATTTTGTCAATGTCCAGAAAGTATTTTTTGAAGTCCAAAGTTTCTGTTACTTGAAAAAATCGTCCAAGAGGTTTCATCACGAAGTCAATACCTCCGTCATTGGCATTTGTTCTTCCTGTTTTGTAAAGTTTCAAATTCTCTTTGTTTAGTTTTTCAAGTTCGTAGCCCCAAAATATTTGCTGGTCGTGATAGAAATATTTGAGAATTGAATAACTAACAATTTCAAAAAGCCTTGCATCAACATTTGGTGCAAGCAAACCAATCACAAATTCCTCAATTTTCTTTGGTGTTGTTTTGCCAATCTCTTGCAATTCTTCACAGGACTTTACAAAACGCTGAAAAGCATCTTGTTTCGTCCTTGCGTATTCATCAATTATTTCAATGATAGCCTTTGCAATATTGAAGTTGGCTTTGCCAACTTTTATTTTCAAAAGGTTTTCATTTATCCAATAACGATTTGTTTCGTGGTTGCGGAGTATTGGAATAAACTCTGAGCTTGGAAAATATTTTTGAAATTCTGAGTTCATTCTGTTGTTCAATGCGTGATTTTGAAGTTTGCTGCCAAAAGGCAATTCCCTTTGTCTTGCAAAAAGTTTGTTGAACAATGCACCATCATACTTTGAGTAATCCCCTTTTTGGTCGTAACTATTGGCAATATAGTCCTCTATGATAACATAGATAGCGTAAAGGTTTGCGAAACTTGAACGAGATTTTGAACCCTTATTTGCAGAACGGGTTTTCTCGTTTATGTATTGAATTAGTTGGCTCTTATCGAAAATGTCTTCAGCATTTTTGCCAAAGTGTTTTTCTAAAACCGATTTAATGTTTGCTGTGAATATATTTTCCATTTGGCTCTTCAAATAATTTTAAAGTGTTGGCGGTAGCCAACTTTTCTGTTTCAAATGTGCGGATTTCCTTTTGTAGTTTTTCGCCTTTAAACTCTTTGGCTAATTGTAATCTCCGCAAACCGATTTTTACATACTCGTCTTGTAGTTCTATGCCAATGGAATTTCTGCCAAGTTCTTTTGCCACAAAGCAAGTGGTAAATGTTCCCGAAAACGGGTCTATAACTAAATCGCCTTCGTTTGAACTTGCTTTGATAATTCTTTCGAGTAAAGCAATTGGTTTCTGTGTCGGGTGATTTTCGTATTCGTCCATACGATAACGAACCCTTGCAAACTCCCAAACATTGCCAGGAACTTTCTCTGAACTGTAAACTGTTGGAACGGCTTTGCGATAGTCAATGAGTTTTCGTTTTGCTCCTGTTTTTGCTTCTACTAAAATGTCGTTTGTGTTAAAAGTGTAATTGTTTTTGTCTTTTACACAAAACAAAATTGGCTCATACATTGAGCCGTAGTATTTTTTTGCCTGAACACCTGAACTGTCGTAATACCAAACAAGTCGGGAAAGTATATCTAACTTTTTGCGAAGATAAATGTCGAAAAATGGCATAAACTGTGTCGCTGTCATTACATAAAAACTGCCATTTGGTTTAAGTTTTTGAATACACAAGTCAAGCCACTCGTAGCACCATTCAAGGTATGCTTCTTCAGTTTTCCATTTTTCAATGTGTCCGTTGAAGTTTTTACCAATGTTGTATGGTGGGTCGGCAAATATCAAATCCACAGAGTTGTCAGGAAGTGTTCTTAATGCTTCCAAAGCGTCTCCGTGAATAATTTTATGTTGTTCGTTACCTAATATTTCCATTTTCAAATTCAATTAAAAGTCGTTTCAAATTTAGTCAAAAAAAACAGGTTGTTCGATTGAAATTTGTCCGTTTTTTGTTCACACTCATTTCGTTGTAGCACGGTCTTTTAGAATGGCACATAACGTCCGGCATATTTGCGAAGGCATGGCATTTGAAAACTGTCAGCCGAAAATTTGCACAAAAGTTGATAGTAGTACAAATGCTCAATTACTTCCTTCAGCCGTGCTTTTGCAAATATGTTTGTTAGCTGCTGCCTTGTTTTTCCCACGAAGCACAACTGTTTCAAGTCCGCACACACTTTGTCCGAAGCGATTTACATTAGAAGCGGTGTCTGTTAGAGTTTGCACGGTGCGTTGGGGTTTTAAATTTCTTTTTTTGTGGGTGGGAAATTTTTTAATTCAATTTTTTCTTGGGTGGAAGATTGCAAGCTCTTTTTATTTTTTTCTGCGTTGGCATTGTGTGTTTGCAAAAAATAAAATGTGCTTGCAATGTGCGTTGGCTTATGATAGAAATTGTTGCTCATCATCAAGTTTCTCTATTTTAATTGTTTTCTCTGTGTATTCAAGCATACCCTTTGCCCAGTCACTGACTCTTTGAATGGGATGATTAATTAGCTCTTGCAATAATTGCTTTTGTGTTTGGAAATAAGGAACTCGTGAACCTACTGTTCCAAATGTTCCCATGTTTGAAGATAGTTGTCTTATTAATTTTTCATTGTCGCCAAACTCATCAATAATTGCTTTTGAAAATGGATGCCATTTTATTTGGTCGTTCTCATTTACACTTAAAGGCATCATGTGTGCAATTCTTTCAGGTGCTATTTCAGGATGCTGTCTGCACCAAGCTAAAATAGTTGGATAGTGATTGGGGTCTCTAAAAACAATTCCTTCCCTGCCACCCAAATAACCATTTCGTGTTCCAATCATATGTTCAAGATGGAAGAAGGTCATGTAGTCGCCAATTATTCCATTTCCAAAATATTCCCATGTGCTATCAAAATATTTTTCAAAGAGGTGTAGAATCGTGTTGGAAATGTATGTGTCAAATGAATAGTTTAAATGTCGTTGTGAACAAAACTCAATGATTTGCTTTGTGATTGTAATTGCGAAGTTCTCATCGTTGTCTTTAGTCAATATTTTTATGACAGCATCCGACCAGTGATAGCTTTCCATTCTACCCGTTCCGTCATTGTCAATCGTCATGTTGCTACTGCCAATGAGTTTTTTGAAATAATCTTTATTCAAATTCCATTTCTCCTCACTACTGTAACAGAACATATAAAGCAAAGACAAAGCTGTCCACTTTCCTGAATTTCCGTATTGACTTATCTTATCACACAATTTCAATACTTCTTCATTAGTCAAAATATCTAATGCTCTTCCGTATTGAAAGTTTTGGAATAGGTTAATTGAAAAGCCAAACTTGTCAACCAACAAAAAGAGTTTTTCAATGTCTGAATAATTAGAACCGACCACCCTTGTCAGATAAAAAGCATGCTGCCTAATTTCTTCTGTTTCAATAAACCTGTCAATTGTTTTTTCCGAAAGCATTTTACTTTTTGAGCCAAAAAGAATTCCAGCAATCAATTCAGAATTTTGATTTTCCTTCTTAATGTTTTGTAATGCCTTAACTGCTATATCAATAAGGTTCTCTTTGTCGGTAGTCAATTCTCCAACCTTGGAACCAAATGCAAATGCTTGCCTCTGTTCTCCTTGCAATAAGTCAGAAATATATTCTATCCAAGAAGTTTTTTCATCAAACAACTTTTGAGCAAATGCTTCTGCATTTAGTTTCGGTTTATCAATGTAATTATTCTCATCATCTTTTTCGTATGTGTCCCACTCAGGTTTTGTAACCTTCAACAAAAGTTGGTTCTTAGTGTCAGTTGGAGTTAGGTCAACTATCAGCAAATTAATTTCATCAACAATATCCTTTGGTAAATGCTTTTCAAAGCCCAAAGTCATTCTCAAATTATTCAATGCCTCTGTCCATAAATTACCTCTCACAGCAATAATTTTCCGAATAGAATCAATTACGATTTTACTCTCACGGTCTCTAAGCAAACTTCTAATTGAATGAGCTATTTTTTCTTGAGCAAGTTCAGAATGAGTGCTTTTTGAAACTGCTATTTCTGTCAGTATGGAAATTATTTCAAACCAATATTCTCTTATTTCATTCCATGTAGGGTAGTAATCTTGTAAAGGAACACTACTCCCTTGCTTTTCTGCACCACCCATTCTTGTGTAATGGTCGTTAATCAATCCTCTACCCATTGCCTGAATAGCAATTTGAGTATAATCATCATCATTTTTACCCAACCCCCATTTGATTATTTCCAACCTCTCTTTAAGTGACGCTTCTGTTCCCGAAAGAAAGAGTTGAAATAACTGTCTAAACTGATTGGTTGAATTATTTCCCCATGTTTCGTTTTCGGAAACAGCAAACGAGTAAAGTATTTTTGCCGCAGTGTTGAATGTTTCTTTTCTGAAACACAACTTCTCCAAAGCCCACACAAGATTTCTTCTTCCTTCTTCAATCTTTAGGATTTCATCTTTTGTCATTTTACCAAAAGATGTTTCAAGTGCATTTGCAGTAGCAACAGGGTTCACTTCAACAACATAGCGGAAGAGTAGTGAACCCCAAGAGGTGTTAAGCACTTCCGCTGAAGAAAAAGAAGCATTAGCTCCCCATAATTCTTTTACAATGTCTTTTGCTTTGTCAAGTTGGTCTAAGTCGGTTAATCTTTCCAGAAACTTATCTTCCAACTTGACTTCTTTAAGTTCTTGGATTATTTCAATGATTTTGTCTTTATCGGTATGTAGTAACCAGTCAGCAGCTAAGTTGATTGCTAAGATGGTCGGTTTAACAATGTAATAAGTGCCTCGCCTTTCAATAATATCATCATTAAGAAATTTAGTGCAGGTTTCTTTGAATTTAGTTTCTGTTATTGTTCCGTCATATATTCTTGTTCGGATAAAATTCATTTGTGCTTTTAAAGAATCTTTGAACTCTTTGTTGATAACATCTGAAAAACTATCATCAAGAAAACCAAAAGCAGAAAACACAGAGCATGCTCTGATAATTCCTCTTTCAATTTCGTCTTCGGGTCTTGAACCAAATATTAATCTTGGTATAAACTGGTCTATAGGTATTTTAGAAAGCTCCGACATTCCTTGTTTTATTACTACATCACAAAATCTTATTGCCATCCAAGGATAACCTTCGGAAATAGTGGTAATGTATTCTATGTCGGAAAGTTGGTGAGTTGAACCAATTTTATTTTGAACTATTTCTTTGACCAATTCTCTTTGCTTATTTCTTTCAACTCTGATTTTCAAATCTTGAATGGAATTGCTGTCGTCTAAACCAATCGTAATTATTTTTAGGTTACCAGTTGGCTTTGCTATGCCTGACAAAATCATGTGACTTTTTACATCACAGTTGTCAATTACAATTATTCCGTCTTGTGAATCTTGATAAGACAGAATGTAGTTTTTGATTTCGGTAATATCTAAACTGCCTTCAAGATTGAGATAGACAACCGACTTCTGCAAACCAATTCCTCTAAAGGATTCAAGAACCAACCTTGTCTTTCCTAATCCTGAATGTCCTGTTATCCTTATTACCTTTTCTGTGCTTATTGATTTTTGAATTAGTGCGATGTTGCCCTTTACGGTTTCGTCTATTTGAAACTTATTATCAGTGGCTCTTGAAAGTATTTCCCACTTTTCCCATTCAATAAAACCTTGATGCCTGTGGATGTCATTGAACGCTTGAACTAAGGTCACAGCTCCAATGTTTTCATTGACCCAATTTTTTATTGAGTTAGAATCATACACAAGGATTTGAAATGTCGCATAGTTCGGTTCACCTGCAAGTTGTATCGCCTCTCTAAACTTTGCAATTCTCTCATCTTTTCCATTGTCAACTATTGGTCTATTTGTAAATAGAATGTAGCATCCATTAGCTTTTACAACTTTTTCAATTTGTGCTTTAAGTTTTCTTGGTTGCCCTGCCTTTGTTGTCGGAAAAATTTCTTCAATACAATCACCAGGAAAAAGGTCGGTTGCCTTATTCTGAAATATGGTAAACTTATTTTTTAGCCAATGAGTTTGTGCAGGTGTTCCATTCCATTGTATTCTTCCATCTGAACCCGCATCACCAGTTGTGATGTTAAACGGCACTATTCCATCCCAATCTTGAAGATTGTTTTTCTCTGCCTCTAACTTAATTAGTGTGTGAAGCAATTTTGAAAGTTGAATATCAGAAAGGTGATTGATGTGCTTAATATCTATTTCATTCATTGAATACATTTTAATGAGATTTATTATTTACAAAGGTATCAAGTGCGGTGGAAGATTTGGCTCTTTTGCTTTTGCCTTTGGTTGGCTTGTGCGGTTGCGGCAAAAGCAAATGTGCCAAATGTGCGTTGGCAAAAAATTGAATTAAAAAATTTGTGCGTTGGCAAAAAAAAGAAATTAAAAACGAAGCGTTGCATGTTCGTTCAAAGCGGTGTCGTTTGTTGTCCAAAGTATTTCCAAAACTGTTCATTCAAAGCCGTAAAGTTTCAAGGTTGCACTGTCGCCATAAGGTTGCAGCTAACGTCCGGCAAATTGGCGAGGGAGCGGACTTTTAGCACAAATGTTGAATAGAATTACTATCGTTCAACTTTGCACTATCGTTCAATCGAAGCCGTTCACCCGCTCTCTTGCCAATTTGTTTGTTAGCTGTTGTTTTTTCTTATCGCACTTATTGAATACACCATTGGGATTTTGTTATCTAAATGTTCTATTCTGTATTTTTTTGGTTCAAATTCTACAGTTTTGTTGAAACAGTTATAGGGCGAATAATCAAACTCATCTAACAATTTTATTTCAAGACCGTTTTTTATCAAACTATTTAGCACTTCACTTATTCCGTGATTCCACATTACATACGATTGTGTTATGTCAGCGTTTTTGTCGGCATAAGTTCCGTTTTCTGTTTCTAAAATCGCACCCGAATTAAAATATCTGTAACCAACTTTATCAAAATTATCGTCAAACATCCACACAACTGGGTGAAATTCTACAAAAACAAATTGTCCGTTAGGTTTTAAATATGTAGAAACAATTTTTGCCCATTTGTCTAAGTCGGGCAACCAACCAATTGTTCCGTAACTTGTAAAAACAATGTCAAATTTTTCGTCCAAATGATTGGGTAAATCATAAATGTCGCAACAAATGAACTTTGAATTTGAATGAGTTTCTTTTGCTAATTGTTTGGCACTTTCAATAGCTTTGTCAGATAAGTCAATGCCCGTAACATTTGCACCAAGTCTGCTTAATGAAATAGTGTCTTGTCCAAAATGACATTGTAAATGCAAAATATTTTTCCCTGTTACGTCTCCAAGTAAATCTAATTCAATATTATTTAATGACGTTTTCCCTTTTAAGAAATTGTCAAGGTCGTAAAATTCCGACTTTAAATGTGTTTCGGTTCTGTTGTTCCAAGATTGTCGGTTTATTTCTATGTAATTATTTTCTGTGTTCATTTTTACGCTCGGTTTTTCAAAATAACAGCTAACGTTCAGGTATTTATGCAGGTGTGGTATTGGCAGCATTCCTGTTGATTAAAAATATAACGATGCCGTGTTATTCGTCCACCTAATTTATAACGTCCTGCCACACTTGCATAAATACCCATGTTGGCTGCAGGGCTTTCAGTCGTAGTGTTTGTCCAAAAATTTATATACTAAAGGTTTCCACTCGCTTGCTCTAAAATATGGGCGTGTGGAAGAGGTATGATGAACTCCAATTCCATAGCAATTCCCGCCGTTGTAATTAAACTTCCATACAGTACAGCTTCTTCCGTAAGTTTCATCGTGTAGTGTCTCGACATAATTTCCCC
>JAFDXO010000080.1 GCA_018267925.1 Bacteroidota bacterium | reverse complement strand
CAATTAGTAAGTTCAGATTTTCAACAGAGCCAAGTCAAAAAACCACAGGGCTGAAGTTTGTTTATTCCAATGAAACAACTTCGATCTTCGATCAGATTACAAAGTCCTTATCACAAAGGGAGCAACCAATAGTAAGAGTTGCATCTCCATATCTTTCCGCAGATTTCAAAAATGACCTGGATAATTTTCTCACTTTAATTAATCCTAAAGAAATACATTTCTATCTGCGAAAGCTATTTCCATTACCAGAAACATTTAAGCGATTACCTGGGCTGCAGCTATATGAGCCAAAAACCAGAAGTACCAGGAATGGCTTTCATGCAAAAATTATCTCCATCGAATACGCAAAAAAGGAAATCGTTTTTCTTGGTTCTCCAAACTTTAGCCGTCAGGGCTTCTTCCAAACCTTGGTACAGGGTGCAAATCAGGAATGCGGTATCATTATTTCCAGCACCACCAAAAATGTAATTAGTGATTGGTTTAATGAAGGTTGGGAGAAACCAGTAACAGTGGATCAATGGATAGAAGATAACGAAGCTCCGGCACAATCAGCAGACTTGTTTCCCGAGCAGCCCTATGTGTGGGCAGAGCTTTCTAATGAAAAGACAATAA
Source organism: Bacteroidota bacterium (assembly GCA_018267925.1). Lineage (GTDB taxonomy): Bacteria > Bacteroidota > Bacteroidia > Chitinophagales > Chitinophagaceae > JAFIGV01. The sequence goes on along the minus strand of JAFDXO010000080.1, from coordinate 5,412 downwards.
CTATATTCTGTTATTTACCACATAAAGAGTTAGCAGAACAAGTCTATGCTGATGACCACAAACTAGTTCTCAAACAGGATAATCCAGCAGTGCTGATTTTTTGTTGTAGCTATCCTCATAAGTCGGAAACAATCCGTATTACAATAGGTAAGAATTTTTCAGAACAGATTAGTGTTTTCAATGAGTTTCTGTTTGAAGAAAGGGCTAAGGAAATCGGAGATAGTTTGTTTTATGAGCCAAATAGGATTGACAGCATTGAACCACCAATACTCAAAGATGCTATAGAACGAGATGGGATAAAAGTAAAAACATTAGGTGCAGTGGTAATAGAGCCGCCTTACTTGGAACAGTATTTCTACAATGTCAAAAACAGACTTGCAATACTCTCAAAGCGAAAGTTCTTTAGTGATTACCATGTGCGGGAATTAAATGATGTCCTAAATAATATCTCTGGTGGAGAAGGAGTTTACTTCACCATGCAATTATACAAGATGTTCGAAATGAAAGGACAAAAGCAATTGATGAACATTTGTAGAGAAAGAATTAGTGGACTAATGGATGAAACTGGCTTGGGTACTAACGCCGTTTCATCATTTGCAAACTTTTATAAAGAATGGAAGAAATACTAATATGCCAAAGATTACCCAACTGCTCACTGGAAAAATAAACGGGAAACAACAACTCAATGTAGCTTCAATCAAAAAGCAGCAACTAGCTGCGGCAGCAGCCTGGCAAACACTTGAATACTTCCCTTATCGAACAAACCCAAAAGAATGGCAGAAATATAATTATTTACGTGGTGTTTTGCTGGCTGATGAAGTTGGTGGTGGAAAAACATTTGAAGCACTAACAGTAATTGCAAAAGGTTTACTGGATGTTGCTAAAAACAAGCGTAACAGGTTTAGGGTTTTGGTAATTGCAGCTCCTGCTATCAGAAGTAAATGGGAATGGAAAGAGACTATAGATAGTGAAAAGTGGTGTGACTTAAAAAGGTATGTAGAACAGGCGAACATATCCGCCGTAAAAAAAGATGTACTGGAAACATTTTTTAGAACTGCACAAGGTCAGAATGTAATTACAAGTAAATATCACTGGAAAGACATTCAGAATGCAAGGCAGGGAATGTGGATTGCTTCATTCGGAGCTTTACCTTCCACAAAAGGTAGTAAGACGGAAGCCGTCTTTAAAAACGACCGGTACATTCAATTCCCAACGAATTTTTTTGACTACATAATTGCAGATGAAGCACACATTGTAAAATCAGGTTACATCGATGCAGACGAAAATGTTTCAACTGCACTTAACAATTCTGCTATCAGAAAAATATATGCGGTTCAAAACAACAGCAAGAATGCAAAACTTTTACTTTTAACGGCTACTCCTTTTCAGAATAATCTGAATGAGTTAATTCACATGCTTAGTTTGGTTGAAGCACCTAATAACCTTGAATGGTCACTTGCCAGGATAATTGAAGAAGGTCTTAAAAAACTTTTTGCTGAAATAGAATTGCTGAAAGCAGAAACATCTATAGGAACAGAAAGGATACTTCATTTATTGAGATGTTTCAATGATAATATCGGCAGCTTGATTGATGAAAATTGCGATGAAATAAAACGACCAAAGGAAATTACAACAAATGGAAGGAAACACGGATTAGATGACTTCTTACGTGATATAATGATTAGAAATACAAAGCCTGCATTGAATGTAGTCGCTGATGAATGTAAATTGAACGATGCAGAAAAATTACAGTATCTGTTATTGAGAGATTTGGTGTCAGGGAAACAGGATGATGAAAAAGAAATGTTCAGCATTAAACTATCTCAACTTGTTTCCAGCGAAAAGGCATTTTCAAATTCACTAAGAAGTACAAGGCAATCAGGTAAGTACAATGCTATCAAAAGTTTTTTCCGGAATAAACATTTGATTTTTGAAAAAAAGTTCACGGCACTACTTGATATAATAAAGAATAAGGCTTTACCAACGGATAAGAAAGTAATAGTAGTTTTTTGTCGCTTCATACCAACTATTGAAGCTTTAGAAGAACATCTGACAAAAATCTATACTGCTAAAAATGTGATGAGATTGGACGGTAGTTCAACAAATGCCAGGAGACGAAAAGACCTTTTGCAGAAAGTGGAGCAGGTAAATGCTGAAGCGGAAGGCATTGTAATTTTTATTGTTAGCCAGGTAGGAAATGAAGGACTTGACTTTGATCGATTTAGTGATACAGTTGTACATTTCGATGGTCATTACAATCCAGCAGTCATAGATCAAAGAAATGGCAGGGTGTACAGACGTGATAACCTGGGAAGAGAGCTTACAATCAAGCATGTTTATTTAAAAGAAACATACGATCAAAGAATTAAGTTTATTGAACTCGAGAAGCGGAAACTGAAGAACTTCTTCCTTGGTGATACTAGCCTACAAGAAATTATAAAAAAGATCATTTTGACGGATGATATTCAGGAAGAACAATTTCTCTTTAACGAACTTGAAAAGATCAAATTTGATTTTGAACCGAAACGAAAGTATTTACTTCCACAAGTACAAAGACTTTTGTAGCAATGTGTAATTCTTCGAAACCGTTTTGACTAGTACATTTTTGTGACAGCTTAGAGAGATCTGAATATAGTCCATGACTATCTCATTTAGCCGACACACCAAGTCAGGCACATTTGCAAGGCACACAACACCGACACACACAAAAGCCAACCTTGCAAAAGAGCCTGCCTTGTTCCAACGCTTCGGGGACACACCCTACTTCGGTGGACACAGACTTTCAATTCAAATTATCAAGATGAAGGGCGAACATACAACAGGGAGTTTGCTGCTATGCTGGCAGACGAATATAATATCAGCTTCATATCGCTATCAGCCCATATCCAGCCGACGGATTTCTATCAGCTTTTGTTGTTATCTTCATCTTCAGTTTTTTAATCAGCAGCGGCTCCGGGCTGGACATTAAAAAATACCAGCACAGCAGCAAGCTCTGTACGTAAGGTGCAAGCTGGCTTCGACAAAAAGTTACAGCATTCGGTTTCAGATTTCAGTTTAATAAATTCGTTGGTTCTTTTTGGTTAGACACTTGCTTTTTATGCAAGCAGGTTTTGTTACAGCTCTTGTTGCATCGGCGTGGTTTTGGGTGGACAAAGTGGCTCTCCGCTTTTTTAAAAATCAGTTTTTAGTTTGTAGTGTTTGCAGTTTTTGTTGCTGTGGGGTTCGGACAAAATTTGGAAGCCTTTACTTTTTTCGGTTGCTGCGGGCTTGTGCTTTTTTTAGTTGCAACTTTTCATTTCATACCGAAGGTTTTAGTGCGTTTGTTTTAGTTGCAGTTTTTGGTTTGACCGTTGGCTATTTGCTTTTTTCAAAAACAGTTTTTAAAATCAAACCCGGCTTTTAAGTTTCAGCTTTTTTGTTGCAGCAGTTTTTGGTGGACACAATTACTTTATTTGTAAGCAAAAGTTTTTACAACAGCGAACAGTAACTTCTTTTTTATGCAAACAGTTTTTATTTTTTCAAGCCGCATTCGTCCTTTAGTGCAAGTAGTCTGTGTTTCATTTGTTGCAGCTTTCGGTTTGCCGCATGCACCTTACATGGGGTTTTGTGCAAGGCTGGCAGGACGTTGTCCTGCCCAAGCTTCACCAATTCTATTTGGCTTCAGTTCGGGGCTGGACGGAATTCTATTCAACATTTTTTTGTCACCTTCATCTTCTTTATCTTTATTCAGCAGCGGTTCCGGGGCTGGACGTTAAAACGTCCAGCCCTGCACAAAGCCCTGTTCATTGCCTGCAAGCGTACCGTGACACTTCTAAAAAATGACAATGATTAACGAACTAAAAGACTTCTTTGAAGCGATTGCTTTTGCAGCTAACACGACAACACTGTTTGTAAACTTCAAAAGCTTGAAAATTCGTTTTCCAATTTATTCAGTTAAGTCTGCATTAGACGACACAACAGACATTGACAAAATTTTGGACACATTATTCTACAGGAAACAAGTTATGTGGGAGCATTCTAAATATGAAAACACTGATTGGTGTATGCATAGTTTAACAGACTTGCGTGACAAATGTGATAATGAATCTCAGAGATTTTTGTCAGGAAGTACGACCAATGATAAGAGACATTTTGCTGCTTTGTTAAGAACATGGGGCAACTATGCTGACGAAGCTTACAAAGACATAGTTAAATCTGATATGACCAGTCAATCTCTTGATGTAATTCTAAAAAAGTTCAGAAAAAGCTCATATCCAATTATTGTGACTTTTCTTCATTCATTACCAGACGGAAATTTGGTAAAGGACAACGCATTTAAAAAGCTTTAACAAGGTTCAAAAAATTCAAAGTTGACAATCAAGCAGATTTTACCTATTTGGACAATCGAACCTTAATTCAAAACGCCAGCAGGCAACAGGCGGTTTGGCAATATGGCGGGGCGACGAATATATTCTCAACTTTTTATTCGCTAATCGGCTTCAGTTCCAGCCGATGAATAATACCGAACAATAGAATAAACAATGAACATTTAGTTATAAATTTAGCAGCGGTTACGGGCTGACGATTTTCAAATACTGCCACATCGCCAAGCCGTGTTCGTTGGCTGTAAGCCTGACTGAAAGTTCTAACAGGCAAAGAAATTAAATCTTTAGAAAATGCAACGAATGGAAACTTTAAATTGTCATAACTAACATATAATTATGAAAAAGATTGCTTCATTTCTTGTCTCACTAATTTTTTTAATTTCTTGTTCAAAAATAACAAGTGACACTAATAATAATTGCTCAGATTATGTGAAAGGAGACGTAATAGTTGGAATAAAAAATACCGCGCCAATTGAAGATGTGTTTTCGCTTTTTAATAAACTTGACTTAAAGATTGATGAAATGTCTGGTTTTTTTTACGCTTCGCCTTATCCCCATGATAGTTTAACGTCGCTAATCAACTATTTAAATACTAAACCATACATTAATACAAGAAATTTTTCAGCAAGTGCTTACGTTCATTATCAAACTGGCATAATAAACGTAACAGCATTATTTTTTGATATGACTATAGAAAATCAGCAAGATTGGATAAGTAGTAAAAAGTCTTTTAATCTAGTTGACACAAAAGGAGACACAAAAAACATACTTATCAAAGTTGCATCTGGACAAGAAAACTACTGGTTAAAAGCGCTTAAAAATTACAACATTGTTACATGGACAGAATTAAATTGTATCGGACAGTTTCAACCAAATTAAAAGCCTGCAGCCAACACGAGGTGCTTGTTGCGCAACTCACATTTTGTTTATAAAGATATTTGTTTTTGCCTTTGAATTGGGAGTAACTTAAAGTATGCAAGGCAAAAAACAATTTACCGAAAAGCTGTTCACCAATTTTCAATTGAGTGACCGGGTGCCGGAAGATAAT
>JAFDXO010000007.1 GCA_018267925.1 Bacteroidota bacterium | reverse complement strand
GCAAGCGCATCAAGACAATCGCGCAAAAATAACTACTATGCTATCCACCTGCTTGGCAGCCACAACCGCAGCAGCTTGGCTTCAGAATTTATTACAATAAGATAACTAAATTAGAACTACGCCAATTTTTTTTTAAAAGGCTATGCTAAATTTAGTATAGCCTTTTTTATTTGGGCGAATTGAAGTTCAGGTTCCTTACCTTTGCGCACCCATGCGAAAACCTTTGCTGCATATCCGTTTAATGACTCCCATTTTTGGGGTCATTCTGATTGCAATAGCTTGGTTTGGGCTTCGTACCAGTGCCCTCATAGGTCAATATTCATCCTCATTTATTTCGACAACAGCTTCTTATGGAAGTGTGGACGATGAAGCAACAGAAGAGGTCAATGTTGCCACACCGATTGGTCCCTATGCACAGCACATTTTTGTTCGTGTAGGTCATCATCCAAAAACATTTGGTAAGTGGTCAGCAAAGAAAGTTGCTGATTTAGAAGATTTTGAAAACTGTAAAATATTTGCAACAGACAAGGCAAAATTTTGCATTTCTCATTTTGGTTTGTTTCACAAGCCTGCTTACTATCTTTTCTTGTTTCTCTATTATCTATTCTAAGCGAATTTCTCACGCTTCTAAGTTTGTTTTCATACCTGCCCTTCAAGAGGGTTAGGTTTTCATTTTTTCATTCCATCAACTAAGCACATTCTTATGCGTGCTACTATTTTATATTCCCTCATGTGGGGAACAATACTGCTTACCTCATGTGGGCAAAAGACAACAACAGAGAAACAACAAAACGTTCTAAACACGCCGGTTACGAGGGTTGTCCAAAAAGAAATCATACTTGACAAGACTTATGTAGCCGACATTCAGGCTGCCCGAAATGTAGAATTACGCAGTAGGATTTCAGGCTTTTTAGAAAAAATATATGTTGACGAAGGTGCCTTTGTCAAAAAGGGGCAATTATTGTTTTCCCTTAACTCAGAAGAGTATCAAGCTGAGGAATCGAAATCGAAAGCCATTTTACAAAGTGCCATTGCCGATGCTCGAACAGTTGAATTAGAGTCAGAAAGAATTAGATTATTAGTAGGCAAAAAAATTGTGGCAAGCAGCGAACTTGAATTAGCCAAAGCCAAACTTTCTGCCCAACAAGCTAAAATTGCAGAAGCCAAAGCGGCATTGGATCATGCTCGTGCCCGATTAAGCTATACAAAAATATATGCCCCCTTTGATGGCATTATAGATAGAATTCCTTTGAAAGCAGGGAGTCTATTAGAGGAAGGTTCGCTCATTACCACCGTTTCTGACATTAGTTCTGTTTTTGCCTACTTCAATATTTCCGAAAATGAATATCTCGAATATCTAAGAGAGAAAAAAGATGGACAAACAGCCAACGAACAAGTTGAATTGATTTTAGCTGACGGCGGGAAATATGAATTTGCGGGAAAATTAGAAACCGTAGCCAGCGAATTTCAAGAAAATACCGGATCCATTGCCTTTAGAGTACGTTTCCCCAATCCAAATAATTTTTTAAAACATGGGGCTTCAGGAAAAGTTAGTTTAAGTCGCGTTGTGAAACAAGCTATTGTAATTCCGCAGAAAGCTTGTTTTGAAGTGCAGGATAGAAACTATGTCTATTTGTTGGGCAAGGATTATAAAATACATGCTCAAGAATTTAAACCCGATACAAGGCTAGGCAATTTCTTCATTGTATCAGAAGGGTTGAAATCTGGCGATACGATTGTATATGAGGGCATTCAGCGTTTACGCGAAGGCATGAAAATAAACCCTGAATGGGTAACTATGGACAGCTTGGCAAATCGAAAACTCCTTTAATGCTCCTCTTAAAAGAACAAAAGAATGTTTACAACCTTTATTAAACGCCCCATATTATCACTGGTCATTTCGCTTATTCTGGTGATGCTGGGAATAATATCTTTAATTCAACTTCCGGTTACTCAATTTCCAGACATTGTTCCACCATCAGTGATTGTTACGGCAAATTATATAGGTGCCAATGCAGAAGTGTGCAGTAAGGCTGTTGCCACGCCTTTAGAGCGAGCCATTAATGGAGTAGCAGGCATGACTTATATGTCAACTGTTACCAGCAATAATGGCACTACGACCATTCAAATATATTTTAAGGTAGGCACAGATCCAGACATGGCAGCCGTAAACGTGCAAAACAGAGTTACGACTGTTTTAGATGAACTACCGGAGGAGGTCATCAAAGCCGGCGTAACGACCGAAAAGGAAGTTAACAGCATGTTGATGTATCTAAACATTACCAGTACTGATACGAGCCTCGATGAAAAGTTCATTTACAATTTTGCCGACATCAATGTACTAAAGGAATTAAAGCGCATTGATGGTGTTGGTTTAGTAGAGATTATGGGTGCACGAGATTATGCTATGCGGGTTTGGCTAAAGCCGGAACGGATGCACAGCTATAATATTGGCACTAATGATGTAATAACAGCCTTGCACGACCAAAATGTGGAAACTGCTCCGGGAAAAACAGGTGAAAGCTCCGGAATGCAAAGTCGCCCATTGCAATATGTACTAAAATATCCGGGAAAATTTGTCGAACCGGAAGCGTATCGAAATATCGTATTGCGGGCAGAACCCAATGGAGCATTAGTGAAATTGAAAGACATAGCCGATGTAGAATTTGGCTCACTCGACTATGACATGACTTCCGTCACAGATGGCAAACCATCTGCAGCCATCATGATCAAGCAACGCCCGGGATCAAATGCTCGCGAAGTGATTCGCTTAATCAAAGAACGAATGTCGGAGCTAAAAGAAAACAGCTTTCCTGCCGGGATGAATTTTAGCATCAGTTATGATGTTTCCAGATTTTTAGATGCTTCTATAGCTGAAGTTTTACGCACATTAGTTGAAGCATTCTTGCTTGTATTCGTAGTTGTCTTTCTATTTCTGCAAGACATTCGATCCACGATTATTCCCGCGTTAGCTGTTCCGGTAGCACTAATCGGCACCTTATTTTTCATGCAGTTGATGGGCTTTTCAATCAATTTATTAACGCTATTTGCCCTTGTGTTAGCCATTGGAATTGTGGTAGATGATGCCATTGTAGTGGTTGAAGCTGTACATACAAAAATGACCGAAGAACACTTGCCGCCATTAGAAGCTACCATTGCCGCAATGAAAGAAATTAGCGGTGCTATCATTGCTATTACGTTAGTGATGTCCGCTGTGTTTCTGCCGGTAGCTTTTATGACCGGACCGGTAGGCGTTTTCTACCGACAATTTTCTATGACCTTAGCCGTAGCGATTATCATATCCGGAATCAATGCGATAACACTAACACCCGCGCTCAGTGCAATTTTCCTAAAACATAATACATCGGTAAAAGGCAGTCTGCTTACAAAATTATTTGGTGCTTTCAATAGTGGTTACAATCAGGTGTCGAACCGATATATTCGGTTCATATCAAAAATAGCCAGTAGAAAGATGCTGACAGTAATTGTGTTGGCGATATTTTTTATGTCCGTTTGGGGAACTCAAACTATTCTACCATCCGGATTTATTCCCACCGAAGACCAAGGCATGGTGTATGTGAATGTTTCTACACCACCCGGCGCAACACTTGAACGAACGGAAGAAGTGTTAAATCAAGTACAAAAAGCCACTAAAAAAGTAGATGGTGTAGAGTCCATTTCCACATTAGCCGGATACAGCTTGATGAGTGACGTAGCCGGTGCTTCGTATGGCATGGGCATGATCAATCTAAAACCTTGGAAAGAGCGAACACAATCATTAGAAGCCATAATAACAGACCTGGAGGCAAAAACAAAGCATATTGCAGATGGGAATATTCAATTTTTTGCTCCACCAACGGTTCCCGGATTTGGAAATGCCGGCGGCTTTGAATTGCGATTGTTAGATAAAAGTGGTGATGATGACTTACAACAAATATCAAACGTTACAAACAGTTTTGTAGATGCCTTAAAACAGTCGCCTACGCTCAGAAATCTGTACACCGGATTCGACCCCAACTTCCCACAGTATATGATTCATATTGACCAAGGAATGGCTGCCAAAAAAGGAGTCAGAATAAGAGAAGCACTACACACATTGCAAACCCTGGTTGGAAGTTATTACAGCACCAATTTTATTCGCTTTGGTCAATTGTACAAAGTCATGCTCCAAGCACACCCTCAGTATCGCGGGCAACCGGAAGACATTTTAAAACTCTTTGTGAAAAATGATCGGGGTGAAATGGTTTCTTATTCAAGTTTTGCACGGCTTGAGCGTGTATTTGGACCGGAGCAACTCACTCGATATAACATGTACACTTCTGCCTTAATAAATGGTGATGCTGCACCACAAAAAAGCACGGGCGATGCTATTGCAGAAGTAGAAAAAATTGCCAAAGAAAAGCTACCAAAAGGCTTTTCTTTGGAATGGTCGGGGATGACAAGAGAGCAAATTCTTGCAGGCAATCAAGCACTTCTCATTTTCGTTATTTGTTTGATATTTGTCTATCTCGTACTTGCCGGTCAATATGAAAGTTTTCTATTGCCTTTGCCGGTCATACTTTCCTTGCCAACCGGAATATTTGGCTCCTTTTTATTTTTAAAATTGGCTGGATTAGAAAACAACATTTATGCACAAGTGGCGCTAATCATGTTAATAGGATTAGTGGGAAAAAATGCCATTCTGATTGTTGAATTTGCCAATCAAAAAAGAGAAGAAGGTGCCTCTATTCTACAAGCAGCAATAGAAGGAGCTAAAGCACGCTTTCGACCAATATTAATGACTTCATTTGCCTTTATTGCCGGCTTACTACCCTTGTGTTTTGCATCGGGAGCCGGCGCAATGGGCAATAAAAGCATTGGCATAGCTGCTGCGGGTGGAATGCTTACCGGAACAGTGTTTGGGCTGATTTTAGTGCCTGGATTATATGTGCTTTTTGCCGGCTTTCAACGAAAAAAGTATCCTCCTTCTTCAACAAAAGAAGTATCCAATCAACCTATCCATTCATAAACCCAACTGAAGACTCAAACAAAGTAATTCATGAAACAATTTCAACTTCTACTTTTAATAACGGTAGGGCTATTCGGCTGCATCACAAATAAACTCCCTCAAAAAGAAGACTCAATTCCATTAGCCGCTCGTTCATTTTCCTTTTCTCACGGTGAAACGGGTGATTTTGCTAAGACTACTCATTTCTTTGAAGACCCTCAACTCAAAAACCTTATAGAGTTAGCCTTACATCAAAATTCTGACATAGCCATTGCTGAGCAACGTATTAATATTGCGCAAGCTCAGTTTCGGGTCAGGCGTGGACAAATGCTACCAAACATAGCAGCAGACATAGAATCCTCACAGCAACGGTTTGGTGCCTATACTTTAGAGGGTTTCAGCAATGAAGATGCTAATAAAAACCAGCAGCCCAACTCAATTCAAATTCCACATCCAGTGGTTCCCAATTATTTCATAGGGCTGAGAAGTCAATGGGAAATTGACTTATGGGGAAAACTACGGGCACAAAAAAAGGCAGGGTATTTTCAAATTTTAGCATCGCAATATGGTAAAAGACTCATAGTTACTTCGATAGTAAGTGAGGTAGCATCTCGATACTATGAATTGATAGCACTTGATGAAACCATTATGGCTATTGAGCGGAACAGAATGCTTCAAGACAGTGTTTTGTCCATAACCTTAGTTCAAAAAGAAGCTGGGCGCACAACAGAATTGGGTGTTCAACAAATGCAAGCTCAATTGCTAAGAACAGAAGCATTAGCATATCGAACAAAGCAAAAAATTGTACAAATAGAGAATGAGCTAAACTATCTGCTGGGTAGAATGCCTCAATCCATTGGCAGATCGGACACCCTTAGGCAAAACCATATTTTGAATAAGCCTCTTGCCGTTTCTGCTCAAGAATTATTACACAATAGACCCGACATTCTTCAAGCCGGAGCAACGCTACAGGCTGCCGGTGCCGATTTAAAAGCTGCACAGGCAGCACTTTTGCCCTCATTAACATTGAGTCCTTATATTGGATTAAATTCTTTCAGTAGTAGTTTACTATTTAATCCTGCTTCCCTTACATGGGGCATTTTAGGTGGGATCACTACTCCACTCATCAATAGGAGTGCCTTGCGAGGAAATCAAAACAGAGCTAATGCAGAAAGAGGAATTGCACACCACCATTATCAAAAAACAATCTTTTCAGCCTTCAGTGAAACCCAAACCATCCTTAGTAATAGAGCAATATTAGCTCAAACCGGAAAAATAAATGAACAAGAAGTAGCTACTTTACATGAGGCTATTTCAACTGCAAACGAGCTATACAAAGTAGGCTATGCCAGTTATTTAGAAGTGATTAGTGCACAAAAAATGGCTATTGAAGCTGAAATTGCTTGGATAGAAACACGAAACGAATTGCGGCAAGCTGAAATTGCCTTATATCGAGCAATGGGAGGCGGTTGGTAACATTCACTTGTTTATAAAAAACAAAGGCAGGGAACTTTTTATTCCTTGCCTTCTTTATGAAAGTTTATCTATGGCTGCAAAATAAATCAGTCATTTCAATATAAAAATCAACTTCGGATACGAAGTGCCTTCAACTCAATAAAAGCCTTTTCACAAACCCGTTTCAAGTTTGAAATGAGCGGAGGCAATTTACTTGCATGGGCAACTTCGGTAGCGGTTTGTTCAATCAAAAAAATATGACTGATTTCTTCTTTAACACCCATATAGGAAAGTTGAGGTTTTAGCGAATGGGCAGCTATCTTCACTTGATTCAAATCAGCAACAACCAGCGAATCATCAATTTGCTTGAGCAATCGAGGTGCGTTTTCTAAAAACATGCCAATATATTTATCCGTTTTTTCAGTATTTCCACCGGTTAGCTGTTGCAAAAAAGACATGTTTGTTACTATTTCAGGCAGTGGTTTAAATTCTATCTTTTCTGCTTTACTAACTTCTGCCTGAGTATGTGCATGAGATACGCCATCAGCAACAACTGCAGCCATTTTCAGCAAGAGTTCATCTGCTTGAAAAGGCTTGGCTACATAGGCATTCATTCCCGCTTCAAAATAATGCTCTACATCTTCTTGAAACACATTGGCGGTCATGGCAATAATTCGTGTATCTTTTGCTGCACTTGCCAATTGGCGAATAGCCTTGGTAGCTGTAACACCATCCATTATTGGCATTTGAATATCCATCAGCACGATATCATACATTTGTTGTTGCACCCTATTTACTGCCTCTTTACCATTTACGGCAATGTCAATTATGATATCAGGCAATAGATCTTTCAATGTATCTTCAGCAACCATTCGATTAAATTCGTTGTCTTCTACCAACAGTAATTTCAACTTATTAAGTTTTGCCATTGTATCCGCATCAATCACTTGCGGTGTCGCTTCTGTTTGTTGGGAAATGGATTCTTGCAAGGGAATAACAACAGTAAACGTTGTTCCTTTTCCCAATTCGCTTTTCACTGAAATTTCTCCTCCCATCAGCGTTACTAATTGCCTTGAAATAGTCAAGCCTAATCCGGTGCCTCCAAACCTTCGGGCTACATCGGTACCAGCTTGCGTAAAGCTTTCAAATATTTTTTCAACATAATCGGGGGAAATTCCAATTCCGGTATCTGCAATGTCAAATCGAAGAAATTGTTTGTTGTCTTCTCTCTTTTCAATACCGGCTAATACTTCAACGTGTCCATGTTCTGTAAACTTCACCGCATTTCCAGCAAGGTTTATCAAAATCTGATTAATTCGTGTTGGGTCGCCAATTAAACGATGCGGAATATCATCTGCTACTGTTGTTTTAAAAACAATTCCTTTCTCCTCTGCTTTTAGCATAAGCATATCGCGTACACTTTGCATCACATCACGCAATACAAAATCAGTTTGTTCAATAACAATTTTTCCCGCTTCAATTTTAGACAAGTCAAGGATATCATTGATAATCACTAAAAGATTATCCGCACTTTGTTGAATAGCTTTTAAATAACGTGTTTGTTCTTCTTTAGGTTCTTTTGCCAAAAGCAGTCGTGTCATTCCAACTATGGCATTCATAGGTGTGCGAATTTCATGGCTCATGTTAGCCATAAATTGTTGCTTTAGTTGAGCGGTTTTTTCAGCTACTTCTTTTTCCTTTTGTGCTAATTCAATTTGTTGACGTGTCTGTAAGTTTCGAAGTTTATTGAAAATTGTTTGCTTGAAAATTTCTTCTTTTAGTTTCTCGTATGCTTTCAAATGATGAAAAGCTTTGGGGATATTTCCCATTTGGTCAGCCAAAGAAGATAGCACTTCATGAACACTCATAATATCGTGTCGGCGAGAATATTCTTCCGCCAAAACAAGTGCAGACTCCAAATATTTCAAAGCTAACCTGAAATTGCCCTCATCAAAAAACATACGCCCCAAGTAAAAAAGGCAAATGATTTGAACTTCTACATTGGCCATGCTTTTAGCTTGTTCCAAAGCATGAATCAGATAATTCTGAGCATTAGAAAAGTCATCCATTTTATACAAAACCTTCCCCATCCCACTTTCTGCCATAATATAATTGGCTGTGTCTGCTTCGGAACGATATAGATTCGCCTCAAAATATCGTAGTGCTTCTTGAAATTGTTCTTGTTTAAAATAGATATTGCCAAGTGTATTGTAAACGGAAATTAAGCGATTAACATCGTGAGATTTTTCAAAAATGGGTAAGCAACGCAAAGCATATTCTAAAGCACTATCATAATCATTCAAATCATACAAGAGGTTTGAAATGCTTGTCAGGTTAATGGATTGTAGAAATTCGTCTCCTAACTCTTCATTAATTGCTAAGGCAGTTTCATAATAGCTAAGCGCATTGCCTAGATCTCCAAGATCGCGATAGATATTGCCAAAGTTGTTTAAAACTCGCCCTTCCAACCTTCTGTCTTTCGCCTTTTTAGCTAAAGCATTTGCATAGTGTAAGACTTCCAATCCTGCTTCATATTCTCCTGTTAGCCACAAGCACGATCCCTTTAGGTTGTAGCCTCTACCTTCTCCGCGTGCATAATTTATTTTTTTCGAACGCTCCAATATTTCATCAGCCATTATTGATGCTTTTTCTACATCAAAATTTCTTGTTTCGACAGCGATATAAACTAATTGATCAATCTTTTCCTTTTCGTCAATAAGCTTATCATACTCTTGTTGCAATTGCTTTAGGCGCGGATTATCTATCATGGATATGCTTCATTTTACAATGGTTAAATATAATACCCACTGATTCAAAAACATTCACTTCACAAAAATTAAAAAGGCTGTTTCTATTGTTCGAAACAGCCTCTTGATATAATTGTTGGTTCTCTTATCGTACTAAGGTCAATTCTCCCTTCTCTTCATACATATTTCCATCTGTGCATTTATACTTCACGTAGAAATAGTATGTCCCCATATCTTGTGGTTTACCATTGAAAGTG
>JAFDXO010000079.1 GCA_018267925.1 Bacteroidota bacterium | reverse complement strand
GGCGGTAACGCCCCTCGCTAAAAGCCTAATACGAAAGGTTAATCGGCAACGCCCCTCGCTATTATGGTGAAGTAAAACCAAGCCCTGAAAGGGCGCAATATGAAAAGCGAGGCGGCAACACCCCTCGCTAAAAAAGCCTAATGTGAAAGGTTAATCGGTAATGTCTCTCGCTATTATGGTGAAGTTGTAAAACCAAGCCCTGAAAGGGCGCAATATGAACAGCGAGGTGGCAACGCCCCTCGCTAAAAATCCGAATACAAAAGATTAATCGGTAATGCCTCTCGCTAAAAAATTTCCTTTTTCTATCGAAAGAGATTATATTTCAATATGCAGTAAATAGCCCGGAAGCCATCTTTCCAACCTATTTTTTTCCCTTCTTCATAAGTACGTCCATAGTAAGAAATGCCAACTTCGTAAATGCGAATTTTGGAAATGCGAGAAACTTTTGCCGTAATTTCGGGTTCAAAGCCAAAGCGATTTTCTTTTAAATGAATACTTTGTATGATTTCGCGCTTGAAAAGCTTATAACAGGTTTCCATGTCAGTAAGGTTTAGGTTGGTAAGCATGTTAGATAAGCGGGTAAGCCATTGGTTGCCGATAGAATGCCAAAAGAAGAGGATTCTGTGTGGATTGCCACCCATAAACCTTGACCCGAACACCACATCGGCAAAACCATCTAAAATAGGTTTGAGTAAGATGTTGTATTCCTGCGGGTCATATTCTAAATCGGCATCTTGAATAATAACCCAATCGCCGGTTGCTTTTTGTATGCCGGTGCGAATGGCTGCACCTTTTCCTTGGTTTACTTCGTGTTTATAATAGGTAATAGAATGTTCGGGATGGTTGTTTTTATACGACAAAATAGCTGCCTCGGTATTGTCTTTCGAGCAATCGTTGACAATAATGATTTCCTTGTTACAACCTTGCAGTAAATCCACTTCCTTTATCTTGTTGAGTATATGATGGATGGTTGTGCCTTCGTTGTAAGCAGGAATGACAATAGATAACGTTTTGCTCATCTGAAATGCAAAGGTAATAATATTTGATACAGCAGTACATAATTTTACTTACCCATTCATGAAAGAAAATCGCTGTCTATCATAAAGATCAGACAGCGATAGCAAAAGTATATAAACTAATCCAAAAATAGGTTTTACGAGCTATTAGGAGCTGCCAAAAGCATCTTTTATCTTGTCGAAAAAGCTACGATCTTCCTTGTTGTTAGCTGCACCGGGGGCAGGTTGGAAATTAGGAGCATGACGTAGTTTTTCCATCATTTCTCTTTCTTCATTGGTTAGGTTTTGCGGCGACCATACATTTACTTCTACCAATTCATCTCCGCGTTCGTAGCTTTGGAAAGCCGGAAAACCTTTTCCCTTTAATCGGAATATTTTTCCGCTTTGGGTGCCTGCGGGAATTTTAATTTTTGCTTTACCGTCAATAGTGGGTACTTCTACATTAGTTCCCAGCACAGCATCAGCAAAGGAGATGTAAAGTTGATAAGCCACATCTAATTCATATCGTTTGAGGGTTGGGTGTTTTTCTTCTTCTATCAGAATGAGCAAATCGCCTGCGGGGCCACCTCTTTCGCCGGCATTTCCTTTTCCGCTCATGCTGAGTTGCATTCCGTCTTGTACACCGGGTGGAATGTCTATGCTTAAAGTTTCTTCTCCATAGACTCTTCCTTCTCCTTTACAAACCGGACATTTTGAAGTGATTTGTGAGCCTTCACCATTGCAAGTTGGGCAGGTGGTAACCGTTTGCATTTGTCCTAAAAAGGTATTGCTGACACGGCGCACTTGTCCACTTCCGCCACAGGTGCCACAAGTTTGAACGGCATTTTTATCTTTGGCACCGCTGCCGCTACAAGTGTTGCAGACTACGTGTTTTTTGACCTTTATTTTTTTGTTGGCACCATTGGCAATTTCGGCATAAGTCATTTTCAGTTTCACCCGAAGATTGGCACCACGAGTTCCTTGTCTTCTTCCGCTTTGTCTTCCGCCACCGCCGCCAAAGAAGCTACCAAACATATCATCGCCGAAAACATCGCCAAAGTTGGAGAAGATGTCTTCCATGCGCATGCCACCGCCACCAAAGCCGCCTTGTCCTGCACCGCCCATACCAGCATGTCCAAAACGGTCGTATTGGGCTTTTTTATCCGGATTGCTCAAAACATCATAGGCTTCGGCAGCCTCTTTAAACTTTTCTTCTGCTTCTTTATTACCCGGATTTCTGTCGGGGTGAAATTGCAAGGCTATTTTGCGATAAGCCTTTTTTATTTCGTCGGCACTGGCAGATTTTGCCACACCCAGTACTTCGTAGTAATCTCTTTTTGACATATAAAAATTGCGGGTCAGCTTTTATTTTCCCACTACCACTTTGGCATGGCGAATAAGGCGATCGTTCAGATAATATCCCGGCTGAATCTCATCTACCACTTTGCCGGTTAGGGTTTCATCTCCGGTAGGAATTTCTGTTATTGCTTCATGTAGGTCGGCATCAAAAGGTTGTTTGACACTTTCCATTTTCTTCAATCCTTTATGTTGTAGAATAGTATGTAGCTTGTTGAAAACTAAGGTGATTCCTTCTTTTATTTGGACGGTATCGTTGCTGGCTTCCATTTGTTTGGTTGCCCGATCGGCATCGTCTAATACGACTAAGAGGGATTCGACTATTTCTTTACCGGCGGTTTGTGACAATTCTATTCGTTCTTTGGCGGTTCGTCGTCTGAAGTTGTCGAACTCCGCCATTAAACGAAGGTATTTGTCTTTCATTTCTACCAATTCTGCTTTCACTTTTTCTAATTCGCTTTCATTTCCGGGTTCTTCATTAAGTAGTTGATTTCCGGGTATGCTGTCATCGGTATTTAATGCTCTGGCTAATTCTTCTTCTTGAGCCACATTCTCAGTAAAGTTGTCCGATTGTTGACTTACAGTTGGTTCTTTGTCGAGATTTTGTTCAGTCATAGTGTTTCTTTTTTTGAAAAACATCGTGCAAAAGTACAGTCAATAAACTTGCCAGCACAAAGGAAGACGACAAAAAGTCAGACGTGTATTTCGAGTGGTTGTTTTTTATGGCTATATTTAGTAAGGTAATTTGCTAAAAGTAGTTTATATAAATCCATTTGTCGAATACAATTGTTGCAACGATTGTTTGGAAAATGGGTGCCCTTTGCCGGAATGGGTAACCCAAAAAAGGCACAGATCGGGGTTGTTTTCGGTTATGTTTATCCAGCCTAACAAACAAGCATCCATCCCGCGATGGGTAAGTAGATCGGAAGCCCAAAAGAAAAGTTCATCGGCATCGAATTCTTTACTTGACAAGCAGGCTTGTTCCCCTTTAAACCCATGTCGAATACAAACTTCGCCCAACATGATATTGTTTAGGGTGTAAACAAACAAAGCAGGGCTTGGAATAGTGGTCATGGATTGCCTGTATCGTTTGTCCACTTCGATACAACCTTCTGCGGTAGCAAATACTACGGAGATTTGGTTTTTATTATACGATTGGTCATTTTGATGGAGCAATAATTCAGTTCCTAACCAGGCCCATTTGCATAGTTGATCCATCTTAAAAAACTTTGCATAGTTGAAAGCTTGGGATCGAAAAAGGGCTTCGGCAGATGTTATATCTTGAGTTAAAATTTGTCCATCTATCCAAGCACCATAATTAGTCAGTCGTATCCAATGCTCAATTGTCAATTTCACGCTTTATTTCTGTTTTCAATTAACAAACAAGAGTCTGTTAATGAGCCTTAAGGATTATTTTTTTGAATTTCTAAAATAGTGTGACTTAGTCCGATTTCATCATGCTGGTTAACTACCTTGAATCCGGCTTTATCTATTAATTGGAAAAATACTTCGCTATCATACATTTGACTGTTTCCGTTTGCCATCGTCGTGAAATACAATGAAGTCATTTGCAAGCTAAAGGCAGAAGCATCAAAACGTTGAACATCCCAAAAGGTTTCGTTGATAAAAATGCGTCCGTGGTCGGGTAGGGCTTCATGGCATTTTTGTAAAATAGAAATTATTTCATCATCGGCAAAGCAATCTAAAAATTGGCTCATCCAAATAACATCATATCCGGTAGGGAGTTTGGCTTCTTTGTCTAATACATTTCGCGGATGATAAGTTGTTCGGTTTCCATATCCGGCTGTTTCAATATTTTCTTTGGCTACATTGAGTTGGATTTGCAAGTCAACCAAGCCGATTTCTACTTGTGGATCATAAGCCAAACAGGTAAGGGAGAATTTTCCGGTATTGGCCCCAATGTCCATTATTTTTTTAGGTTTTCCGGCAAATACGATAGCCATTGCTTCCGGAAAGGCATTGTCGGAATAGTAGTGATCAAAATTAAACCAACTTGTTTTGGCAGGCTCCGGCAATAAGGATAAGCCCTGGTAAATAGTATCCCAATTGCCCAAATGATGCAATCCTGCTGGTTTTCCTTCTTCTAAAGCGGTTCGAAGATTTTGAGCACCGTCATAACAAACATCGCGCATAAAGTCTGTATTGACAACAGCCATAGGATGATTGATAAAGAAATGACCGGTTTTGGTTAAAATATATTTTCCATCTTTACGATACACTAATCCTATGCCTAATCCGGCTTCGAGTAATACACGAACAGCATAATGTTTTTTATTGACTGCTTTGCAAACTTCAGGGATGGTCAAGCCTTCCTTTTTTGATTGATCTATTGCTTGTAGAATACCAAAGTCACGTAGCAAAACAGATGCTTGGAAAATGTAGGGTGCAAAGGCAATGTATTGTGCTTTAGAAATAGCATCAACCGCTCTAATATTATCTTCCGAAAATAGAGGTGCTGTTTTAGAAGGAGAATCAATCATAAAAACGATATCAATAAGGGATCAAAAATACATTTTATGTTTAGGCTTGTCCACAATCCTTTTCAGAAAATGGTCAAGCTTGTCTAAATATTTTTACTCTTGTAAGGTAGTTACACTACGCAATAATCTACGCCAACGGATGCCACTTTCACCATAACTCAGCCAAACAAACCAAGCTTTGCCCACTATATGATCTTCGGGAACAAAACCCCAAAAGCGACTGTCAAGCGAATTGTGGCGGTTGTCGCCCATCATCCAAAAATAGTCCATCTTGAAAGTATAGGCAGTAGTCGGTTGTCCATTGATCAAAAACTGCCCATTGTGTTCTTCCAATTTATTACCTTCATAAACACCAATGATGCGCCGATAAAGAGCTATATTTTGAGGAGTTAGATTCACCGTTACGCCTTTTTTGGGTATCACCATCGGTCCAAAATTATCTTGATTCCACTTAAAGTAGGCTGTGTCTTGAGGGAAGGTCCATGCTTGTGGTGAACCTACCTCACCTTGTTTGGCAAGAATAGGGATAAATCGGACTACTTGCGGAAGTTTTTGTACTTTTTTGGCAGCTTCATTTTCTATCAACATTTGATATTGATTGCCGCCGGCATTTACAACTTCCACCTTTAGTTCATCCAATATATCTTGATCTAAAGGTCCGTTTGTTTGCACGAGGTATTCCATTTTGGAATGTGCAAAAATCGGTGCTTGTTTGTCGTTGATAAATACAGTGCCATCTTTGATTTGCAACTTATCGCCGGGCACACCGATACACCTTTTGATATAATTATCGGTTTTGTCAACGGGGCGAGCCTCAATCGTATAAGCACTATGCACAGCATCGCGCCCCATTGCCCGAACAGCCATATAATAATCTTGTTCCGGCATTTCTTTTAAAATAGTATCGCCCTCGGGAAAGTTAAACACTACGACATCATAGCGTTTCACATCACCAAACCCCCACAGTCTGTGATATTTCCATTGAACGGCATCAGTATATGATTTTCCTCCTGTGATCGGAAGCGTGTTATGCACTAAAGGCACTGAAAGTGGTGTCATGGGAACACGAGGTCCGTATGCTACTTTGCTGACAAAAAGATAATCGTTTACCAACAAGCTACCTTCCATAGAGCCGGTAGGAATGGTATAGGCTTCAATCAAAAAAGTTCGGATGATAGTAGCTGCTACAATAGCAAAGACAGCCGCATCAAGCCATTCCCGCCAAACCGGTTTTTTCTTTTTTGCAGATTTTTCTTCCTTTTGTTTCTTTCGCCAAAATGCAAGTTGCATGTAGGAGTATTTGTGTGATGCGTAAAAGTAAGCATTGCGCCTACATATTTTCCTAAGATTGTGCTAATCTAATACTAATGTGCTAAATCAGGATGGTCAACATTGGCAAGCTGCCCGCAGGCGGCATCTATATCTTTTCCTCTGCTTCTTCTTAGTCTCGCATTAACCCTTTTAGACGCTAAATAGCTCATGAATTGATCCACCACTAAGGGGTCGGGCTTTTGAAAATCGGCCGCTGTGATGGGATTATATTCAATGATGTTTATTAAATCAGCAGGTACTTGGCGGTATATTTTTACTAAGTCTTCTGCATCTTTTAGGCTATCATTAAAGTCTTTGAACAAAATATATTCAAAGGTGATTTCGTTTTTGGTTTGAGAATAAAAATAATTGAGCGCATCAATCAATGATTTCAGATTGTTGGTTTCATTGATCGGCATGATTTCATTTCGTTTTGCATCGGTGCCTGCGTGCAGTGATAAAGCCAGCTTAAAGCGAACTTGATCGTCCCCTAACTGATGAATCATTTTTGCAACACCGGCTGTAGAAACAGTAATGCGTCTTGCACTCATTCCTAACCCATCGGGGGAAGTAATTTTTTCTATGGCCCGCATCACATTTTTATAGTTTAGCAAAGGTTCGCCCATTCCCATAAAGACTATATTGGAAAGTGGTTTACCATAATGTTGCAGGGCTTGTTTATTCACTTCTGTTACTTCATCTACAATTTCATCAAAATCGAGGTTTCTTTTTCGGGGCAAATAGCCGGTAGCACAAAATTTACAGGCTAATGAACAACCCACTTGTGAAGAAACGCAAGCAGTCATTCTTTTTTCGGTAGGAATCAGTACGCTTTCCGTAAAATGATGGTCGTGTAAAATCAAACGATTTTTTATGGTACCGTCACTGCTAAACTGACTGTGATGAATTTTCACCTGCGGAATAAAATACGCCTGCTCTAACCGCTCTCTTAATGACTTGGAAAGGTTGGTCATTTCAGCAATAGACCCTACTGACTTTTTCCAAAGCCAATCTTCTATTTGAGCTGCTCGAAAAGAAGGTTCATTCCATTCTTGCAACTGTTGTCGTAAATCTGCAAGGCTTAGCTGCCTCAAGTTTTTCATAGGCAGCAAAATTACTATCCCTCCTTTTATTGAAATGGTTAATTATTTTAGAACAAGCTTATTTATCATTCATTTTTCCTTTGATGCAGTGTGAAGCTTATATTCGCACCCTACCGCCAATTCATGAAAGTTTCCGTTATCATTGTAAACTTCAACGTGCAATACTTTCTCGAAGTATGTCTGCACTCGGTGATGCGTGCTTTAGCAGGTATAGAGTTTGAAGTGTTTGTGGTGGACAACCTCTCTAAGGATGGAAGTTTAGAAATGGTGCGTAAAAAGTTTCCACAAGTTAGGTTAATTGCTAATCAAGAAAATGTAGGATTTGGAAGAGCCAATAACCAAGCCTATTCTTTGTGTACCGGTGAATATGTTTTGTTTCTCAATCCAGATACCGTTCTTCCGGAAGATTTTTTTACAAAATGCTTGGCTTATTTGGATAAGCACCCCTCTGTGGGGGGCATTGGTCCCAGATTGATTGATGGGAAGGGTCAATTTGCTCCCGATGCCAAAAAATCATTTCCTTCTTTATCTGTCGCACTTTTTAAAGGAACCGGTATTAATCGGTTATTTCCAAAATCACCGCTTTTCAATAGATATTATGCAGTACATATAGGCGAACATCAAACGGTAGAAGTAGATGCCCTTTCCGGTTGTTGCATGATGATGAGGCAATCGGCTATAAAGCAAGCCGGCGGAGCTTTTGACGAAGATTTTTTCATGTATTTTGAAGATGGAGATCTTTGTTATAGAATAAGAAAAGCAGGGCTAACAAACATCTACTATCCTGATGTAACCGTTGTGCATTATAAGGGTGAAAGCACAAGAAAATCAACCCTATCTTATGTACGTGTGTTTAATGAAGCCTTTGCCATCTTTGCCAAAAAGCATTATAGCCGCCAATATGCTCGATTGTTTCTTTTGTTTATCAATCTGGGTGTGGCATTGCGGGCGGTGTTGGGAGCTTTTAAAACCTTGTTGAAAGTTGTACGAATGCCTTTGCTCGATGTGCTGGTCTTGTTTGCTTTGCTATGGATTATTAAGGATTATTGGACACAAGATGTGAAAGATATCAAGCCTATTCCGTTGTTGTCTGTCTATGCCACTTTCCCTGTTTATCTGTTACTATGGCTCATCATGCTTTATTTGAATGGGGCTTATGATAAACCTTATCGGGCTGTGCGTGTAGTGAGAGGAATGGTTGTGGGTACTGTATTGTGTTTAGCTTATCTCGGATTATTGCCTTCCTCATTGCGATATTCTCGAGCAATCATTGTACTCACGGGCATTTCAGGCATCATTTTGTTACCCTTGATGTATGAGGTATTGTATAGGGTTGGTATTTTGAAATTAGTTCATTTTGATGCACTACCTAAAAAGGCAGTCATTGCAGGTACACACGAACAATTTGATCAAACGGTTTCAATACTTCGGAAAATACACTATGCACCGGATATTTATGGACGTGTAGCTATATCTGAAGAACAGGGTAATGATTGTGTAGCATCGCTGGACACTATGAAATCTTTTTTGCAAACAGCAGCTATAAATGAAGTGATTTTTTGTGCAGATAAAATTCCCTACTCTACAATTTTAGAGCAAATGGAGGTCTGTGGTCGTAAATACGATTATAAAATCCACCTAACAAACAGCCTTAGTTTTGTAGGAAGCAACTCTAGCGATACCTCCGGCGACTTATATATAGCTGACAGACGATTTAATATTGCCCGTTTTTCAGAGCAAAGAAATAAGCGTGTAATGGATGTCATACTTAGCCTTTGTTTACTTGTCTTTAGCCCCGTTTTGATTTGGCGCATAGAGCGTCCTGGACAATATTTGCGCAATTGTTTTCGGGTGTTGTTTGGTCAACGATCTTGGGTTGGTTATTCGCTCTTATCAGCAGAATTACCTGATCTGAAACTGTCCATTTTGCCTCCCTACAATATACTTACAAACTATACACCATCGGATGTAGCAAAATCGTTGATAGACGAAGCTTATGCAACCCATTATCATGTTTCCCATGACCTTTCGATTGTGTGGGGAAACCGTAGATTTTTAGGGAGAAAATCTTGAACTTTATACGGATTTAGGTTCTGTAATTGCCATCAACTAACAGAGGATAGTTTCTGAAAAAAAATTTCTAAAAAATATTTTGTGAAAACAATCTGATGGCTATCTTTGCAGTCCCAAAAACAATCCTCCTTAGCTCAGTTGGTTAGAGCACCTGACTGTTAATCAGGGGGTCTCAGGTTCAAGTCCTGAAGGGGGAGCTGAAAAACCACAATCACATCGTTGTGGTTTTTTTTATTTTCTTTCTTTTTCTTTCTTTTTTAAAAGATGATTTGTAGAGACTGAGATCTTAACGTTTACTGAAACAGCCTAATGTGCTTGTTGAGCTGAATAGGAACAAAGAATTGCTTTTTTACAAAATGAAAATGCAAACACCCTTGCTTTATTAAATACAAAAGAAAGAATGTTTGCATGATTCATGTTATGTGGACTTTAGCTAGTTTATCCGTTACATATTCCTTCGATATTGTCCGCCAACTTCAAAAAGTGCTTTGGTAATCTGACCGAGTGAGCAATATTTTACGGTTTCCATCAACTCTTCAAATACGTTTCCATTTTGTACAGCAATAGACTGTAAGCGTTTCAACATTTCTTCCCCCTTTTCACCACTGCGTTTCCAAAGGTGTTGTACGGTGGAAATTTGAAACTCTTTTTCCTCTGTTGTAGAGCGGATAACTTCTCTTGGCAAAATGGTGGGCGAACCTTGAGAGCTCAAAAAAGTGTTTACGCCAATGATGGGAAACTCGCCTGTATGCTTTAACGTTTCATAATAAAGACTTTCTTCCTGAATTTTGCCACGTTGATACATGGTTTCCATTGCTCCCAATACACCTCCACGTTCGGTAATTCGATCAAATTCTGCATACACAGCCTCTTCCACGAGGTCAGTTAATTCTTCGATGATGAATGAACCTTGTAATGGATTTTCATTTTTTGCTAAACCTAATTCCTTATTGATGATGAGCTGAATAGCCATAGCACGTCGCACACTTTCTTCGGTAGGTGTGGTAATGGCTTCATCATAGGCATTGGTATGAAGTGAATTGCAGTTGTCATAAATGGCATACAAAGCCTGAAGGGTTGTGCGAATATCGTTGAAGTCTATTTCTTGTGCGTGCAGTGATCGTCCCGAAGTTTGAATATGATACTTCAGCATTTGCGATCTTTCGTTGCCTTTGTATTTAAGTTTCATGGCTTTTGCCCAAATGCGTCGCGATACTCTGCCAATAACACTGTATTCGGGGTCAACACCATTGGAAAAGAAGAAAGACAAGTTGGGGGCAAAATCATCAATGTGCATGCCTCTGCTGAGGTAATATTCTACAAACGTAAAACCGTTTGAAAGCGTGAATGCAAGCTGAGAAATAGGGTTGGCTCCGGCTTCTGCAATATGATATCCAGAGATTGAAACAGAATAGAAGTTTCGAACACCGTTGTTGATAAAATATTGTTGCACATCACCCATTACACGCAAAGAAAATTCTGTTGAAAAGATGCAGGTATTTTGTGCTTGATCTTCTTTTAGTATATCAGCTTGCACCGTTCCACGAACTTGTTTCAGTGTTTCTGTTTTGATCTTATGATAAACCTCTGCGGGTAGCACCTGATCACCCGTGATGCCAAGTAGCATTAAACCTAATCCATCATTTCCTTCGGGAAGGCTGCCTTCATTTCCTCCGCCAAAAACACTGGGATTATAGCGTGGGCGCGACATTCCTTTCTCGGCATAAAGGGCATCAATTTTTTTGTTAACCTCGTCCGTCAAGCCATTTTGTTGAATGTATATTTCACATTGTTGGTCAATAGCGGCATTCATAAAGAAGGCCGTGATGGTGGGTGCCGGACCATTGATGGTCATAGAAACAGAGGTTTTAGGGTCGGCTAAATTAAATCCGCTGTATAGTTTTTTTGCATCATCAAGTGTTGGCACACTTACGCCGCTGTTGCCAATTTTACCATAAATGTCCGGACGATGATTGGGGTCTTGTCCATATAGAGTAACAGAGTCAAAAGCAGTAGAAAGCCGCTTGGCGGGCATTCCGAGAGATACGTAGTGAAATCGTTTGTTGGTTCGTTCCGGTCCGCCTTCACCTGCAAACATTCGCGTTGGGTCTTCACCTTCTCTTTTAAAAGGATAAATACCGGCGGCATAAGGAAACTCTCCGGGAAAGTTTTCGCTCAAAGCCCATTTCAAAATTTCACCCCATGCTTCAAAACGAGGTACGGCAACTTTTGGAATTTGTGTGTGTGAAAGCGATTCGGAATGGGTTTTTATTTTTAGCTCTTTGTCTCGAACGCGAAAAACGTAGTATTCATCTTGGAAGTGGCGCTTTTTGGCTTCCCAATTTTGCAGCAAGTGAAGGTTTTTAGGGTCTAACTCCATTGCCACTTTTGCATAGACGATTTCGAGTTCTTTGCATAGGCGGTCTCGATCATCAATTTTACTTTCCTGAAGCGTTTCTATGGTTTTTCGAAGACCGAATAATTTTTGTGCAATGGCTGATTGTTCTTCTGATCGTTTATCATAATTGCGGTTGTTTTCGGTAATCTCACTAAGGTATCGAGTTCTATTTGGTGGAATGATGTATATTTTTTCACTCATTTCCGAAGTGATTTCATACTTGGATTGCAGCGAGCTGATGCCTGTTTTTTGAACAATAGTGTCCATCAAAACACGATACATGGTGTTGGTGCCTGGGTCATTGAATTGAGAGGCAATAGTGCCGTAAACCGGCATGTCATCGGGCTTTTGTTCAAATCTTTTGTGGTTGCGCTGGTATTGTTTTTTTACATCACGCAGGGCATCCATTGCACCTCGTTTGTCAAACTTGTTGATCACTACGATGTCTGCAAAGTCAAGCATGTCAATCTTTTCCAATTGTGTAGCGGCACCGTATTCGGGGGTCATGACGTACATGCTCAAGTCACTGTAATCCGTAATCTGGGTATCGCTCTGTCCGATGCCCGATGTTTCGAGAATAATCAGGTCATAATGCGCCGCTTTCAAGATATTGACTGCATCAAAAATATAGCGACTAACGGCGAGATTACTTTGTCGGGTAGCCATGGATCGCATATATACACGATCATTTCGAATGGCGTTCATGCGTATCCGGTCGCCTAACAGAGCACCACCGGTTTTCTTTTTAGATGGGTCAACAGAGATAATACCGATGTATTTTTCGGGAAAGTCAAGCAAAAATCGGCGAACTATTTCATCTACTAAGGAACTTTTTCCTGCACCACCAGTTCCAGTGATTCCTAATACCGGTGTTTTAGCGTTTTCGGCATCGGCAGATACTTTTTTTAGGATGGACTGTGTTTCTACGCTATCGTGAAAGTTTTCAGCTGCAGAAATTAGTCGAGCAATGTTTTTTGCTTCTTTGTCTTTTAAATGATCCACTTCTCCATTGAGATGATTGCCGGTTGGGAAATCAGACTGTTGAATCAAATCGTCAATCATTCCTTGCAACCCCATTGCACGCCCATCATCGGGCGAATAAATACGGGTAATGCCATAAGCATGAAGTTCTTCCATTTCTTCCGGCAGGATGACACCACCACCGCCGCCAAAGATTTTGATATGCCCACAACCCTTTTCTTTCAACAAATCGTGCATATACTTGAAATATTCCACATGCCCACCTTGGTATGAGGTCATGGCAATGGCATTAGCGTCTTCCTGAATAGCACAATTAACCACGTCTTGCACGCTTCTGTCATGCCCAAGGTGAATGACCTCTACGCCACTTGATTGCATCACTCGGCGCATGATATTGATAGAGGCATCATGCCCATCGAAAAGGGAGGCTGCGGTTACAATTCGAACTTTGTTCTTCGGTGTATAAGACATAAATATTCAATTGGTAGGTAAACTACAAACTAATCTCGTAATAGAGAGAAAACGGGCGACAAAGGTACAAAATGCTATGGCCAATACTCATATTGGTTGAAATAGAAAAAGCAGCCCGAATTGAGCTGCTTCTTTCTTGAAAAAAAGTAGAATGGATTATTCATCAATATCTGAAGAGTTAGACTTGCTCTTCTTTCCTTTTGTTTTTGCTTTTGGTGCAACATCTTCGCTATCATCGCTAGTGTCAATATGACGACGCTCCATACCAGGCTCTGCATGATGTCCGTGTGTATGAGATTTGCCGCCCAAATTAGCCGAGATACCTACGTGAAATTGTTGTCCAAAAGTGAACATGAAGTTTGAATTTACACGAGAAGCCGGACCATCAAAATCCCAATTTTTCTTCTCATATCCTAAGCCGCCAAAGCCGAAATTCAAAGCCATATATTTTGTGAAGTTAACACCTACTGCCGGCATCCAGTTGATACCAAATCCATTGTAAGTGTCTATTACATCTGCTACGCCCGGTGCGCCACTATGATTGGTGCGTTTGCCATTCAGGTAGGAGATATTGATTTGTTGAAATACGAAAAATGTGCGGTTAATTGGTGTTGTATAACGAACAAATGGTCCTACTTGAATTTCGCGAATGCGGTTATTTGAAGTAAGAACGCCATTGTCAATTATTTGCTGTGTGCCGGAAATACCAAAATTTAGACCTACTGTCCAGTTTTTGTTAAATTGATAACCTACACCGGGTGTGAAATTCCAAGTGCGATTTTTAGTGATTACATCCGGAGTGCCGGGCAATCCATCATCATCAGTTTGCTTGGCTGCGTTGTAAGAAGCGTCGCCATAAACCAAAATGCTGCCTGCCTTTTGCGCCTGTGCTGTAGAAACTACACCTGCGGCGAGTACAGCAAAGAGAACTTTCTTCATATAAAATATGTCGGTTTTGAATGAACAAATGTAGCGGTAGCTTTTTATTAAAGCAATAGCCGCCTAAAAAATTTATTTTTAAGATTTTTCAATAAGGTTAAGAATAGAGGTCAGCTTGTAAAAGAGATAAGCCATACACTTCTGTAAATAAAGTGTATAAAGTTTGATCTGTTTCAGTTTTTGGGCGGTTGAGTTGAACATCCCAACAAGTCCAGCGTCCGGCTATATTTCTGAAATAACTCACTTGCTCTATGGCACAATGGGTTGATTTAAACCGAAGCGATGCCAATTCTATTTCTACATTTTGATAAAAAAATTCACCGCCATAATGTATGTCGTTCACTTTTACGGTGAAGTTGAAGTTTGTGTTTATTGCTGTCATCAGAAAATCTTAAAGTTATAGTTCGTCTTTATCAAATTGACTTAGAGACATATTGATCCCTACAAAGAAAGAGCGATACAATGCCGGAACCATTGGAAAACGAGTGCCATCAGTAGCATACCGATATCCGAATATGTTTTTGTTGTTCGTAACATTATCAACGCCGGCGTAAATTACGGTAAACCACTTCTTAATTGATCGTAAATAATTGATCGTAAAGGCTAAATTCTGATAATCGGGCGTACGATCGCCCAAAAAAGTAGGATTAGATGGGTTGTAGTATGGTCTTCCGCTGGCAAAACTATAAGTAGCATTTATTTGGGTTTGCAACTTTTCGATAAAGTATTTGGCAACTATGTTGAGGTTATGGGTTGCCACAAAATCGGGCATAGCTTCTGAAAGATAATTCCTAAATAGTCGTTGTGTATTGATGTAGCTATAAGAAATCCAATAATCTGCATTTTTGATACTTTTCTTATCACGCCAAAAAATCTCTGCACCGGTTGCATAGCCAAAGCCGCTGTTGTCAAGAACAAAACGGGTGTTTTGCAGATTTTGACTTAGGGTGCGAAATGAATTAGGATCATAAGCAACACTGTCGGGATTAGTATAATGTTCGCGCATTAAACTTGAATAATCTTTGTAGTATCCTTCAATACGAAAAGTACGGTCATTTTTCTGCCATTGATAGTTTGCAATATAGTGGATGGCTCGCTGAAAGCCCAATTGCTGATGGTAAGGAGCAACGGTGTATAAATACAAATAGTCAGGGTTTTGGTAGAAAATACCGGAAGCTAATGAAACCTGAGCGTTTTTTCCTGTCTTAATGGCTAATGCTAATCGAGGAGCAAGATTGTTTTCTTGAAGTAAAGCACTATGCTCGAAACGCAGACCGGGCTTGAATGCAAGCCAATATACCGGAACCCATTCTGCCTCTGCATAGCCGGAAATAATGCTTTCATTGATGGAACGGGTAAATGTATCGAAGCGATTGTTTACCGTGAAGTGTTGAAAGTCGGAGCCTAATAATACGTTTAGGCGATTGGTAATAATATATTTGGCTTCTAATCGTCCTTGAGCGCGTTGTTCCGTCAATGCTCCAGGAATAGTATCAAAAGTGCTTTGGTCGTGGTTGTAACTAATAGCACCGGCAGCAAATATCAACCATTTATTTTTCAGGGTTTGTTTAAAAGATGCTTGTCCACTATAGTTGTCATTTTGCAATCCATAGCGAATAGTTGTACCCGGAACACCCGGATTGGGAATACCTATTCCACTGGCAAAATGATTTATGCTTACTAAGGCTTTCACCAGAGCATTTTTGTTGGGTTGAAAGGCATAGCGTGCAGATCCGCCATAGCCTTTAGGAACGTTATAATAATCAAAGTTGGTTTTTGCCAATCCATAAAAAGGCTGCAAGTTGTTATAAAAGCCGGTGATATCACCACCACTTTTTTTCCATAGCTTGCTTCCACTGGCATATACACCGGCCATGTTTATACCTAAATTTATGGTTGATTTTTCTGGTAAATCCAGAGTGTTTAATTCCAACACTGAAGAGAGTGCTTGTCCATATCGAGCACTATATCCGCCACTGCTAAAGGAAACACCTTTAAATTGAAAAGCATTAAAACGACTTCGTGTAGCCACACCCGGAGGTCCACTAAAAAACGCATTTTGAACCACCATGCCATCCACTACAAAGGCAGCTTCACTGGCATCACCACCACGAACAAACAGCCCGTTTTGTGTTCCCTGCTTTTGTATTCCCGGTAAGGTTTCTATGGCTTTGATTACGTCTGCCTGACTACCGGCAGTGGTAACTATATCAAGCGGTTTCAATACGGTTTTGTCTTTATCATTGCTTGCTTCAAAAGCACCGGCCGTAATGGTTACTTCTTCTAAAGTTTTGGCAGTGCTTTTCAGGGTTAAGTTTATATCTGCCTTGTCTCCCAATAGGGTCAGCGGCATTCCGGCATTTGAAAAACCAACGGCAGTTGCCACAATTGTTTGGGTTCCTTTTTCTGAGGTATTGAATCTAAACTTACCTGATGAGTCTGTTGAAGATCCGTCTAAGGTATTGTCGAGATAAACGCTGGCCCCTACAATAGGGTTGCCTTTATTGTCTAAGACTTTGCCACTAAGGGTAATCTGAGCTTTTACCGTAAAACAGCAAAAAAGAAAGAGTAGTGTATGGAGTAGTTTCATTTTCACGTGTATTAAGGGCGCAAAACTATTTCTATGAGGAATATGAACAAGTAACTTTTTCGGTAAATAGAAATGAATTATCGGCGAACCGCCAATGATTACTACTTAGATTTGCGCCCCAATGGAACCTCAATATATCAGCGCGAAAGAAGCCGTAAAAATGGTTGAAAGTGGAAACCGAGTATTCATTCATGGCAGCGCAGCTACACCGTTAAAATTGGTCAATAGTTTGCTTGACCGAGGAGGCTCAATTTCGAATGTAGAAATTGTCGCCATTTCAACATTTGGTGCTATTGATTGGGATAGACCCGAGGTCAAGAACAGTTTTTATTTGAATTCACTATTTGTCTCAGCCAATGTTAGGGGTTGGGTAAATAGCGATCAGGGGGATTATATACCGGTTTTTTTAAGCGAAATACCTCGTTTGTTTTCCAACGGCTATCTACCGCTGGATATAGCTATGGTGCATGTCTCCCCGCCTGATGAACATGGATATTGCACGTTGGGTACTTCTGTAGATGCAGCTTTGACTGCTGTTAAAACAGCGAAAAAAGTTATAGCGCAAGTAAATCCACAGATGCCCCGAACACAAGGTGATGGCTTTGTGCATTGCTCTTCATTTGCAGCAATGGTTTGGGAAGATACCACATTGCCGGAAGTAAATTACGATGATAAGCTGGATGAAGCATCTGTGCAAATTGGAAGACATGTAGCAGAATTGATAGAAGATGGTGCTACTCTTCAAATGGGAATTGGAGCCATTCCGAATGCTGTATTGAAAGCACTTTCGGGACATAAAGCATTAGGTGTTCACACAGAAATGTTTTCGGATGGGGTCATTCCTTTGGTGGAAAGCGGAGTAATAACCAATGAAAGAAAAAAGATTCGTCCGGGGAAAATGGTAACAACCTTTGTAGCTGGAACTCAAAAATTGTATGACTTTGTACATGATAATCCTTTTGTTGTTTTTATGGATGTTACTTATGTGAACGATACCGCAGTAATTCGTCAAAATCCTCGTGTAGTAGCTATCAACAGTGCAATTGAAATAGATCTTACGGGACAAGTTTGTTCAGATTCAATCGGATTGTATCAATATTCAGGCATAGGTGGACAAATGGATTTTATGCGAGGAGCATCATTATCTGAAGGTGGAAAAGCAATTATTGCCATTCCTTCACAAACAGGAAAAGGAATTTCACGAATAACACCATTGTTAAAACCGGGGGCAGGTGTTGTTACAACCCGAGGTCACGTTCATTATGTAGTAACGGAATATGGTGTTGTAAATCTTTACGGTAAAAACATGGAGCAACGGGCAAAACTGCTAACCAGTATTGCTCATCCCAATCATCGGGAAGCTTTAGAACGAGCAACCCGAGAGCGGTTTGGGAAATGTTGAAAAAATTAAGGCACTATAATACTTACTTTTGATCGAGCGAAAGTTCCGAAATAGCCCAATGCACCACCAATCAAATTGGTGTTTGGATTGGCCGGTGCGGGTCCATTTTGATTGTTCAATGCATCTCGTAAGCTGGTAAAAAAATCATAAACGGCAGCGTCCATGGTTCTCAGTTCAAGGGTGATTTTGTCGCCCGATTTAAACCGCCGTTTAAGTGCCGTGCGAATATGTTTCCCATCATTATACTTGTCATTGAATAAATAAAGGTCTTTAGGTTGGTTTTGTAAGGTGTCGTTTATTGTGGTTACTAACCGATAATAATTGGGTGTGTTTGCCGGATCGCTAATATTTGTTGCCACTTCATACCCTGCCCCTCTAAATCCATCTGTTTTATACACGATAGAAACACTATCAATTGGTACGGGCGGTTGAAGCGTACTGCTTCCTTGAATGGTAAGCCCATCAACCAATACATGAATAGAATATTTTCGACCCGAAATGGCTGTGAAGCCCGGAAGTTGATAGCAAGAATCCCCAACAATATATGGTAAAACCAAACTGTTACCAACATCATCACTTAGGGTAACAGTTGCATGAGTTAGTATTTGTTGAGGTGAAATGCCATAATAATCAGTGGTTTTTGCCAAGCGCACACGAGCCGTATCTGTTCCGGCATATACCACTCCTTCAACAACATATTGTGGCGAAGCATTGTTGAGGTTTATATTGACTACTTTTTCGCAGGAGGTCAAAAATAGGAGTACTGCGGAAAGTGTTAAAAGTATTTTGTTCATAGGAGTTCTTAGAATTTAAAATTGTACGTAATAGCGGGAACCCAAGTAAACAAAGAAACTTGAACGGCTTGGGTTTGCTGAGGATTGTCCGGGTTTTCTTGAAAGCTGATGGAATAGGCATTTTGACGACCATAAGCATTGTATAGGGAGAAATTCCAACTACGTTCTGTTCGTTCTGTTTTTTTGGTAATCCAAGTCAACCCCAAGTCTAAGCGATGATAGGCGGGCATTCGATAACCATTTCTTTCCGTGAAATAAGGAACCTGCATTCCATTGAGGTTATATCTACCCGATGGAAAGGTTACGGCACTGCCGGTATAATAAACCCAGTTACCCGAAATTTTTAGCTTTTTAGATAAGTCGTACATAACCACAATGGCTATATCATGTATGCGATCTTGGCGTGCAGGAAATTCTTTGCCTTGATTGATAGCATCAAATTTGCGTAGTGAGCGCGACCATGTATAACTCACCCAGCCGGAAAGTCGCCCTATGTTTTTTCGCACTAACAATTCTACACCATAGGCTCTTCCTTTGCCATACACTAATTCTCCTTCTACTAATTCATTGAACACTAAGTCGGCACCATTTCGATAATCAATTTGATTTTGTAAAGTTTTATAATATCCCTCAACTGACACTTCATACCTATTGTCTTTGAAGTTTCGGAAGTATCCGGCTGAGTATTGATCTACTATTTGTGGCTTTACATTATTACTACTGGGTACCCACAAATCGGTTGGAGAAGAGGTAGTGGAATTTGAGAGTAAGTGGAGGTATTGAAAGTTTCGGTTGTATGCAGCTTTCACAGAACTTACGTTGTTCAATTCATAGCGTGCTGAAATTCGTGGTTCCCATCCATCATAATAGGTAATGCTTTGTCCTTTGCTATACTGCTTTTCGCCAATCTTGTTTCCATCAGCATCAAATGAATAAGCAATAGCAGAGCCCATAAAATCAAAACCTGAATAACGAATTCCATACTGAACACCTAATTTATCAGTGATTCGCATATCGTTCTGCACATAGATCGCACCTTCTAAGGCTTTGCGTCCACTCAGTTCTTGATTGTTGAAATTACTATTGGCACCGGCTTTTATGCTTCCGGGTTTAAACGTGTGATCAATCAGGTTGAAGCCAAATTTGATATTGTTATTAGGGTTTGGGGTAAAAGAAAAGTCTTGTTTGAGATTCCAGTCTTGAATAGCAGATGTGATAGTGAGGTCTTGATTGCTGGTGTTGATTTTGATTCGATAGTTATAGTTACTAAAGATCAAAGAAGTGTTGGAAAAAATCTTGCTGCTTAAGATATGGTTCCAACGAAGGGTTGCAGTAGAATTTCCCCAATCGAAGCCAAATACATTGCTAAAACCAAAAACATCCCGACCAAAATATCCGGAAAGAAAAAGCCTGTCTTTTTTACCAAGTTGGTAATTGGCTTTCACGTTCAGGTCATAGAAGTATAATTTTGAGTTTTTAATGCGGTCATTATTCGATAGTTTTAAGAATAAGTCAGCATAAGTTCTGCGCCCTGAAATGATGAAAGAGCCTTTGTCTTTAACGATAGGACCTTCTAATGTAAGGCGTGAAGCAATTAATCCGATACCGCCGGATGCACTATATTTTTTACTGTTTCCATCGCGCATTTTCACATCCAAAACAGAAGACCCACGACCACCAAATTCTGCCGGAATGGCTCCCTTATATAAGGTAACATCTTTTAGTGCATCGGAATTAAAAACAGAAAAAAAGCCCAGCATGTGAGAAGCATTATAGACAGGTGCTTCGTCTAACAGAATAAGGTTTTGGTCTGCAGCACCACCACGTACATAAAATCCTGCATTCCCTTCACCGGCGGCTTTTACACCGGGTGTTAATTGCAACGTCTTAATGATGTCTTTTTCACCGAAAAGAACCGGTACTGATTCAATTTGTTTGGGATCTAATTTAAAAGCACCCATCTGCGTACTGCTCACATTTTTATCTGCTCGTTCTGTGCGCACTACTACCTCATCTAAATCTTTTGAGGACACTGATAAATTAATGTTTATCACTTGGTTAGCAGCAAGTGTCAGTGTTTCTTCCTTACTCTTGTAGCCCACATATTGATATACCAGAGTGTAGTTTCCAGCAGGAAGCGTTAAAGAATAAAAGCCATAACTGTTGGTAGCAGCACCTTTGTCGGGTTGTCCTTTCACCGACACAATAGCACCAATAATGTCTTCTCCATTTGCAGCATCTTTTACATTGCCACTGATGGTATGGTTTTGGCTAAAAGCAAATAATGGAAATAATAAGAAGGTCAATAAAAATCTGAAGTGCATGGGGTATGTAATGATTGAAATAAATGGTGTGCAAAGTTAATGTGCGATAACTAACGCAGTATTCGGAATAATATTTCGCTCCGAAAAATGTTAATCTTTAAACCAACTGCTATACATCACATAATTATTGGCTATTCGCTCTACTTCTCCTTGCAACAATTCTTGACTGATGTCCTTCACTTTCTTTGCAGGTACACCGGCAAAGATGCTACCGGCCGGCACAATCGTATTTTCAAGCACAACTGCCC
This sequence comes from Bacteroidota bacterium, assembly GCA_018267925.1. Lineage (GTDB taxonomy): Bacteria > Bacteroidota > Bacteroidia > Chitinophagales > Chitinophagaceae > JAFIGV01. The sequence continues at coordinate 53,587 of JAFDXO010000079.1, read as the reverse complement.
CAGCAGCTATAATACTATTGCTGCCTATTCGAACACCGTCCATCACAATAGCACCCATCCCAATCAGCACATTGTCTTCTACGGTGCAACCATGCACTAAGGCATGATGTCCGATAGATACATTATTGCCAATTATGGTTTTTGTTTTCTGATAAGTACAATGAATACATGCCCCATCTTGAATGTTTACTTTATTGCCTATGCGAATGCTATTGACATCGCCGCGAATCACTGCATTAAACCATACGGAACAGGATGTTCCCATTATTACATCACCAACAATGGTAGCATTTGGAGCTACAAAACAATCTTCAGGAATTTGTGGATGAATATCTTTTACAGGAAGGATAATCGGCATATTGCAAAGAAAAATAAATAAGCCCAAAAATTGATCATGAGTGCTTCTTAGTTTTGAATCAGGTATGTTTTTTTCTTGAAAAATTAAAGGCTTTTTGCTTTTTGTTGAAAGGGGAAAATCAAAATCTTCCTTTGCCTATACTTTCCAATTCTATTTGCTTGGCTTTTACCGGCTGACCAAAGAAAAACGAAGCATGTTCTTCAAAATCAAGCGGATCATCTGTGGTAAAAAATTGTGTTTGCCCTTGTTGGCTCAGCTTTTTTTCTATTTCTACATGTCTTGAAAGGTAAGAGTCCAAACTGTTTGCAACTATTTCTCCTTGTGATAAAATCTTTATCGAGTTTGGTAAAAATTTTTTAATTTTTTCCAGCAATAAAGGGTAGTGGGTACATGCCAAAAGCAACGTGTCTATTTTCGGTGATAAAAGCAGTAATTCATCTAAATATTTTTTCACAAAGAAGTCAGCACCTTCGCTTTGGTATTCTTTATTTTCAATCAGGGGAACCCACATCGGACAGGCAACTTGATGAACTATTGTGTCCGGAAAAAATTTGTTGATTTCTATTAAATATGATTGAGAAACAATAGTGCCTTTCGTACCTAACACACCAATATGCTTACTGGCTGAATAATTTCCAATCACTTCAGCCGATGGTCGTATAACGCCTAACACACGATGGTCGGGTGCCAGTTTGGGTAAATCAATTTGCTGAATAGTGCGCAAAGCCTTTGCAGAAGCGGTATTGCAAGCTAAAATTACAAGCGGGCATCCCTGCTTAAAAAACCAAGCAACACTTTCTAAGGTGTATTGATGAATGGTTTCAAATGAGCGATTTCCATAAGGAGCTCGAGCATTGTCGCCTAAATAAATATAGTCATACTGAGGAAGTCGTTGCCGAATAGAACGAAAAACAGTTAACCCACCATAACCGCTATCAAATATGCCAATCGGAACTTTAGACATGATCTTGCGAAGGTATCAATTCACTGAAAAAGACAAGCTCTGGAAAAACAAATAGGTTGTTAGCTTGTTTAAAAATGAATATGCTTGTTAACTTTACGCCCTATGATGCGAAATGTTATTTTTATCTGCTTGTTATTCAGTTCTGTTTTTTCTTTTGCTCAAGACCAGATTATCCAAAAAAATACCAACCCCATTGAAAAACGATCGTTAAAGTCTAAGTTGAATCGGGATCGTATCATAGCACCCAAACCGGTGTTGTATGCCGGTGCAGGAGGGGGATTTGATTTTGGCGGTGTTGGCATACGAGGTGAATTATCGTTAGTAGATGAAGTGAGTGTGTTTTTGGGATTGGGATATAATTTTGCTGGATTTGGAATTAATACAGGGGGTATTTATAAATTCCTGCCCGAAAAGAGGGTAAGCCCATTGCTGATAGCTATGTATGGCTATAATGCTGTATTGATTGTGAAAAATAATTATTGGCATACCGTTACAAAGAAAACTTATTACGGACCTTCAGTTGGTATAGGTACTGATATTGCAGTAAACAGAAAGCGAACCAACAAGGTGAGTTTGATGGCTATTTATCCCTTTAGAAGCAGAAAGTTTGTGAAAGATGCAGATGATGCGGGTGCATACACATTTCCGGTTACGTTCAGCATAGGATTTCATTATGGTATCGCACAAAGTTTTCGAAAATCAATCAAATAGTTTCACCGACTTGCGGGTTGCACTTACCGAATTAATATAAGGGTTCGCAATATCGTTTCCTACTTTTGCGGTTTCTTTTTCCAACCCACTTTTTATGTCAAAAGAACCACGCAAAGGCTCTATAGGTTTCATTTTTATTACACTGCTTATTGATGTGATGGGCTGGGGATTAATTATTCCCGTGATGCCACGTTTGATAGCCGAACTAAAAGGGATTTCTGTTAATGAAGCTAGTTCCTATGGAGCGTTGTTGCTTTCTGTTTTTGCCATTGTTCAATTTTTATTTGCACCCGTAGTAGGAAATCTTAGTGACAAATTTGGCAGGCGACCTATTTTACTTCTTTCTTTATTAGGTTTTGGGATTGACTATATCATTTTGGCTTTAGCACCAACTTACGGCTGGTTATTTATAGGAAGAATGATTGCTGGTATGACCGGAGCAAGTTTTACAACCGCATCGGCTTACATTGCCGATATATCTACTAGCGAAACAAGAGCCAAGAATTTTGGTATGATTGGAGCTGCTTTTGGTTTGGGTTTTGTTCTTGGACCTGCCCTGGGCGGGCTTTTGGTTCATTGGGGTATTCGTGCACCATTTTGGGCAGCAGCCGTTTTATGTTTGATAAATTGTTTGTACGGCTATTTTATTTTGCCGGAGTCTTTGGCATCCGAACAACGACGAAATTTTGATTGGAAACGTGCTAATCCTTTTGGCTCATTGCGTTTTTTAACGAAGCATCCTGAGATTGGCGAATTGGCAATTTGTTTCTTTCTGATTTATTTGGGAGCACAAGCCGTTCAAGGAAATTGGACGTTTTTTACCATATACCGCTTCCATTGGTCTGAAGCAATGGTTGGTATTTCCTTAGCTGTTGTAGGGGTATTGGTGGGTGCTGTACAAGGTGGGCTGACAAGAGTAGTCAATCCCAAAATCGGGGATGAAAGAAGTGTGTATTTAGGGTTGGGGCTTTATGCTATTGGTCTAACATTATTTGGTTTTGCATCGCAGAGTTGGATGATGTTTGTTTTTTTAATTCCTTATTGTCTCGGTGGAGTTTGTGGGCCTTCTTTACAATCTATTATTGCCGGTCATGTGAAAGCTGGACAACAAGGCGAGTTGCAAGGCGCTATGACCAGTTTAATGAGCCTTACTACTATCATTGGTCCATTAATGATGAACAACTCTTTTGCCTACTTCACATCATCAAAAGCACCATTTCAATTGCCGGGTGTTCACTTTCTTATCGGTGCTTTGTGCATGATAATCAGTCTTTATCTCTGCTATCGGGTTTTAAGCCGCGAACGAAGAGAAAAGCCGGAATTAGCAGCCGTTTTGGATGGCGCACAAGATTAATAGTATGATGCTCCTTCGCTGCGAAATTTATTCTGCAAATGGTTGGAGATTCATCCAGCTTTTTGGAGATTCAATAAAGCTTAGTTGTTCGTAAAGAGTGCAGTTGATTGATAGGTATCCTTGAATTTTAGAGATTCTTTACTCAAAACTCCCATTGGATATTAGGATATAATGGGTTTTTTAAATCGGATTCCTTACCTTGATTTTATACGGGTATATATATTAATCAACAAGCAAAAAAAATCCCCCACCATATTTTGTGGGGGACAACTTATGTAAAAAGTAGAATCTTGCTTAGTAATGTGTGAATTTACGTGTCGCAACTATTTGACCTTGTGCATTAATTAAACGAACAAAATAAATACCAGAAGGAACATCGTTAATATCAAGTTTTGCACTGTTTCCAGAAACTTTGAAAACCTTTACAGGCTTACCAATCAGGTTATATACCATTACATTTTTCACGTTCAATCCACCATCAAAAACAATATTCACATTGTCATTTGCAGGGTTTGGATAGAGCGTTACATCATCTTCAACTTTTGAAATAGTGGATACACCGGTAGGCCATTTGTTAATGATAAACACAACGTTTTTGTTTGTGCTGACACCATCACGAATATTTACGGACACAAAGAAAGAACCATTTGTAGCACCCGGATTGATTGCCAATTTCAAGTCTATTGGTTTGTTGTTTTTAGCTGTATCAATTTGAGTTGTGCTACCATTAAAAATATTGCTACCGTAGCACAATTGATTATCACAAATGCCTAAATCAAAAGTCATCCAATCAGCAGGAAGGTTGTGGTTAGTAACAGACCAACGAACTACAACCGGCGTAGCAGATGTAGTCGAAATCGGATTGTGAATGTTTAGTGCGCTACCATAGTAAGTCGCACCTACCGTATCATGTTGAACGGTAATTTGGGCATTGATTCCGGATGTAAGCCCCAGCAAAATAGCAAAGGCGAGTATAACTTTCTTCATGTCATCATAATTTACACGGCACTAAATTACAAACTTTTTGCAGTGTATCAAAAATATTTTCTTAAAACTGTTGCTACTTGCATTTTTAAGATGCAGCTTCTTGAATTTTCGTAACATTGCCGTAATACAATTTTAAAGATAACAAGAGAGCCGTTTATCAAATGAAAAAAGGGGCATTATCAAAGCTGGGTAGAAGAGGGAAAATTTTTTTTGCAGGAATTGGAATGGTCGTCTTATTTACTTTTTTTATTCAAGCAAAATCAGTAGATTCCTACTTCGAAATCAGCAAAAACTTAGACATTTTTGCCACCCTTTTCAAGCAGTTGAACGCTTATTATGTAGATCCGATAGAACCGGGAAAGTTGGTGAAAACCGGTATTGATGCTATGTTAGATGATCTTGACCCCTATACCAACTACATTACTGAATCAGATATTGAAGAGTTTGAATTCCAAACGACCGGACGATATGGCGGCATTGGTGCTACTATGCGCAAAAAGGAAGACAATATTTTCATTGGCGATATTTATGAAAATGGACCGGCTCAAAAATCTGGATTGCATCCGGGCGACCAAATTTTAGAAATTGATAACCAACCTCTGTCTGGAAAGTCTATAGAAGATATAAGTGTGTTATTGAAGGGGTCTCCCGGCACTTCGGTTTCTTTAAAAATTAAAGATGCTTACACCGGATTAGAGTCAAAAAAGCAATTAACACGCGGCGAAATAAATGTATCGCCAGTGCCTTATGCCGGACTTGTCGGGGCAGGTAAAGATATCGCCTTTGTAAAACTCTCTCAATTTACACAAGGCTGTACCCGCCAAGTACGGGCGGCTTTAGATAGTTTGAAAAATGTGCAACATAATTTAAAAGGAATTGTACTTGATCTTCGTGGCAATCCAGGTGGCTTACTTGATGAAGCGGTTGGCATGTGCAACCTTTTTGTCGAGAAAGGACAGCTTGTAGTAAGTACTAAAGGTAAGGTTGCCGAAAAAAATCGAGAATATAAAACGCTTGGTACTGCATGGGATGCAAAAATCCCTTTAGCTGTTTTGATTAGTCATGGTTCCGCTTCTGCTTCTGAAATTGTAGCCGGCACTATGCAAGATTTGGATAGGGGTATAATTGTTGGTGAACGCTCTTTTGGCAAAGGACTTGTTCAAGAAACCGTTCCGTTAGGCTTTAATGCTCGGCTGAAATTGACGATTGCTCGATATTATACACCCAGTGGACGATGCATACAAGCAATAGATTACACACACAGAAATGCAGAAGGTAAAGCCGGAAAAATGGCAGATTCCCTTAAGCAAACTTTCTCTACACTGAACGGAAGAAAGGTAATGAGTGGCGGTGGTGTTGAAGCAGATGTGAAAATAGATGACAATACGCCCAGCAAATTATCCTTGGTGTTGTTTACTAAAAATTATTTGTTTGACTATGCCACACAATATGCCAAAACACATGCAACCATTTCACCGGCCGGTAGTTTTTCATTGTCCGATGCCGATTATGCAGCATTTGGAAAATGGTTAGAAGGAAAGGATTTTGCTTATCAAACAGAAACAGAAATCGCCTTAGATTCTTTGAAAAATATTGCTATTCGTGAAAAATCATTTGATGCAATAAAGTCAGAATATGGTTTGTTGCAAACAAAGGTAGCACACGATAAAAAGCAAGATTTAATTAAAAACAAAGAGGACATCAAGCGATTGTTAGAAAACGAAATTGTTTCGCGTTATTACTTTTTTAAAGGTAGAATAGAACAAGGATTACAAGGAGATAAAGATGTTGCGAAAGCAGCCCTACTTTTGGTTCAACCGGATCAATATAAACAGCTATTGCAAGCTAAGAAATAGTTGAATGGTTAACACTCTTGATCTGGAATCCCCTCTTGAGAGCGCATTTCATGAATGAAGGCATAATCAAAACTAAGTTTTTTTATTGTTGTTGATTTACGATTGAGGATTCGCCAAAAGGGAGCAACTTCTTCCTTTCTTTTTCCTTGCCCCAGTTCTTCAAAAGCCTTTTCAGCTACGATACGTAAAAAAATACCCGAAGTCAACGGGCAGGTAAATTCAGCATGAAAATTTGCTGCTAAGTCTTTTCGCATCTGCTGCACATTAGCTGTATGTCCAAAAGGAATACTTTTGATATAGTTTTCTACAAGCAGTGGGGTTGCTACTAACATCATACATCCGGCAGGCATATCAGCAATTTTTTTGGTTGTTTTTTCTACAAACCAAGTTGCATGAGGATTCATTTTTTCAGCCCACGATTTTTTTTTGTGAGCCATGATTATTGGGGTTTTGTGGCAGTATAAAGGGTGGTGATGCCAAAGGTTAAGGGGCGAGCTTGGGGGGCAGAAAAACCACTTTTTTCAAGCAAGGCACAAAAAGTATTTCCTTCTGGGAAAGCCATTACAGATTGGGGTAAATAGGAATAAGCACGGCTATGTTTTGAAACAATTTTCCCAACAGTAGGTAAAATAAATCGGAAATAAAATTGATACAGTTGTTTAATCGGGAATCTTTTAGGTTTTGAAAATTCCAGAATAATCACTTTTCCTCCGGGTCGAATAACCCGACAGATATCGCGCAAGCCGGCTTCAAGATTTTCAAAATTGCGAACGCCGTAAGCACATGTTGCGGCATCAAAACTATTGGCTTCAAAAGGAAGTGATTCACTGTCGCCTTCCTGTAAAGTAATAATTTGATCTAATTTTAGTTTTGCTATTTTTTTTCTGCCAACTGCCAGCATTTGTTCTGCAATATCCACTCCCACAATACTTTGGGGGTTTGCCTTCATAGCAGCAATGGCAAGATCTCCGGTTCCGGTAGCTACATCCAGCACCCGTTCAGGATGAATGGCAGATAGTTCTCGAATCGCTTTTTTTCGCCAGCCCTTGTCAATTCCGAGCGATAAAAAATGGTTTAGAAAATCATATTTTCCTGCAATGTTGTTGAACATATCGGCAACCTGAGCCTTCTTAGTTAATTTTGACGAAGCATCAGGAAGTACGTGCGACGCAGGATTGTTGGCATCGTTTGCTTGCATGGGTGCAAAAGTACATCGGAACGATATGGAAATTAACAGTGCAAAATATTTAGTGTCCAGCCCTAAATTGGAAGGATGCCCCAAACCGGATAAGCCGGAGTATGCTTTTATCGGACGCTCTAATGTGGGTAAGTCTTCCCTGATCAATATGCTTACTCGCAATGCTAAGCTGGCAAAAACCTCTGCCAGTCCGGGCAAAACTCAATTAATCAATCATTTTTTGATTAATGAGGAATTTTACATTGTAGATCTTCCGGGATATGGCTATGCAAAAGTGTCGCAAACACAGCGTGCTCAATGGGAAAAAATGATTGAACATTATTTGCGAGAAAGAGAAAATTTGATGACTGTTTTTGTGCTTATTGATAGTCGTCATACGCCGCAAATGCTTGATCTGCAGTTTTTGCGCAATTTGGGAGAATGGGGTGTACCCTTCAATGTTATTTTTACCAAAGCAGATAAAAGCACACAAAGAGATGCAGCCAAAAATGCTCGGTTCTTTATAGAAGAAATGAAAAAGGAATGGGAATTTATTCCACGAACATTTATGAGCAGTGCCATCAAGTTTACCGGAAGAAAAGAAGTGCTAACGTTTATTGATGAGCTGAATCAAGAATTTTTTGAAGAGCATAAAAAGAGTTAACGCTTAGTATAAGGGAGCATTTCTTCCAAAAATTTACGGTCGTTGCTTAATCGGGGTACTTTATGCTGTCCACCCAATTTCCCTTTGTCTTTCAACCAATTTTTAAAGCCATTTATAGGCATTATATGCACTATTGGGCGACGAAGAGCAATGTCTTTATGACGTTTTGCTTCATAGTCAGAATTGATGTGTTGTAAGGCTAAATCTAAAGCCGAAACAAAAGCCTCAAAATTATTGGGTGGTGTTTCAAATTCTATAATCCATTCATGAGCTCCGTTTGTTTCGTTGGTCATATATACCGGTGCGGCGGAATAGTCGTTGACTTGTGCACCTGTTTGATGACAAGCTTCAGCAATGGCATAATCTGCATTGTCCACAATAACTTCTTCACCAAAGGCATTGATAAAATGCTTGAGCCGCCCTGAAACCTTTATTCGGTAAGGGTTTAGTGAAGTAAACTGAATGGTGTCGCCCACCGTATAACGCCAAAGTCCGCAATTGGTGCTGATGACAAGCGCGTAGTTTTTACCTAATTCAACTTCTTTAAGTGAAAGGGTTTTTCCGTCTTCTTTCCCGACCTCTTCCATGGGCATAAACTCATAGAAGATACCGTGATTAAGCAGTAACAATAAACCCTCTTGGGTTAAATCATCTTGAACAGCAAAAAATCCTTCGGATGCGTTGTACGTTTCTTGGAAATGGATTGGTCGTTTAGGAAATAGACTTTGAAATTGTGTGCGATAAGGTTTAAAGCTTACGCCACCGTGAATGTAAAGTTCTAAATCCGGCCAAATATCATGAAGGTTGTCGGTGCCGGCAATCTCAAACAGTCGTTTGATTAAGACTAAAGTCCAAGTGGGAACGCCGGCAATTTGGGTAACATTGTCGTGAATGGTGCTTTGGGCCATCATTTCGATTTTCTGTTCCCATTCGTCCATGAGTGCAATAGAGAGGTCTGGGGTGCGCACCCACTGCCCGACTAAAGGCATATTTTGTAGCATCACCGCCGACAGGTCACCATAAAATGACTCAGTATTGAGTTGGTTTACCTGATGGCTTCCACCAATCACAAGGCATTTGCCACTCATGATATCAGATTGTGGAAACTGTTTCAAATATAGAGCCAGTGTGTCTTTTCCTGCTTTGAAATGATTATCATCGAGTGATTCTTTGCTAATGGGGATAAATTTACTTTTATCGCTTGTAGTGCCGCTCGATTTGGCAAACCAGCTGATTTGTGAAGGCCACAAAATGTTTTGTTCACCTTCCATAATACGATGGATGAAGGGTTTCAACACATCATAATCGGTAATAGGAACGTTATTTTTAAAATCAGAAACGGTGTTAAGGCGATAGAAATTGAATCGCTTTCCATATTCGGTATGTTGTGCTGAGCTAATCAGGTTATTGAAAACCTGTTGTTGTGTGTCAATCGGGTTGAGCACAAAGTTATCAATCGCGCTTTGGCGAAGCTTGATAAAACCTTTCAATGCCGGACTGATAATGCTCATTTCTGGTGGCAAGTTAAAACGTTAGTGGTATAGATGCTACTATTGGTTTACTGAATAGCCGCAATTGTTTGTAAAAAATTAACGAAAGGCAGCTGGAGTATAATCTTTTCTTTTTAGTTCAAAATGCTGACCCAGATACACTTTTCGTACTTGTTCATCTGCTGCCAACTCCTCTGCACTGCCTGCTTTTAAAATTTTTCCTTCAAAAAGAAGATAGGCGCGATCGGTAATGGAGAGGGTTTCCTGTACGTTGTGGTCTGTTATAAGAATGCCGATATTCTTATATTTCAAACGAGCAACAATGGTTTGAATGTCTTCTACCGCAATGGGATCAATGCCGGCAAATGGTTCATCTAAGAGAATAAATTTAGGATCAACAGCCAAGGCACGAGCAATTTCGGTACGCCGCCGCTCGCCGCCACTGAGTACATCTCCCGGGCTTTTTCGTACATGGGTAAGCCGAAATTCTTCCAAAAGGCTTTCTAATTTTTCTTTTTGGTCTGTTTTTGAAAGTTTGGTCATTTCAAGAACAGCAGCAATGTTGTCTTCTACGGAGAGCTTACGAAACACGGAAGCTTCTTGTGGTAAATATCCAATTCCCATTTGGGCACGTTTATACATGGGCAGCTTTGTAATGTCTTGATCATCAAGAAATACCGTGCCCTCATCTGGTTTCACCAAGCCTACAACCATATAAAACGAAGTGGTTTTTCCGGCTCCGTTTGGGCCTAATAAGCCAACTATTTCGCCTTGGTTCACTTCAAAGGACACATGGTTGACAACCGTTCGGTTTCTATATTTTTTTATAAGCCCTTGTGTGTGTATTCTCACCGTTTCAAATAATGTGTTAAAGACCACTCAAAAGTAGCAAAAAGGGCATTGGTGAAAAGACAATTAAATCTAAAGAGCTAAATAGCTTTATCTAATTTATTTTTGTGATTTACTGATTATGAAAGTTACGCAACATATTGCCGAGGCGAAAGACACGATTGTTTCCTTTGAAATATTACCCCCTACCAAAGGAAAGAGTATTGATTCTATTTACAATCATTTAGACTCATTGATGGAATTTAAGCCTGCATTCATCAATGTTACCTACCACCGTGCGGAACAAGTTTTCAAAAAGCGTGCTGATGGTAGCTTTGAGCGAGTAGAGATCAGAAAACGCCCAGGTACGGTTGGTATTTGTGCTGCTTTGATGAACAAGTACAAAGTAGAAGCCATACCTCATTTAATCTGTGGTGGATTTAGCAAAGAAGAAACCGAGAATGCCTTGATAGACCTACATTTTTTGGGAATAAAAAATGTATTAGCCCTGAGAGGAGATGCGGCTGCAAACGAAAAATTTTTTACACCACACCCTTTTGGACATCGTTATGCAGAAGATTTAGTGAAGCAAATTATAGAGTTGAATACGGGAAAATATCTTGAAGATGAAATTATGGATGGAGTGAAAACAGACTTTTGTATTGGTGTTGCCGGTTATCCAGAAAAGCATTTTGAATCGCCCAATGCGGAAACGGATATTTATTACCTCAAGCGAAAATTAGATTTGGGTGCCGATTATGTAACTACTCAAATGTTTTTTAACAACGAACATTATTTTCATTTTTTGGAACGTTGCAAGACTCATGGAGTGCATGTGCCCATTGTTCCCGGTTTAAAACCAATTTCAAGCAAGCGGCAGTTGACCATGATTCCCTCTATTTTTAATGTGGAAATTCCGGTTGATTTATACAACGAAATGCAAAAAGCTAAGACAGAAAAGGATTGTGAAAAAGTAGGTGAAGAATGGCTATTGATGCAATGCAGAGATTTGTTGAAACAAAAAGTTCCCGTGTTGCACTTTTATACGCTCGGCAAACCACAAATTGTTTATAATGTTCTTAAAAAGCTTTTTTAAAAGTGTATCTACTCAATTGGTTGAATTGATAAAATCCATTTTGTAAAGAATTTCTTTTAGTATTTCAAGGCGTGCTTGGCTCCAATCTTTAGTGGTGTCTGATGCGGCAATCGAGAAATTTTCAGCAAAGAAATAAGGATAGTTTCTTTGGTTGCTTTTATTCATGGATTTTTCGTGCTCTTTCACATGCTCTACAACTTCTACAATACCTACTATCCAGTAAATGGCTGAATCTTTTACCACATTAGTTCCGGTCTTGTAATATAATTTGTATTCCGGCTTTTCCTCTCGCAACATCATGCTTCGTACAATTCGTTGTACTCGCTCAGAAAAGGGCAATTCATCGAAATAAAGTTTTTTGATGAACCCAACTTGTTCATCGGCAGAAATTTGAAGTGAATTGTCTAACCAAAATTGATCCACGTTTTTTCCGATCGTTCTATTTCCATATTGAACGGTGTCTAAGTAGTGTTGCATTGTATTGCGCCCAATTCTTCGAGCTAATTCTTGATAATAAGGCACATTACTTACCTTAAAAGCTTCTCGCATCGTCATGTCATGATCCCATTCCGGGCGACGAACCACACCATCCCACTTAATGACATATTGATCATCTGGAGCAATGGCTGTTTCTAACCCAACCAATGAATTGAATATTTTGAAGGTTGATGCAGGCGTAAAACGGGTGGTACAACGTTGTTTATTGAAGTAATAGATTTCTTCATGAGCATGATCCCGAATCATCAAGCAACCATCTGTTATTTTGTGTTGATTAAATACTTCGCCCCATTCATTTCGCTCATGAATACGGTTTCCCGAACAAGAAGCTATTAAAATAAAACAACTGACAAAAAGAAAATTACTACGCATGACAGCAAAGATAGCACGTAGTGTCGCTGTACCCGAATTCCATTTTTTTAAACATCGAAGCAATATCACCTTTCACCCTACTTTTGTGCCATGCACTATACGTTGAAAAAGAGCCTTGGACAACACTTTTTGCACGATGAAAATATTTGTAAAAAGATTGTTTCCCAAGTTTCTCTAAAGCCGAATCTGAGCTTGTTGGAAATTGGCCCCGGTGGAGGTGCTTTGACCAAATATTTGCTCGATTTTTCCAACACACACTACAAAGCAATTGAAGTTGATAAAGAAAAAGTGGACTTTTTAAAAAAAACATTTCCTCAAATAAATGATTTGATTTTCCAACAAGATATTTTGAAGTCAGAAATGCCTTTTGATGGGCAATTTAGCGTGATTGGAAATTTCCCTTACAATATTTCTTCCCCTATTTTATTCAAAATATTAGATTGGGAAGCACGGGTGGATGAAGTGATTGGTATGTTTCAAAAAGAAGTAGCTCTGAGAATAGCAGAAAAAGAAGGTTCAAAACAGTATGGGATTCTAAGCGTATTAATGCAGGCTTTTTTTCGAGTAGAATACTTGTTTGATGTACATGAGAACTGCTTTACACCACCACCAAAAGTAAAAAGCGGCGTAGTTCGGTTTTCGAATACACAAAATCCTTTTGGCATAGCAGACAAGAAAAAATTTATAGCCATAGTAAAGGCTGCCTTTAATCAACGAAGAAAGACATTACGCAATGCTTTGAAAGGCACACTAAGCCCGGAAGCTTTGACTGACCCAATCATGCAAAAACGAGCAGAACAGTTGTCAGTAGCGCATTTCGTTGAACTTTACAAAAAATACATGGTGCATGAATGATAGATTTGTTTGGATAGCTGCGCCTGTACATGACCTCTTGCGAAAAGGGTTAGAACAAAGGGGTTATACACTAATTGACGATTCTAATTTTGAAAGATCTGCTTCCATAAAAACATTAAGTTGCTGCGAAGGTGTTATTACTTCTACACGTTTAAAAATAGATCGTGAAATGATAGATGCTGCACCACATCTGAAATGGATAGGTAGAATGGGCTCCGGTATGGAATTGATAGATGTAGCCTATGCAGAATCAAAAGGTATTTTAGTAGCAAGCAGCCCAGAAGGGAATAGCAATGCCGTAGCAGAACATGCTTTGGGAATGTTGCTCAATTTAATTCGCAGAATAGGATGGAGTTGTAATGAAGTGCGTGCCGGACAATGGTTTCGAGAAGAAAATAGAGGTATTGAATTAGAGGGCAAAACAATTGGCATCATTGGTTTTGGAAATACCGGACAGGCTTTTGCCAAAAAATTATCTGGCTTTGATGCTACTTTACTTGTCTATGATAAATATCGCCAAGATGGCTTCCCAAACTATGTTTCAGCCTGTCCGTCTTTGGATCCGATTTGGGAAAATGCCGACATCATAAGCTTTCATGTACCCTTGCAGAACGATACACATCATTACTGCAACGAGGCGTTTATAGCTAAAGCAAATAAGAGATTTATACTTATTAATACTTCTCGAGGTGAAGTTGCAGAAACAAAGGCAATAGCAATCGGATTAAAATCAGGAAAACTTCGTGGGGCTTGTTTGGATGTACTGGAAGGAGAGCCTTTATCGGCATTAAATCCTTCGGATGCTTTATTGGTAGCGGAAATGATAGGATTGCCCACCGTAATTATTACCCCTCATATAGCGGGATATACCTACGAAGCCATTGAAAAAATGAGCCAAATTCTACTACAAAAAATTGTCATGGATAAGTAAGGTTATATAAATCAAACATTTCTTTGACAAAAAGTTAACAATACCGTCATACTTTTAACAAGAAGTTTCTATTTTTAACCCCTCATTTGGTTAACATATTTATAATGCAGGACATGACGAAAAAGCTACGTTACCTCTTCTTGATGGTGTTTATGGGTGTTTCGGGCGCAGTGTTTGCACAAACAGGTGCCATTTCCGGAACAGTGATAGATGAGCATAAGGAGCCAATCATTGGTGCAGTAGTGCAGGTATTTCAAGCCGGTGCACAACGCGGTGGAGATGTTACTGATATGGACGGTAAATACACCGTAAAGCCACTCCAACCCGGCGCAAATTATGAGGTGCGTGTCAACTATGCCTCTTATCGCCAGATTATCTTAAAGAACGTAATTGTATCACCGGATCGAACAACCTACCAGAATTTTAAGATGGAGGTGAACACTCGGGAAATGCAAGAAGTAGTAGTTAAAGAATACAAGGTTCCTCTTATTAAAAAGGACGAACCGGGTTCTACTACCACATTTACTTCTGAGCAAATTGCCAAGATGCCTACTCGTAACACCAGCGATATAGCATCACAATCTGCAGGTACCTATCAGCAAAAGAGTGGTGCAGGTATCAGTATTGCCGGTGCACGTACTGGTGGTACACAATATATTGTGGATGGTATCTTATTAAATGGCTCAAATGGTACCAACCTTCCTCCCGGTGCAATTGAACAAATGTCGGTGATTACCTCTGGTATTCCTGCAAAATATGGAGATGCCTCCGGTGGTATCATTAATATCACAACCCGCGGTGGAGCACCCAAACATACCGGAGATATCGGCTATGAACACTCAGTAGATGGCTATAATCGTAATTATTTATATTTCTCTGTAGCCGGACCACTTCTAAAGAAAAAAATTGATAGCCTTAATAAACGCAATGTTTTAGGCTATTCATTAAGTGGAAACTATGTAAATACCGCGGATAATGACCCAAATTATTTCTCTAACTATGTGTTGAAAGGGAATAAACTTAAAGAAATTCAAGATCGCCCACTTGTTCAGGTAACGGACATCTCGGGCCGCAAAACCGCTCGTAGTGCCGCAGAATATGTGCGCATGAGTGATATGGAAACAACTAAACGCCGTGTTAATGCAAATGCTATGACTGCCCGTTTAGTAGGTAAAGTAGATTATCAATTAGCAGAAAATGTTAACGTAACAGTTGGTGGTAACTTTGAATATCAAAAATATCGTGACTACGATCGTCGTTATACTTTATTTTCTCCTGATGCCATCCCTACGGCTACAAATACCAATGGACGTGGATTTATTCGCCTAACTCAGCGTTTTGGTAAACCAAACCTTGACGCATCAGATAAAGATAAACGTCCGGTTATTTCAAATGCCTTTTATAGCATTCAAGCAGACTATCAAGTAAACCATTTTAACCGTCAAGACCCGAATCTAAAACATAATATATTTGAATATGGATATGTGGGTAAGTTTGATATACAGTCTATGACACTCTATGGTGCAGGATATGATGATTCTATTGGCAGGATGGGTACTACCTTGCTTGCCTATAATGCACCAACTAAGGTAAATTATACAAGATCCAATCTAAATCCATTACTTGCCAACTATACATCACAATATTATGATATGGCCGGTTCTGATGCCTATCCTCGTACTTTGAATGACATCATGGCCGGAAAGGGTATGTTGAATGGTATGCAGCCGGATTGGGTATATTCTAGAGATATTGCCTTTAACTCAGGCTATCAAATAGGTGGATACGGTTATTCAGATCAAGAAACATTTACTTTTAATGCAGAAGCTTCTTTTGACTTCCAGCCGAAAAAAACTCGTCACGCCATTGAGTTTGGCTTGTTATACCAACAGCGTTCTGAGCGTAGCTACAATATTACAGGGGCCAGCTCAACAAATAGTATTTGGGCACGTATGCGTCAGCTTACCAATGCGCACATCTTGAACTTGGATAAAACAAACCCTATTTATATTATCAATGGTCGTCAATATACATTAAGCGAATATCGAAATAGTGGTTTGCTTTTCGGACCTTATGACACAGTCATGTATAACCGAAATTATGACCCTACCCTTCAAAGCACATTTGATTACAACCTTCGTAAGAAATTGGGTTTGAATCCTAAAGGAACTGATTATTTGAATGTAGATTCTTATGATCCTTCTACGTTTTCTTTAGATATGTTTTCACCGGATGAAATTATCAATAGTGGTGATAACTTGGCAAGTTATTATGGCTATGATTACACCGGTAAACGCTTGAACGGGCAGGTGAACTTTAATGATTGGTTTACCAAAAAAGATGCAAACGGAAATTATACTCGTAATTTGGGTGCCTTCCGTCCAAACTATATTGCCGGCTATATTCAAGATAAGTTTGAATTACCGCATAATGTACTTTTTAATGTGGGTGTTCGTGTAGAGCGTTTTGATGCCAATACAAAGGTGTTGAAAGATCCATATTCTCTATATGCAACAAATACGGTTGCCACTTCTAATGCGATAAATCCGAACGGTAAAACACCTGATAACATTGGTAGTAACTATGTTGTATATGTAAAGGATAATTCATCAACTACTCCAACCGTTGTGGGTTATAGAAATGGAGATGATTGGTATGATGCAAGTGGAAAGTATTTGGTGGACCCTACTATATTAAAAGATGTTGTAGGTGGAGATCCACAACCTTATTTGGTGCGTACATCTGCAGATGGAAAGCGTGCCTTGATGATGAGTGATAAAGATTATGATCCAAATACATCATTTACAGACTATAAACCACAAGTAAATGTTGCTCCACGTATTAACTTTACTTTCCCAATTGCAGAGCAATCTATGTTCTATGCGCACTATGACGTTTATGTAATGCGCCCTAAGTCAGCCGGCGATATTTATGTTTCTCCGGTTGATTATTATTATCTTAACAAAAGAGCCGGTGCAGGTGCAATTTTAAATAATCCGGATTTGAAACCGGAAAAAGTTTTTGACTATGAATTAGGTTTCCAACAAGTTCTTTCTCAAAACTCTGCCGTTACGATTAATGGTTTTTACAAAGAGCGTAAAGATATGATTCAGGTTCGCCCCTATTTATTGGCTTACCCGAATACCTATTATACCTTGGGTAATCGTGACTTCATGACCTATAAAGGTTTCTCTATGAAGTATGATCTTCGTCGCGTAAACCATCTTCAGTTGCAATTAGCCTATACCCTTCAGTTTTCTGAAGGAACGGGATCTAGTTCTTCGTCATCAAATGGCGGAAACGCTAATACCGTTTCCAGTTCTGGTTTGTTAGCATCCTTAATTGGCTACTCTCAGCCGATGTTGAGATTCACCTATCCGTTAAACAACGATTCTCGTCATATTCTTACTGCAAATCTTGACTATCGTTTTGATAAAGGAGAAGGACCAATCGTTGGGAAAAAACACATTTTGGAAAATGCAGGTATTAACTTGATTGTTAGGGCAAGAAGTGGTGAACCTTATACTCGTTATTTGTATCCAGGTCAACGTGTCATTGTTGGAGGTGTACAAGGTTCTCGTCTTCCTTGGCATTATGGTATGGATCTTCGTATAGATAAGACCTTTGCCTTATCTCACAAGCCCGGTACTCGTCTTGGATTGCAAGCATTTATCTATATTCAAAACTTGTTGAATACTCGAGAAATCCTTGGTGTATATGGTTATACCGGTCGTCCGGATGATGATGGATGGATAGCATCACCGCAAGGAAAGCAAGATGCAAGTACTAAGACTGATCCATTATCTTATGGCGACTTGTACAATTGGTCACGTATGGATCCAAGCAATCTAAATAATCCACGACGTATTAATTTGGGTATATCATTAAGTTTTTAAGAAAAAGTTGAACGTAATAACTTCATAGTTATGTTTAAAAATCAAATTTCGTATCGCTTGATTGTAAGTGCGGCAGCCATGATGGGAACCGTCCTTTCTACTCAAGCAATGCCAACCGTTGGGTCGGTGAAGAAGAAAGAGCTGTTGAGAACAGCAGCAGGGTGTGATCCGGCAACGGCTTCCATCGAATTAGACATCAACAATGTTCGCGCACGTTTAATGACGGGTGGAGATATGTGGTGGAACCAAGGAACCAGCTCAGCCGCTTACGAAATTCCGAAAGGAAGTAAAAAGAATTCACTTTTTGCAGGCTCTGTTTGGGTAGGTGGATTCACGGCTGATAAACAGTTGAAAGTTTGTGCTCAAACTTATCGTATTGATGGTAACGACTATTGGCCTGGCCCGTTAAGAAGAACCAGTTCCGGTGCTATGGTTACCGATAAAGCACAATGCTCCGATTGGGATCGTTTCTGGAAAGTAGATCGAGCTACCATTAGTAAGTTCAGGGAGTTTGCCCGAAACAACAACCTTGCTGCTGCACAAACATCTGATTTTCAATCTATTTGGGAGTGGCCGGCTTATGGTAACGGTATTGGTGGAACCATGAACCAAAACTCATATTCTCGTGCAAAAGGAACCAGCGGTTTACCCTTAAATATGGATGATAACCACTCCAGTGGATATGCTCCCTTTGTAAATAATCCGCAAGACCCTTTGAATAATCCCGATATTTATGAACCTGAACGTGGAGATTTTCCGGGTGATGCTGCCATTGGAGATCTTTTGGGTGACCAATATATTTGGTGGGTTTTTAATGATGTAGGAAATACAAAAGGACAAACCAAAACAGAATCTATTGGAATGGAAGTTCAAACAGGAGCTTTTGCCTTTTCCTCTAAAGATTTTATGAATGATGCAACGTTCTATAATTATCGCTTAATTAACTGGGGTACTTCTAACTTGGATAGCACTTTTATGGCTACTTGGACAGATGCTGACTTAGGTTATGCGTTTGATGATTACATTGGTTGCGATACCGTTCGTGGTCTTGGTATTCTTTATAATGGTACCAACTTTGACGGTCATGGTGAAGCTAATAGTTATGGTGCAGATATTCCTATGATTGGTGTTGACTTTTTTAGAGGTCCGCATAAATACTTTTACAATCAAGGGGTATTAGTTAAAGATTCTGTATTAAAAATGACGGCATTCACCTATTTTAATAATGGTGATGATCAGCGTATTGGTGACCCCAGAAATGGTGTACAGGTATATAACTACATTACCGGAACCTCTCGAAATGGACAAACATTTAATAACGATTTTCAGGGTCCGGGTGTAAAAACAACCGCTTTAGGTCCCGGTCCAAAGACAAACTATGTATTCTTTGGTGATCCAGATAAAAACGAGTGGTCTGAGTGTAACTGTGGTAATCCTCCTTATGATCGTCGTTTTATTCACTCTGCCGGTCCATTTATCCTTTATCCGGGTAATGTAAATGATATTACGATTGGTGCGGTGTGGGTAGCCAGTGTAGGTGGTTGTCCCGTAACATCTTTTAAAAAGATTCGTTTAGCTGATGATATTGCGCAATCATTATTTGATAATGGATTTAAAACAATAGAAGGTCCAGAAGCCCCCTTATTAGTTAAGCGTGAAATGGACAATAAAATTATATTCTATTTGCAAAACCCTTCATATAGCACCAACTTCCAAGAGAAATTTGGTTATCAAAAGGATTCCGCAAAGTATAGAGTTAAAGCACTTAAAGCAATTAACCAACATAGCCCCGATTCTTTGTATCAATTTGAAGGCTATATTGTTTATCAACTGAAGAATAATCAAATTTCCTTGGGCCAAATTTTCAATGAACGAGGCGAGTTAAACACGGATGTAGCTCAAATTGTATTTCAATGTGACCTGAAGAACGGACGAACACAATTAGTTAATTGGGCAAAAAATATTAACATTACAAATTGCCCGGATACATGCTGGGATCCGCAAATTAAAGTGAATGGTCGGGATAGTGGTATTGTACACAGCTTCTCTGTAACCAAAGATATGTTTGCTACGGGGTTAAATCAGAATTTGGTAAACTATAAAAACTACTATTATGTAGCTATAGCTTATGCGTATAACAACTTTGCAAACTTTGATCCTCGTCATCAGGAAACTACACAAGATGTAGTTTATTTAGAAAGTGCGCATGGCCCAGGTGGCTCACCTATTCAAATTATTGAGGCAATGCCCAATCCATTTAGTCATCAAGTTGGCACGCAAATAAATTCTGATTTTGGCGATGGAGTTGTTATTCGTAAATTAGAGGGCATAGGAAATGGTGGAAATTTCTTAGATATGACAGATTCTTCTGTCTTAGAAGCCTTATCACCAACTACCGGTTATCAATCTTCTAAACCGGTATATATGGCTGGTAAGGGGCCAGTAAATTTGAAAGTAATTGATCCTTTAAAAGTAGTTCCGGGTACTTGGAGTATTTATGTTTCACCTGATAAGCGTCAACCCGCACCTTACACTCAAGCGGGAGCCAATTACGACCAAATGGTAACAGAAAATCTTATAGCTAATAAAACTCGTTGGACACTTGTACGAAATGGTCAAGACACAGTTTATAGTGAATTAAATATTGATAAATTAAATGAGCAGATCATAGCCAATTATGGTATCTCTATAGCCATGCAACAACAAGTATTGCCGGGTGAAGATGAATCTAATGGTGATGGATTGTTGACTCAACAAGGTGTTGCCGCAAGTTCTCAGATTATATTTGCTAACCCTGCTCTTACTTGGTTGGGTGGTGTAAACGATGGGCAACAGACAAGCCCACAAAACTGGATTCGAAGCGGAATGTACGTTTATCAATCACAACCCGGACAACCGACACCTCCATGTAATTATAATTCTGTAACGCTTAAATATACAAGAGATAGTTTATCGTTCTATGAAAATTTGTTGCCCGCATATAGTTTTACAAGAGGTACTTGGGCACCGTATGTATTAGGCGCATTTGATAATGGAGCCGGTTGCGACTTTGGAGTTATTCGTGATGAAAATAATAGAATTCCAACACTTCGTAGTCTTTATGGAATTGATATTGTTTTCACACCGGATACTTCTAAGTGGTCTCGTTGTGTGGTAGTTGAAACCAACAACGGTGGCTTAGGTGAAGGTGGTGTTCAGAAATTAGACATTCGTAGTCATCAGTCTTGGAATAAGCAGTATGACAACAATGGAAACCCCGTTTATTCAACGGTAGCTAAAGATACTGGATTCTCTTGGTTCCCGGGTTATGCTATCAATGTTGAATCTGGACAACGTTTGAATATTGTTTTTGGTGAAGACTCATATCTGACTGCTAACAATGGTCGAGACATGCTTTGGAATCCAACAAACATTCTTATTGATAATGGCGGAAACAATGTATGGGGTGGTCGTCACTTTGTATATGTATCATCTACAAAATACGATGGTTGCGATAGTTTGTCAAAAGTAATGGCAAGCACCAATATCCCAAAAAAGAACAGTGCCTATCAGTCCTTTATGTGGATGGGATTGCCCATGACAAATACAGGATTTGCTATGCGCTCATTAAAAGATGGGTTGATTCCTACTGTAACCACATTGAAATTCCGTATTACTCGCCCTTATGCTCGCTATGTAGCTCCGGGAGTTGATACTATGGCAATGTATAGTAACAAAGGTTTCCCTTGGTATCAATTCAGTACGAATTCTTTAGCAACCAAAGATCTTAGTGATGCAACTAATAAGTACTATAGTGATAAGCAAGCATTATTAGACAAAATGTTTGTTGTGCCCAATCCATATTATGCAAATTCACCCGGTTATGAAATCAACCGTTTGGACACACGTGTACGGATTGTTGGTTTGCCAACTAAAGCAACCATTATGATTTATTCACTGGATGGATCATTAATTAGAAAATTGGATAAGGATAATAATGTTTCCTTCTTGGATTGGGATATTCGAAATGCTAAAGGATTACCGATTGCAAGTGGTATGTACTTAGTGCATATTAATGCAGAAGGTATTGGAGAAAAAATAATTCGCTGGTTTGGCGCTATGCGTCCAATAGACATCACTCAATATTAATTTAAACAGGTAAGTCCGTTTAGGCGGACTTACTAAATTTCATAATTAGTCTATGAAAAAAATTATAGCAAACGCTTCGATTGTAGCATGTGCCGTTGTCTTAGCAGTGCCGGTTTTTGCAGGTAATAAGGATCGGACTGGTCAATCTGGTGCCACAGAGCTGCTGATCAATCCTTGGGCTCAAAGCACTGGTCTTTTCGGCATGAACAGCTCTTATGTTCGAGGTGTAGAATCCATGAAGAACAATATTGCCGGACTTGCTTACGTTCAAAATACTGAGGTGGGAATGGCACATTCCATTTACTTGCGTGGATCGAATGTTTCGGTCAATAATTTAGGAATGGCACAAAAGGTTGGAAATGCCGGTGTGATTGGTTTCAATATTATGTCCATGAGTTTTGGAAATATTCCTATCACCACTACGGAAGACCCAGAAGGAAAAAATAGCGGAAGCTACAATCCTCAGTTTTTAACATTCCAATTGGGATATGCTAAGGAATTTTCAAACAGTATTCGTGCCGGATTAGGTGCAACTTTTGTTTCTGAACAAATAACCAACGTAAAAGCTACCGGTGCTTGTTTTGAAGGCGGTGTTCAGTATGTTACAGGTAAAAGAGATAACTTCCATTTTGGGGTTACTCTTCGAAATGTAGGAACCAATATGCGGTTTTCGGGACAAGGATTTGCTTTTGATGCCCAAATGCCGGGAAACACAACCAGCCAACAGTTTAGCACACAAACACCAACTGAGAAATTTGAAATGCCTACCTATTTGAATTTTGGTGCATCTTATGATTTCTACTTGGACGAGAAACGCTTACAAAATGAAGATGAAAAACCTAAACATCGGGCTTCGGTCATGCTGAATTTTACATCTAATTCTTTTAATAATGACTATATCGGTGGTGGTGTAGAATATGCCTTTAAAGAAACCTTTATGATTCGAGGTGCTTATCGTTGGGAACAAGGAATAGGCAGTACTAATTCAAGCACGTTTTACACAGGAATAGCTGCCGGTGCCAGTATTCAAAAAGCAATTGGTGAGCGCGGACCCATCTTGGCAATTGATTATTCCTATCGTCCAACGGCTCGTCCAAATAACGGGGTACACGTATTTTCACTTCGCTTTATGACTCGTCCAAAGTCTAAAAAGTCAGCGGAAGAATAAATTCTTTGTAATTTTGCATTTTCAACGCTTCTGTTTCAAACAGAGGCGTTGTATTTTTTTGAAGACTAAACACTAGAATGATCATGTCGGGTACAAACTATGTAACAAAAGCAACCCTCGACCAAATGCGAGAGGAACTCACTCAATTGAAAACAAGCGGTCGAGCTGAAATTGCTCGACAAATTGCAGAAGCCAGAGAAAAGGGTGACCTTAGAGAAAATGCCGAATATGATGCAGCCAAAGAAGCACAAGGTTATCACGAAGCTAAAATCGCTCAATTAGAATCTGCTATTGCAACTGCTAGAATTATTGAAGCTAAAGATATAGATACCAGTAAGGTATCCATTTTAAGCAAGGTTAAAGTAACTAATTTAGCCACTAAGAAAACAATGGAATACCAAATTGTTTCAGAAAAGGAAGCGGATTTAAAAGCAGCCAAAATCTCTGTTGCATCTCCTATCGGAAAAGGATTGTTGGGAAAAGTAGTTGGTGATATAGCTGAAATAACAGTTCCAAGCGGAATATTGAAATTTAAAATAGAACAGATTTCTATATAGTTTATGGCAACCATTTTTTCAAAGATTATTCAAGGCGAAATACCTTGTTTTAAAATAGCAGAAAACGAACATTTTTTTGCTTTTTTAGATATTTTTCCCCTTGTTGAAGGTCATGTGTTGGTGATTCCTAAAGTTGAAGTTGATCGTTTTTTTGATGTTGATGACTCTCTGCTTGGTGAATGGTTGATTTTTGCAAAACCAATCGCAAAAGCTATTGAAAAAGTGTTTCCTTGTAATCGTTGCGGCATCAGTGTTGTTGGCTTGGAAGTGCCTCATGCACACATGCACCTTGTGCCAATAAATAGTATGGATGATTTGAACTTTTCCAGAAAAAAGCTTATGCTTTCAAATGATCAATTGAAAGAAATTCAGGAAAAAATTTTATCAGCTTTATAGCTTAGTAGAATTGAGGCATTCATCTTTTTTATTGTCTTGAAATGGATTGAACGCTCCATGCTTGTGCTTTTTCATGAAAAAGTTTTCGAGTTTGTGTCCAGGTATCTTTAAAAAAATCTGAAAAGCGATACTTGTCAAGAGCTGCTTGGCTTTGCCAAATGCTGTATGTGAAGAAGATAGTTGGATCAGTTGTATCTCGCCATAATTCTAAATGAATACAACCTGTAAAAGACCTGATTTCTGCTTTTCGAGATTCAAATAATTCTTGAAAGGCAGAACAATCCTTCGAGTTAAATTGCATTTTTACGATACGGACAATCATTCAAATCTAATTTTTATGGTGTTATAAATCAAATGATGTTGTTGATATAACCGTAATCCAAATAATCCGGCAGCATCTCCTTGCGACACACCAATTTCAAGGTAGCCGGCAGCATTAAAACGACACAATTTTGATCCGGGAGTTAAATCAGAAAAATGGTGGCTTACTTCACTTACACGTTCTTTTCGAGCAAACTCAATATAAAACTGACGACCATTTCGAGCAGCTTCAAATTGAGTTTGTGTTATGTTTAATACCACTGTACCAAAATGGTCAATGTGTATGACATGACATTCTAAGCCATTTTCATTTATGGAAGGCAGCCAGTGCAATGGTGCATGTTTCATTTCACATTCGGTTAATTGAACATGCTCATTTCGTTGAATAAGCGAAATGATTTCTCCTGTGCGATGAAGCCAATGTACAAACTGCTTATCCTTTCCGGCATCTAAGCAATTCCAGATTGGTTTATGATTAGAGTTAACTGCTAACGAAAGCACGCCATTATCAGGTGCAATAAAATATTGACCATCTTGTTCACATAAAATCATTCGAGGCTCTTTTTCTGAAAAGACATTGAAAAGGATAACGTGAATTGTGCCTGAAGGGAAATGCCGATAAGCATTTGCTAACAAATAGGCTGCTTGTTGAAGATGATAGGGTGCAACCGTGTGACTAATGTCTATAAATGAAACATCAGTTGTATATTGAATCAAGATACCTTTTGCAATAGCTACGGAAGCATCCGTCAACCCTAAGTCAGAAAGCAGAGTAAGGCATTTCATACCGTGTTGCAAAAGTAACATGCAATCACCTTCTCACAAAAGATAGAATAAGAGGTTCTTTTATCCGGTTCAAAATTTTTTTCATCGTTTGTCGTTATTCTTATGGTTATTTTACCTTTACTGCTTAACTTTTTTTCATGCGGGTTCAAAACTACCTTGCTCTTTTTCTTTGCACGGCTATTATTGCTCTGAGCAGCGCGTGCAAGAAAGATCAATTGCTCTCTTCCGGGGGTGAAGTACGCTTTTCTACCGACACTTTAAATTTTGATACGGTTTTCACTTCCTTAGGAAGTTTTACACTTCCAGTTAAGATTGTTAATCCACAAGGGCAAAGAATTGTATTGCAATCCGTGAGATTGAATGGTGGGAAGGCTTCTTATTTTCATTTGAACGTAAACGGAATAAGCGGTAATAATGTAAGCAATGTAGAAATAGCTGCTCACGATAGTATTTATGTTTTTGCAACTGTCAATATTGACCCTAACAACGATACTATCCCTTTTGTGGTAGAAGATAAGCTTATAGCAACGTTGAATGGGAATGACTATTCAATTCCATTATTTGCCTATGGGCAAAATGCTTATTATTTGCGTGATAGTGTGATTCAAAAAAATGATGTTTGGAAGACAGATAAACCTTATGTTATTCTTCACAGTGCCTTGGTTGATAAAGGTTTTACGCTCACCATACCACCCCGTGCAAGAGTTTATATGCACGCGGATTCTCGCTTGTATGTACGTGGACAATTGTTGTGTGGTGTTGGAGGAAGTAAAAAAGACACAGTTATTTTTCAGGGCGACCGATTAGATAGAGGCTATTTTGGAAACAAGGGTTATCCGGGCGAATGGGGTGGAATTTATTTTGATAGCAGCAGCATAGGTAACAGAATTGAAAACACCAGAATTATCAATTGCGGTAATGCCTCAGGTGGCGGACTCCCCTTTGCTATTGAAGTATTTGGGAAACCTGGTTCACCCAATCAACTCAGCCTTGTAAACACGATTATTGATAATTCTTTTGGACATGGGCTTTTATGTTTTCAGGCTAATGTTCAGGCAGATAATTTATTAGTTACTCGATGTGGAGCACAAGCACTTGCGATTCTTCAAGGTGGAAATTATCAATTCAATAATTGCAATTTTATAGACTTGTCGAGGTCTGATGAACCACTGGCTGCCGTGTTGAACTATTTTGCAGTTGATAACACAACATCAATTGTTGGTAGTTTAAATGCGCAATTTGCTAATTGTGTTTTTTACTTTTCTCCTAATCCTACTGATTCCAGTTATGATTTGGATAAAGTAGTGTGTGCCAAGAAAGATGCAGCAAGCTATAACGCCGTTTTTCAAAATTGCATGATTGAAAACAAAAGCACTATTGCCGTGGCACAACAATCAAACAATATCTTGAACAAACACCCCTATTTTGAAAACGAACAAAAACTAAACTTTAGATTACGCCCGCAATCGCCTCTTATCGGTGCCGGTATTACTACATCAGCAACTAAAGATTTGGATGATTATTTTAGGATGGGTGCTTTTGACATTGGCTGTTATCAATTTCATTAAGACTGAATTCCTTTAGATTGAAGGGTGTTTAGAAAAGTAGGCATAACTAATAAAAACCAGGCCGTAAAGTCTTGTGGGCGTGCATTAATCCATGATTTGAGTGAAGCTAAATCTACTATTTTATAGTCAGCCACTTCAGCGTTGTTTAATTGGATAGGACCTTCATATCGTCCCCAAAAAACATGGTCATACTCGTTTTCTATCAGCTCATTTCCTACTGATGCTTGATATCGAAAATGAAATAGCAATTCTAAATGGCAACTAAAACCCATTTCCTCTTGCAAACGCCTTTGGGCAGCAGAAAGAGCTTCTTCGCCAGGCATTTGATGAGAGCAACAAGTATTTGTCCAAAGACCGCCGGAATGATATTTGTTGAATGCTCGTTTTTGTAAAATCAAATTATTTTCATGATCTAAAATAAAGATGCTGAAAGCACGATGTAGTGCTCCTATTTGGTGTGCAGTCAGCTTTTCCATTGTTCCTATTTCTTCATCTTGTTCATTCACTAAGACTACAAATTCATCCATTCGATTCAATTTTTGGTTTGGTGGGGATGTTAAAAAGTAAACGCTTTGTTCCTGATTTATTTTTAAGCACTAATGATAAAAAGTAAACGCAAAACAGTTTTTGAGGTTCATTTTTTCACGAGTTTAAATGTCAAAGTGATAATGGTTCCCTTCCCTTTTTCACTGTCAAAATATAATCGTCCCTTAATGCGTTCTGCTCGTAATTTCATATTGTCTAATCCATGTCCTCGCTTGGCATATATCAAGTCAAAACCTCGTCCATCTTCTTTCAAAACCATTTGCAAAACATCATCATCCCGTAGTGTGGCATGTAGGGAAATGTGTTTAGCATGGGCATATTTTAGAGCATTGTTGAGTGCTTCTTTGAAAATCATAATCAAGTTTCGACTGATGTCTAAGGGTAGTCGGTATTTATGCCAGTCTTTGTCGGAGTCAAGGAATTGGAATTTCGTTTGTGTGTCTTGAAAAAGTTCATTTCCAAAATCTCCAATTCTATGAAGTATTTCAAAGAGGTCGTCATTAGTTGGCTTTAATGACCAGAGAATATCGTGAGTGCCACTATAAAGTTGAGCGGTGTTTTCTTGAATTTGATTAATAATGCGCTCACCTTCGGGCGAAATTTTTCCCAATTTCTTTTTTAGTACATTGCTTAGAACATTAATTCGGGTTAGGCGATTGCCGATTTCATCATGAAAGTCTTCTGCTGTTCGAAGCCGCACTTTAATTTGTTCGTCTTTTCGAAGCCGTTCTACTAATCGAAGCCGAGCTAATTTCCTTTGGTGTACGATGTATTGAATCAGTATGCCTAATAAAATACAAGAAGCAAGAATGATGAGATTAAAATAAATGGTGCGATAGAAAGGTGTAATAATTTCGAAAGGGTAAAATAACTCACGAACAATTTCTGTTTCTCCGGTAGTCTTACACTGAACGTGTAATTGAAATTTTCCGGGTGGAAGAGAGGAGAATGTAATGGATGTATTTTTAGACCATTCAGACCAAGGAGCATCCAAGCCTTCAATTCGATAACGATATTTTAAAGAACCGCCTCCCGTAAGGGTTATAGCATGAAAGTCGAAGGTTAAGGTGTTTTGTTTATAGGGTAGTCGTAAGCCGATCGGAATTTGATTCCATTGATCTAAGTATTGGTAGTAGCTGCTGTCTTTGAGTGGTTCTCCAAACAGTAGCACCGATTGCAGGACAATGCTGCTTGGATTGGGTTGAATGGAGCGTGCGTAAGGGCGATAGTGAATTGCTCCGTCAGTAGTTCCAAACCAAATGCTACCATCGTGCATTTTCAATACAGCACCATGATTACTTTCCATGCCTAAAATACCATCTGATTTCCCATAAAATTCAGTCTTAGGGTTTCCCGCTTCGTCTAACCATATTTTATTAATTCCATAACCTGTTCCAGCCCATAGGTATCCGGCATTGTCAACAATCAAATTGTAAACAAAATCAGAAGCAATCCCGTTTTCTTTTCCTAACTGAAAGAACTTTTTTGATTGCAGATTAAAACACATCAACCCGTTATTTGACGAGCCCATCCAAAGATTTTTTCCATTCAGGGCAAAGCATTGTAGCCAAGAACTGTCGGCGGGTGAGTCTGTAATAAAACGCGAAATTGTACCGTTATTCCATAGGATTAGTCCATTTTCTGTGGACATTAACACACTGTCGTTGCCAATGGTTACAAAATCACTCACTAACCGCCTGTTGATGGGTAATAGATGAAAAGTGTCGTGTTCATACAGCATAGCACCTCCAACACCACCAAGCCAAAGCCTATTTTTATGATCAAAATTCAACGACAATATAGTATTGGAAATTAGCCTATTTGCTTCTCGGGTATATTGTTTAAATCTGCGTCCATTATATCGAAACAAGCCGGAACCAGATGTGCCAAACCATAATTCACCATTATGATACCGAAGAGAAAATATAGAAGCCTTTCCCTTTAGCGGTACCGGAATCTTATATGCCTTTCCGTTTTCAAAGCTGAATAAACCATTGTCGTAAGTGCCAAAATAAAGATGCCCCATGGGATCGCTACCAATGCTCATTATCTGCTGACTGGGTAAGCCAGACGATTCGTCAAGCATGGTAAAGCGAGCACCTGAAAATCGAAAAAGTCCTTGCCCGTCTGAGCCAAGCCAAATGTTTCCCTCATGATCGGTTAGAATGTCCTCAACTGAATTGTTGGTAAATCCGTTTGTTTTATTAAAAAATTGCAATGTGGTATCAGACACTCGAATAACACCATTTGTTTGTCCGATCCATAAATTTTTATCCGGATCTTCGCATATAGAACGAATGTCAGAAAGGTTGTCTAAGGGTTTTCCATTTACATGAATGGGTTTTAAAGCACCTGAGTCTATTCGATAAATACCGGTGTTCGTAGCACACAAAATGCGATTAAACGCATCTCTTTTTAAGTGTATTAAGAATTGATTTGAAAAAGTATGAGTAGGGGGTACCAGCAGGCTATCCCATCCCTTTCGAGTATAAATCATTAATTTTCCTTTCGAGCCAATCCAAAGTGTATCTTTTTCTGGTAAGACACAATAGGCAAATTGACCTGAGTCCGGCATAGGGATTTCGCTGAATCGGTTGTTTTGTAAACGAATCAAATGCCCTTTAGAAACGCCCCAAACGGAGCCATCAGGAGCTATTTTTATACGAAGAACAGGTCTGTTTTTACAGGGTGTTTCTGTAAATGTTCGTCCATCAAATCGTGAAATACCCCGATTGTGTGCAATCCATAATATTCCATGTTTGTCAAATGCTATAGAGTAGAGACCATTTGTGGGAAGCCCATCTCGAACAGTATAATTGCGAAAGGAAACGCCATCAAAACGCGAAAGCCCACCGATAGTTGCAATCCATAAATTGCCGATGCTATCTTGAGCCAGCCCTCGAATTTGTGTTTGAATAAGCCCATCTTCAATGCTTAGATTATAGAATGGATACCGCTGTGCATGAGATGAAATAGTAAAGCTTAACCCGAAAAGGAGGGCAATAAACCAAGTGGTAAAACGGGATAATTCTAAATGCTTCACGATGGTGAAGTTATCAAACGAAGCGCAATTTTATAAATTGATGTTCAACCATTCTGCAGCATTTTGATGTAATAATTTGTTTTTTGTTTCTGCTGAAAAGACACTCATAGACTCAATGAGTTTACCCGGAGTATGTTCGCCCAACGGAAAGGGATAATCGCTACCCATGCACACTTTGCTTTCTCCCATCACATCCACAACGTATTGTAAGGCTTTCGAATCATGCAAAAGAGCATCAATCCAAAATTTCCCCAAATAG
Source organism: Bacteroidota bacterium (assembly GCA_018267925.1). Classification (GTDB taxonomy): domain Bacteria; phylum Bacteroidota; class Bacteroidia; order Chitinophagales; family Chitinophagaceae; genus JAFIGV01. The sequence goes on along the minus strand of JAFDXO010000079.1, from coordinate 22,778 downwards.
CTTTTGGGGTCTTCTTGATTGTCTATGGCACACAAGTCTGGACGTACATCAAAACCATGCTGAATACGACCTATGGTAAAAGGAAAACTACCACCGCCATGTGCAAAAGCAATACGTAATCTTGGATGGTGACGAAATACCCCACTAAAAATTAAGGATGAAATAGCTCTAGCCGTTTCGGCAGGCATACCGACTAACCAAGGCAACCAATACTTTTGCATAAGGCCCTCGCCCATCATTTCCCAAGGATGAACAAATAAGGCACAATTTAAGTCCTCAGCAGCTTGCCAAAAAGGCTCAAAAATGGGGTCGCTTAGGTTTTGGTTATTAATGTTTGAACCAATTTCTAAACCGGGCAATTTTAATTCAGTTACACACCTCTCCATTTCCTGAATAGCAAGGTTTATGTCTTGCATCGGAACGGTTCCTAACCCAATAAAACGGTCAGGATATAGGGAAACACATTGTGCAATATGGTCGTTAAAAAATCGAGACGTTTCCAGCCCGTGAGCAGGTTTAGCCCAATAGTTGAACAAAACTGGAATGGTAGATAAGACTTGCGTGTTAACAGTGGTCATATCCATTTCTTTTAAACGTGTATGAGGATCCCAACAGTTCTGTTCTACTTCTCGAAAAACCTTGTCACCCTTGATCATGCGTGCGCAACCGGGACAATGATGTTCTAAATGGATAAATTCACCATAACCAAACTTTTGAAAATAGTTTGGAATATGCTCAGGCATGATGTGGGTGTGGATGTCTATTTTTTTCACAATTTTTTCCCTCAGTTTAAATTATGGGATTTCAAAAGTAGGTCAATCCAATAAACTCCTTCCTAAGTAGAAGGAATAGACCCTTCAAAAATTATTTTGATTAATAGCCGGCTACTAAAAATCCTTTTGATTTTCCATGTCGCTTTGATTTTAAAAAGTTTCGTTTTGCATTCGATAAAACGATGATTGTATGTAACTTCAACGTACAAGATTATTTTGTTTTTTTGTTTCAATGGGTTTGCCTTGAGAACGTGCTTAACTTTGTATTCTTGAATTTCATATCGAGATTATGCAGCAATATCAACAATTACTAAAGTACATTTTGGATCATGGCTCTGACAAGCCTGATCGAACAGGAATCGGTACACGTAGCGTTTTTGGATATCAAATGCGATTTAATCTGCAAGATGGTTTTCCGATGGTGACAACAAAGAAGCTTCACCTAAAATCTATTATTTATGAACTGCTTTGGTTTTTGAAAGGCGATACGAATATTCACTATCTAAAAGAGCATGGCGTAAGTATTTGGGATGAATGGGCAGATGCAGATGGAAATTTAGGTCCAGTATATGGGCATCAATGGCGTAGCTGGCAAGGAGCAGATGGAAAGACTTATGATCAGATCAAAGACGTGTTGCAGCAAATTCAAACTAATCCGGACAGCAGGCGTATGATTGTGAATGCTTGGAATGTTGCCGATTTGCCTAAAATGGCTCTAAGTCCTTGTCATGCCTTATTTCAGTTTTATATTGCTGACGGCAAATTGAGCTGTCAATTATATCAGCGCAGTGCAGATGTTTTTTTAGGAGTACCGTTTAACATTGCTTCTTATGCTTTATTAACTCTAATGATGGCACAAGTTTGCGGTTTAAAGGCCGGAGAATTTATACACTCCTTTGGTGATGTACATTTGTATAACAACCATTTTGAGCAAGCTGAACTTCAGTTGTCACGTACGCCGTATCCCTTGCCTACTTTGAAAATAAACCCTGAAGTCAAAGATTTGTTTTCATTTTCTTTTGAAGATTTTACGCTTGAAAATTATCAATGCCATCCACCGATCAAAGCACCGGTGGCTGTTTAGAAATATAACATTCGACTGATGACACTTTCCGGAATTGTAGCAGTAGCTCTTGATAACGCAATAGGTGTAGGCTCTGAATTGCCGTGGCATTTGCCACTTGATTTGAAATTTTTCAAACAAAAGACATTGGGTAAACCAGTGTTGATGGGGCGAAAAACATTTGATTCTCTTGGTAAGCCCTTGCCTGGCCGTTTGAATATAGTGGTTTCAAGTAATAGAGATTTTTATGTTCCAGAAGGTGTTTTACTATTCAATAATTTGCAAAGCGCAATTTCAAGATTGGAACAAGAGCAGGTAGATGAAGCTTTTGTTATAGGCGGAGGAAAAATATTTGCTGAAACAATGGATAAACTGGACAGGTTGTATATTACAAGGGTAAATACGAAAGTGCCGAAAGCAACTGCATTTTTCCCGGAACTGGATCATAGCCATTGGAAAATAGTGTGGGAAGAACACCATGAATCAGATGAAAAACACGCTTTTCCCTTTTCGTTTCAACAGTTAGAAAGAATGAGTTTGTGAGTCGTACACATCAAATAGTCCAATACATTAAATATCGCCGACACGCCAAAAACCGGCATGGAGTTCATTCTCCCTTTGTATATGAGCTGACAGAGGCATTATTGAAAAAAAAGAATGCAGCTCCACATCTAATGCTTGCCACAACACGACACCGAAAATTAGTGAATAAAATCCTTACTCATTTTGAATGTCAACATATTCTGTGGGTCACTAACAATGATGGCGAACAAGAAACTTTTTTGTCTATTCAGCATAATAGCGAAAGCGATGTTCAGCTCAGAACAGAGCGGTTTGACTTTGCTCAATTTTCAACATATCCGGCTCCGGAATTATACTTAATTGATTTGCCCAATTCAGATGATTGGCAACGGGCATGGTCAAAATATAAATCACATCTTCGCCCCAACGATATCATTGCTTTAATTGGAATTCACCATAGCAAAGAGCATAGCGAAGCATGGAAAAAAGTATGTGAAAGTCAATCCGTTCGAATGAGTATTGATTTGTTTAAAGTCGGACTATTATTCTTTAAAGACGAATTTAAAGAACGGCAGCATTTTATTTTGCGAACCAGCTAAACCTTTGCCAGAAAGCTATTTCACGAGTTGATGTCAATTTTGTTGCAGTCGCTTGATGCCTATTTAGTATAATATAAATTGGAGATCCAGAAGGTTTGAAAGTGTACTGAATAAATACTTTTCCATAATAATCTCAGTAATTTTTTCGGCTCTTTTGCCTGACTCAAACAATTTTTCGCCATCGTATTTATCTAACTAAAGTAACATCACCTTTGTATAAATCCACTCGACCATTGGGATATCCGATGCGAATGAGATATTGATAAACTCCCGCTTCCTGCGGTTCTCCATGAAAGGTGCCATCCCACCCTTCTGAAGGAATAGTGGTGTTGAATACCTCTTGTCCCCAACGATTAAAAACTCGAAATTCTAATATTCTTTGAAAAGTAAGGCTGCCAATACGAAATAGATCATTTCGACCATCTCCGTTTGGAGAAAAGGCACTGGGAATAACAATTGGAGCATTGTAGTCAACAGAAATATGCACAGAGTCTAAGTTGGTACATCCATTGTCATCCATTCCTAGCACATTGAGTGTAATAGGATGGGTTATGGTTGCGTGAATAGTAGCCAGTCTGGCATCATCCAGCCCACCGGCCGGCCACCAAGTATAATAATGTGCACCGGTGGCAGTCAGGTTGATGATAGAACCGTATTTAACGGTGGTGTCTCGTGGTTCAATAAATACATTCGGCAAAGGATGAACTTTTACATTAGCAGTCAGTGTATCTGCACAGTGATATTGATCGCTGATGATAACATGGTAGATAGTAGCAGCGATTGGCTTTACGGTTGGCATATCACAATTCAAACAACTGATGGTTGATGAGTCTGTTGTAAACCAGCTATATTGAAGCCCACCGGTTGCTGTTAAGGTTATTATTTTACCCAAACAAATAGTCGAATCCTGGGGTTCTAAAGTCGGGTGTCGCTCGGAAAGTGTTACGGTTACAGAGTCGCGATGTAAACAACCGTCTTTGTCGCGAACAGAAACATGGTAGGTAGTATTTTGGTTTATATATGCGGTTGGTGATTGGGTGGTAGAGTCGCTAAGCATAAGCGATGGCGACCATGAAAAAACGGCTGCTTTAGTTGGTGGTTCACAAATGTTGAATCGTATTTTAGGACGTAAGTTGCGAAAAATAGAGACTACACCGGATGAAATAGCACAACCCGAAATGGAAGTGGAGGTTTCTCTTAAAACGGAAATAAATGGTGTAAAACTATGCGCTACAAAATCATTCCCCGACCCGGAAATGTTATCGTAGCAGACTTCAATAATAATATTGCTGATGCCATTCCAATTATATGGTGTGCTGAGTATAAAATTATTCCAACCTATTGTCGTGTTGAAACTGCTGGTAGAAAATACCGTAGTCATTGTAGGAATAAAATTGGAACCAAGACTTGACAATCCCGAGCAACCCATTTTAATAGTTAAATTGGTAAAAGGTTGCGTGCTGTTTTTTTGCAAAACTTTCCATTGAAGTTGAGATATTAGTCCGGGCTTCAACCCCATTTCTTTGAGTTCATTGCCGGTAAAAAGATATTGTACTCTTTGATCGGAAGCACTGCCAAAAAAAGGAGAATTGGCATCAGACAAAGAGTCCTTTCCACCTACGAATGCAATTTTAGGATTGCTTGAACAAGAAGAAAAGTCGGTGCCGCAATTTACGGCTTGTAGGGGAAGTGAAGCATTGTTGGTTGTGGCTAATTGAATGTATTGACCTCGGCAAAGTACAGTGTCATTAGGAGCTATTATTTGTCCATCATAAGATTGAATGGTGAAGCTGATATGGTCTCCCACTGCTTGTTTTAGCCCACAACTGTCTAAGAGGGTGTTCCCGTCCGTACCTTTTTTAGCCGTAACAGTGTAAGTGCCATCATAGCTTAATGGAGTTTGAAGAACTAATATAACTGTATCAGTAAAATTAGAGGTATCACAAGCTAGCCCATAAGCAGAACTAATATTGACATTTTGTGGACCGCTCAAAGAAAAATCAGATCCATTATGGGCAATAGAATCGCAACGAACTTTTTTGTTCAGGGCAATTTTTATTTCACTGCATGAAGGCGGAATGACGGCTGTATATTCAGGTGCCGTATATGGAGCAACAACAAAGGGAAGTGAGGCGGGAACTATCAAAGGAAGATTGCATGTATTTAATAAGGAGTTTCCATCGGTTCCCACTTGGGCATTTAAATTGTAGTTGCCGGCAGGCAAAGGAGCAGAAAAATTGATGATGATTTTGTCGGTATATCCATTAGATCCACTACAATTAACCCCTGTTGCACCGGAAATGGTACCACCCGTTACTGTAAAGTCGGTTCCTCCCGGCTCAATTGTGTTGCAAAGAATATTTTGATTCATCAACAGCATGATTTGCTGGGCACTATTGCAAGAAGTTGTTATACTGCTCATCAATGGATTGGTTCCGTTAAAGGTTGCAGTAGAGCCTGTAAAATCTATCGTGAATCCTTGGCTCGTCCCCCCTGTCTGATAATTTCCAAAGTTGTTGATCATGATTAAATACACATCACCAGAAGTTGCATTGATAGCTTGTTGAAAGGAGTTTCCAAAAGCACCGGCACCGGCTTTTATCGTAGTACCCGAATTGCTCAGTCCAATAACTCCATTCACATTGCTACCCGGATTGTTGTTGTTGAAATTACATCGCACTACATCGCTGGGAGAAAAGTTGCTGCAACTCTTTCCGGTTATATTTATCACGGCAAAATCATAATCGTCTTGAGGGCTAATCGGTGTAAGGGTGAATACAATAGTGCCTCCGGTGTTTACATTCAAACGTAGCCAAACAGAATTAAATTCAGCCGCACTGATGCCTAAAGAATCGCACATACAGTTAGTCAAATCGTTCACTAACCCTTGACCCTGATAGCTAAATGAAGAGGTAAAAGAATTTCCACAAAGTACCAAAGCATTGCAGGCATCTTGCTCGGGTTGATTAGGAGGTAGTAGTTGTGCATCAGCAGAAAAAAACAACAATAATGCTGTAATGAGCGTAAGTATTTTTTTCATACGACAATTCCTCTTGACAATAAAAGTAAACAAAAATTTACCTAAAAATTAAGACGTGGAAAAATCTGCTTTTAGTTTGTTTTTAAGTGAAAGAACCAAAAGGAAGTATTGGAAAAATGCAAATCAGGACAAGAAGGTTGGAAGCATTTAGCTTAATGTGTCCTGCAATAAGTGAAGGAGATTCAAACAATCAGCCTATAATTTATACTAACTGCTTAATTTTGCGCATGATGAAAAACACTCCATTCACACAACAGCACTTAGCTTTGGGAGCCAAAATGGCTTCATTTGCAGGCTATAATATGCCGATATCTTATAGTGGCATCAATGAAGAACACCAAACTGTTCGCCAAAATGCTGGCGTGTTCGATGTGAGCCACATGGGTGAGTTTTTTTTGAAAGGACCCAAAGCATTAGATCTTATTCAGCGTGTTTGTAGCAATGATGCTTCTAAATTAGTAGCTGGAAAGGCACAATATTCTTGTTTGCCTAATGAAAAAGGCGGTATAGTGGATGACCTCATTATCTATTGTCTTCAAGAAAATGAGGAGTATATGTTGGTTGTAAATGCTTCTAATATTGAAAAAGACTGGAACTGGATTAGTGAGCGTAATACAGATGGTGTGTATTTGGAAAACATTTCTGATCGAATAGGACTCTTAGCTGTGCAAGGACCTAAAGCCATACAATATATGCAACAGCTTACCGAAATGGACATTACTAATTTGAAATACTACACGTTTTTGAAAGGAACTTTTGCCGGAGTTCCCGATGTAGTGGTGAGTGCAACCGGCTATACCGGATCGGGTGGTGTAGAAATATATTTTGAAGATAAGGGTGATCATGCAGAAAAAATATGGAATGAAATTTTTCGAATTGGCACTCCAAATGGTGTAAAACCTATCGGGCTGGGTGCACGTGATACCCTTCGCCTCGAAATGGGATATTGTCTGTATGGAAATGATATTGATGATACAACTACTCCTTTAGAAGCAGGCTTAGGCTGGATTACCAAATTCACAAAAGACTTTACTGCTAAAGCAATTCTGGAAAAGCAAAAATCTGAAGGGGTTAGCCGAAAGTTGGTCGGTATCGAAATGATTGATAAAGGTATTCCTCGACATGGCTATAAAATTCAAAATGCCGAAGGTGAAGAAATAGGTTATGTTACTTCCGGCACGCAAGCACCCAGCCTCAACAAAGCAATTGGAATGGCTTATGTGCGAAAAGATTTAGCATCGGAAGGTAGCGAAATATTCATCATAATCCGCGACAAACAAGTGAAAGCTCGTGTAGCCAAGATCCCTTTTGCATAAGCTTTCAGCGCAATCATTGTTTTCAATTATTTTCGAAAAAACACCTGTTTAGATAGGGCTAAGCAGGTGTTTTATTTTTGATTGAGCACCCTGCTTTGCCTTTAAACGTATTCTAATCATGCTTTTTTTATCGCTCATTTCCCAATGAGGCGATTCATTTATTCTAAAAGCCATTTTATTAGACTCAACTTTCGTTTTGAATAAGGTGCATATTTAAGTTTGAGTTCAAACCAAAAGGGTTTTTCATAAATGCTTTTATGATGAGAAAAGGAATCAAATCCTGCTTGCCCATGATAACTCCCAATACCACTCAAGCCAACACCTCCAAAAGGAAGATTGGTATTTGCAAGGTGCATGACACTATCGTTTATCGAACCGCCTCCAAATGAAATCTCAGTCAAAATTTGTGCTGTCTTCCGTCTGTCTTTTGAAAAAATGTAGCAGGCTAACGGCTTGGGTTTTGATTTGACTTGAGCAATAGTTTCATCAAGATTTGTAAAGGGGATTACGGGTAGGATAGGTCCAAAAATTTCATCTTTCATGATGTGGTCAGAAAAAGAAACACACTGTAAAATCGTAGGGCTGATATACCTTTCCGCTCTATTAGCAAAACCTCCGGTAAATATTTTATTTTGGTCAATGAGGTTTACAAGACGATCAAAATTTCTTGTATTTATGATCCGTGTGTAGTTTTCTGTCAGTTTATTTTTGTCGAACCGCATTTCAATTTCATCCTTCATCGCTTGCAAAAAGGATTGCTCTATTGAGCTTTCTACTAAAACATAGTCTGGTGCTACACAAGTTTGTCCTGCATTCAAAAATTTTGCCCAAACAAGTCGTTTAGCAGTCATTTTGATAGGTGAATCGGCAAATACAAAAGTTGGATTTTTGCCACCTAATTCAAGCGTTACCGGAGTAAGTTGTTTAGATGCAGCTTCATAAATTATTTTACCAACTTGACTGCTTCCGGTAAAAAAAATTTTATCAAATCGGTTGTTTAAGAGAGCGGTTGTTTCATCAACTCCGCCTTCAATCACATAAAAATATTCGCTCGGAAAATTCCGATTTATGATATGAGCCAATGCTTTTGAAGATTCAGCAGCCATTTCACTTGGCTTCAGTAATACGGTGTTGCCGGCAGCTAAGGCACTTATTGCAGGAATTAGGGTGAGTTGATAGGGGTAATTCCATGCACCGATAATTAAAGTGTTTCCTAAAGGTTCTGGTATGATATAGCTTTTGCCCGGAAAAAGAAAAAGCCCTGATGTTGTTCTTTTAGGACTGCTCCATTTTTTTAAGTTTTTTAGGGCTTTGTTTATTTCATGGTAAACCAATGAAAGCTCAGTCATAAACGTATCAAACATGGATTTTCCAAAATCAGCATTGATAGCTTGATACAGCAGCGATTCATTTTCTTTCAAGAGTTGTTGGAGCTTTTTTAATTGCTCGGTTCTATATCTAATGTCTTTGGTTCGGTTTGAATGAAAGAAGCCTCTTTGTTTTTCTATGATGCCTTCTATATTCATTTTTAACTTTTAGAGGTTAATGTACAAACTGTTTGAACAAACTCTTGAACACTATGACCGGCATTAGTATTGAACACTATTAAATCATTTTAGTTGTCAATACATTTTCTATGCAATGCAACATGGGTTTTATTCAATCAAAAGCATCCACTGCCTACATTTTGATCAGGTGTTGATACGTGCGAAAAGAGATTGACCTAAATAATGAAAGATGAATAATTCGACTAAGTAGATGTAAATTTTTATGGTCGAAGTTGTAGATGATTTTTTGCAGCAATGGGTTTTTAGTTGCTATGCGATGCCATTTTAGAAAGGCTTTCTCTGTTTGAGAATTATGATTTTTAAAGTAGATAGAGCCTAATTCTAATGCCCGTTTATCGCCACCGGTGCCGCTTTTGTGGCTATCATGAATGCGATAAAGCGAAAGATAATCTGCAATAGATTGAAAACGAATCCCAGCTTTTTCAACCTTTATAAACCAATCCCAGTCAAAAGTAAAATGAAGACTTGCATCTAAAGGGCCAATCTGATCCCATACGGTTTTGCTCCAAAACGATGAAGGTTGAATGATATAGTCACAAAGGTTAAGATCAAGATCAACGGCTCGTTTCACCACATTGCTTCCGCGTAGTTTGGTGTTTCCCTCATGAAAATGAATACAATTGCCAAACACAATTAACGGCTCTGAAGGATTGGAAAAATAGCGAGCTATTTTAAGTAAAACACCCGGCATAAACATATCGTCTGAATTAAGCCAGCAGAGAATATCTCCGGTTGCTTGAGCAAAACCATCATTAATTGCTTGTGCTTGTCCGCCATCAGGCTGGCTTCGCCAAAAGCTTATTTGACTTTCATATTTTTTGATAATGTCCACACTACCATCTTTGCTGCCGCCATCCATTACGATATATTCCAGATTGGGATATTGCTGCCCCAGCACGGAAAGTATAGTCTGCTCTAAAAATTCAGCTTGGTTGTAGGAAGGCGTTACAACGGTAATGCGCGGAAATTCAGCATTCATCTAAGGTTGGTATATTCAGAGGTTTGTGTTTTGTAGCTATGTTTTCTTAATTAGATTTGCGGCTTAACGCGCCACGAATGCTAAAAATGGTTACGCTGCCAATCCGAAAATTTCTAAATGGATTTGGTTACGAAATTGTAAAACTGCAAGACAGCCTAACATCGGTAAAAGTAGGAAATTGGTTACATAAACTGAATATCCAAACGATCCTTGATATCGGCTCGAATGAAGGTCAGTTTATTCATACTATAATCAAAACCTTGCCCGGAAAAAAAATCTATGCTTTTGAGCCAATTGCTTCTTGTTATCAAAACCTTTTGCTCAACACAAAAGGAATGAATGTAACTGCTTATCACTGCGGATTAAGTGATATGAACGGAGAATCGGTTATTAACGTAAGTGATAATTTGGTTAGCTCATCCATCTTAGGCATGAAAGATTTGCACAAACGTCTATATCCCGAATCTGAATACACAAAACAAGAAAGAATTACCCTTCGCAGGCTTGATGATGTGTTTGATGGCAAACAGTTGGAGCCCGGCATATTGATAAAAATAGATGTTCAGGGATATGAAGAAAAAGTGTTGGCTGGAGGCGGAAAGGTGATTGCGCAAGCATCTGCCATTATCTGCGAAACCTCATTTGCTCCGCTGTATGATGGACAATGGCTATTTGGCGATGTGTATCATTATTTTATTCAAGATGGCTATCGTTTTATAGGCTTTGCTGATCAGTCGCTGTCAAAAATTACGGGTGCACCATTATATGGCGATGCTATTTTCGTAAAGAATGAACTTTGCAATAGTATTTTTCAGTCATGACCCTCTCCGTCATTACTATTTGTTTCAACAACCTGGGTGAATTAAAGGAAACATGCGCCAGTGTTGACATGCAGACAAAATTACCAACCGAACATTGGATTGTTGACGGATCTAACAATGATGAAATAAAAAAGTGGTTAGAATCTCAAACTCAACCCAATTACAGAAAATGGATTTGCGAGCGAGATAATGGAATTGCCGATGCCTTCAACAAAGGAATTGAACGATGCACAGGTACGATTACTCAATTGTTGAATAGTGGAGATACTTTTTTTGACAAAACCGTTTTGGCGCAAGTAATTGATTTTTTTCAGCAGGATGATTCATTAATGTGGTGTCATGGAAAACTACACATGTTGCGTGGCGGTTTGTGGGTGAACATAGGTAAGCCTTTTGAAAAAGGCAAACTTTATAGAGGAATGAGAGGAACCCTGCATCCAACCATGTTTGTAAAACGAATTTTATATCAAAAATATGGGTTGTTTGATTTGAATTTGAAAATGGCCATGGACTACGATTTTTTATGTCGGATTGCTAACGAAAAAAATGGCTTTATAGACTATCCCTTAGTTCGTTTTGACCCACACGGTATTAGCTCCGAAAAATATTTGGATGCTATGTACGAAAGCTATGCTGCATATCGAAAGTATTACGGAAACTCTTTACCACAGCGTGTTTGGGCTATTCGGCAAACATGTTTATATTATTTGTTAGAGAGCAAATTTGGTAAATGGCTTTTTAAACTCAAAGTGAAAATGGGCATGGAAAATACTTAAAGAACATCCACAGAAAAGCTCCTTAACTTTAGCGTTCTTCATCCTTTATTGCATGACACCGAATGAACGCCTCTTTCAGACACGATACAACAACCTGAACCCGCAACAACAGGAAGCTGTTGATACCATTGATGGACCTGTCATGGTAATTGCCGGACCAGGAACCGGAAAAACAGAAGTGCTTGCTATGCGCATAGCCAATTTGCTACGTAGCGATGTCCAAGTAAAACCTTACGAAATACTTTGTCTCACCTTCACCGATGAAGGAACCGTAGCCATGCGAAAAAGGTTACTCCAAATAATTGGAATTGATGCAATGCGTGTACACATCTATACCTTTCATGCTTTTTGCAACAATATTATTGTTGCCAATACTGAATATTTCGGGAAACAAGAATTAGCCCCTATTTCTGATTTGGAAAAAATTGACTTTGTATATGACATCCTGAAAGCCTTGCCGGAAGGGCATTTGTTGCGAAAGTTAAAAGGTAGTTTGTTTAGCGATGTGAAGCCATTGATTAAGTTGTTTGATTTAATCAAATCGGAAAACTGGAGCATTAAGCTGATAGAATTAGCAATAGACAGTTATTTAAAAATCCTGCCCGAGTTGCCTAAGTTTCAATATCAACGAAATGGAAAAAATTTTAAAAAGGGCGACCCAAAAATCAATGAGATTAAGAAAATAACCGATCAAATGGAGCAAACCCGAGCAGCCTCCCAACTTTTTGCAGAGTATGATAAAAAAATGCAAGAATCAGGCTGCTACGATTTTAACGACATGATCCTTTGGGTGGTGCGTGCCTTTAAAGAAAAACCTGAATTTTTACAACAGCAGCAAGAACGGTTTCAATATATTCTTGCCGACGAATTTCAAGATACCAGTGGGGCTCAAAACGAATTGTTGATGTTGCTTGCAAATTATTGGGATAGCCCCAATTTATTTGTAGTGGGGGATGACGATCAATCTATCTTTGAATTTCAAGGAGCCCGTTTACAAAACATTGTGGACTTATACAAACGCTATGAAGCAACCATTAAGGTCATTGTTTTAAAAGAAAATTACCGCTCTACTCAGCTAATTCTGGATGCATCATTAGCAACCATAGAACATAACCAACAACGATTGATTGACAAATTAATTGACCTGAAATTAGACAAGAAGATTGTTGCTGCAAATGAAAGATTTCATACAGGCAATTTCCCTAAACCCTTTATCCGTGCATATTACAACACCTTACATGAAGAAGCGGACATCGTTGATCGTATTGAGAATTTATACAAAAAAGGCGAAAAACTCAGTGATATTGCTGTGCTCTATGCCCAACATAAACAAGCCGAAAACATCATTGCTTCATTAGAACGAAAGAAACTTCCTTATTGGGTAAAACGACCAGTCAACATTTTAAAAATACCATTAGTTGAACAAATTCTTGCCATTTTCACTTATATCAATCGAGAGATTTCCAACCCCTTTAGTGGTGAAGGGCTTTTGTTTGAAATGTTGCATGCCCCCTATTGGTGTATTCCGGCTATTGATATAGCAACCCTTTGTTATTACATGCAAAAAAAAGAAAGAAAGCATAAGTATTGGAGGTTCCTTTTGTTGGATGCACTATTGCTGGAAACGCTAGATTTATCTGCACCGAAAGCTCTACACAAAGCTGGAAAATGGATTGAAAATTGGATAAATAAATCCACTGTTTTGAAATTGCCCATGTTGCTGGAAACCATTTGTTATGATAGTGGATTGACCGCCACTATTCTTCAAAGCGAAAGCAGTGTTTGGGACATGCAAGTATTGCATACTTTTTTTGATTTTGTAAAAGAAGAAGCCACCAAACAACGATCCCTCAAGCTTTCCTCATTTTTGGAAATGATTGATCAGATGAGAGAACAAAACATTGAAATCCCAATTCAGAAAGTAGTAAGACAAACAGACGGTGTCCGTTTTTATACAGCCCATAGTGCAAAAGGGCATGAATTTGAACATGTATTTTTAATCGGTGCTAATACCAAAACTTGGGAAAAAAAATCTATCTCCGGAAAAACATTCAAACTCCCCGATACGATCACAAAAGCATTACAATTTGAAGAAGAAGATCAGAATTCTGTAGAAGTAGCCCGACGACTGTTTTATGTTGCAATGACACGAGCCAAAACACACTTGTCTATTTCTTATGCCCTAAATGACAACAAAGGGAAAGCTCTTGAAGCAAGCCTCTTTATTCAAGAAATTGTAGCCAACTGTCAGACTGAAAATTTAGGATTGAATGATGAAAGTATTACCCAATTCATAGCCCAATCTTTAGCACCTGAGCCACCTATGAACTTGATCATGCCCAAGCGTTCATTAATAGAGCAAAGGCTTGAAAATTTTGCGTTGAGTGCTTCTACCCTCAATCTGTATTTAAGATGCCCGGTGTCGTTTTACTATGATCAAATTTTGCGTGTTCCCGAAGCCAAGTCTGATGCCCTTTCTTTTGGAATAGCCATGCACTATGCTTTAGAACAACTCTTTAAAAAGATGATGGCAAGCTCCAACAAAGTTTTTCCATCCATAGAAGAAGTCATTTCATTCTTCCGATATAAACTCTATAAAGAAGAAAGCTCTTTTACTGCAATTCAATTTGAACGATCGTTAGAAAGAGGCTCAAAAGCCCTCACTGATTATTATCAAAACTATATTCACGGTTTTCCCAAAACCGTTTTGACTGAATATAATATCGCTGAAGCCTCCATTGATGGTGTGCCTATCAAAGGTAAAATTGATAAAATCGAATTTCATGGTTCGGAATGTGTGGTGGTTGACTATAAAACAGGAAATGCTGTGAATGCAAGCAAAAACAATTTAGAACCACCAAACGAAGCAAAACCTAATGGGGGCGATTATTGGCGGCAAATGGTGTTTTATGCTTTGTTGATACAACAATATCCCCTTGCCAGAAATTGGAAAATGACTGAGGGACTATTCGACTTCTTAGAAAAAGATGATAAAGACAATTTTATCAGAAAAACGGTTCCGATAACTAAGGCAGATCTAACTACTGTTACCCAACAAATTAAAAACGCTTATACAGCCATCATGAACCATGAATTTGATCATGGTTGTAATGATGAAAAATGTAGATGGTGCCATTTTACACGAACTTACCATTTAGATCGTAACATAGCATCCACCGCAAGTGACGAATAGTATCAATAGCCTAAACAACTATTCTATTATCATTAGCAAACAACGAATGGTTTCTACTCGGGTGAGTTTTGTCAGTTTTTTCGTTGACATCAATCACCCGGCAAGGGTAATCAATAGACTACTATTGTTTCAAAAAAATAACAAATGCCTTTCTACCATTCTTTGGGAAAAATTCCCGACAAACGCCACATTGTATTTCGCCAGCCGAACGGAAAAATATATCAAGAAGAGCTGGTTGGCACACAAGGCTTCAGCTCACTTTCTTCTTTAGTATATCACTTACACCCACCAACTTGTGTCAGACAAAAAGAAAAACCCTATTCCGTAAAACCTAAAATTGCCTTGCATGAAAGTTTGGATGCAATGAGTTTTAAGGGTTTTGATATTCCGTCAACGGAAGACTATGTAGAGAGCCGTAAAACCCTTTTTGTCAATAGTTCCATGAATATTGGTTTAGCCGCACCGATGAAAAGTACACCCTACTTTTTTAAAAATGCGGATGCAGATGAAATGCTGTTTGTTCATAAAGGAAGTGGAACCGTTTACACCATGTATGGACAACTAAAGTTTCAATATGGCGATTATATCATCATTCCACGCGGAACAGTTTATAAAATAGAATTTGATACGCCAGATAACCGACTGCTGTTCATAGAAGCCTTCAATCCCATTTTCACTCCCAAGCGATACAGAAATGAGTTTGGACAAATGCTGGAACATTCACCCTTTTGTGAACGAGACATTAAGCGACCTCAAAACCTGGAAACCTTTGACGAGAAAGGAAATTTCGATATTCTGATAAAGAAGAAAGGAATGATTTATCCATATACCTACATCTATCATCCCTTCGATGTTGTAGGCTGGGATGGTTATCATTATCCCTACATTTTTTCCATTTTCAATTTTGAACCCATAACAGGTCGTATTCACCTTCCGCCACCTATTCATCAAACCTTTGAAAACATCGGCTTTGTTGTGTGTTCTTTCGTGCCAAGAATGTATGACTATCATCCGCAGGCTATTCCGGCACCCTACCATCATAGCAATATAGACAGCGATGAAATTCTTTATTATGTAGATGGCGATTTTATGAGCCGAAATAATATTGAGAAAGGACAACTAACCATGCACCCCGGCGGACTACCACACGGACCACATCCCGGAGCTATCGAAAGAAGTATTGGTAAAAAAGAAACACAAGAATTAGCGGTGATGATTGATCCTTTTGAATCGGTGATGATAACGGAAGAAGCATTGAAAATAGATGTCAAAGACTATTACAAAAGCTGGCTGAGTGAAGAAGAGATGAGCTGATTCCAATTTGGCATTAGCCAATGAAGAAATTGAATGACTATGCGTTTAAATTTTGAACGCTAATCATCGGTATGCTAAAAACCTTCTTTCTTGCACCATAAATTTGTTTGTTTTGCAAACCAATTTGTTGACATGAATGAGCCAACTCCTGAAATAGAATTATCCATCGTAGTGCCGGTTTTCAATGAAGAACTAATCATTGAAGAATTGTATAAACGATTGGTAGAAGCTGCTGTCAAGGTAACTGAACAATTTGAAATTATTTTTGTAAACGATGGAAGCCGCGACACTTCACTTGTGAAGTTGAAGTCGGTCTGTGAAAAAGATAAGCGAACGCATTTCATCAGTTTCTCTCGAAATTTTGGGCATCAAATAGCCATAACCGCCGGAATGGATTATGCGAAAGGAGCTGCCATTGTTACTATTGACGGAGACTTGCAAGACCCGCCCGAGCTGATTGTTGATATGTATCGCGAATATCAAAACGGCTTTAAGGTCGTATATGCTAAGCGAACCAAACGGAAAGGCGAAAGCCTATTTAAATTAGCAACTGCAAAAGTGTTTTATCGCTTAATGGCTCGGTTAGTTTCATTTGAAATACCACTTGATGTCGGAGATTTTAGGCTGATTAGTAGGGATGTGTTAGATTATTTACGCCAGATGAAGGAGTATGATAAATACATTCGTGGACAAATTGCTTGGCTGGGTTTCAAAAGCACCTACGTCATGTTTGAACGCGATGAACGAAAGTTCGGCAAGACTAATTATCCTTTTAAAAAAATGCTTCGATTAGCTTTTAATGGCATCACTGCTTTTTCTGATTCCCCCTTGAAATTAGCCACCGGCTTTGGTTTTATTGTTTGTGGACTTTCGTTCTTAATCTTAATGTATGCACTTTATGTGTTTCTGTTTGACCACAACCAAGTGTTACCGGGTTGGGCATCTACAATAGTTAGTATCACTTTTATCGGAGGTGTTCAATTGCTTTGTTTAGGAATGATAGGAGAATACATCAGCAGAATCATAAACAACGTTCGTGACCGTCCTTTATATGTGATTGATCAAACTGATATTGGAGAATAAAGAAATGTTTACATTGATTAAAGGAGTGGCACTAAAAAAAATTAGAGGATATTCTTTGCGTGCCATGAAAGTTACTATATTTATAGCCCAACTTTCTGGGTAGAAAGTTGTGTCTTTATTTAGTTAAAATTTTGAGTTCGGAATAAAGCGAAAAATATGAAAAATACGTTTACGCCAAAAATGCTCTTGTCGGTTGTGTTTGTTCTGGTATTGATATGCCTTGGACAGGGTCGTGTACAGGCTCAAACAAACTGGGGACTTTCTGCAAATGGTGGAGTTTTTACGCATGGCGGTACGGGTGTAGTGGGGACTGGCGGACCTGCGTTAGGGCCTACTACTTGGGCTTACAACTATGGTGAATACCACTATAATAATGGCATCATTCCAGCTTACATTGCCAATTGCTTAAACAGCCCGAATCCGGCAGCATCAAATTATGGTCCAAATGATTGTTTCACGTTCATTCCGAACATGGGATATATTAATGTTACCTGGCCATTTGCAGCGGCAGTTTCAGCAGGTGGGGGAATAGATAAAATAGTGTTTTACAAAAATTCTCGTCCATTGACCAATTGTGTCATTATGCACTACGATGGTGTTATTGGTACTTGGGATACGGTAGTGATTCGTTATCACGGAATCGTTAGTAAATTTTATACCGATCTTTCTTTTCCGGTTGCAGATTCTATCGAAATCGTAGGATGCAAAACACATAATCACTTGAATTCAGGTGGAAGAATTCCTATTAATCCTACTGCTAATCAAGATATTATTAGAATTGCTGGAGCACAATCCGGTACACAAGGGCCTGATTTTAGAGAAATTCAAGTTATTCGCCGTGGCAACTGTTCCGGTACGCCTAATACGGATATAGTTGGTGGCATTGAATTAGGCCCTCAAACTGCAGGCCCGGCTCCTTTGGCAGCATCCCTTACACTATGTCCGGGATTTTCCGCATATATGGGTGCAACCTCAGCAGCAGTAGATACAGGGCATCGTTATCAATGGCAAATCAATACAGGTAGTGGTTGGGTAAACGTTGTCGGAGCCAATGGCCCGGCTTATGTTTACAACGGTGTGCAAAATGCTACTTTTCGCGTTATTGACACTTGTGTTGCAAGCAGTCTTTGGGCTATTAGCAATAATACTATTCAAGTTAATGTTACGCCTGATTATACACCTTTAGCCACAGCCGGATATTTGATGAGTTTTGACAATGCTTGGAAAACCAGTGCTTGTTTAACTGCTCCTTTTGCTAACAATATGCCCAATGATGGAGGAATATTAAATAATTGGTCAACAACACCTTCTTCTGGATACAGCACTTGGCGTATAGATACAACTGGAAATATGGTTACACCAACTTTTCTTACAACTCCTACCAATTCCGGATGGACAAATACTAACACGGGTGCCTATTCTGCTAATTTAATTACCTATCCTTATGGTGTACAGTTTCCAGGCGGTTCGCGTAGAAGTGCAAGATTACACACGGCTTCACCTACTTTTCTTCCCGGCTTGTCCAGTAATATGGATTTCTATGTGGACATGAGCAATGCTTCTGTTACCGGAAACAAAGCACTGTATTTTTATTATATTAATCAGGGGGGTACTACTACCACCCCGTTAAATACAGCACCTAATTTCAACATAAATGATACATTGAAAGTATGGATGTCCACGAATGCGGGTAATTCATGGAGTTTGTTAGGCACTTTTGATACAGCACAGTGGTTTACCAAACGAATGATTCCGATTGTCAGCAATTCGGCACAAACCATAATCCGATTCCAAGGCACCAAGTATGCATCTGATAATTCTGATATCGGAATTGATAGTGTTTTTATTGCTGCACCTTGTTCAGGCACACCAACAGCCGGTAAGCTTAAAGTAAACGGAAATGGTATGGCAAATATTGCTTTTCCTGTTCCGGGAAATACCGTTGCTGTTTGCGCCGGACAAACTCTCACATTGACCACATTAGGTACAACTATGGCGGGGAATTTGGTATATGAATGGCAGCAAAATACAAATGCCGTAAACTGGGTGCCAGTAAACGGAGGCTATGGATATAATAGTTTGTTTTTCAGAACGCCCCCAATTTATGATACAGTTTGGTATAGGTTAGCCGTAAAGTGTGGAGCTACCGGAACCGTTGTGTATTCTGATAGTTTAGTCGTAACCATGAGTAGCCCGAAACCGGTGTATGCGAGCATTCCCTATCGTCAAAGTTTTGAAAACTGGACAAGTCGTTGCTCTTCAAATGATGCACCACTTTCAGCTAACGGAACATTGAATTGGGCTATTAATCCATTTACCAGCAATAATTCTTGGAGAAGAAATGATCAAGGAATAGCTTCTATTTGGCCAATGAGTACAGCAGTCGGTGCCTATTCCCCAACAGCCGCCCCTACTACCGGCCCCGGAAACAACTATTCAGCTCGCTTTCACTCAGCGGGAAGCCAAATGAATCAAAAAGGAACTCTTGACTTATTATATAATGGCTTGGGCTTTTCCGGCAATAAAGAGGTAAAGTTTTATTATATAAATACAACCGGAAACGATTCTCTTGAAGTGTTTTCATCGAGCGATGCCGGTGCAAACTTTACTAAGATAGGTGGATTTACATTGAATGCTAACTGGACTCAATATACAGTACAATCTCCTTGTAACACGGCTACTTGTATAGTTCGTTTTCAAGGATCGGGTGATCTTGGCGGTCAATCAGATATTGGTTTAGACAGTGTGACGGTTACACCACCTTGTTCAGGTAAGCCTACAGCCGGAAACATTTCTTTTGCTAACCCCTGCGCCGGAACTTCATTTACACTTAATTTGTTGGGTGTAAGCAATACCGGTGGATTAACCATCACTTGGCAAAGATCTGTTGATAGCATCAGTTGGACAACCGTTCCCGGCAGTGGTAATAATACTTGGATAAACACGACGATAACTCAGCACATGTATTTCCGTGCAATCGTACAGTGCAATTACTCCAATCAGGCAGATACAACAGCACGTCGAATATATGCGGCTAACTTCTATTATTGTTATTGTACTTCAGGATCCTCATCTTTGGGCGGAGCAAATATTGGCAATGTTCGTATCAGAAGAATGCCTGTCGGTATCAATGTATTGAATAATGGATCTGCCAACCCGCAAAATAATAATCCGGGTGCCAACCAAACTTATAGTAACTTCCGCAATCCACCATCTACTTTACAGCCTACTCCTCTATATCATGATTCTACTTATGCCTTAACGGTAACACAAATCAATTCAGGAAATTTTGTTTCCCCCGGAACTACTGTAAGCGTTTGGATTGATACAAACCAAAATGGTGCTTTCGATGCTAACGAACGCTTCATGGTAAGAAATTCCATAAATACCTCGCTTCCTCCTCAAGTTGCTGATACTGTATTTATAATTCCACCTTCAACTATGACGGGAATTACAGGAATGCGAATTACTATGGAACAAGGAATAAATGGTAACACTTTACCTTGCGGTGCATTTGGATCCGGAGAAACGGAAGATTATTTAGTTGAAATAAGAAACCACCCATGTACCGGACCTGCTAATGCAGGAACGATTAGTGCCAGTGACAGTTCTGTTTGTGCCGGATATACCGTGACACTCATTGATACAACGCATGATGTATTGCGTTATGGATTACAGTATGTTTGGCAATACAGCCCCGATAGTAATAGTTGGGCAGATATTGCAGGAACTCAAAATCGTGATACGGCAAATCATTTAGTTACGGCTGCTACTTGGTATCGAGTAAGAATGATTTGTACGATGACCGGTGATACGACCTATTCTAATGTGTTGCCAATAAGCATGAATTCGCCTATCTCTTGCTATTGTTATAGTTTGGCGAATGGTGGTATTAAGGATACGAGTGATATTGGCGGGTTTTCTATTACCGGTTCTTCCGGACGAGGAATCAATATACCCGCACAAGGACCACACTTGCTAAATCCTTTGGCTATTAATTCGCGTACAGACTACACCAAATTGGATACCCTACACCTATGGCTTGATAGTACATACCAAATAATGGTCTATCATACACTTCGTACGGGATTTCATGGAGATGCAAAAGTTACTTTGTTTATGGACTTGAACAACAACCTGAAATATGATATATCCAATACTGTTTATAATGAACATATTTGGACTGGATTTACAACGGCTACTTATTTCACAATAATTGATAGCATCACTATTCCTCATTATGCTATACCCGGAGTGCTTACAGGAATGCGTTTGATCCTGAATAATAACACCGGCCCTAATGCTCCTTCTGATAGCGCATGTGGTCCTTACACGTCGGGTGAAACTGAAGATTACATCGTTATGTTCCACGATAAGTCAAATCCGTACTGGCCTACCGGTGTGAAAAATATTGGAAATATTGCAGACTTGTATGTATATCCAAACCCAACGGAAGGCAACTTTACCGTTAGTTTCGAAACGAAAAAGGCTGTCGAAAAAGCAACCATCACGGTTACTAATATCACAGGTCAACAGTTGATGAAGCGTAACATCAGCAAACCAGGCACCAAGTTTAGTGAAAATATTAATATTGCACATTTGGCACAAGGTATTTATATTGTAGAACTCAATGCTGATAACGAACGTCAAATTCGCAAGTTAGTTGTGAAGTGATTTGGCAAATCTGTTTTTTCAAAGCGATTAAAAAAATATTTTTTAATCGCTTTTTTTTATGGAATTTTGAAAAAAATAGCTCAAATGAAATTTTTACAATCAACCATTTGTCTAATCTTTCTTACAACCTTTACAATCAATTCTATAGCCCAAACACGATCCTATGGCCTATTTAGTGGAATCTCCATTATGGGCGGTATTTCTACATTGAAAGTTGACGAAACCAATGATGCTTTAAATTCAGCAGGATTACCCAATATTCCAACAAATGCTGCTATTCCTTCTTTTTCCATTCTTCTCAATAGTACTGCTGATCCGCTATTTGTAGATTTATCATTTGCTTCCGCCAGAACTAAATCATCTTACCATGCTGTAGATTTGCGATTTACTCAAACCTATCTCGATGTTAATATGAACTATTCTGTTGTGAATAAAAATAGGCATCAATTTTATCCTTCATTAGGTTTTGGTTGGGCAATGAACGAACTGAAATTGGTATATCCTTCTGTCGCTAATAATTTCAATCAATCTTTAGTATTACCTGCTACCGAAAAAAGTTATACCAACCAGTATCTTTGGTATATCAATCCGCGACTTTCCTATGATTTTGCGCTAACAAAAAGGCATCAACTTTTGCTTACTGCCAGAGCGGGATATAGAATAGGATTAGCCGGTAAAAAATGGCAAATTCAAAACTCCAATACGGATGGACCTCGCAGCAATGCTTCCGGTTTCTATGCCTTGATTGGATTGACCTTTGCCATCCCTCGCTAAGAACAGAATGATGGGGAATTAGCTTTATTAGAAACATTACTTCTTCATAAACTTTATCTGTTGCTGCACCGCACCCTGCATAAAGCAGAGCAGGTACATGCCCTGCGGCAGCGTGCTTATCGGTATCACCCCCTCGCTATGATGCGGCTCTACTGCAAACCCAATGGGCTACACCCCTCGTTAGCGGATGGCATGGTTTAGCCCTGAAAGGGCGTAATACTCATAGCGAGGCGGTAACGCCCCTCGCTACTATCGTTACCCAATGAGCTACACCCCTCGTTAG
>JAFDXO010000078.1 GCA_018267925.1 Bacteroidota bacterium | reverse complement strand
GATTGAAAATATAAAGTTGAATTTAAGAACTAAAGTTGAAAGTTGCTTGTCCTGCCAGAACCGCAGCTTGGATTTGTAATTAGTTGATGTTTGCAGGTCAAGCCCAACTTGCATAAAACCCAATGTTGTGTGTAGCCAAAGCCTGTCAGTCGGTATTTGTCAAATCCAAGTGTACACTAAATCAATGTCACAATTTAATTTCTGTTTGAAGTCCTCAAGAAACTTGTCAGTGAATTGAGACCAATTCCAAAACGTAAAACCTAAGTCACTGAAGCCCCAGTTAGGTGTAAAGTTGAATTGATGAATGTCTGTCGAATCGTTGCATAAAGGGCAAGTCAAATTGTTGCTTTTATTGTCGCCCCATTCACTTAAAAAATCCCAATCTTCGTTTGCAATGTCTTGCTTACAACTTGGGCAGATAAGTTCTTCCATTCCATTTTGTCCTGTATGAAAAACCTGTCGTTCAGTTATTATTTCAAGTCCACTTGTCCACAAGCCAAATGGTAACAAGTCGGGTTCACTTGATATATTTTTCGCCCCTTCTGAAATTGGATAACCGTCATTTGAGCTAAGAACACAGTCTGAAAGTGTGGGCTTAACTATGTCAAGCGAAACAAGCCAATCCAAAATTTCTTTTGCTTTAATTTCTTTGTCAGGGTACGCAGATTGTCTTGGTACAATTGTAATACTATGGTCGCTCATAATTAATTGTCTGCTGATGAAAGTAGTGTCGTCAATTGGTTACACACAACGAACAGGGCTTGGCGAAGGTGGGGAATTAGTATTCCGTCCGACCGGAACCGCTGCTGATTGAAAAACCGATGATGAAGATAACAACAAAAAGCCAAATAGAATTCCGTCAAGCTGGAACAAAAGCCCCATAGAATTACAAAAAGTTGATTGTTATTCCGTCCGCCCCACTTTTGCCAAACCCAATGTTACCTGCTGGGCTTCTTCGCTTCGATGTCAATGCCGTTTATTTTTGTCATTATTTTGTCGGTCTGTGTCAATGCAACGATGATTTTTTGATAGTGTAAAATGTCGTCAAACTCAAGTGTTCTTTCCTTTCTGTCTTTGAGCCATTTTTGTGCAGGTTGATAACCACCAATAAAAAATGTCCACGCCACTTCAGGTACATTGTCAAAATATTGAGTGTCGTTAATAAATACTTTTCCGTTTTCATATTTTAGTTTTGTAACTACGTTGTCTCCGTCAATAGGATACTGCGTAATGTACTTTTCAACTGCTGGGCTTTCCAATAAATGTATTTGTCTAAGTTCTGCACCCAAAGCCACCAAAGTCCAAAATGTTTTTTCGTTTGTTGGATATGGAATTCTCGGAAAATCTGTTTTTAAAAACTCTTTATATTTTTCTCTGTAAGTTCTTGAATGTAAAACAGCATAGATGTAATCCAAAAGGTCAACTGGTGCAAATGTTCCTTTTGTAGTTTCTTTTTCAATTGTAAAAGTTAATCCTAATTTCTTTGCAATTTGGGTTACTATTTCTGTGTTGAAGTTTGGTCGTCTCTCATTGTTTTGGTCAATACTTTGTTGCCCATTGGTGTCAGGATATATGTAAAGTGGAAATAAATTTACTCCGCCTCGCCTGAAAATATTTGCATCAACTGGGTTTTTAGAAACTGTTGTTAAACACCATTCAATATCTCCAATTGCTAATCCTTGTCTGCCTATTCCAATCAGTAAATTTTCTTTGCCTAAAATATTTTGGATTAGTTCTTTTCTTGGATAATCCATCATTACGTAACTGAAATAGCAAGGTCTATTGTCAAATGGTCTATAACCGCAATGGATTGCTTTCTTTTCCCAATTTTTGTCTGACTGAATTTCAGTTCTTGCTTTTGCTAATTTCCAATCTCGGTTATCGCTAATTGGATATTTTTTAAAAATATCTTCGTCCGATAAACTTTTATTGATTAAATCTTTTGCTCTTTTTTTAATTTCATTCATTTCAAAGTCAATAGCAAAGTCATCTCTATGAGTTTGAAAGCCCATTACATTTACTTGAAATAAACTTACTGGATTAATTCCTTCATTATACTTTAATAGCTTAGTTTCATCAATGCTTTTGAATAAAAAACTATTTTTGAATGGAAGAAATTCGTTGAAGGAAATTGAGTTGAGAGAGTTTTCCGTTAAAAAATCATATTTCAATTCTCTTTTTCCGAATAAGTCATAATGAAAAACTTTGCCTAATTCATTTGCTTTCTTTTTGCCTGTTTTAACAAAAACATTAATTGAAACTCCTTGCTCAATGTCAAAAACATTTACATCAGCACTTCCATCAGGGCAAGTTTCTTTTTTCTTTGCGTTTCCGTGTAAGTCTATTGTATAAATTTTGTCGTAGGTTTTTAACAAGTTCCAACGCATACCTCTAAAAGTTGGATTATCTAAAAAGCCGTGAGGATTAATAAAAGCCAAAACGCCACTTCCATTTTTTTCAATGAAATGTTGTCCGTAACGCAAAAACTTTACATAGTCATCGTTTATGAATTTTGAGTTTTGTTCTTTTAGTTTTTCTTTTCCTCCTGGTTCTTTTTTGTAATCTTCCATCAGCTTCATAATCCACTCACCTTTGTTGGTACTTTCTCCGCTGTATGGTGGGTTGCCAATAACACACATTACTGGTGCATCTCTTTTTATATGGTTTGCTTCGTTGGCTTCGGTGCTTAACCAATTTGCAAAAAGAGTTCCTGTGTCGGGGTGGCTTTCTTCAAGGCTGTTGGTCAGGTAAACCCTAAACCTCTGGTTGGTTGTGGGCTTGTAACCTGTTTCGGTTAGTAGCAAATCTAACTGCAAATGTGCCATTGCATAACTTGCCATTAGCAACTCAAAACCATTAAGGCGTGGCAATAAATGTGTTTCTACATACTTGCTCCAAATGCCTTGCTGTCCTTCAAACTTTTGGTGAATTAGTTTTACAACTTCTGCTAAAAAAGTTCCTGTGCCTGTGGCTGGGTCAAGTATTTGCACACGGTGGACTTCTTCTTCAACAGTTCTTACATTGTTTGTGTATCGCTTGTCGGTGGCTTGTAAGTTTACTTTTATTTTGGTTTTGCTATTGTCTGCAAGTCCTTGTGGTAAATCAAATTCGGTTTTTAAAATGTCGTTAACGGCTCTGACTATAAAATTTACAACCGGTGCAGGTGTGTACCAAACGCCTCTTGCTTTTCTTAATTTCGGGTCGTACTCACTTAGAAAAGTTTCGTAAAAATGGATAATTGGGTCTTCCATTTTTGTTGTTTTGCCATAGTTTTTTAAAATCTCTTCTACGTTGCAGGCTAAAAATATTTCTACCAAACTATCTACAATCCATTTAATACGGTCGTCAATATCTGGACCTGCAATGTAGCCGAAGAGTTTACGTAAAAATGGATTTGATTTTGGTATTAATTCTGCCGCTTCTTGTCTGCTAAAAGTTGGCAAGGTAGCATCGTGTAATCGGGCTGCAAACATTCCATATGCAATAGTTTGAGCATATACATCAGCAAAACCTTTTGCAGTAATGTCGTGAATAAGAATATTCTTAAAGGCATTCATTTGGTCTTTAAGTGTACTGTCTTCTTTGTTTGCTTCGTCGGTAGTTAAAGCCTTTTCAATAATATCAGAAAGAAGGCGGGCTTTGCCCGCCATCATTTCTGCTAATTTTTTTGAGCTTTTTATGGTTTGCCCTACGTGGCTACAAAAATCTTTTATCAGGTTTTCAAAAGTTGCAAAGTTTTGAGGCAAAGCAATTATTCCTTTGTCTGTAATTTCTGCAATGGCAATTTTAGTTACAAACTGTCCGTCTATGTAAAGATGAAAGTCTAAATAGTCGGTAAAAAATAAATTGTTTAGTGATGCTTTGTAACGGTCAAACTGTTCTTTGTTTCCTGTTTTCTTTAAACCTGCAAGGTCTTTGTCGCCAATGTCTTTGGCTTCAATAAAGCCAACTGGAATATCTTTTTTAGTTAAAATGTAATCGGGTGCACCACAAGATTGTCTTTTGGGTTCGTTGGTGGCTCGTATGTTTGGAACTAAACTTTCAATAAGTGTTTGCAAGTCGCCACGAAAAGTATGTTCGGTTGCATTTCCTAATTTGTATCGTTGGTTTAGGTTGTCAATGTATTGCTGTATCGTCATTTATTAATTGTCAAAATTTGTCTGGCGAATATACAAATTATAAAGGTCGTTGCTATAAGTGCAGGGTGTCACATAGCCTTGCAGGTAACGTTTTTCGGCTTGGCGATGTGGCGGATTTCTAGCACCAAAGTTCAATAGAATTCCTAATGTTGAACCTTGCACAAATGTTTGATAGAAGCACTTCACCCGCCATATTGCCAAGCCGATGTTAGCGGTTCGTTGTTATTTTTTCTGTTAGTCATTTTTAGCTTTTTGAATACAATAAGAGGTTATATTTTGAATTTGATTGTTATCGTCAAACTCATATACATCACAAGCTGAAACAAATGAAACTC
>JAFDXO010000077.1 GCA_018267925.1 Bacteroidota bacterium | reverse complement strand
TTGCTAAGTAGGTGAAGTTGCGTCCATCCACACTACGCTCTACTTCAAACGCATCGCCTGCTTTCTCTACTCCCGTTGCCCAATCCACACGGTTGCGTGTGCCGACATTGGTGGCGGTGATGGTTTTCAGGTCTATGGCAAGTGGGTTACTGGTTATCTGAATTGTATAATCTTGAAAATCTCCCGATCCACTATTACTACATGGATTTGTAGGATTGCTTGGTGTATATGCAGCTAAGATTCTCATTCTGGTATTTCCAATTCTTGCTGATAAAGGCAATGTAATAGTACCGGTAACCGGTGGATAAATATAAGTGGATGTTGTTAAGAATTGTTCTGTCGTTTGAAATGTTCCATCCATATTGGTATCAATCCAAATAGCCATTCCATAATTAGAGCTACCTGCTACATTTATACTGTAATTAAAAGTAGTTCCTGCCAAAACAACTAATGGACTGATAGCTGAAAAATCATGATACCCAGCAGCATTTCCACTTGAAGTACTGTTATTTAGGTTTGTTGAAGCATTTGTTGTCGAAACATTGTTTATGTAGTATGTAGCACCACCGGTAGTTGATGGTACACAATAACAACTTGTGGTAGGAGTTAATGCTATAGCAATAACATTTGAGGTATCAGCGCCACCGGCAGAACAACTAACATAAAACCGATAGTTTGTTGGTGTTGTTATGCCTGAATTAACACTATATGTTGGATTAGTGGATCCAGAAATATTATTCCAATTTCCAGCACCAACTTTTGATTGCCATTGATAGGTCAAGCCGGTAGTTCCGGTTGTATAACCTGATGCTGAAACCATAAAAGATATTGAAGCACAAATAGTTGACGGACCGGTTATCGTACCGGCAGTAGGTGTACCAGAACATGGTGTACCTGCTCCAATCGTAATCAAATAGTCTTCATATTCTCCATATACACCAGAGTTTGTACAAGCCGATGTTTTGGCTACCCCACCACCATTCGACTCCCGAACACGCATTCCGGTAATACCCAAAGTAGCAGTTGGGGGAACAGCAATAGAACCCGAATAGGTATAGGTTGCCGGATAGGTCATGTTAGGTGCTACGCCAATTAAAGTAAATTCGGTGGTATCAAAGACTCCATTGCCATCATAGTCTATCCAAACACCCAAAGCAGAATTATTATCATTGATACGTGCCGTAACAGAAATAGGCGTTGAAGTCCCTTGACTAATCGTTGTCAAAGAGCCCAATCCCTTATAGTCAGAAAAACCGGAGGTTGATGCACAGTAACCGGAAGTATTGTTCAACGTTCCCATCGTTACATTAGTAATGCCTTCGTTTGTACAAGCACTTGCAGGAATGCAATAGCAATTGTAAAACGGATTCATACCGATAGAAATTACATTAGAAATATCTTGTCCACCACCATTGGAACAAGTTACCACAAATCGGTAGTCTGTGGCTGTAGTTATACCCGCAGTAACAATATAGTTTGCGGTAGTGGCATTTGAAATTGGGCTCCAAGTTCCCGCTCCCGCAGGAGATGACTGCCATTGATAGGAAATAGATCCGGCTATGGTAAAAGCTGTATCTTTTAAAGTAAAGGAGCTGTTTGCACAAACTGTAGCAGGACCGTATGCCGTACCGGCAGTTGGAGTACCTGAGCACGCAGGAGGAGCATAAATATTAATTGAAAAATCATTGTATTCGCCAGAACCGGAGTTCACACAAGGATCAGTTGGGTTACTTGGTGTAAATGCAGCCAATATTCGCATTCTGGTAATTCCAGTTCGAGCAGTTGCAGGAATTGAAACAGTACCTGTTATGGGTGGTGATAAATATCCGGTAGAAGCAAATTGTTCAGTAGTTTGGAAAGTACCATCCATGTTTGTATCAATCCATACACCTAAACCATAAGTAGAACCTCCGGCAACGTTTATGGAATAATTAAATGGTGTTCCCGGTATTACCACTAATGCAGGTTGAGTAACCGTTAAATCTTTATAGCCCGCAGAACTGGTTGATGAGGTATAGGCTAAATTGGTAACTGCGTTTGTTGTTGAAACTCCGGTTATATAATAGCTTGTACCTCCGGTTGTTGTAGGTGTACAATAACATTGAGTCCAAGAATTAATGCCAAAAGTTAAAGTATTTGAAATATCCTGACCGCCGCCGTTTGTACAAGTAACGATTGCATAAAAATCAGTTGGAGAATTGATACCACCTGAAACGCTATAACTTGTTGATGTTGCATTTGCTATAGGCGACCAAGTTCCAGCACCAGAAGGAGAACTATACCATTGAACTGTGATTCCGCTTCCAATTGACGTACCTGTTAAGGTAAGCGTAAATTGCTTATTAGGGCAAACCATTCCGCTTACCGGTCCTGAAGCGGTGCCAGCAGTTGGCGTTCCGCTACACGCCGAAACCGTAAACTCAATCGCTCCAATAGCAGGCGTAGTAGCACTTCGAGGCATATTATAGATATCCGTAGTGATGCCTGTAATAGGTGTTCCCTTATTGGCAAGCAAACCATTGGTAGGAGTCAAATTTCCTGTATTTAAACTGGTGAACATAGGATCTAAGCTTACACTATTTTGATCCCAAGCACCACTATTTGCTGTTTGCCAGTTGGCTAATGTTGTAAAAGCAGACGAATAATATCCTACATAATTTGTTCCGGCAGGAGCATTGAGATAAATGTCGTTATAGTTTGATGTTTTACCGACACCGGAAAAGTATAAACCATACTTGGCTCCTGAACCACCTCGTGTAATGGAAACAAGATTGTTTTTGATATCTACACCAGCAGTACCGCTTGAATAAATACCATATACAGTTCCGGTTGTTGCAGCGGAGTTATCAATAGAAATCGTATTGAAATATGCTTTTACATACGTTCCACTTGACATATACAGACCATAAACTAATCCATCATTGTTGGTGTTATAAATTATGTTATTGTAAACTTTATTTTCGTTACCGGCACTGGCAGCTGCAGAAACATAAATTACATACGCAGACAAATTAGTGTTTGCTGTAACTCCTGAAAAATTTCTAAGTATATTTTTCTCTGCTAAAACATTGATACAACCTGTACTTAGATAAAGTCCATAAAATGTAGAAACAGAAGTACGAGTAGGTCGCTCTATCTTATTGGCTGAAATAGAACCACCGCCTTGATTGTAATAGTAAACACCATAATAGTAAAAATCCTTCACGCTACAATTAACAATGCTATTGTTTTGATTGGTGGTATTAGAAGATCCATAAAAATAAGCAGCGTAATAACCACCCGAAATTGTAGAGTTGCTAAACATATTGTTGCTACCGTTTGCACCAGTAGTACTAACTGATGTAGTAGAGTTACTCATGACTAAAGCAGCAGAAGTTGTTGCAGTTGCAGTTGCATTTGCCGTTATGGTGCAACTATCAAAGGTGTTATAATTTGCATTGCTCATCAAGTGCAGAGCAAAACCATAAGTACTCCCAAGTGCTTGAATATTCAGTTTTTTGAAAGTCAAATAACTGGCACCGTTCAAATTCATCGTACAATAGTTCGAACCGGAAGCAGTAATATTATAGCTTAAAGTAGCGTTGTTGCCATTGAATAAAATCGTGTTAGTTGCCGATGTTCCTGTGATAGCCGGAATAGTAATTTGCTCATTATAGGTGCCGGGTGAGACATTGAAAACAACCGGGCCCGTAATGCCACATTTTAATGCAGCAACAGCATCCGTAAAGTTTTGGAAATTTGTTCCTCCGGTTACTACGGATGAATTGATGGTATAAGTGCCTCCGGCTAATCCGGTTGAAGGAGTAGCTGTTAACACACTGGAATAAGAAAATCCATTCCCATTTGAACACGTAATTTTTAACCTATAGTCAGTAGCAACCGTTACACCTGCCGATACCGTGAATGCAGCAGTTGTTGCATTGGTAATTGCCGACCACGAGTTTGCACCGGAGGCAGAGGTTTCCCATTGATAAGATAATCCTACACCATTACTCGAGCCTGTAGTTGAGAGTGCAAAACTTGTGCTTGGACAAATTACTCCCGGTGTCATGACGGCAGTTCCACCGGTAGGATTTCCAGAACAAACATCATTGACTGAAACTGCCATCACATGGACGCGCCCTGATGCAGACGTTCGTGTTACCGTGATACTTGTTATTGGATTACTCCAATTTGCTTGTCCAATCGAAAGCTTAACATCATAAAGACGCGGGTTGGATGCATCCACCGTCATTACATTGGTTGTCCGTGTGATTCTTCCAATGCCGATAATAGCCGCAGTTGTTCCATTATACCAATCCGAAATAGAAATTGATGTAAAAGTTTGTGAGCCGCTGGTAAAGTTAACTGTAACATCTACCGTACTTGCACCACTTCCGCTCGACATAAGCAAGTAAACTTCGCCTGCCGCTATGGGATTTTGAAAAGTTAATGTAGCCGGCGCAGAAGTAGTATTAATGACCATTGAATTAGCCAAATCATAGTTGGCTAATTGATAAGTCAATCCGGGTGTGTAGGCACTATTGATAAGTCCACTTGTAGGCAATCCGCCCGTGTTGGTTGAGGTGCCATTATTATATCCATTTGCCATCAAGACATACTGCGCCGCATCGTTGTCAAACGCCGTATCTGTCTTAGTGTTTGCTGGCCCGGTACCATTCGCAATTACATCGCCATTAAATCCGCTGGCAATGGTTACCGGAATGTAGGTCGCTTGTGAAAAATAGGGAAGCATCGTCAAACAGACCACTGCCCATATTCTTGACGCAAAGACCCAACGAAAATTGTAAATCTTTTGTTTCATAAGTAATCACCTTTAAATTATGCCTACTCTAAATCGGTTTTCGGCTTCCCCGTTTTTATGTTTTTTTTTAATTCCGAGCGCAAATAATTGAACAATGTTTACCCAAAAAAAAATTCCCAATACAATGAAGGCACAATAAATTATTTGATTTAACAACCTCTTGATTTTATCAACACGGTTTGAGACAAATTTACATCAAAAACAATTGTTAATAAAAACAGAAAACCCTTTCATACAATACTATGACAAAACCAGCCCCGAATGGCTTCGGGGCTGGTTGTAAAAAAACTGAAATTTTAATAACAGCTTACTGCTTGTTCACCTTAATCACTTCGGTGTGTTGATCGTCTGCATATTTCAACAAGTACATGCC
>JAFDXO010000076.1 GCA_018267925.1 Bacteroidota bacterium | reverse complement strand
GTTTTTGAAACATAAGTATCAATAACCTTTGCACAAACTGTAATTGTCTTGCCTTCATAATTTGAAACACTGTCAAGTGGAACCGTTTGCGTAAAAGAAATTTGCCAAAGGCAAATTGAAGCAATTGCTAAAAGTAAATGTTTCATTTTAATTGGTGTTAATTTTTATGATGCTACAAAACTTAGAAAGTCAAAATACTCATCTGGATTTACAAAATTGATAATTGGTTGTTCAGCTGACACAAGCCGTGAAACAATGTGAATTGGCTTTTCTTCCTTACCTGAGATTTTGCCACAAAGACTATTACAATGTTCAGTATAATAATCCTCTAACTCGTTATTTAAGATGAATAAATTGACCTTACGCAACCTCTTCAGATAAGCAACAATTAGCTCCTGTTTAGCATTATCAAATTGGTTTAAACGTTTTATTCTCAACGGCTCTTTGAGTGAATTACGGATAGCTTTTTCATCTGCCTTGATACCTTCCCCAATAATTGAAAGTGCAAATGTTTCTATATGATTAAGAATATTCTTTGTTAAAGCAACTTTGCTTGTATTGAGTTTGCTTCGCAAAGCATTTAACTCATCATGCACTTCCTTTTGAAATTCAAGCCCTGTGAAATACTCAGAAAGTTGTCTTAAAAAGAAATCAAAATCTGCTAAAACTAAAACTGGTATTGTTAATTCGTTTAATTTTTTAACATACTTCCAAAACTCCGTTTTACCACCTACTGCAATGACAGAAATATTGCTTTCATTAAACCAATTTTCGCCTAAATCTGGAATTACATTAGCTCCAAAATATTTCGCAAGTGCTTCTAAAATATATTTGTCTCCACCCTCTACTAATATTACTTTGTCTGCAAAAAACATTTCTGCATTTTGTGCTTTAACTAAAATCTGTTTCTCTTTTGAAGTATCAAATTTTGTGTTCTTTGCCTCCGTACTTTTTTGATGTTGTTTTTTGGCAACAATAATATTTAGATTTTCATGTGCTGATGTAATAAACTCTGTTGAATGAGTAGTAATAATTACCTGGTTTTTGTTGCCTTGTAAAAAATCATCGATTCGGTTTGAAATTACCCTTCTTGCCTGAGGATGCAAATAAATTTCAGGTTCTTCTACTGCAAGTAAAGAAGATGAAGTGTGTGCAATTTTTTGAGTGTAATAATTGTAAAGCCCAATGATTACAGCACTTTGTATTCCTGAACCTTTTTCCTGCAACAAACTATTAAAACCATCATCAACATAAATCAATGCACTTTTATAAACATCAAGTTTGGTGTCAGGGTTGAATTGAAATGAAACTGTTGTATTAGGGAAAGCAACTTTTACTTTAGGACTATTAATGTCCGCTTGTAAATCTTTAAAAACACCTATTGAAGCTGACTTTAACTGTTGAAATGCTTTTGCAAGCTCAGGGTCATCAGATTTGATGTATTCCTTTAATAGCTTTCCAAACCAACTCCATTGGTTAATTCTTAATTCGTTCTGTGGGTCACGGAATGAATGAATGATTGCACTTTGTAACAATTCATTTCTAACTGGTGCTGAAAAAGCCATTACCCAATTTTCATTTTGACTTTCTCTATAAAAAAATCGTATCTCTTTATGAAATTTGCCCGATGGCAACTCTGTTGCCCTAAAACCAAAACCAAATGAAAATTTGTTTTGAAATTCAGTTTCAAATGTTCCTTGATTTCTTAGTTTAGGATTGACATAGTAATTTTCAATTCCTTCATCATTTTCACCGATATTCATTACTGCATCAAGTGAAGAAATAAAAGCAGTAAATGTTGCATTGTTAAGTGTGTGCCGAATTGCTTGTTTTATAGGATATTTTTTGTTCCCTCGTTGAACCCATTCAACTATTTCTGCATGGTATTTATACCCAAAACATTGATAGATTTCATCGTAATTTAAGTCTTCATCTGCATCCCTTTCTAATTCGCAAAAAATATAGATGGGTTTTTTCGTATTGCCACCGAAAAAATCATTTTCAGTTATGTTGTCTGATTTATGCCATGTAGGACTATTTTCACCTAAGATTAAATCTATTGCTTTAATTATATTGCTTTTTCCTGCATTGTTTTTACCTACAATAATATTTTTACCCTTCTCAAATTTTAGTGAGAGCTCTTTTATAGAGCGGTAATTACTTATTACCAATTTAGATAAATACATAAATTAAATCTTTAAATCGCTTACTGAACCAACGACTTTGTAATGAACATTATCAATGACCTCAAAATGCTTCTCTGCACAAGCTATTTTCATTCTTTCGCTATCCCTTAGCAGCGTTCTATCTTTGGCCGCTTTAGGGTCTTTGGTTTCTGCTACGAAATAGATTTTGGTTTCATCACCATCCTCTTTTTTTATCAATGCCCAATCGGGATTATACGGCCCAATTGGTGTTTTTATCTGGAATGTTTTAGGCAGCTTCACATAGAAAAGAATATCATCCCTTGAATCGCAATCCTCTGCAAACTTCTTTTCGGGTGTGCTGAGTGAATCAATAGCAATGTAGTTGTACAGTGTTTTAGCCTGTTTTTTTACTGCTATCAGGTTTTCCAAGTATTGTTCAATCTCCGCTGCTTCAAACAGTTTCATTTCATAAACCTGCCCTGCGATACGTTCATACTGGATGCCGTTTATCTTGATGCGGTCAAACTCCTGCTTGATGATACGGACAACCGTATCCATGAACAATTGAGGGTTATTGAAAATTTCAGCCAAACGATTTGACTGAATTACTATTTGGGTAATGGTATCTCTTGTAAGCTCCGTTTTTGATTGTATGTAAGCCACAAAATCAGGTATCTCGTAATTGGCATCTTTTACAATTCTCTCTTTTGAACCTTTCTGCTCTCCGCCTAACTCAATCAGGTTGCATTTGCTATCTCTAATGAATTTGGCAACATTCTTCTCCCTGTAAATAACTGGCTTTTCAATGGAAGGCATTGCTTGCAATGCTGCGGCACAATTGGCAATAAGCTGCTGAGTGCTGTAATTTACTTTGTACTCGGTGCGGTGTTTTATTTTCTCCCACAACTCTAAAAACAAAGCATCTTCCAACCATTTATCTTTTAATGATACCTTAGCCCTTGTCCTGGCATTCTTAATACGGCCTTCAAACTTAACTCCGCAATCTTCCTCAATTTCGCTTTGCAGTGCCTTTGAAAAACTCTCGTATGCTTCGTTGGCAATAACCGTAAGACGGTTTACTGCCCTGTCTAAATTTCTTGCACCTGATTGGTCAACGCAAAGGCGAAGCCCTCTGCCTATTTCCTGCCTTTTCTTAATATCGGATTTGGTTTCGTTGAGTGTGCATATCTGAAACACATTTGGATTATCCCAACCCTCACGAAGTGCTGAGTGACTGAATATAAAGCGAAGCGGTGTTGCTGTATCAAGCAACCTTTCTTTATCCTGCATTATCAGCTTGAAGGTTTCATCATCTGCTTTGGTTGACTTGCCTTCTTTGCTATCCTTCATCTTACCTTTATCCTGACTGAAATAGCCGTTGTGAACTTCCTCGGCATTGTAGGTAAATAAGCCTCTGTAAGCTGGCATATTCTTCCACTTTTCAAAACTCTCCTCAAACCAAAGTGCAAACTTGCCTTTGCCCGGATTGCCTTGTTCATCATAGGTACGGTAATTAGCAACCCTATCAATAAAGAAGATGCTCAGCACCTTAATGCCTTTGCTTCTTAACTCTTTCTCTTTCTTGAAATGGTTCTCTACTGTTGCATCAACCATTTCTTTTAGTATCTGGTCTGTTAAGCCTCCAACTGCCTGACCTTTGTAAACGATTTTACCGCTTGAAAATTCAATGTAGCCGTTATCTGCATCCAGTTCATTAATGGTGTAACCGTCTTTGTAAATATCCCAGCCTTTGGAAAGTTTGTATAGATCATCACCAATTTTGGCTGTAACCTGTTTCTTCTGCACACCGCCTTTCTCGTTTACAAATATGGTAACCTTGGCAGTAATTGATTGCTTGGCAACCTTGAAGCTATCAACGCTTATAAATGCTCCTGAACTATCATTCTTTGCTACTACTGAATCAACCTCTATCTGCTTCACTAAGCCCAAATCATAAGCCTTTACAGGGTCTAATTTGTAAACAAGGTTGTACAGGTTTTTGTGAGTGGCAGAATAACGCAGGGTAAACAATGGATTGAGGTTCGCAATGGCTCGTTTACGAATATCGGTTTCCATGTTTTGCGGTTCATCAATAATTACAATCGGGTTTGATTTCTGAATGTATTCGATAGGCTTTACACCAGTTTCTCTTACCTGATTGATTACGTTGGCATCTTTGGTGAAAGAATCAATATTGATAACCAGTATTTGAATGGCATTGCTTTTGGCAAAATTGCCCAACTCTGTTAAGCGACCTGAATCATATACTTTGTATTCTGCCGGTTGGTTCTCGTAGATTTCCTGTAAGTGGTCAAACGTAATTTGAAGGCTTTTTAAAACACCTTCACGGATTGCAACAGAGGGAACAACTATTACAAATTTTTTGAAGCCATACACTTTATTCAACTCGTATATGGAACGGAGGTACACATAGGTTTTACCTGTACCTGTTTCCATTTCTACGGAGTAGTTCGGAAATTCTGTTACAACCGTTTTACCCTCAACAATGCCTTTTACTTCTGCATCTTCATTGTACCATAGCTTTTCTATTGCCGTTGAAATTTCATCAGGACGAAGTTGATTGTTGGTTTGAACCTTCACCAGATTGGCTAACAATTCATTTTCCGTCAATGCCAAATTATTACCAACACCTGCCTCCGTAAATTGAAGGCTTCCTTTACCTGTATCGGAAAAGGAAAATTCAAAATCAGACTTGTTGAGGTCTTGCCCCTCGAACAAATCAACGATTGATTGAATTGCTTCAAGCTGATAGCTTTGGTTTTTATCGAATTGTAGTTTCATACCTATCTTCTATTGTATCCTAATGTAGAAATAGCGTCTATTACCTGAGGTGCATCAAGTGCATTTTTTAAGTAAACAACTCTGTAAGTACTCCTTACCGCAAATGAATCATCATCCCAGGGAGTTAATGCAACATTTTGACCAACACGAACCATCATATCCCATGTAGAGCCACCAACAAGTGAAAAAGTGATAGTGTCTGCCGTCAATAACTGCTG
>JAFDXO010000075.1 GCA_018267925.1 Bacteroidota bacterium | reverse complement strand
GGAGTTCTCTTCCCGGCAACAATAGGCTACTTTCACTTTACGACAACTCCATAAGATGGACCGGTTCCGTTCAACAGGCGGCTTCATTGTTGGTGCTGCGCACCCAACGAAGCCTTAGTTGTTATGGGCAGGTTTTCTATTTCTTTTTATTCAGTTTTTTCTTTTCTGTCGGTGGTGGTAAAAAGTTTTCTGATGTTACAACTTTTTGTCCCGTTCTGCTTTCAAGTTCGTTTCTCGCAATTCGTGCTACTGTTCCACCTTTTTTACTTGCTATTGAATTTTGTTGAATGCCTTTTGCTTTTTCTGCTTCGGCAATTTGTCGGGTTGAAAGTTCGGCTAATGCAGTAAAAATAAGTTCAGCTTCGCTCATATGGTCGCGCAGATTTTGTGATTTCAAACCTTTTAAATCTTTGTGTTTCTTTACGGTTAAACCTGTCCATTCTTGATGAATGATGTTAGTAAGCATAGCAAATTCGTCTGGTTTTTCAACTCCGCTTTCTTTCCAATAGTCAGTGAGTTTATTTCGGGTTTCTTGTCCCGACATTCGTTGTTGTATCCACTTTTCGCTATGTCCAAGTTTCTGCCAGTTTTCTCTTGCTCTGTCCAAACTTTGCTCCGGGTCTGCAATTTCCTGCATACGTTCGTAACCTACTTTTGCTAACCATTGCTTGAATGGTTCGGCTTTGGGTGAGGGAATTGATTGGATAATACGAAGCAAAGTTTCGGTATCAGCAACATCAGTGTTATAAAATTTTCCGTCTGCTGATTGCATTTTCAGTTGACTACAATTTGTAGCCAACTCACTTCCTTCCTTTTTTAGTCGAGTTTTTAGCACACTCCAATATTTTCTTGGATTGGGACTATCTGTCAATACCGCAATAACGTCCACTATGGAAAAATACCACTTCTCTCGTTCCTCGTCCCAATGCGTGCGAACTTGTTTTTGTTCAAATATTTTGATAGCGTTTTCTTTGCTCATTTCTATAAACTATATCGGTGCAAAGATAGCAAAAAAGCAAAGGTGTGTAGCTTCGCCACACACCTTTTTGTTGTTTACCGGCTATACGGATTTCCATATAACTCTTTATTCTCTTTGTAACGCATATCTGGTGTCCCATCCTGTTTAGTTGGATAGGTCGGATATGAACTCGGTGAAGAGTATGAAGGCTTACTATAAATAGGCTCTTTATACGTTGGTTGAGAATAATTGTTTGATGGCTGTGAATAACTCGGTTGAGAATACGAATTGCCGTATATTTGCTTATTCTCTTTGTAACGCATATCAGGCGAACCATCTTTGTTGTAATGTTGAGCCTTTGCAGAAAAAGCAAACCCCAGCATTGCGATTAACACAATTACTAAATTTTTCATTGTTATGAATTTATTTTTTTGCCTACTCTGTTCAGTTTTCAGCGTCCCTGTGCCTACTATTTTATTTGGTGTCGCTGTTCAGCACTAACCGACTTTGGGTTGGTTAGCCCTGAATTTTAACCGCTACGTTATTTTTAAACTTGCCCATAACGTCCGGCAGCTTTGCGAGGGAGCGGACTTTTAGCACTAAACTCCAAGCGAAGAACCAAACATCAAATATAACACAAATTTTTCAAACGGAGCCATTCACCCGCTCTCTTGCAAAACTGTTTGTTGTAGGTAGTGCAGTTTTCAGTCGCTTTGGTTTCAGTCACTTTGTCGTGCGTTTGCTTGGTAGCTCTTTTGCATTTTTTTAGTTTGGCTTTGTTCGGTTGGAAAAAATGCAAATGTGCTACCAAAAGCGTTGGGTTGTTCTTTATGTTTTGGCTCAATTGGCTTGTTTTTGGCTCAATTATGGCTCAATTGGCTCAATTATGGCTCAACTCGTAATAAGACCCTGCCCCTTTTACATCTGTTGAACGTAAAATTTCTCTTCCTACCAAATCTGTCAAATCCCGTGTTGCTGTTCTTTGAGCAACTTCAAATAATTCTTGATATTCTTTGTTCGTAATTTTCCCTTTGTTTTTTGCGTATAAAACGGCTTTCACTTGTCTGTCGTTTAATCCAAGTGTTTGCAAGTATTCAGAGTAGTAAATATCTTTTCTAAATTCTATCCAAAAGTCAGAACCTTCGGCAATGTATGATGGTTTGGGAAGTCCTTCGGCTACACACAATTCGTTCATTTTGCTGATACCACGTCCCCAAGATTCTACATAACCGCTTCTGAAAAATGCGTTGGCAATGTCGGGGTTGTAAGGTCGTGATGAATGGCTTTTTAAAAGATTGTCTATTGTCCAATCTTCGGGTAAATGCCCCTCATTCCACATCATTATTTTATCTTTATAAACTCTAATTTGAATAGGTGTTAATCCTGAATAATCTTTGTGAGCAATAGCATTTAGCAAAGCTTCACGAACAGCATCTTTCGGGTATTCATAAGTTTCTATGCGGTGGATTTTGTTTTCGTAACTGATAATTGCTTTGATGTATTTCGTGAAAAGTATGTCAAGCGTTTTTTCGATTTGCTCAAACAAATTTCCGTGAACTTCATCTTGGAAAATCAAATCCGCTTCATTCTCAAAATAACCAATTTTGATGTAAGTTCCTGTTACAAATTTTTCGGGTTTGGGGTGAAACAACAGTAAGGCAGCACGTTTTAAATATTTGCCCTCTATTAATTCCAAATTTTCTAAAAGTTGTTCGTTGGTGTCATTCAAACTTTCTTCATCAAGGCGTTTACTTCTTATTCCTCGCTTCTTGAAAAAATCGAATGTTTCTTGCTTTAAATCCGACACAGAAACATTCGGGATAGGCACACCGTCCCAACGCTTTCCTCTTTTCTGCAACAAGAATTTTTCCAATGCAACGCCTTTCAATTCTTGTTTGGTGCTTCCGCTTCGGTAATGATATTGACCTTTGTAGCTTATGCCATTTGGATAAGGTTCAACAACGATTTCCAAATAATCTCCTTGTTTGGTTTCGTGTAAATTCACATCAACCATAATACCCAAAACATCACGCACTTTGTTGGGAATTTCTTCCAATAATCTTTTGGCTTCATCAACTCCTACAACTTTTCCGTTATCGTCTTTACCAATGAAAATAGTGCCTCCGTTGGCATTTGCAAAACCGCAAATCCATTTGAGATATTCATCTCGCCAACTTTGTTTGTATTCTATATTTTGAGTTTCAGGCACGTTTGCAAAGTTACTCATTTTTTGCGTGTAAATAGAAGCAGATAAACTGAATTTTAAAATGTTCTTCCAAATGATGTACTGCTTTTGATTGTGCCAAAAGGTTTAGTCAGCAAAGCCAATAGTACATAACCAATAAAAAATACAATTCCGATTTCTAAAGCCGAATGATTATTATTGGGAATTATTTTGATGAACTCACTTGTTAATTCTGAAAGTTTCAATAAATCATTTCACTACCGTCCGATAAAACCGATAGTTAATGTAAAAAGATGTTTAACTACCTGAATATCAGGTAGTAGATTTTTGTTGAGAGTGGTTTTTAAAAAGTAAGCCCTCTATCCAGAGGGACAAAAAAGGCTTAACTGTTCCAAGTTTGTTTGCTTTCTCTGCCAGTCTTTTTCCGGATTTTCCAGAAAACG
>JAFDXO010000074.1 GCA_018267925.1 Bacteroidota bacterium | reverse complement strand
TACTCAATATGGCAAGATTGGGAATAGGTGTTTGTGCATCAGAATGATGACCCGATAGACACCCTATGGCTATCAGCAAACTCCGAAACAGAAATACGGCATTAAGAGATGATAAATTCATATTGGCTTCCTTTTTTTTAATGTGCAATAACTAATGTTCCGGTGTGTTGTATCTTGGTGTCCTTTTTTATTTTCCACAAATAGGCTCCCGAAGATAAATTTCTGACATCCCACACATACTGAGTATTATTGGTAGGCAGGATGGCTTGGTGGGTGGTCTTTCCTAAAGCATCTGTAATTTCAAGGCTCATGATTTCGGCTCTGTTTCCGGTACGAAACAACACATAGCTGTGTGCCGGATTGGGGAACACCTGCACTATGCCACCTGATGTGGCAGGTGGCTTTGACACCAACAGTTTTTGCAATACGCCTCCTAATTCAACACAAGGCAGTATTTTATTGCCTGCCAGATTGTTCAGTATGGTTGTGGCCTGCGCTCCGGCATCACTATTCGGATAGTTTTGAGATAGCACAGTCAGTTTTTGTTTTTCTTCTTCGGACAGCTCTAAAACAGTGCGGGAACTTAGCTTGAGCGACTGGATTACCGACCATAGTACGGCTTCTGTTTGTGCAAATAAATCAACCGATTCCGTGCTGTATCCATAACGAGTTGGAATGGCAGACAAAAGCGAATCTGCTTCTAATGAATGACTGTCGGTTAACAGCAATAAGTAGGCTGCTTTGCTGTCTGCCCAAGGTTCCCCAACTACACGAAGCCAATGGATGACACTGTCCTGAGATACCGCATCGGCAGATGATTTTGCATTTGTCAGCAATGTGTTTAGCAGATAGTGTACGGCATAAGCCGCATCCGATATTTCTGCTTCATGTGTACCGCGCAAAACAGTAGAAAATGCCAACGATTCAAGGTATGACAATTCCTGCATCGTAAGCTCCATGCCTTCAAGCAACGCATTCATCACATCCGGGTTGCGCAGGGCATCCGGATTGGCTGCCAATGCGTCAAAAAGCATTCCTGCAGGCAACAATCCAGACAATGCAAGATGCCGTATCAAAGAGTCGGACAGGTAAGGGCTTAATCCTAAAATAAAATCGCGCACTTCAATTGCGTTAAAACGGGTTTGCCCATTCAGGTAGTTCATAACATTCGCCAGATTTCCATTGTCCATAATTGAACGATATACTGAATCTTTTGTTTGGCGTAACCTGATTCCGGCGTACAACGATGATACCATATTGGACTCTTGCACAACATTAAGCGGATAGCTATATCCATCATCCGGATACCCAACACCGCAATTGCGAGGTGGTGATGACACACTCACAATATTCCCAAAAAATACAGGTAATGCGGTTCCGCCGTTATTGTAATAAACAATGGGATGACCACCATTGTAAAATGTTCCGCCTGAGATAAACTGGTTAGCCGCAGAATATAGTATAGAGCCTTGTATATCCGCGATGCCATCCTTGGGATCAAGAGCGGACACTACAATATCTTTCATGTTGTCCGTAAATTGATTGCATTGATATCGCAAACCTTGATGCTGGAACGGCAGACTACCATAAGGGGAACTGTTTTTCCCGATTGCCGCAGCACCAATACTCATACCGGAAAAAACATTTTGCCCAATCTCTTTTGTAGTAGCACCGGACTCCACCGTTACCACTCCTATTGTTTGTGCAACACCGGCACTTGATCCGGCATATCCCAAAAAACTATTGGAAGTAATCGAAAATTGATGGCTGTGAGAACTATAAATACCGATATTTTGGAAACACTCTGTCAAATGTAGCGGCTTGCCACGACCAATTTGAAATTGACTGTTACGCACAAGGAAGTTATCCACGTTTTCTACCCAAACACCCACGCTGTTGCTGTCAAAATCTGTTTGTTGTATGCTGATGGCTTGTTGCAGTCCCAGCGCATCGCCTTGTGCAAGTATGCCCGCTTTAAATCCACGAAACAAGGTGTGCTGATTGTTGTATGTATTGGTATGAAATCCGGCATTGTAGCTCACCAAACCGTAGCCGTTGCCGGCACTGATACCGGTAGTCTTGGTGTTCAGAAACCGACAACCCGAAAATCGAATACTTTCTACTTCCCACATGCTTACATGGGAATCAAAACCATAATTGATTGCATCGCCTCGATAATCATTATCCGTGCGGAATACACAATTGGAAAACAGAGCGGAATACAAATAGTAGTTGCTACTGCCTAAGTGATGATATTTTTCAAGCTCCACCGACTTTCGGTTGTTCAGAAAAAAACTATTGGTGGCAAAAAGCCGCGCTCCGGTGCTTTGAAGATTTTGATGATCCCAGTTGGATAATCCAAAACGTGCGTGTTCTATCACCGCACCGTTTTGCAATTGAACCTCTGCCTGAGCCGTGCTTGATTGTGGCTGGGAACTGTTTCCCAAGGCTTCTATACCAAACCAAAAACCCTCACAGTCGTTCGTGATTTTTGCTCCGTCCACCACCAGCTTCGCACCCGCCTCTACCACAATCTTTCCGTTTCGGGGCATGTGTATGACGGTTTGGCTGACCGTGAAATTTTGAATAGCCCGTATCGCGTCGTTGGTAATGCGAATGCCGATTTGAATGTAGGGGTCGTTGCTTCGGGTCGTGTCGCTGCTTACCTCCTCCTGAGGAAAGGGGGTTATATCTCCTACCATAGGCGAGCCAGTGCCTGACTGCAACAAATCTGTCTCCCAAATGCCCCGACCCATAGTAGATACACGTAACTTTCCAGCGCAATAGTTAATTTCCATATTGCTTACAATGCAATTTGGAAAGTTATGATTAAAGCATTCCCATTGATTTTTACTCTTATTCCATTTAAATACACCTACATCAGTACCTGCATATAACACGTCATCGCTTCCGGCTTGGTAAACTATTTTATTCACAGGCAATGCCGGCAACCCTGCCGAAATATCTACCCAAGTAGAACCATAATCCGGGGAATATTTAATGCGGTTGGACATTTGAGAAGGGGGAATACTAATCTTTCCCCAGTCTATCTCTCCCAATGCCACCCAAATGCGGGCAGGGTTTGCAGGGTCAGACTCTATGTCCATAATACGCTGCCACTCTACCGCATCCGGAGTAATGTTTTCCCAAGTTGCAATCAACGGGCTTGACGCATCGGAAGGTATGCTATGAATGGCATTCTTGGCAACAAATAACTTCGCATAAGGATTGACTGGCTGAT
Organism: Bacteroidota bacterium; assembly: GCA_018267925.1. Taxonomy (GTDB): domain Bacteria; phylum Bacteroidota; class Bacteroidia; order Chitinophagales; family Chitinophagaceae; genus JAFIGV01. Next base: position 4,121 of record JAFDXO010000074.1, on the reverse strand, counting down.
AGCTTTCAGTTGGATTGTGGTAAGCGGGTCGTTTATAAGCTACATATACTACCGAATCATTTTTTTCATGAAAAATAAAATCTCTTACCATTCTGCCTACAAAGTTGGAATCTGAAGGTGTAGGCATAATAGGGTCTGCAACAAAGGCATGCTGCCAACTACTGAATTTATTACTTTTCTTCCACACATAATAAACACCAATGTATATGTTGCTATCAAGGAAATATAGCGGACGAGTGTCTTGGCAGTGTTCATGCCACATATCTATCCATCCGTCTAAATCGCTATCGTAGCCACTGTTTGGTGGAACTCGCCCATCGTCTGGTTGCGAATCGAAACTAAAGCTTGTATAGTTATTGGGGTGGAAAGTAAACTTGCCAACCTCAGGAAAATTACCCTCTGTATAGGCAGTTCTTCCATTTTTCTGAAAGGAAGTTAGATAGTTGTCACCATAATACTCAGCCCCAATCCATTGGGGCGTTCGCTGTTTTACCCAAGTATAACTGCCGTTATCTTGTGAGCCGCCCTCCAAAATTCCCTCATCATTCTCGGTGTTAGCGAAACCATACATTTGAGAAATGCAAAGCCCACTACCTGTAATGCTACTAAAACCAGATTGGTATGGATGCTTGCACACCACCCCACCATCTGTACCTGCAAAAACCCTATCTTTTATTCCATTAAAAGTGTCCACTGAGCTATAAATCGTAACACAACGTACATCAGCATGGATGTTACTACTAATACCACTTGAAAAGGTTGCCCCTTTATCATAAGAAACAGATAAATCGTAACCGCCACCTGTATGTGTTGTCGCATAAAAAACCTGTTCACGCATGGGTGAAACCACTACAAATTGATAATTATCAAGATTATTATTTAGAATTGTGTAAAAAGTAGAATTCAAATCATATTGAACCAATAATTTACCCGGCGTTTTTTTGGAAATGTTCAAAAAGATTTTATCGTTATTGGAAATGGAGATGCTTTCTTCCTTGCATGATGTCTGAAAATAAATACTTGTATCTAAATTTATAGTCATACTACTCCAATTATTACTTTGATCGAGAATCCATAATTTGGAAATACCATTTTTTGCGCTAGTTTTAAAAACTGCACGACAAGGTGAGTTGTGGGTAAACTGCATATCTGTGAACAGATTACCTGAGTCAATAGGCGGAGTAATGTTTTGCCATGTTGCATTGGGGAATGCTTTTACGTAAACAGAATCTTTATATACGGCAAAGAGCTTGTCCGTGCCAGGCATGTAGTCCAACTGCGTTAAAACATTATCCCAATAATCGTTTTGTTTGGCAATAATCGTGTCTGCTTGAACATCATTTCTCCATGTTAGTCCATTGTCTGAAGAGTATATGACACCTGCTGTATAGCCATAGGTATTTTTATTAAGTCCAGATTGTCCGGTGGATGCATATATCATCTTAGGATTTAGGGGATTAACTGTTATTTTATGAATTCCGGTTGTGCCGGTTAATACATGATTAGCTCCATCAGTGATATTAAACCAATCCTGCCCGCCATTGACCGACTTCCAGATGCCACCAGAGGCAGCACCAACTAATATCGTATCTGGATTGGTAGGGTTTACCCACAAGGCATCTACTCTACCGGAATGTTCCATCCCATTGTTATAACTGTTAAGATATGGACCTAAACATTGCCAATCACCCTGCAAACCGGTAGTATTGCCTATGCAGCCTGACCCCAAATTTCTTAGGTATTGATGCATAATCTTACTTGATACAGTAAGCCGATTTACTCCTAACGGCGCATTGAAGCAAACCCTATCTTCCATAAATTTACTCCAACGATGAAAAGTACGCAATGCTCCTCCTTCGGTTGTGTCATATTGCATTTCGGCAGCAATTAGCCTATATACAGAATCTACCGCATCGGCAAATGTCAGAGTAGGGTTGCTTTGGGACAGGATGTGCTGCTGTATGGCGTTTTGCGCCTGAGCAGCAGTACAAATGCAGAGAAACAGAATAGTTAAAATGGATAATTTCATGTGACGGCATATAATTAGACCATAATTATTTTAAAACAATCTTCTCAGAAAAATTTGCTTGTTTCCCAACTATATTAAGTTCATATACTCCACCAGAATAGTGGGCTATTGGGATGCTCAACTTATCGTTGCCTCGAACCCTGACTGAATATATTGTTTTCCCATTTGCATCGGTAAGTCTTACATCAAACTTTGTTTGCTCTTGCTCTTGCATTTCAACATAAAGGGTAACACTAACAGGATTTGGATAAACCTTACACTTTACGCTTTTGTTTTTAATCTCAACACCGGTAGTCCAAGGTGCAATAATTGCAATAAACACATCGCGATAATTAACAAAATTTGATGGAAACTCTCCACCCACGGTACCACCAGCCTCATAGTATCCTCCGGCCATGACGGTACCTCCTTGTAAAGCATACACCATTGTACCACGATCCAACAATTTTGCACCAAGCACTTTTGAACTTAAAAATCCCCCCATGCTATCAATACAAATTGTCCAACTGTTACCATGCAAAGTATCACCTAAATCCGTGTACACTTGTCCACCTTTATAGCCACATCCACCCGTCATCCAAATCTGTCCGTCATGTGCTTGACAAATTGCCCACGCCCCCTCACCTGTTGGACTACCAAAACAATTTGTCCATATTAGATTACCCGATGGTGAAATATTCATAACTAAGTAATCCAGTACACCATGGAAATTTACAATTTGCCCGTTATTGGACATTGTAGAACCTGCTATTAACAAATTACCCTTTAGATCAAAGGTTGCATCGTATGCAATGTCCGTATTGCTACCTCCATAGCATTGACCCCATATCAAATTGCCGTTACCATCAAGTCTTCCAACAAAGCAATCGAAAAAACCATGTCCACCCATCACATCATAATCTATAGATTCTGATTTTCCAACTACATAACAACCGCCACCCGGTGAAGGTAAGATCCGTGCCACATCGTCCACATAAGAACCTCCCACTGTCCTACTCCAGACTCGTTTACCCATACTGTCCAATTTCAGCACCCATATATCACTCCATGAGTTACTACCATAATGTACAGTTACATCACCCTCTGCATAATAGCTGGTAAATGCCAGAAAAAAGCCTCCATCATCTGAGCTACACACCGATTGTAATTGTAGCCAATATCCACCACCGTATGATGAATCTGCACTCCAAATTCTTTTTTGAGAAGAATCCTCTCTTGCAAGAAACCAAAAATTCCCCTTGTCATAGTGAGCATTGATTGTATAAAAGCCGCCCTGCCCATCAGGAAACAAATACAACACTCCACTATCCCCAGAAGGATACCATCTATCCCAGTCGCAGTTTCCAAATGCATTAAATTTTCTAAACAACACTTGATCATTAACCATTCCGCCTCTACAACTTGGAATAGTTCTCGAAGTGGCAGAAATAGACGTAATACGAACAATAGCACCTCCATCATTGGTAGGGACTACATGCTTATCAATGTCGTCTAACTTGTCTGTACCTAATCCACTTATAGACAGTAGTTTATTTTCTTGAGTGAAACCTTGCAAGCCCAAGCCAGTAAATAAAATAATAATCATATATTTACTCATGTCATTTTGGCGTTTATCTTAATAGTTCAATTAGCTGACCGTTTCGGGGCTTGTATATGACGGTTTGGCTGACCGTGAAATTTTGAATAGCCCGTATCGCGTCGTTGGTAATGCGAATGCCGATTTGAATGTAGGGGTCGTTGCTTCGGGTCGTATTGCTGCTTACCTCCTCCTGAGGAAAGGGGGTTATATCTCCTACCATAGGCGAGCCATTGCCTGACTTCCATGCCTGTGAAAGGGGGGTGCCGATAGGTGTATTGGAAGAAATACGATTGTTTACATAGTCAATATGCCGAGTGAGGGAATGTAGATACCCGCCCTCACTGCTGTCTTGCGGAGATTGCATCGCTAATTTTGCAACATAGTCTTGCGCCTTCAGGTGAAAAGGACGACTACTATTGACCGTTAGCGAATCCGGAAATTGGTTGTTTACCGATTGGGCTATGGTGTGAACAGAATTAACAACACCCATCAAAAGAACAAAAAGAATAGGTT
>JAFDXO010000073.1 GCA_018267925.1 Bacteroidota bacterium | reverse complement strand
TTTGTATTTGAAGAAACAAGTTGGCTGAAAGTTGGCGATAACTTAGGAGAAAAAACAAACAATCCAAGTTATTTGAATTATAAAGTTGAACGCATCAATAAAAGCTTGAAAACACAAAAATGGAGCATCACTTTTACCAATGGCGTTGAACTATTTGAAAAGCAAGCATCAGGCAATGTAGAAAATATTTGGGCTTTACAGTTGGAATGGCTTATACATCGCCACTTTGCAAAATCTCAAAAACTGCAACCAAAAGGTATTAAAGTTTTGAGTTTAATTTTCATTGACAAGGTTTCAAACTATATGGGTGAAGAACCTAAAATTAAAAACCTATTCATTGAAAAATACAAAGCCATTTATCCCGAATACAACGATGGCAAAGTGCCAACAGACCAACAAATTCAGGAATTACAAGGATACTATTTTGCACAAAACGCCAAAGGCGAATATTCAGACAACGAGGGAGGATTGAAAGAGCAAAAGAAAATCTACGAACTCATTTTGCAAAAGAAAGACGAGTTGCTGACCATTGGAAACCCGATTGAGTTTGTGTTTTCTCACTCTGCTTTGGGCGTTGGTTGGGATAATCCTAATGTTTTCAATATTGCAACCCTCAACACAGCATATTCAGAAATTCGTAAACGCCAGGAAATTGGTAGAGGTTTGCGTATTTGCGTAAACCAGCAAGGGCAACGTGTTTACGATGCCTTAAATGCAGAAGATGCAGACAGAGTAAACCAATTGACAGTTATTCCAAACGAAACTTACGAAACCTTTGTAACCCAATATCAAAAAGAGATAAAAGATATTTACGGAACAGCTTCTGCCGGTGCGGGAATGTCGCATACACACAAAGGCAAACCACAAAACGAAGTAAGTTTTAAACGCAATACCAATTCATCAATTGACGAAGCATTTAAACGCTTCTGGAAAGCATTAGCCAAGAAAACCGACTATGTAATTGCCTTTGATGAAGAAAGATTAATTGCAAAAGCCACCGAACAAATAAACTTGATAACCATTTCGGATTATGTTGCCGAAGTGAGCAGCCGAAATATTGGAACAATATCGGAAGAAGGAATTGAAGAAAGTTTTGGAGGAACTGAAACTTACAGACTGAAAGCCAAATTCACTCCCTTAGATTTAGTTGAAGAACTAAGCGAAAACACAGGATTGAGTTATACAACGCTTTTCAAAATTGTGAACAACATAACCAACTTAGACCACATCATTAAAAATCCACCGCAATACATTCATACTGCTGCTGGAATTATCCGCAACATTGAACTGGACGAAATGCTTCGAGGTTTGGATTATCATTTGACAGGCGAAGATTTTCCATTCAGCTTTAATGACTTTGTGAAAAATGTATCAAAGTCCGATTATGTCGAAACGCCAAACAGAGGCGTATTTGACAAAATGCTTATTGACAGTAATGTGGAATATAATTTTGCAAAGGCAACCGATAACCAACCCGACATTGTTTGCTTTATCAAATTGCCAAGTTGGTATAAAATCAAAACACCTATTGGCGAATACGAACCCGATTTTGGTTTGGTGATGAAACGTAAGAGTTTAAAATCAGGCGATGAAACGGAATATTACTTTGTAATAGAAACCAAAGGAACAAACGACATCAACGATAAAAAGGCTCTAACTGAAAGCGAAGTGTATAAAATAAAATGTGCAATGAAACACTTTGAAACTTTGGGTGTGGAAGTGCATTACAAAGCTCCTGTAAAAGAGTATCACTACTTCCAAAGAGAAGCGGACAAAACAATTAACGCATTAAATGAAAAGTAAGAAATGGAAAATATAAACGACTTAATGCCATTGAGCAAAGACTGGAACAAGGAAAGATTAACACAACTAAAAAATCTTTTCCCTGATTTGTTTACAAACGAGGGCAAACTCAATATTGATGAACTGAGAAAGGTTGTTGACCCTGCAAGCGTTTCAGAAACTGAACGCTATGAGTTTAGATGGTTTGGAAAAAGTTCTGCAAAAAGAAACGCCTACACACCAAGCAATGCAACTCTGATGTATGATGATGTAAGAAGCGTAAATCCAAATGAAAGCGAAAACTTAATAATTGAGGGGGAAAACCTTGAAGTATTAAAGTTGATAAGTGAGAGTTACAGAGAACAAATTAAGTGCATTTACATTGACCCACCATATAATACTGGAAAAGATTTTGTTTATAGCGACAACTTTACCGAAGAAAAGAAACCTTATTGGGAACAAACTGGTGTAACTGAAAATGGTTTAAAGGTTGACACTAATATGGAGGCAGACGGTCGCTATCACAGTAATTGGCTTAATATGATGTATAGTCGATTGTTAATTTCCCGACAACTTTTAAAACCAAGTGGTGTAATTATAATTTCAATTGACGACAACGAAGTTCACCATTTACGTAAGTTATGCGATGAAATATTCGGTGAAGAAAATTTTATTGGATGTATAGCAAGAGCAACTGGCACTACAACTGCACAAGGAACAAATTCTATGGGAAAATCATTTGATTATCTGATGATGTATTCAAAAACATCGGATTTTCAAGTAGGTGGAATATCATTGACAGATAAGGATGTTCTAAGATATAATCTTGAAGATGACAAAGGGAAATTTTCAATTCTTCAATTAAGAAGAACAGGTGGAGAAGATAGAAGGGAGGATAGACCGAGTATGTTTTTTGGCATTAAAGCTCCAGATGGAACTGAAATATTTCCGTATGGACCTACTGGCTATGAAAGTCGTTGGAGAGTTGGTCCAAAAAAGTATCAAGAAATGTTTGAAGATGATTTGATTTATTTCAAGGAGGAAGATGGCAAATGGACTGTTTACTTTAAATATTATCTTGAAGGAAGAACAAAGCGACCTTCAAATCTATGGACAGATATAGAAGGTAATAAAAAAGCTCAAATTGAAATGAAAGAACTTTTTGAAGAAAAAGTTTTTGATACGCCAAAACCTACTGACTTAATCAAAAAAGTGATACAAATTTCAACAAATGGTGAAAATGAAATTATCCTTGATTTTTTTGCTGGAAGCGGAACTACTGGACAAGCAGTTTTAGACTATAACAAAACTGAAGGAACAGACCATAAATTTATTTTGATACAAATTCCTGAAGCTACGGACGAGAATAGCGAAGCTTTCAAAGCAGGTTACAAAAAAATAAGCGATATCACCATTGAACGAAACAAACGGGTTGCTGAAAAATTAATTGAAGAAAAGAAGAAACAAGAACCTGACTTATTTACCAACGGACACAAAGACGATGCAATAAATGGTTTAGGTTTTAAAGTTTTCAAATTGGTAAAATCAAATTTCCCAAGAGTTGAATGGGCTCCTGATGTTGAGAAAACAGACGAAGAAAATATTGCATCGCTAAAAAAATATATTGCCGACAAAGAAGCACAATTGGTTACCGCTTTTAATCGTAACGAATTATTGACCGAAATTTTATTAAAGAACGGTTTTCAGCTAA
>JAFDXO010000072.1 GCA_018267925.1 Bacteroidota bacterium | reverse complement strand
TGTCCCGTTTCGCCTGTTCGTTCCACCGCGCAGTTTGCAGAGATCGTCTGCAATTTTGCGAAGTTCCTCTTCCTTTTCCGTGAACGTTTGCAAAGGAATTTTGATTTCCTTAAACGTGCGCGTTTCAATGTCCGAAAACGGGTTTGCACATTCGCGAAGTTTTTCCTCATTGTCTTCTTTGGTGGCAAGACCGAGGTGCACAAATGTCTGCAATGCAACTTTGTTTGCAACACTCGCAAACTTGCTCGCGAGATCGAAAAAAGCAGTTGTTTTCTCCAATTCATACTCGCAAAAGTCTCTCTGCGTGTATGAGGGATTCAGCCATCGAGCCATATTCCACATCGCGTCATGGTGATTCATCGCATATTGAAATTGACGGAAAGTCATACAGTCAAGCGAACCAAAGAACAATTTTGCAGTGTACGCCGCCGAGCAGACATCTTTTGTCATTGAGTCGTCAGACGTCTTCACGTGTTGTTTCGCATTCTCAGCAATTGATTCGATGTCGTCAACACTGGTGCATTTTTGCAACTCGTGAAAGATGTGTTCCATTACAGGAATTTGGTCGTTTTGGTGATTTTTCTTTTGCTTTTTCTTCGGTTTGGTAGCTTCTTTTTTGTCTGCTTCGATCTTTCGTTCCGGTTCATCAACTGTGACAGTCCAACCAGTGAGAATTGCTCCAGAATAAAACGCAAAAACTTGGTTCTGTCGTTGTGCTGCTCCTTCTAAGATTGCGAGTTGCGCGAACCAGTTGGGAGTCGGACACAATTCAAGTGTGCCATTGACGCTGATTCTTGGTTCCATTTCGCATGTAACAGTAGCCTCAGGAATTTTGCGTTCGGTTTCTGACTGCACAATTTCTTTCCACCGTTTTGCTTGTTCACTTCGGAACTCGTGCACTTCTGCAAGATCTTTTTGCAAATTGGCGTAATACAACGGCGCTTTTGGTTGTAAAACGAGCACCGTTGTGTCTTGCAAGTTGCGAAATCTGCCAATCATTTGGATCATTTCTCGTGCGGGGCAGCAAAACCCATCGCGTCCACGAAAGTCGACAAAGACCTTGCTAAATGGCGTTGTAAGCGAAGCCCCAACTGTAACAACTGCAGTTAAATTGATAACATGAGGCTTGCGCGACGCCATAAACGCTGCGATATTTTCAAACTGTCTGATTTGACTTTGATCAGATTTGCCCGTGAACATTTCTATTCGCAAATGTGGAAACTTCGCTCGCAACGTTGCCAAGTGTCCTTCCGCTTTCGTTCTTGATCGACAGCATATTGCGATTGGTGATGGTTCAACCGCATCGAGTGCAATCTGTGCGTAAGTTGCAATAGAATTCTCAAATTCTTGTTCGTCGCTTATTGCATGCACGTGCCTTTTGTTTCTCAAGTAAAGATATTTGTCAACGCGAATTTCCTCCGGTTTGTAAATGGATTGCACCAGATAAGGAATTGTGTTGTCAATTTCGACATGCGCATCCATCAAAATAGCCTTCTTTGAATATTGCAACAAGCCTTTGAAAATCATTGAATTTTTTGCCAAATTTGACTTCGGGTTTGTGACCTTGCAACACATGTTGGAAGCCACCGACCGAATTTCATCGATGATAATTAAATCGAATGGTTCAAGGCCGAGTAATTTGTGGATTGATTCGTATTGGATCACAAGCTTTGGGCATTCTTTCAAATTAACATAATTGTTTGTCGTTGCTTTCCAGCGACAATCTTCGACGCATCGTGACACTTGAATCCCCTTGAACTTATCAGTGAACGACGGAAGAAGTTGATGGAAAGTTTTGTTTTCACAGGCCCCTACCACTTCCTCGCAAGCATCCACAATCGACTTGCTAAGATTGATAATTCTGATGTAAAAAGGAACATCGTCGCGTTCAAGTTCAGTTTGAACTCTGCCCTCCACTCGACAAATCTCATCAATTGTAAATTCGCATTCCTCAATCAAAGCAGTAGCGGTTTGTGATAACTTCTTTGCGAGTTCGCCCAATTGTTCCAAGTCTGCATTTGGTGTCACGGTTTCCAGAATCTTGATGATCGCAGTTAGTTCGTCCGTTTCGAGATCGTGGTACTCTTTCGAGCCAAACTTGTAATGTTGAAACCCAAATCGGCGAAAATCGCCAATCAGTTTGCATGATAACGTCCGTCTTGTGGAAATAGTAACTATTCGTGGGTACTTATCGTGAAAATCGGTTAGAAACTTCGTCAAGCACTCTGTCTTCCCAATTCCCATATTACCATGCAACAGAAAACACTTTGTACCCGGTGAGCTTGCCATAACTTCGTTCATATCCAGACACGTTTGCGTTGTAACATCATGCGTGACGACAGTGACACCTTCTTTCCACATCTTGCTTGTGTCTTTCGCTGTGTACTCATACCGGCATTCTTTGCCAAAAGGTTGAGAAGCCACAGTTCCGTTCTTGGAAATAAATTTCAGTTCATCGGTCCACATAAAACCTTCTTTCTTTGCATTTTTGTTGCATGCCACGCAGTGTGTTGTCACACTTCCATTTTCGCCAATTGTTGCATAAAATGTTGAGGTTAGGCTAGAGCACGAAGGACAGACACTGGCGTAGGTCCATTTGCATTCAAACACGTATTCGCGTTCTGTTTCTTTGATATCATCAATGCGATAGGCAGACAATTTTTGTCTCAAGCGATCGATCAACGAAGTCATGATTTTTTTTTTCTCCCAACGAAATATGAAATACTTTTTTTTTCTTTTATGTCCGGGACAAAAAAAAAATATTTTTTTTTGGATGCAAAAAAATTTTTATTTTTTGTCTCCAAAGGGGGGGTCGAGTTACAGAATCGACTTAAATCGACCTCAGATTTTACCGGGACGACCTCAGAGTTTCGCAATAAAATCAATCTTAATTCTTATAATAGTTCAGCCAAACTCTGAGACCGTCCCGGTAAAATGTGAATGCAAACTTTTTTATTTGAAAAAAAGAAGAAAAAAAATCAGTCTTTGCAAATCTTGCGTTTCTTTTTGTACCCAATCTCTACGAGATCAGACACAGTGCCTGTGCAGTCATGCTCTTGTTCGAGGACATTTTCTGCCCCAAGTGTTTCTACATCGCGTTCATGTCGAACTTTGTTTGCAGCGTCCGACGACTTCGGATCGCCGCTGATTATCTTTTCGCCAGGCTGCAATTCATAATAATCTTTGTTGTGGCCCTTCTTGTTTTTTTCGCGGCTTTCTTTTGGTGCTTCTGTCTTCTTTTCTGGCTTCTTGCGCGTTACGCGTTCCGATTGTGCCTGTGGTGGACTGACAGAGGATTGTCCATTAGCCTGTTCTTGTTTTTGCTCTGGCATGGCGCGAGGCGCGTTGTTATTTCGTTTGCTAATGTACTCACCTGACAACTCTGCCCCAATGCCCAATTTGCGCAGAGTAGTCGTGTTGACTTTGAGCGAGTGGCTTTCAAGCTCGGCGGCAAGACCATCCAGCATTTCTTTCTTTTGCTCGTCAGTGCGATTTTTGATCGGGGGAGCTCGTGCGATTGTAATAAAACTCCCATCTTTTGTCTTGAAGCTGGCATACGCGCTTTTCGGAATCTCTTGTTCGTCTTCTTCTTCTTCTGACTGACTTTTGGACTCTTTGCGCTTGTCGCGCTCGTAAATGGCGAGTTTTTCAAGAACAACGCTCATGAGCTTTCTGTTGTCTTCGATTTCTTTTCGGTAAAAAAGTACTTCGCGTTGCAACTCACGGACTAGTTCGTCATTTGGCATCTTCAGATGCTCGGGGTCAATGTAATCGACCCATTGAATCACATCGTAACTAATTTGCGTTTGCAACCCGCCCATGTGGCCAAGGACGATCGAAATCCAGGTTTGCAACCCGATGATTTCGCCAGCGGCACGTTGCACTGACCTCGAAAAGACCTTGAAACTTGAGGCAGCATACAGCTTTCTACCAAAGTGCGATCCGAGACCCCATCCGTGTCTTTTGGCCTTTGCAAATGGTCGAGGAAAATATTCCTCCATCAAAGGATGGAATAAGCGCGAGCTCCACTGCGCGCCAGCTGCGACACGCCCTTTAAAGTTGTCAATTGTCAAACCAAAGTTCTTGCGAAAAGTGTGGATCAAATTGACAATAAATTCTGCGTCATAGAACACAGTTGGTTTGATCAAAGGGCGGGACGCAACCAATTTGTGCGTTTGGCCTGCCTTTTCGTAGTGCTTGTTGTGCGCTTGCGCCTTGTCTTTGGCCACTCCGATTTGCACAATTGTGTGGGAAAGCAAATTCCCTTCGATATGGTCGCGTTTGACCTTGATAAATTCCGCGTCCGGGTCTCCGAATTTGATGATGTCAAACTCTTTCTTGGCCTCGTAGTCCTCGAACGTCATAAACCGAATGGTTGGATCGATGATTTCAATTTTTCTTGCACCGGTGCAAATTTCGATGGCCAACGCCCACGCGGCTCCGTGTTTTTTGGTGTTGCCAGACGAGCCGAATGCGACTAACTTGCGCACTGTGTCATCCAGTTCCAAAAAATTGATTTCGAACTTGTCGCGGTGTTTTTCTTGCAGACGTCGGTTTTTTTGGTCGAGGTACATCTTGACAAGAGATTCGGGTGCGTGCACAATTTCGCCAACGATGTCCAACACAGGTTTGGATTTCGCCTCGCCTTTCGGCAGCCAATAGTCCCGGAAAAAACCGGTTATAAACACGAACGTACCGCGCATGTACGACGTGCTGTTAAGCGTCAGACTGGTCACAATGGAAACAAGCTGTTTCAGCTGTTTCTTGAAATTTTCTGTGTTCTTGTAGTCAAACAATGAAATGTTTGCCTCGATGTAATTTTTGAGGCAGTACAAGTCGCTGCGATTTTCTTCGCAAGCGAAGTCAGGGTCATATTTGGCAATCATCTCTTTCAGCGACTCGGAAAACATGCGTTTGGGCGGTTTGCGTGCATCTCCATCGTTTGCGTTCTCGTCTTCATCATCATCCGGTTCCGCCTCTTGCCGAAAAATAGCAAGATTTTTGTCTTCGCTTGCTTCCTTCAGGAATTGGAAAAATTGCATCTTCGAAAAATGAACTTTGGTTTTTTTCTTTTATGTCCCGGACAAAAAAAAATATTTTTTATTTTTGCAAAAAAATTTTTTTGTTTGTCTCCAAAAGGGGGTCGAGTTAGAGAATCGACTTAAAACGACCTCAGATTTTACCGGGACGACCTCAGAGTTTCGCAGATAAAATCACTCTTAGTTCTTATATAGTTCAGCAAAAAAATGAGACCGTCCCGGTAAAATGTGAATGCAAACTTTTTATTGCAAATCAATTTGCTTTAGTAGTGCTTGCGTTTTTTGTGGTGCGTGTGGCGTTTTCGGTGCCCAATCGAATGCCCGCGTTTGGCTCGTTTGCACATTTTTTTTTCGTAAGGAAGTTCTTTTTTCTTTTTATTACTTTTTTCAACGCTGGAAGTGCGTTTCAATCGAAAGACTCAGCGAATTCATTTGATTGCCCGTTGCACTCCACTTTGCAATCACATCCACGTTATTCGAAATGCTTTTTGTCCACGTAATTCCACCGGAGTCACCCAAAACGGGCAGTTGCCCGTTTGCGTGCAATATCCCTTGCGCCCGGCATTGATTAGAAGGGCGAATGGTGCAATCGAACTCGGTTA
>JAFDXO010000071.1 GCA_018267925.1 Bacteroidota bacterium | reverse complement strand
GTTTGTTTGCAAACAAAAATGACTGGCTGTCATTCAATCACTTTCCTGTAAATTATTATAGAGAATCGGTTTTACAGAATTATGATTATTATGGCTAAAAAATAAAAAAAAAAATTGTTTGTTTGCAAACAAAAATGACTGGTTAGGAATGCAATCATTTTCCTGTAGAATAATACTAGGAATAGCTTTTACAGAACTATGAAGTCGATTTAAGTCATTGTTTATTACAAACAACGTGTTTTGGTTCAAAACAAAGGGTATTCTTCCGAATCTCGTTTCTGAGGTGTCTCGCGTTGAATTGTCTGTGGTTTTCCTGTTCTTTCAGGAAAAGAAAAGCCGGGACAAGGGCGTTTGGGTGGGGGCCCTCTGTCATCTGTTTCCTGCCATTTTCTGTATTCTTCATGGTATTTGTTTATGTCATGAGTTTCGTCGAGGCGCGATGCATGGTTGCTCTGCGCTAGAAGTTTTGTCAACTTCGATCCCGCGATGTATTTATAGCCGGTTGTTTGATTGGATTTACGCACAGCTTTAAAGTGCGTCCCAAAAACAAATTTCAGTTCGTTTCCAAGGCGAGTGCTCGCTAAAGATTCACCTTCTTTGGCAACCGTATCTGCAGGCTTGCGAGCCGTTCGCAATTTGGTCATTGCATCAGCTAGCTCGATCAGTTTTTTCCTCTTGGATTCGAACTCACAGATCTTGATTTCTTGAACCCCCGAAAATGGATTGGGATTAATTTTCAGGATCTCTAATGCTTCGAGAGCTTTCTCCTGTCGAACGAGATAGTTCTTGTTGGTAATTGGAAAATAATTGTGAGTATTTTTCAATTCGAGGAGGCAAACATCTTTCAAAGTGTATACGTCGCTTTTGAAACGGGCGAGATTCCACAACGATTCGTTGTGCTCCATCGCATACTTGAAATCATTGAAGGGCATCTTGGTGAGAGCCCAATCGTCGGGGGACTCACCTTGTTTGCCAACGAAAAAACTTGCAGTTCGTGCGATGCACGAAATCTGTTTGATGTCGCGTTCGTCCGAGTTCTTTGCATTCAAAGAAATTTTCTCAATTTCTTTGACGTCGCGGATGCTTTGAATTTCGTGGAAAAGTCGCTCAATGGGAGCTTTGGAATCTGTTCGAGCCGCCTTTTTCGCAACTTTGACCTTCTTGTTGAGTTCTTGAACTTCGATGTCATCCGTTTCAGCCTGTCCGTCTACCAACACTTCCCAACCAGACATAACGGCCCCAGAATAAAGTAAAAAGGCTTGATTTTGCTGTTGTGTTGTTGAGTCACTCACAACAATCTTTGTAAACCACGAAAGCTTTGGCGTTAGGCGGAATATACCGTCGTCCCCGATCTCAAATCCCAAATCGCAATTCACATGTGATGGAAGTTTGCGTTCTGTTTGTGATTCAATAATTTCTTTCCATCGTCGAGAAGCGTGAATACGATCGTCGTAAATGCGGATGATGTCATTTTTCAAGTTGGCGTAATATAGCACTGGGTTTGGTTGAAAGACGAGAACGGTTGTGTCTTTCACTGATCGAAAGCGGCCGATAAGCTGCAACATCTCGCGAGCTGGGCAACAAAACCCATCGCGCCCAAAAAAGTCGACAAACACCTTGCTGAAGTCAGATTTGATGGATGCACCCACCGTGACGACACTTGACATAATAACAACATGAGGCTTTCTCTTAGTCATAAAATCAGCAATGTTTTCAAACTGACGCAATTGATACTTGGACGAATGTCCAGTGAACATTTCAATTCGAACATCTGGAAATTGATTGATCAACATTTTGTGATAAGTTTCAGCGGCAGATCTTGTTCTGCAACAAATGGCAACCGGTGGTGAGCTGTGTGTCACAGCCTGTTCCACGTGCTCTGATAGAGTCGTGTTAAATGAGACTTTGTTCTTTGTAGCACGAAGTTTTCGCATAAGTTTTACGTGTTCATAACGGTCAACACGCAATTCGTGTGCTTCATAGACATGTTGAAGCAACTGTGGCACTGCGTCATCAAATTCGGCGTGCGCATCCATATGAATCGACAATTTTGCAGATTTCAACAATCCGGCGAAAGTAGTTGAGTTGGCGGCCAGACGATTACGCTTGTTTGTCACTTTGCAGCACATATTGGAAACCACAGATCGAATTTCGTCAACAATTACGAGATCGTATGGTTGTACCACTCCAACGAGTTTGTGCAAACTCTCGTATTGAATGATAAGACGTGGAACGGTCAAGTCCACTTTTTCATCTGCACTTTGAAGCCATCGCAAATCTTCAACAAGTTGCTTTGTTTTGGATTGAGACAACTTGTCAATGCATTCTTTGAAATCATGCTCGCCTTTTGTTAATTTTTCAGCAATCCCTTCGCACGCTTGGAGTATTAACTCGCAGCGCTCGATTTCCCGTGAAAAAAAGTCATTCATTTCATGGTTGGAGGAGTCGTTTTGGATTTGGTCGAGTGTGCACTCACAATCATCAATATATGCGAGTGCTTGTTCGTTAATCTCGCTGGCCATTGTCTCAATTGACGCAGATTCGTTCACATGGTTCAGCGAATCTATCAATTTTTCAATGTCGTCCCGGTCGTCTGACAGTTCTTTTGCGCCAAATCGATAATGAGAAAAGCCAAACTTGCGGAAGAAACCCAGTAGCGTGGAAGCGAAGGCTCGTCTTGTCGACACAAGCAATATACGCGGAAACAATTCGCCATATTGTGCCAACCATTTTTCCAGTTCCTCTGTCTTGCCGAGACCCATCTTGGCGACCACGAGCATACACTTGATCTTTTTCAGTTTGTCCGGAGGCATCATGGGAAGACATTTATCGACACTTTTAGGATGATTTACGACATCGACACCTGGAGACCACATCTTGTCTGCCTCATTTTCCTCGTAGATATAACGCGAATCATCGCGGGGTTGTGGACTTTGGATGTGTTCATCATTCATAGAACAAAACGTCAATTGTGGAGTGCAGATGAATCCCCTTCGGGTTTTGCTTCCATTACAAAGTGCACAGTGAGTTATGACGCTGCCATTGTCTCCAATTGTCACGAAATAGGAAAATGAGTTTTTCTTGCACGAGCGACAGCGACGAGGTTGCGAGAGATGGCACTCGTAAACGTGCTCACGTTCCGTTTCTGCTATAGTCTTAATGGTCGGGTCGCGCAATTGGATCTTCAATCGTTCCAGAAACGACATCTAATCACGAAAAAATTTTGACAACCGTTTGTATGCAGACATATGAAAAATGAAAAAAAAAATGTTGACAAAAATATTTTTCCAAATATTTGTGGTGCCAAAATATTTGTGGTGTGAAATATCGGGGATTTTTTGGCAGAATAATTTTCCGGTCGACCCAAGAACTTTCGGGGATTTTTTTTGCCAAAAAAAAATGACTGGTTGACATTCAATCACTTTCCTGTAAAAATATTATAGGAATTGGTTTTACAGAATTATGAAGTCGATTTAAGTCGAAAACTTTGGAAACAATTTTTTTTGACTTATTTTTTTTTCTTTGCTCCATTCTTGTCTCGAATCCATTGTATTTTGAAAAAAAAACAAATAAAAAGGGTCTATTTTTCGTCACAGACATCTAAAACAAAATTCGGTCCTAATTGGACGTTTGGAATAATTGTGCCTTTGCAGTCTTCTGCCTTTTCAAGCAGTTTCCCTTGCAACTTGGGGTTTTTCAGGTTTCGTCGATGCCTTTCAATGTTTGCAGCATCGCTCGCATCCGATTTTTGGCTAATCGCCTTTTGTTTTGGGCCAAGTTTTGCATACTTTTTGTTTTTTCCGTATGCGGCCTCGTGTTGTGTTTGGGCGCGTTTTTTGGTGCGTTGTGGTTGTTCGTCGTTGTGTTTTTGATCAAGTTCATGTGGCTCTTCTGCTGGTGGTGGTCCCACCGCGGGCTCAACATGAGTCTGTTTTTGTTCTTGTTGTTGCAATTCTGCGGGAGATTCAGCGCTGTTGCGTTCGTAGTTCTTCAGAAATT
>JAFDXO010000070.1 GCA_018267925.1 Bacteroidota bacterium | reverse complement strand
AATCAAATATACACCCTGCGATAAAGAACTAATATCTATGCCCTTGCCTGCATAGCTGCCTTGCAATAGCATTTTACCCACCATATCGCTGATTTGATACGCTCCTTTGTTCATGCCACTAATCGAAAGCGTGCCTTGTGCCGGATTGGGATAAACCGAAAGCGACTCCTGCTCCGAAATATCCTCAACACCGGTAGAGGCTAAATCTATACCAAGCATATCTATACTGGTTTCCAAATTTTCAGGAGCCCAATTCGTTGTATTTACAACCCAGTTACCGCAAGCTATTCGCCTAAACTTTTTAGCATATATGACATTCTGCATCCGTATCGGGTTTCCTAGTACTGGATTAAAATTGGTAGAATCGAACCAATACTCTACTATAAAATTGGTGCTTCCATCAAACTGAAAGGGGGTTTGAAAGGTAAACTTGATCCAGTCGCCACTGTCTAACGGAGCAGGAATGGAGAACAAGGGATCATACATCACCTGAGTGCAGGGATAAAACTTTACCGGTGTGTGCCTAACGGTGTCAGGGTTGGGTCCGCTCTCATTGATGGGAATATGACCCATACTGACCGTCAAGTGGCGAATGGTTTGCACCACCGTTGGGCTGCTGACCCTCGACATCAGATAAACCGCAACCACCTTGCCCGCATGTAGCCCCGGAAACTCCGAAGGCTTATACATACATTGATTTTTATTACCTCCGCCATGAAATAAAGCTGAATTACTACCCGATAACGGGTCAGTTGACTGATAAATAAACTGTGGTGTTACCTTAGCCTCTGCTTGCATAAAGCATATCAACATGAACAGAATTAAAAATATCTTTTCCATAATATATATTTTATAAGTTGAACGAATGGGTAGAAGACCGGCTACACTATTTATTGTTTGGTGAATTTAAACGATGTTTGTTTCCCTTCCGAATCCTTGATGTTAAGCATGTAAAAACCGCAGGTTAGGGTAGTTATATCAACACCACTTGTGGTGTATTGCCCAGAAAGAACTGTCTTACCGGTTATGTCCATAAGACGGTATTCCTTTCCCGCTGCATGGCTCAGGTAAACCATGTTGTGTGCCGGATTGGGATGC
This sequence comes from Bacteroidota bacterium, assembly GCA_018267925.1. Taxonomy (GTDB): domain Bacteria; phylum Bacteroidota; class Bacteroidia; order Chitinophagales; family Chitinophagaceae; genus JAFIGV01. The sequence continues at coordinate 1,600 of JAFDXO010000070.1, read as the reverse complement.
AAACCGGTCATGGTGCGGCTGCCTATTGTCTTTACCGTTGTTGTTGTCGCTGGTTTATAATAAAATGCATTTGGGCTTTCCTTGTACAAAATCTCGTTGCCATTAAAGTAAGCACTGAGTATATTATAACCACTGTTGCTGCAATTGCTCACGGCATAAATCCGGTTGATGTCCCAATAAATGTTCACGGGGTTATTGTTCACTTGCAGCTCTGTGCCGGACATCAATCCACTAAACACATCCACACTCCGCGACCATATATCATGATAAGTACCGGTATTATAATCCCTCGGATAATAGCCGGTAGTGTATTGCCTATTGCCAATATTGCCGCTTAGGGTCGGACTCACGCCTGCTGCTACTGCGGGCGACACCACATCCGCACTGCTGCCGGTATAGTTGGTGGACAAGGGGTTCGCATTGCTTCGATCGTCATAGCTCCACACTTCCCAGAAACCCGGTAATACTTGAGGGGGCATTGAGGCTGCCACCACCCATTTGCTGATTAACCCCGCACTTTGGTTATATTGGTTCATAGCTTCTACTCGTGTTACCTTAGGCGGATCATTGTTTAGCACAACAAGATTACCCGCCGGAAAATTGGCAGTTGTTTTGGGAATATCTTCATTGGCATAAAGACCTACCTCCCCTACACATGGAATACCACTTCCAAAGGTAATGACCGAATATTGCTGCATTGCTTCTGCATTGTAATAGCAAGCTATATCACTCATCCCATTGCATATATACTTTGCATTAACCACATTAGAAAAAGCTGTGCCAATATTATTAATATCTCCCCAACTATACATCAAATTACCTGGGTGTTTTGTATAAGAATAGTTAGGTGGCGTATAGCAGTTTTGATATTGATATCCCTCCGACCAGCATACTGCAAACTCCCTAAGGCTGGGCAAACCACTCACTAAATATCCTGTGTTTGTCCACATGTCTATATGCGGGTTGCCATCAACATTACCATGTGCCGTGTTAGAAGGATTCTTTCCAAGCGTTACCTTTTGAAGCAATGCTACCACCATGCCCGGTGTGCCGGCATTATACACGCCGTATGTACGCATCATCACCATGCCCGCAATATATCCCAATGCAGGGCTTTCTTCCACATACACAATCCCGACAATAAAATCAGGAGTATTAGCATCCCGCCGGTCAATATCATTTGCAATGACTACATCCGGCTGCTTAATATTCATTCCCAATGAAAGCATTTGCACATGACCTACATGATCTTCTACATACAACCAACTTTCTGCAATGCCTCCGGTGGTATTAAATCTCTCTCCATTGTCCCATACAATAGCCTTGAATGTACCTCTTCCGTTATCAACTTCGTCGGTTCTAATTTCCAGCATATCGCAGTTGATGACCACATCGTGTACACCGGTGATGCCCGGCAAAGGTGTGATCATTGTTTCCGGCAACACAGGCTGGGCATAGGTTTGAGGGCTATGAATACTAAAAAGGAGCATAGCTACCCCCCCCCACATCTTAATGTGTTTTATTTTGTTATTCATATTGCTTCTGCAGCTTGATTCCTAAGTTCAAGAACCAAATGCAACACGTTTAGCCAACTTTATTT
>JAFDXO010000006.1 GCA_018267925.1 Bacteroidota bacterium | reverse complement strand
TTATAAGTTGTCGTGTTGCCTTTTCCATCCTCAAAATATAAGTACGTTTGCTGACTCCTTGAACCTTCATCCCAAGCAATAGCCTTGATGGCATTGCTTTTCCCATCATTGAGCATATCGCAATTGAGGGTAACATCATCCGGCGTAGAAACCGGAACGCCCGCATTGGTGGTCGTTACCTGTGTCAACCACTGATCCGGCAGTGTGGGGTTCACAAACACTTGTGCATTAGCGGAATTAGTCATAATTACCCCCCCCACATGATAATTTTAATTAATGCCTTTCTCATTTTCTAGATTATTTGTTGGGTTAATGGAAAAAATGTAACCTAAAGGTAAAAAAGAATAATTGGAAATGCAAAATATTTTTTTCATTTTTTATGAAAAATATTTCCCCCTATCACTCCTTCAAAAACCGAATCGTCTGCTCGCCTATTTTGAGCAGATAAGCACCGGTGGGTAAGGGTTTGATGTCTATTTCAGTTTTTGAGTTTCTTATCCGTCCAACCGTTTATCTACCCACTAACACGGAATATAAAATACCCATTTCATGGTATTGAAATTTCCTTTTGCAGATTAGACCTTTGTAGAAAATTTACTATTATGAAATACACATTCACCATTATCATTGCGCTATTATTATGCGCCAACTCAACATTTGCTGCTATTTGGCGGGTTAACAATCGTACAAGCATTAATGCAAACTTCACAACCATCAGTGCTGCCATCACAGCCGCATCTAATGGCGACACCATTTATGTAGAACCGTCAACTACTTCATATGGTGCTTTCTCGCTCAATAAAAAATTAACCATTATAGGAAATGGATATTTTTCTTATGCTGGTTTTTCAATTTCCGGCAATCAAGGCTTGCAGGCAGATTCCAATCAATCAGTAATCAGTGGTTATTCCAGCTTTGATGCCGGAAGTGCAGGCTCCACAGTTATGGGGCTTGTATTTTACGGTTATTACACCATGATAAATGATACGGCAATTTCCATTAAAAGGAATTTAATATATAATACTACATTTTATATAAATAAAAGCCAGATAGACATTAGACAAAATTATATCTATTATTATTCTGGTATTTCAAATTATACAAGCGGAACAATCAATAATATAAACATACAAAACAACATTTTCAGTTACACTGCATCTATTAGCCTTCCCAATTATTGTTCAGGTGTTATTCAAAATAATATTTTTGATGGTGGTGCATCAATGAATCTATACAACTTTCAAGTAAACAATAATATCATGATTGGTGGTAGTTTTACACAAAATAATTCAGTTGCTTTCAATAATATTGGATCAAGTACACAGTTTAGTAACACAAATAACAACCTTCAAAATATTACTACTGCTGCACTTTTCACCAACTATACCGCAAACTTCGAAGCAAAATATACACTAAAACCAACAGGACCCGGTATTGGTGCCGGTTTTAATGGTTTGGATGTTGGTATCTTTGGTGGTCCAGACCCTTACAAACCAAGTGGCATTCCCCCTGTTCCAACAATTTATTACCTCTCTGCTCCAGCTACTACTACAACCACAACTTTACCTGTAACAATAAGTACTCGTAGTAACAACTAAGAAATCCTTTTGTTTCACCTTTAAAATTTTCAATCATGAAACATAGGATAGTCACTCTTTTGTTGGTCGTGTTGGGTTGCAGTGCTTTCTTTAATACAAAAGCACAACCCAACATGGTATCCGGTGAATATTTTTTTGATAGCGATCCGGGATATGGCTTGGGAAGCGTAATTACATTTGGAACACCTGCTGCAAACCTTGCAAATCAAGTGGTAAATGCCAATGTTGCTTCATTATCAAGTGGTATTCATACCCTTTATATTCGAACTAAAGATGGCAACGGGAAGTGGAGCATGACCAATACTTTAGTATTTGCCAAATTTCAAGCACCACTTGGCAATCCATACACCACTGCCAATATCAACAAGCTGGAGTATTTTTATGATAATGATCCCGGCTTTGGAAATGGCACTGACATTCCGGTTACTCCGGCTACCAACATCAATAGTCTTTTGGTGAATGTCAACGTGGCTAACATCAGCACCGGCATTCACACACTCTATATTCGTAGTCGCGATGCACAAGGGAAATGGAGCATGACCAATACTTTAGTATTTGCCAAATTTCAAGCACCACTTGGCAATCCATACACCACTGCCAATATCAACAAGCTGGAATATTTTTACGACAATGATCCCGGCTTTGGAAATGGCACTGATATTCCGGTTACTCCGGCTACCAACATCAATAGTCTTTTGGTGAATGTCAACGTGGCTAACATCAGCACCGGTATTCACACACTCTATATTCGTAGTCGCGATGCACAAGGGAAATGGAGCATGACCAATACTTTAGTATTTGCCAAATTTCAAGCACCACTTGGCAACCCATATACCACTGCCAATATCAACAAGCTGGAGTATTTTTACGACAATGATCCCGGCTTTGGAAATGGTACTGACATTCCGGTTACTCCGGCTACCAACATCAATAGCTTTTTGGTGAATGTCAACGTGGCTAACATCAGCACCGGTATTCATACACTCTATATTCGAAGCCGTGATGCACAAGGGAAATGGAGCATGACCAATACTTTAGTATTTGCCAAATTTCAAGCACCACTTGGCAACCCATACATCACTGCCAATATCAACAAGTTGGAGTATTTTTACGACAATGATCCCGGCTTTGGAAATGGCACTGACATTCCGGTTACATCGGCTACCAACATCAATAGCTTTTTGGTGAATGTCAGCGTGGCTAACATCACATCCGGCATTCACACACTCTATATTCGAAGCCGCGATGCACAAGGAAAATGGAGTATGACCAATACTTTGAACTTCACTAAAATACAGTCATTGCAACCCAATCCTCATATAGTTCATTACATCAACAAGCTGGAATATTTTTATGACAATGATCCCGGCTTTGGAAATGGCATAAACGTACCCATAACACCCGGAATAAACATCTCAAATCTGGTTGTAAATACCAATGTTACTACTTTGGCTAATGGTGTACACACTTTGTACTTCCGTTCACGTGACTCAGCCGGGCAATGGAGCATTACAAACAGTATGATGTTTGCGAAAGTGCAAATGCCTTTAAGTAATCCACATACGGTATCAAATATTGTGCAAGCTGAGTATTATTATGATTCCGATCCGGGCTTTGGAAATGGCGCCAGCATTACATTAACTCCCTCAACCCAAATCGTGAATCTCAATTTTAATGCAAACGTAGCGAACATAAATAACGGTGTACATACTTTATACATTCGCACAAAGGATTTACAAGGAAAATGGAGTGAAACCAATAGTTTGACATTTGCAAAAGTAAAAATGCCATTGGGAAACCCATATACACGAACCAACATTACTACTGTTGAATATTTTGTTGATACTGATCCCGGTTTTGGCAATGGAATTCAAGTTCCTATTACTCCGGACACCAACATAGCCAATCTTAGTTTCAATGTAAATATGGCTCTATTAGTAAATTCTGCTCATAAATTGTATATCCGATCTAAAGATGCACAAGGAAAATGGAGCATAACTAATATTCATCTTTTCAATGGAGGTACTGCCCCATTAGGTGTTAAAATTCTTGCCTTCGAAGCTAAGTTACAGAAAGACAGAACAGTATTGTTGGATTGGCAAACCGCAGAGGAAAAAAATGTAGATCGGTATGAAGTTGAACGTAGTTATGATGCCACTAACTGGACTTTTGTAGGATCGTCTAAGCCCCAAACATCCCAAACAAATGAAACAAAGGATTATCAATTAATTGATTCCATTCCAGGAAAAGGGATTGTATATTATAGATTGACAGAATACGACTGGGATGGTAGCACAACACAAGCACCCATTAGGTTTGTAAAGATAGGAGATTATGAACCCAGAATTTCCAATGTATTTCCCAATCCAAATAGTGGCGAACGCATCCATATTAGTTCTGACATATTTAAAGATGGGGAAGTGTTACTTACCATAGCAAGTGCTGATGGGAAAATGGTATTTCAACAATTAGCAAATGATAACTTAACATCGGTAATTACAATAAACAATTTGAAATTGGCATCCGGCGACTATTTCATAAACTTAGTAAGTAAGGATCATTCTGAAAGTTTAAAACTTCAAATAATAGGGGAAGGTTTATAATATTGCGTTTTAAAATAGATTCTCTATACAATTTGTAACGACCATGTACATAAAACTTTAAACAATGCGTATTCCTTCGAAAGCTTTCTAGAAACAGTCCATTTTTCCTATGGTTTAGGTCTGTCTGTTATTCATAATCTATAAATTAAAAGTTCTATTGCTTTGCAGTAGAACTTTTAACATTAATCTTACATTATAGTTTTCACGCTATTTTATTAAAAACATACCCAAACAATATTTTTTTAAATTATTCTAACTAATTACGGACACGGATACATTTACAGTTTAAACAAGGTTTTACCCATCATACAAATACATGATGGAGTTAAAATTTACTTGACTTTACGCAAATCATTACATTATCTTTGTTGCTTTGAATAAATACATAAGCATATTAATCTTCTTCGTGTTAGCCTTCAACATAGCAGGCACCCTTATACTTTTTAAAGCAAGGCAATATTCAATTCGAGAAGAAATAAAGAAGCAACTCCTATCCAATTATCCGACACACAAACTCCATCCGATTTCGGTTTCGAATAAAAACAAACACGAAATTATTTGGCAAGAAAAAAATGAGTTTTCTTATAAAGGTAAAATGTATGATGTTGTTTTTGCAAATTCCGAAAATGATTCTTGCCATATTTATTGGTGCATAGAAGATCACGAAGAAACCAATCTTTATGCCGGATTAAATGAATTAGTCAATAGAACTATTGAAACCGATAGGACATCCGGACAATCAGCTAAGCGGCTTTTTAAATTTTTATCTGAGCTTTTTTTACCTGAACAAACAATCGTATTTAGCCTCCACAGTCCGCTACAATTACCTCACCACATTTTACCCCACAGCCCCTACCATTCACCGTGGATAGATTTATTTCAACCACCTCCCAAGAATTTAAGTTAGACCTATTGCCTTTTTTTAAGGCTATTCCAATCAGCAATTCTTTTTTGATAGTCAAAACATTCAAAGGACAATCAGAATAGAAAAGTCAAATTCATTCTTACTCATTTTCTAATCAAACACTGAAATGAAATATCTTTCCGCGCTATCATTTTGCGCTATTTTATCTACTACTAGCCTTGCGCAAACTTCACAAATTAGAGGGCATGTTACCGATGCTCAAAACGGCAAACCCATTACCAATGCAGTAATTTGGGCATCTGGGACACAAGAAGCTTCGACCGACAAAAACGGTGATTTTATGATTTCTTGTAAGGAAAATGTAGAGCTGACCATTTCTTTTATCGGCTATGAACCGGTAACACAAAAAGTGAGTTGTAATGATGTTATCAAGGTAGCACTCCAACTCACTTCAAAGAACCTAAACGAAGTAGAAATTACGGCAACCTCCAACCCGAATAAGGCTATGCTGTACCAACCGGCATCTATTGGAAGGATGAGTGAAGCAGAAATTAAACGAGGAACAGGTTTGCTCATGGATGATGCTATCAATACCAATATTCCGGGCGTAATCATGGAACGACGAACGTTTTCTGCCGGACAACAATTAAATATTCGAGGCTATGGAAACGGTACTCGCGGCACCAACGGCATCAACAGCAATTTTGATGGGCAAGGATATAAAGTGTACTTGAACGGCATTCCAATTACCGATGCAGAAGGCATTACCTTGATGGATGACATTGACTTCGGCTCTGTTGGTAATGTTGAGGTTGTAAAGGGTCCATCCGGAACTCTTTATGGACAAGCTATTGCCGGTGTTGTAAACTTAAAAACAATTCAACCGGAACCGGGAACATCTTCTATCGGGCAAGAAGCTATCTTAGGCAGCTATGGATTGCAACGCTATACGACCACCCTTCAATTGAGCAAAGAAAAATCATCTATTCGATTAAACTATGGCAAACAAAAGTATGATGGCTTTGCCCCACATACCGCGTCCAACAAGGATTTTGTCAATTTCTTCGGAACCTTTACGCCTAATGCACGACAAACCATAAACAGTTATTTCGGTTATAGCCATAGCTATGATGAGCGTAATGGAGAATTGACTATTGCACAGTTTGACACCCTTGATTATTCTGGCAACCCTTTTTATGTAAAAAACAATGCACACTCCGAAGTTACCAGCTTCAGAACCGGCGTTAGTCATGATTACAAATTCAGCGACCAGCTTTCCAATACAACAACTGTATTTGGTACAGGGCTGATCAGCAATGTTAGTTCTGCCGGAGGATGGACAGACAAATCGGCTGTTAATTATGGATTACGTTCAACTTTTAACACCAAATTTGCGTTGGGTACTCGATTCACCCTTTCCGGCATCACGGGTATTGAAGCACAAATGCAAAATGCACAAACCTTAGGCTATCCAATGGTTGCAGACAGTTTCAATCTTTCCGGCTATAATATTCCGGGTGCATTAAGAAGCAATCAATATACTATTTCAAAAACTTTATCTCTCTTTACCGAATGGACGCTAACTATGCCTAATGACCTTGCCTTAACTGCGGGTATCGGATACAGCACATTAGGTATCGAATTGAACGATCGGATGTATGTAGCCACCAACAATAATCCAAGCAATCCTAAAGGAACCCACAATCCTAATCGTTTTACTAACACCTTCAACAATATGGTTTCGCCGCACCTTGCTATTAATAAAGTATTTGCTAAAGAAATTTCGGCTTATGCTTCATTTAGCACCGGCTACAAAGCTCCTACCAGCTCTTATTTCTTTATTCCTTTAACGGGGCAAATAAACACAAACATCCAACCCGAATTTGCCACACAATTTGAAGTAGGAACCAAGGGAACTTTGTTTAATGATCGTCTAAATTATCAATTAGCCGGTTTCTACACCCAATACACCAATAAAATGACCACTGTAGCCGTGCCCAATGCCAGTAATACAGCTACATCTTACACCTATGCCGTCAATGGTGGAAAACAAAACAATTTGGGTATTGAATTAGCACTTCGTGGAGTAGCTTACCAATCTAAAGGCTTTTTAAGAAGCATCAATCCATTTGCAAACTTGGCTTATTCTAACTTCAAGTATGGAAACTTCCAGTATCAAACATTGAGTAGCGACAAAAAATCGGCGGTAGTAGTGGATTATAGCAATAACGTAGTAGTTGGTGTACCCCCTATTGTTGCCAACCTCGGTTTTGATTTGAACACAGCTCCGGGCTTCTACGCAAACATGACTTACTCTTATCGAGACAAGATGTACTTTACATCTGACAACCTCAATCAAACCAACACGTATCATCTACTAAACGCTAAAGTGGGCTATACTCATGTGTTTGTAAAACACATTGGTATTGACGTGTATGCAGGATTGAACAACATTACACAAAATAAAAACTACGCTATGGTTTTCCTAAACCAAATACCTGACGCTTATATTCCGGCACCTAACAAAATCAATGGTTTCGGCGGATTAAGTGTGAAGTATATTTTCTAACCAAACAAGAGAAGGTGGACAAACAAACGCCACCTTCTTTTCTTTAAACCTGTCTATATATTTCTTCCACTATTCAATCTGATAGAACAATGAAAAAGATAATCGTATTATGCAGTGTCGTACTCATGCTTCAAGCTTGTGGACGATTCGGTAATAAAGATAACAATAACGAAAATGAGCGAATTGTGTGTATTGCCAAACAATATACCGAAATCATTTTTGCCTTAGGTGCACAAAAAAATTTGGTAGCGGTTGATGTCTCCAGCACCTATCCTCCAGATGCCAAAAAACTTCCTACAGTTGGTTATCATCGGGCATTAAGTGCAGAAGGAATTTTAGCTACCAATCCTACCCTCATACTTCATGATAACAATATTGGTCCCGAACATGTAGTAAAACAATTGGAAGATTTAAAAATACCTATGAAGGTTTTCATCAAAGGGGCAACCATAGACAGCACGAAGCTTTTAATAAAAGAAATGGGTGCATTTTTTCATAAAGAACATCAAGCAGATTCACTTTGTGGTAAGCTCGATCAAGAGATGAAAATGGCTGCCGACAGTGTTGTTCGTTATAAGGACACCACAAAAGTATTGGTAATTCATTTTGGGCAGGCAACAAATATGTATTTGGTTATGACTAAAAACAGCACAGCAGCAAAAATGATTCAATGGGCAGGCGGGAAAATGGCAGTTGAAGACACAAAAGGAATGCGCCAGCTTTCGGCTGAAGTGGTAGTTGCCTCTGACCCAGATGTAATTCTACTGACAGATTTTGGTTATGACAGACTCGGCTCTTCACAAAAAATCAAAGAACTTCCCGGCGTGGCTGAAACAAGAGCGTTTAAAAGTAATCGCATTTACAGAGTGGAAGAACATGACCTTGTGTATCTTGGTCCGAGAACCGGCGAAAATGTATTGATGTTGCAAAAACTGATACACCAAAGTGCAAACTGAACGGTCAAAAAACATATTTAGCATGGTGCTTTTCGGGGTGTTGATAGGAACCCTATTTCTGACCACCCGCTACGGAGCAATCACATTGAGCTTAGATGAGATAAGCACTTCCTTGCATAAATGGATTTCAGGAAATGAGTTTCAAAACCTGAATGAACGTATCTTTCTAAACCTTCGGTTGCCTCGTGCTATCTTGTGTGTATGGGTAGGAGCAAGCTTGGCAGTTGGCGGCACTTTAATGCAGGCCTTGTTTCGCAATCCCATTGTAGAACCCGGCTTAGTAGGTACCTCCAGCGGCGCAGCATTTGGGGCAGCATTATATTTTGTTCTGGGTGCTACCTTTCATTTCAACACCGGAGAATGGACATTGCCATTAGTTGCCTTTTTGGGTGGACTAACTGCTACCCTGCTTGTTTTTCTTCTATCTCAATCAAAAGATACCGGAAAAAGTTCGGTTGTCTTGCTCTTGTTGATTGGCATTGCCATCAATGCTGTTTTCATTAGTGGTGTAGGGTTTCTTTCTTACATAGCTCGCGATCCACAAGCTCGCTCCATTACTTTTTGGAGTATGGGCACCCTGTCAGGAGCTAACTGGCATTCTGTTATGATTGTAGGTACTTCTACAATCCTTTGCATTTTAGTTGCCTTACGATTTGCCAATCAACTCAATGCCTTAATGTTGGGAGAGCAAGAAGCCATTATGCTGGGAGTCCGAATTAATCGTTTAAAACTCATTGTTCTATCAGTCAATGTGCTGATGATAGCCGTGGCAACCGCATTTGTAGGGGTCATCAGTTTTGTTGGTTTGGTTGTTCCACATTTATTACGTATGGTTTGTGGGTCAGACAATCGTCACCTCATTCGCAACAGTGCCTTATTAGGTGGTATTTTGCTTAGCCTTGCCGACTTGTCTGCACGAATGATGGTTCGCCCCGCCGAACTTCCCATAGGAATTGTTACCGCATTTGTAGGTGTTCCTATTTTCATTGTATTACTCCGTCGAAAAAACTATATTTTTTAAATTTTATGCTACGTGCCGAAAATATATCATTTCAAATTGGAAAACGGATTTTACTTCACGATATTTCAGTTGACTTTTCATCTGGAAAAATCAACTTAATATTGGGTGCAAACGGAGCCGGAAAATCTACCCTAATCAAAATATTGAGCGGAATGATTCCCCCCCAATCAGGAAATATTTTTTATGGAAATCAAAACATAAAACAAATAAAACCTTATCAGTTAGCCCAATCTCGTGCTGTCTTATCTCAAAACATTGATGTAAGTTTTCCGTTAACCGTTTGGGAAGTTGTACTAATGGGACGTTATCCTTTTTTTCGTGGCGCACCTTCTGCTAAAGATAAAGCAGTTTGCGAAGAAACCATTACTTATTTTGACTTACAAGAATTTCGCCATAGAAATTATGCAACCCTTAGTGGGGGAGAAAAACAACGCGTTCATTTTGCCCGAGTAGCAGCCCAAATTTGGTTGCCGCAAAAACAAGAGGGAAATTACTTACTATTAGATGAGCCTTTAACCTTTTTAGATGTTTATTATCAGTTTGATTTTATGAATAAGTTATGTGATCTGGTAAAAATGCATGGATGGACAGCAGTAGGTGTAGTTCACGACCTAAATCTCGCCGGAAAATATGGTGACCATATTACCCTGATGTATGACGGCAGAATTTTAACACAAGGCGAAAAAGCATCAGTGCTGACAAAAGAAAATATATACAAGGCTTATGGGTTATATACTGAAACAGTTTTAGAAAACAACTCCGTTCGATTACATTTTTAGTAATACCATCCCCTCCTATCACTCCTTCAAAAACCGAATCGTTTGCTCGCCAATTTTGAGCAGATAAGCACCGGTGGGTAAGGTTTTGATGTCTATCTCGCCGTTAGAATCCGTGTTGCCTTGCAGCACTTGTTTGCCACCCATGTCATACACCGAAAACAGCCCGCTTGGCTGCTCGCTGTAATGTAGCGTACTCTGCGCCGGATTGGGAAAAACCGTAAATGGCTTCATC
>JAFDXO010000069.1 GCA_018267925.1 Bacteroidota bacterium | reverse complement strand
GATTGACCGAAAAAATGCGTACTTTTATCCATGTAATTGAAGTTGTGGAAAACCTAAATTACACTAAATCGGGGTAACCATAAAAAGTTACCCCAACTTTTATTTTTTATCGGACAATAGTGTTAGAAAATAAGTAAAAAATGAAACAAGCATAATTTTATAAAAATATTAATCATGGTTTTCCGATAAACAAGAAGTCAAGTTATCATTGTTGAATGATTAAAATCTTTACCTTATTTACTGTTTGATTGGAAATGCAACGTGCAGTATAAATGCCGGTTTCTAAAGGTGGTAAATTAATGGTTGCATGGTTATCAAAATCTTCTGCTATGAGGGTAGTTTCAAATACTTTTTTCCCGGTCGCATCATACAATACGATGGAAGTTGTTGCACCCGGCGAGGCTGCCCAAACAAGGTTGAACTTACTGCCTATTACAGGATTGGGAAACAGAAAAAAATCATTTGCAAAACGGCGGGGAATATTAGTTGTAAACCAAAATTCTGATAGCGACTTTCGAGCAAATTGTGCATAATAGCCCCTCTCATAAGGAACCCATGTTACACCGGAATAAGGAACAAAGTCATAATTTCCGGAAATGTTGTCAACCAACGAACCATTTTCAAGGTTTTTATGTTCATTTTCATAAGTCAAAATACCTAATCTATAAGCATCTGCCGCTCGAGGGCAAGTGTCGCAAGCGTTGTCGGCCAGCATTTTCAACACATCCTGATCGGTAACAAAGAGGCGAACCCATGAACTGTCACCAATAGGTTGATTGCTTTGCAACACATAATTTCGGGGAAGAAAATACTGTTGCAACTGCTTTTCAAACACGGCTGAATGTGGATAGAAAGTAGCAGTTATATTGTTGGGTTGTTGAGGTAGGAAAACGGAAGCAATAATTTTATTGTCGGGGATAAAATCGGTGAGAGTCTGTGCCGGGATTGCTTTTTGATCCGAAGTCATTGTTCCTTCAAAAATCGGATATTTTAGATCGAAAATGTGTATATCATCTATGGCAATGCCATCGAATGTGTTGCCGGCATCCGATCGAAACACAAAGCGTAGCTTTATAGAAGGTAAATTTTTAGGGAGCGGAATGGAAGCCACGTGCCACCGAGCATTAGTGTCTGTCCAATAATTTAAAGAACCATACCAATTAAAGCCGTCACCGGTATTACCTAATCTTGCCCATTGTTTGCCATCTGATGAAAATTCTAAGTATGCCCCATCACACAACACATTGCCGCAGTTTTCTAAATTGGTAGCAAGGCTGAAGCTTAACATAGGATTAGACAAGGAAGATAAATCAAAGCAAGGAGAATATAAATAGGAGCGTTCATTGTTGTTGTAGTTTCCGGTCAGGTTTGTTTTCCATACTTTAATTCCACTTGCTGCATTTTTGATTTTTAAGCTATTGGGGGTGCCATATTGCCAAGAACTATTTGAACCCATTGCAAACCAGTTTCCATTGCTTTTTTCAAAATTTTCTAAATAAGGAAACTGAGAAACAAGCGGTTGATTTCTAAATATAAAAAAAAGCAAGCTGTCGTTGGCACGATAAGTGTCGCCACGAACGGAGAGCCAAGCATCCATGATGTAGGAGCCAATAAAAAGAGGAACTCGTTGGCGAAAGGTAAACATTACCGTGTCTTTGCTATTGATATGCCATAGTGTATCTGAAACGATAGCCCCATTATTAAGACGATAAAATAATGCAACCGTGTCAACCGGAAGATTGTCAGAGTTATAAAGCTGCAAAACAATGGCCGTACTGTCTTCGCTACAATTAAAATTAGAAGGAGAAACAATTTTAACCAATTGCACATCGCGCTTCACACTATACAATTTAAAATTGTCAAAGGTTAGTCCATTGCCGTAATCATTGGCTGCTATAACAGATGTGTCGTGCTGACTAATTCCTACTTGAAAACTGGAGGAGAAATTTTGACCCGATTTTTTCAAGGCATCTGATATGGACAAAGAACCGGTATGATAGACCATACCGGGTACAGAAGTGGTGTCAAATTGATACAGTTTCAACCATTGCGAAGTATCACTGCCACGTACATACACCTCATTTCCGGACTCAAACTTTGGACGACCATGCAGCTTAAAATCAAAATCCAATCGGGCTTCAACGGTATTTACATTTTCGTTTTGCAGGTTGAAAGTTCCGGTAATTATATTGGAATTGTCCGGTTCATTCAATAGCAAGTCCATGCTTAAAGATCGAGAGCCTTGAATGGTAATGGTGCTACTGACAAAAGAACGAAGCCGTCCGGAATCTGTACTGTGCGCATAATCCCAATGTTCGTTAGGCGAAAATCCCATGATAGCTCGTTGCAAGTCTATACGAGAAAGGGTTTCAAAATCATCTTGAAAGCCCGATTGTAAATTAATAGGCGGATTAGTCAGATTTCTAACCCATTTAAAAGCACTGTCATTAATAGGGTTATGATCAACAGCACTTAGGTTTTTTATGGCAGCTTTGAAAAAATGTAATCCGGGTATAGATAGATCCTGTCCCGGAATTGAAATAATAGTCGAACTGTTAGCCGGAATGGTTTGGTTGAAAATTTGAGTTTGCCAAGCACCACCATCTTTGCTATAAGCAAATGAAAATTGATTGACGGGTGCATCATCTAAGTTGCGAATCAATAGACTTAGCGTGTCCATAGAACTTAGGGCAGAAGCAGTAAATTGCCTTCCACTATTAGGACGAATAATAGAGTCGAGGGCAAGATCACCATCAGAAATATTACCGGCACAATTTCCATCAAAAGGTTTTCGCTTAACACCCTTACTTCTCCAGCCGGATACACCATTTATTAAAGGTCTTACAGCAGCATAGTAGAGTTGGTCATACCGCAATCCTGAAAATACATAGGATGTTGCATTTACCGTGTCAATGGATTGAAGATCCTCACCCTTTTTGAGCAATACTTCATATTGACTGATGCCTGCTATGGCATTCCAGTTGATAGCCATGTATCCGGGGCATTGCACAGAGCTTAATTGCACTGTTGGTGCCGGATTCAGAACAAAAGGACCTGCCAAATCCATTTCATTGGAATTATTTCTTTGTACTCGAAACAAGCATTTTTCCGAACTGATATTAGGTGTGTACCAAACAAAATGTCGTTGATTCGGAGGAATATTATTCTGAAGCACCATCCAGCTCAAACCATTATCAGACGAAAAAGACAGAGTAAACGTGTTGGCTTGATCGGAAGCATCCCAATAAACATAGATTGAATCATTGCCCGGGACAGCACAGTGTGCAGTTGGGTAAAGCAACTTTATTCCCTTTGGAACAATATCATATACCACTACAAAATTCTGTTTAGAAGATAACAATGAAGACCTCTTTACAGAAATGGTATAGTTACCGCTTGTTGGGTTATTGATAACTACTTGCTCGACATTATTTAGGTTGTCCACCCCTTCCACCGCTACGGCTGAAACGTTTGCCGGAAGCGGGTTCAGCACAAGAGGATGATGTAGTTGACCCGAAGGTTCGTTGACCGTTAAGTCCAGGTCATTAACCAGATTGGTGGAAGCAAGAATGCTGGAAGGAGTGTCGTTCCAATACAACATAACCTTTAGCTGTGCTGCATTAGGTGGCACAAATATGGAAGTTTGAGCATTGGCTGATTGGTTGACGAGCCCATTCCAAAAATGGTTACTATCCAACATTTGCTTCGATCGAAAAGTATTAATTAATCCAAAACCGTAAGTGAAATCAGGTCCCGGATTGCCCATGTCTGTTGCGCCATTCATCATCAAGGCTTTGAGCAAAGCTGCCGGAGGGTTGTTGCCAAATTTTTGTTTATATCGTTGTGATAATAAAGCCAGGTTGCCTGTTACTACAGGCGTGGACATGCTGGTACCATTGCTTTTTCCATAGTTGTCATAAACATCACCCGAATAAATTTGATAGCCATAAGCCATAATTTCCGGTTTTAAACGTCCATCATTGACAGGTCCTCTTGATGATTTTGGCCAAAGACTATTATCTTTTTCCATGCCGCCAACAACTAAAATATTTTTTGAGGGTTGATAACCACCTACAACCGTATGAAACCCTTGTGGAAATGATCCACACTGCATCAGTCCATCATTTCCGGCGGCAAACACATTCAGTACTTCGGGAAAAGTAAGCGCATACTGATCTAACATTTGAGCATAAGGATCATAAGTACCGGAAAAGCTGCAATCGCCTATTACCGATGCGTATGAATTATTGGTCAAGGTCATGTTGTAATCTTGATACATGGAAGCTGTATTTGCCCAAACCAAATCATACAAGTGTGCCAAAACCCTTGCTGATGGAGCCATTCCAAGCGTGCGTGGATCCAAGATTCCCTTCCCTGCTACCGTTAAAGTAGTGTGTACACCATGCATGGCAGGTTCTGCCGGATTAAAATTGAGAAGTCTATCGCGCACATCAATATGATATATGCCAGAAGTGTTATCGCCCATTCCTATGGTGATCCCTTGCCCATTTAAACTATCCCTTGCCCATAATAAATTGGCACCCGCAGATGAACGTGCATCAAAATTTAAAGATTGCGGATGGGCCGGCAAGCCTACATACCGAACAGTGGCATCCTGAGCTAATTCCTTCAATTGTTTTAAGCGAATTGAAACTTCAAATATTCCTTGCTGATGAAAGGCAGTGTCCGTAACCGTTCCACCCAAATTTATTATTGATTTTTCAAAGGAACTTAACGAGATGAATGGAGCAATTTGAACCAAAACAGAGCGTTTCAGTTCCGGTGATGTTTTTATCAAAGCAGTTAAACGATGATCTAATTTCCAATCGTTTTCTAAGATGGATAAATGCTGAATGTGTTGCTGGGAAAGGTTTATAGCGTGTGGATGATTAATGTACGACGTAAATGAAAGTGGGGGTAAATAATCCATGAGCCGTATGCCGGCACTTTGCAGATATAGAATTTGAGCAGCATCGGGCAACTGTTGAAAAGTGAACAATAGTTGAAAAGCTTGGGTAGGTTGGTCATTGGCTGAAAGGCTATCCCACCACCTTTGCGGATAGTTTATTTTGATAGCTTGAAAGCCATTTATTTTTATTGGATTTTCATCAACTATTTGTTGACCCCAAATTGGACTATGAATTAGGAATAAGCAAAAAGCAAGTAAGAAGAAATGGCGCATGAAAATGAATACACTAAGAAATTAAGGTAAGGAAAAGTTGGCAATTGATATTTTTATGAAATGAATTTTTCAATCCGGGGTAGGGGTGCTGCTAATAATGTTAGCCAAATAAGTTTTGTAAAGTTATTTCTAAAATGCTATTTTATATTTTGGGTAGTGCTAAAATACTCAGCTAAAATCCGGTAAAAAATAAATAGTGATGGAGCTTTGTATATTTAGATGTCGGTAAACTTGTTTGCTGGCTTTTCAATTATTTGTTCATTGTTCATGAATTTTTTATCAACAGCCAGTAGCAAAAGAAATCTAAACACAATGCCAGCAAGGTTTTCTGTCATAAACAGGACCTTTGTTAAAAGGGAAAATATGATGAAAGCCATCGTAATTACATTCATTACTTCTTTTCTTTTTCAGGGTTGTATCATTACAAATACACCGGGCTTTCATAGCGGATATAAAAAACTAACACCGGAAGAGAGAAAACAAATCAAATTTCTTTCGGCAAATGAGATACTTCCTAATGAAAATAGCAAACTCATATTTGCCATTAATGCGCAAAGCCTTTTGAGGTCTATACAACAAAAAGATACCACCTTAGTCTATGTTTGGGCACCTCACTGCCATAGTAGTGCTTGCATTTCACTAATTAGTGCACAACAAGCTTGCGATAATAAAGGTTATAATTTAGTAGTCGTAGCCGAGTATTATGACATAGAAGAATTTAGTCGCCAGCCAATACTGAAAAACCCACTGTTTATAATAAACCATAAATATTATAAGACAGATTACTGTACTAAGTATAGCCGGTTATTTTCTTCTGACTTGCGACAGGGTATAAAATTACCTGATAGCACCAAGTATTCCCGTTACTACATGTTTAAGGGTAGCAAATTTATTGGAGCGCGTAATTTTATTTGAATTCGAGTGAAAGCTACTCCTTTTGCCCAAATACAAGGCTTACCCCTATATTCGTAAGTTAATCCCTTTTAAAACTCACACAAGATTGATTATTCTTGCCAAAGAAAGGGGAAAAGAATAACCCCTAATAGAATGATTAAAAAATCTAAGGTTAAAAGTACGGATGCAAGTGTCCACCATCCCGGCTGATAAACCGGTGCGATTGCTTTTAAAGCGAGATTGCTCAATATCATCAATACAGGTGTAACTAAAGGAAAGCCTAATACAGCCATCAACGCACTATTTTGGTTTGCTCGTGCTGCAATAGCTGATAGAAATGTGAAAACAGCAGATAGACTTATGCTCCCCACAGCCGTAATGGCAACAAACAATCCTACTTGAGAAACCGGCATTCCCAACAATAAGGAAAAAAGAATCAAACTAATCAGACTCATTACCAGCAAAAGAATGATGCTGTAAACCATTTTAGCAAGAAGAAAAGTAGTGGGCTTCACAAGCGTAAAATAGTATCGAAACCGATCGGAGTGCTCTTGTAAAAAACTTTTGGCAACCGAATTGATGGCTACAAATAATTGTGTGATCCAAAACAAGGCATTCCAAATTTTTGCTTCCGGTTGACCACTCATCATATACACTGCAAAAACTGTGGCACCCACATACAAAAGCACACCATAAAGGGTATGCTTTTGCCGCCATTCTATCAGAATATCTTTCTTTATTAACGAAATAAAAGGAGGCTGAGACATGTAGTTGCAAATGTATTATTATCGAGCAAACATTTTGCTGATGCAGGTTTTCAGGCGACCATACAGGTGATTTCAAAAAAAAAATTGAGTGGATGTTTGGTAAATTGAAGTAGCTATCTATCTTTGCACTCCCAAACTAAGGGAAGCAGTTCTTTAGACACTAAAAAATGCGGAAGTAGCTCAGTTGGTAGAGCATCACCTTGCCAAGGTGAGGGTCGCGGGTTCGAGTCTCGTCTTCCGCTCATAGAATTCCATCCAACCAGATGGAATTTTTTGTTTTTTTTTTTTTACCAATGCTTAAATTCGTTTTAAGCAATGCCCTGGTGGTGAAATTGGTAGACACGCAGGACTTAAAATCCTGTTTGCAGCAATGCGAGTGCGGGTTCAAGTCCCGCCTGGGGCACTAACGGGAGTTACTCTCGAATTTTCTAAAGGTTGCTGGATTTCCAGTAACCTTTTTTCTTTTAAAATCAATAGCTTATCTGCAAATAACGGTAGGATAGACGGTGTTCGATAGATACCAATAGCGTAAATGATACTTGAATTGAACACCATGCGGATAAAGGCTTGTTTTTGGTGAATATTTGCACTCTGGTATAGTTTCGACAAATCTGTAAGAATGTCTCGGCTATACGTTGCCGACTTATTTGTAACTACACTGTTTGGCAATTCAGGTGCAGGTTATTCAACACAAAACGAATAGTCTTTGTATCGTAGAAACCCTTTCTTTCGGTGAGCAATATTTTTTGCCACATTTTGACGGTTTGCGGCTTGTTGTCAGCGTGCTAATTGGCTATCAGCGTATCTACCATATAAAACGGTAGAACCTGTACGGAACGACGGTTCCCTTTTTTTTGAAATTTTTTTAAAGTTTTTTTCCTCTTTTCCTGCATTTTTCCCCTCTTTTTCCCAACATTTTACAGGAGCAAAAATAGAATCGGCAACGTCTGTAAAAAGAGGGTTGCAAATATGACAAGACAGAAATGATGAGCAAAAAAAACGACAGTGTGAAGGGGCGGATGTTACTTATAGGCTTCTTTCCTGTGGGCTATCTTTAGAATAAGAATGGTAAGTATATTGCTTTGTATATTATAAATTACACGATAATTTCCTATACGGATACGGTACTTGTTTTCGGTAGCTTTTAGTTTTTTACTACCAGTAGGCAGGGGATTGTTGGCAAGCGCAAGGATAGCTTTGTTAATCTTCAATGCTTCATGCCTTTGTATTGCCGCCATTTCTTTTTGGGCGCTCGGTTTAATTTGTAAGGCATAAACCATTACATTAAGCCTATCTTTTTCATAGCTTCTTCATACGGTATAGATGGCTCTTTCATCCGTTCACGCACATCTTTAATGTCCTTCTCATCTTCCATGTCTTCGCGTATTTCTTCGAGCTTTGCCATTAGGGATTTGCGAGCTTTGGCAGGCATGGAGCGCAGCAATTGCAAGATGTCTTTTTCTTCCTTGTTGAGTATGGCTATCATAGCTACGCTGTTTTCTGCAAATTTACAACTATTGAACCAAAACACTCCTGTACTGAACATGGGTGTCATTTTTTATTTGCTGCTCTTTGCTTTTACTATTTTTCCTCCTTTGGCGAAACGATAACTTGTGTCCGAATTGAACAATTGATACGCTGTTGATTTCGACAATTTTGTCTATATCGGTCATTGATACTTTTTCTAAATCTCACGAATGAAAATGTACAATGTAGTTTAACCTGCCGGCAAACAATATTTTAGAGAATCAGTCAAAAAAAAGTGCGCAAAAATCTTTAGACATTGCGCACTGAAAAGGAAATAAAAAAAGGCTTAGCTCCAAACGTATTGTTTCTTATTCATCAAAAGAGCTTCCCCAACAATAGTTTGATCGCCGGAAGCAACATCATATACGGCACACTCATACAATACACGATTTTTTTCGGGGAAAATTTCTTTCACTTTAACTACCGCTTCGTATTCAATACCGGTAAACATGGGTTTGAGCCATTTCATAGTTTGACTAAGATACACATGACCATCTACGTACCAAAGTGCGCCAAAAATTTTAGTGAATACACTGGCACCTAAAAAACCATGAATGATGTTTCGTCCAAACATACTTTCTTTTCCTGCCTGAGGATCAATATGAAGTGGATTAGTATCTCCACTGACACGGGCAAAGGTGTCAACGTCTTCTTGGGTGTAACTGAATTTGTGACGAAATTCGTCGCCGATTTTTAGCATGATCTTATTATTAAGTTTTGAAGGCAAAATAGTTGATTTTTCTTCTAAAACAAGTTACTCTTATACTCCAAAAGTTAAGGGTAATTTAAAGTGAAAAAAAATTTTACAATTATTGTAAAGCAAAATACATACCTTTGCGCCGCGAAAGAGAAAAGGAAGTAGTAGAGAAGAAGGAAAAAAGCCTCTGAATATGGAAGCAGTGGCGAACCTACGAAAGATTTTTTTATCGCACAAAATTTAAGTCAAAAATTTACAACATAAAACAAATAGCAATGGGAAACCAGGACAGCAACTTCGTGAACACAGTGGTAGATGCGCAAAAGCAAGCAGTGGATACCATGGTTGAAAACACTAAGAAATTTACAAACGGCAACGCCATCGTAAACGAGACAGTGCAAAAAAGCAGCGAGTGGTATAAAAACTGGTTGGAAAATCAGAAAAATATCTTTGCTAAAGCTACTGAAAACACTACAAACATGGGCGGCAACATGCACAACAACATGAACCAAATGAACGAGTTTTTCCAAAACTGGTATAATAACCAAACCAATTGGGCAAAGCAAGTTTGGGAAATGAATGTTGGCTATTTTAAAAATGCAGCTAATGCAACAACAGGTGCTACAAACAACCCTATGGAAATGTGGCAAAACATGCAACAGAACTGGACTAATTGGATGAGCAGCATGAACAACACAAATCAGTGGATGAATGCTATGCAACAGTTCAACAACCTCTTCAACATGGATGCCTATAAAAGCACAACCGAAAACTGGACTAGCATCTTCAATCAATATCAAGATATCCTGAAAACCAACTGGACTAAAATGCAAGAAAATATGCAAAATGGTACAGCCCAGGATACTTACAAAAACATGATGAATGCTACTGAAAGCTTCACTAAGTTCTACGAAATGTGGGCTCCTTTGTGGAAAAGCATACAGGAAAAAACATTCAACATGGATTTGTATAAGCAAATGATGAACCCCGTTGCTTACAAAGATTTGATGGATAAGTATCTTGGTTTTATGCCTGAAAATAGCCGCACGTATATGCAGCAAATGGCTACCATGATGCAAGATGGTATGAAGCAAGCAAACAACATGGCTGCACAAAACTATCAGCAAATGCGCACTATGATGGGAAACGTAATGCCACCAATGAATGCTTCAAACATGTTTGGTAATGTGCTGAGCGGCTACAACCAAATGTATAGCCAAATGAGCGAAGCAGTTGCACCTTTCACTCGTATGATGACTCCCAACCAACATACAAAAACTATGATGGAATGGCAAGACTTGGCTAATCGCATGGCTGTTTACAATATTAAAAATGCTGAGTTGCAATACATGATGTACACACAAGGCTCTAAGGTAATGGATGCTCTTGCTGACAATATCATGAACAAAATGAAAAGTGGCGAAGAAATCAACAGTATCATGGCTCTTTTCCAAGAGTGGATGAACTTGAGCGATAAGACTTTCGTTGCTCTATTTGAAGGCGATGAATACAGCCATTTGATGGCAGAAGTGAGCGCTATGCAACTAAAAATTAAGAAAGATGTAGAAATGCAACTGGAAAAATTTATGGTAGGTGTTCCCGTAGCTACCCGTAGCGAAATGGACGAGCTGTATAAAACCATTTATGACTTGAAAAAACAAGTTCGTCAAATGGAAAAAATGATGGAAATGGATAATGAAGTTGAAACAGTTGATGCTTCTGAAGAACCAAAAGCTTCTGCTCGTCGCACTTCGACTAAGAAATAAAAGGAAGTAATCCTTTCTGTTCAAAAAGAAGATCCTGCATTTTTGCAGGATTTTCTTTTTGATACTTGTGATAGTTTGAGTTTATGGGTTGTTTTATTTATGATTGGCACAACCCCGTTTTAAAGCCTTTCTTGCATTGCCATTTTATATTCTCTCGCAATTTGGGTAATTTCGCGTGTCTTTTAATTGTCAAAGAATAAAAACTTAATAGCAATGGCATTTGATCTTGACCTGATTCAAAAGGTCTATCAGGAAAAACCGAAAAAAGTAGATGCGGCGCGTAAATTGATTGGACGACCGCTCACACAAGCAGAAAAAATCCTTTACTCACATACCTATGAGCAAGCTACTCATCCCTTTGAACGCGGGCGAGATTATGTGAATTTTGCTCCGGATCGTGTAGCCATGCAAGATGCAACAGCACAAATGGCTCTGCTTCAGTTTATGACTTGTGGGCGAAACCGTGTTGCCGTACCTTCTTCTGTTCACTGCGATCATTTGATCCAAGCTAAAGTAGGTGCAGAAAAGGATTTGGCAACAGCTAATGAAGTGAACAAAGAAGTGTATGATTTTTTGGCTTCCATCTCAAATAAATATGGAATTGGTTTCTGGAAACCCGGAGCCGGAATCATTCACCAAGTAGTACTGGAAAACTACGCATTTCCGGGAGGCATGATGATAGGTACAGATAGCCACACACCCAATGCAGGCGGATTAGGTATGATTGCTATCGGTGTGGGTGGTGCAGATGCAGTGGACGTGATGGCAGGGCTTCCTTGGGAACTAAAAATGCCCAAACTAATAGGTGTTAAGCTAATTGGACGAATGAATGGCTGGACTTCACCTAAAGATATTATTTTGAAAGTTGCCGGCATCTTAACCGTAAAAGGTGGTACCGGAGCCATTGTAGAATATTTTGGACCGGGAGCCGAAAGTTTGAGCTGCACCGGAAAAGCAACCATTTGTAATATGGGTGCCGAAATAGGGGCTACTTGCTCTCTTTTCCCTTATGATGAAAAAATGAGCCATTATTTGAAAGCTACCAGCCGTGCAGAAATTGCTCAATTAGCCGATCAAATAAAAGACTATCTACGCTCAGACAAAGAAGTGTATGATGCTCCTGAAAAATATTACGACCAAGTTATTGAAATCAACTTGGATGCACTGGAGCCTCATTTGAATGGACCTTTCACGCCGGATTTAGCAACACCTATTTCCAAAATGGCAGAAGCCGTTGTACAACATGGCTGGCCCGATGAGGTTGAGGTTTCCCTGATTGGTTCTTGTACCAACTCTTCTTATGAAGATATGTCCCGCTCTCAAGCTATTGCCAAAGATGCACTGGCAAAGGGGTTGAAGGCAAAAAGTGAATTTACCATCACACCCGGTTCCGAAATGGTTCGCTTCACGATTGACCGAGATGGCATGTTAGAAACCTTTACTCAACTTGGAGGAATGGTTCTTGCTAATGCTTGCGGGCCTTGTATCGGACAATGGGCGCGTCATATTGATGACCCTAATCGCAAAAACACTATTGTAACTTCCTTCAACCGAAATTTTGCCAAACGAAATGATGGATTAGCCTCCACTCATGCTTTCGTAGCTTCTCCTGAATTAGTAACAGCCTTAGCTATTGCAGGTCGCCTTTCTTTTAACCCCATGAAAGACAAATTGATTAACGATAAAGGCGAAGAAGTCATGCTGGCAGAACCACAAGGTTTTGAATTACCGCCTTCTGGGTTTGATGTAGATGATGCAGGATACACAGCCCCTGCAGAGGATGGATCTAAGGTTGATGTAGCCGTTAGCCCAACAAGCGACCGATTGCAGCTTCTGGCACCGTTTCCAGCTTGGGAAGGTTCAGATTTGAAAGGACTGAAATTGTTGATCAAAGCATTCGGAAAATGTACTACTGATCATATTTCTATGGCCGTTCCTTGGTTGAAATATAGAGGACACCTTGATAATATTTCCAACAACATGTTGATTGGTGCAATTAATGCGTTCAATATGGAAACAAACAAGGTGAAAAATCAAATCAATGGAACTTACGGTGAAGTGCCGGCCGTTCAACGTGAATACAAAAAACAAGGTTTCGGTAGCGTGGTTGTGGGTGATGAAAACTATGGTGAAGGAAGCTCGCGCGAACATGCGGCAATGGAACCGCGCCACCTTGGTGTGCGTGCGATTGTGGTGAAAAGTTTTGCCCGAATTCATGAAACCAACTTGAAAAAGCAGGGAATGTTGGCTCTTACTTTCGATAATAAAAATGATTACGAAAAAGTGCAAGAAGATGACACCTTAGACATTATCGGACTTTCATCTTTTGCTCCGGGTCAGCCCCTATCAATGGTCTTGCATCACAAAGATGGCAGCAGCGATACGATTAAACTAAATCATACTTACAATAGCCAACAAATTGAATGGTTCAAAGAAGGTGGTGCCTTAAATGGTATTCGCAAAGAGTTTGAACAGAAAAAATAAGCGAAATTCAAAACGGATATTATTATGGAAGGGCTGTTTCATGTATTTGAAACAGCCCTTTCGTTTTCTAATTCTTTCTCTAAAAAAGGAGATTTTGTATGAAGGTGATAGTGTGTTATTTCTTCACCTGATCCATTCCCAACTAAAAAAAACTTCCCGATTGTGACATTTAAAGTTTCTTTAGCTGGAGATTTATTTTAGTTTGTGTGTACAAACAACTGTCTTACTTTTACAAGAACCCACTTCTTTTATATGTTATATCGTTTTATGGAGCTAAAGAATTTCATTGAATGGAAAGCCTTTGGTGTTTGTTCTGCCTTAGGCGATCGCATGGGTATAGCAACCGGGCGCATTCGTTTGTGGTTTATTTATGTTTCTTTCCTCACGTTTGGATCTCCAATCATCATCTATATGGTGTTGGCTTTTTGGCTTAATCTAAAAGAGTCTATCGGATTAAGACGGCGAAATCCGCTACGATGGCTTTAATAGTGTTTGTTGAGGTTGCTTATTGGATAAGGATACGGAAATAAAAAAGACGCTAAATGTGTTCTAAGCTGCTTTTTTCAACCCATCCTGTTCGTCCATCAGGAAGTTTTACATTTACCCAATTTCCCTGTTCTTTTTCTGTATAAAGTACTGTTCCTTCAGGTAAGAGTAAACTGTTTTTTGTCGTATTGATTTCAGTTCTTAAAGGTGTTTCGCCAATCAGAATAACTGCTTTGTTGTGTTGTAGCATTCGTTGTGTCGAAACATAAGCAAGAGCCAATGTGGATAAAGACAAAAGCAAGAGCAATTTGGGTAATTGAGTGGGTAAATTGATGGATAATCTAGCCCATCTTTTCAACCCGGTTAAAGCCAGAGAAATAATAAAAAAGAAAAATCCTGTCATAGCCCAAACATTGGCTAAGGTAGCTTTGGTAAGGTCTTTCCACCAACGAATAAAGAAGATATCGTTAGGTTCGGAAATTTGATTGGGAATACGTTTTTGAGTTAGGGCTAAATTATCTTTTGCAGCACTATAATCAGGGTCAATTCGCAAGGCTCGTTCGTAGTTTAACACAGCCAAGCCAATTTGATTGTGTTTGTAATAGGCATTGCCTAAGTTGAAAAACACAAGGGCATTTTGTGGCTGATGGGTAGCTATCTTTTGATAGTAAATAATAGCACTGTCATAGTTTTTTTGCAGATACAGTTGATTGGCTTGTTGCCACCAAGTTTGATTTGTATGATTCTCAGCCGCTACTTGGGAAGAGCTAAAGAATATGAATGAGAGTGCTATGATACAAATTCGGGTCATGAAATACTATACGGTTTCTTCTAGTTTGCTAATCAAGTCAATGGCACTTTTATAGGCTTGCTCCATTTGTCCTTTTCCTGAGCCGGGAGCGTATAAAGCGGTTTCGCATTGTTCCATTAATGCTTGTGTTTGTGTCATCAGAGCAGTTGAAATTCCTTTGGTTGTAAGCATTTCATGTGCGCTCTCTTTTGATAGTTCGGAAAGCGGAATACTTAATTTATCGCTTAGATATAACCATATCGCTTTAGATACTTCTTCATAAAATTGAGCATGGCTTTTGGTGTCCAGAAATTGTTTGGCGGTTTTCAAGCGACGAAGGGCAATTTTATTAGCTCTTTTAATTTTAAGGTTTGTCGAATCTTTTGACAGATTTTCATCGTGTTTTTTCCAAACTAATAAACCTATAAAAAGCAAAGTAGGAATCGCAAAGGCACTCCAATATCCGGTGCGCAAAAGCAAGGGTTTTCGGCTGTTTAAAGAAGTGTTTAGGGGTGATTGATCAATGTCGTGAATGTCGGTTAATCCACTTTTTTGAGCTAAAGAAGGATTGTAATGTTTCCCTTTTGTAACGTGTATTTTGATAGGTTGAGTCTGTGTGGAAACATAGTTATTGGAAATTGGATTATAGAAGGAAAAAGGAATAGCCGGAATTTCATAATCGCCAGCTACGTTGGGCGAAATGGTATAGGTGATTATTTTAGTGCCTGAAATGGTAGTTGTTCGTCCGGTAATGGTGTCAACAATAACCGGATCATAAGTACTCAATCCGTTGGGGAGTTGAAACTTTGGTGGTTCTATCAGTTTTAAATTTCCGGTTCCTATTACGCGCACGGTTAGGGTTAGGGCATCATCTGTGCTGAGAGTGGGTTTGTCAACTGACGCTGAAACAGTAAAATTGCCAACTGCATTACCAAAGTTTTGTGGTTTTTCTTTGTCGGGCAATGGTAATACATTAATCTTCACAGGTTCACTTTTGAGTTTTACCGGAACATCTTTATAGTCCACCGTGTTGAACATATTGCTATTGAAAAATGGGTCGCTCATCATCAGACTTCCAAATTGTTGAAAGAAAGGATCATCGTCAAACATGCTACCAAACGGGTTTTTCTGTTGTGATTGGGTAATAATGCGGGCTTGTCCTTCTGCTTCGGCGGGGTCAAGCGTAAGGGAGCCTGTTTGTTGGGGGAAAAGAGCTGATTTTTTCAAAAGAAATACTTGATAAGTTTTTCCGTTTATAACTTCTTCTTCCGGTTTCAATGCACCTTGTCCGGGAAGAATAAAGTCTTGAGTCCAAAACCCATTGAGCGAGGGTAATTTTGAGATAGCAACGTTCATCGGCATTCTGGCATAGAGTTTATAACTGGCTGTTATTTGCTCACCAACATAAGCTTTTGTTTTATCCACAGACACGCGAATGAAAAGGTTTTTGTAAATATCCTTCATGTCGGTGATGGGAGCTTCTTGGGGTTGATGCCGTTGTTGTCTTTGCTGTTGCATAGCTTGCATGGCTTGCCGGCGTTGTTGCATCATGGCAGCAAAGGGATCGTTGAATGGATCGTCAAAGGGATCGTTAGACTGTTGTTGTCTGGTAGCAATTGAGCCATTTACCACTTGTACGGAAAGAGCATTACTTTCATAAGTAGCTCCATTTGCATCTTTAGCAATAGCCGGTGGAATACTAAGTGTCCCAGTTTTTTTGGGTTGCAAAACATAAGAATGTGTATAGCTTTGCGATTGCACCATTTTATTTCCGACAATGGAAATATTGCTGCTTTGACTACTAAAAGGTCCTCCTACAATAATAAAGTCCTTAAAATCAGGTTTTGAAATGGAGCGAAGGCTGCTAACATTTTCAATTCGATAGTCAACCTGTAATTGATCGTTCAATCCGATTTTTGTTGCGCTTGCATTAGCTGAGAATACTGCATTTTGTGCCCAAGCCGCGGTTGACCAAAAAACACAAGTGCCAACAAGAAAAAACTGCCAGAATTTTTGAAACCGTACCATAAGGATAATGACAAAAATAGCCCTTGAAATCCTTGCCTATAAAGCCTTTCGGTTAAAGCTTAGTTAAATAAGAAAGTATTTAGATGTCGCCTTTCAATGGGCGTATCAGAATGTGATCAGTATTTGCGGCTGGAGATAAATGGTATGCAGCCCAAATCATATCGGCAATATCAGATGTTTGCATCATTCTATGTTGGTCAACACCACTATTTTCCCAAGATCTTCCCCAGGTGGCTCCGGGCATCACGGAGGTTACTTTAATATCCTTATCCATTAATTCTAATCTCAAATTTTCGGAAAATCCTAAGAGTGCGTATTTTGAAATACTATAAGCACCGCCATTTTCATAAGCACGAAGACTGGCTATTGAGCAAATATTGAAAATATGGCTTAACGCACTTAGATGCGGAACTAAGGCACGAGTTAGGTGATAGGCAGAGTAGAGATTGGTAGAAATCATTTTTTCTAATTGCCCATCAGGTTCTTCACATATTTTCCCCGGAATAAAAGTGCCTGCATTGTTGACAAGCACATCAATTTTTTCAATGCTCGATTTTATTTCGGTCGCAAAATCTATAACGGCTTCTTTTTGTGTCAAATCAACTTTTCGGGCAATAATGTTTGCCTGTGGAAAGAGTTTGAGCCATTCTGTTCGAATAAGGTTAAGCTCTGTTTCGTTTCTGGAGCAAATGGCTAATGAAAAGCCGTGAGAGAGAAATTTTTCAGCTATTGCCTTACCCATTCCGTGGGTGGCTCCTGTGATAACAGCAAATGACATGGGTCGAAAAAAAATTTTAGTGCAAATTAAAGCATGATTTGAATGAACTGAATGAGCGAAAATTTTGTATAGACGAAAATAAAAATTGCTATGCCGCCATCTGCGCGTAATAAGCCAAAAGCAAACCAAAAATTTCTTCTATTTCTGAAAGACTATCAGCCGTTACTAATTTCATTCTAAACTCTTTTACGTGCGAAAGTCCTTTTAAATAATTGGCATAATGGCGTCGCATTTCTAATAACCCTAATCGCTCTCCTTTCCATGTAACAGAACCTTTCAGATGCTTGCTGCAAGCGGCTACACGCTCTTCAACGGTGGGGGGAAGTAAGATATTTCCCGTTTGTAGAAAATGCTTTATTTCCCGAAAAATCCAAGGATACCCAATGGCAGCTCGACCAATCATGATGCCGTCAACTCCGTAGCGATCTTTGTATTCTTTTGCTTTTTGAGGGCTGTCAATGTCGCCATTGCCAAAAATAGGGATGTGGATGCGCGGGTTGTTTTTCACTTGAGCAATCAAAGTCCAATCTGCTTCGCCTTTATACATTTGCGTTCGAGTTCGACCATGAATGGAAAGGGCTTTGATGCCTACATCTTGCAATCTTTCGGCTACTTCTACAATGTTTTTGGATTGTTCGTCCCAGCCCAATCTGGTTTTTACGGTAACGGGTAGGGAAGTGCTTTTTACGACTGCTTGTGTAAGCCGTACCATCAAATCTATATCTTTCAAAACCGCGGCTCCGGCACCTTTACAAACGACTTTCTTAACCGGACAGCCGAAGTTTATGTCTAATAAATCGGGCTTTGTGGCTTCAATAATTTTTGCAGAAAGAGAGAGTGCCTCTTCATCTCCTCCAAAAATTTGTATGCCAATGGGGCGTTCGTAATCAAAAATATCGAGCTTTTGTTTGCTTTTAATAGCATCACGAATCAAGCCTTCTGAGGAAATAAACTCGGTGTACATCAAATCGGCACCTTGCTCTTTGCATACTGCACGAAATGGAGGGTCGCTTACATCTTCCATTGGAGCCAGTAAGAGTGGAAAGTCGCCCAGTTTAATATTTTCTATTCGCACCATAAAAAGAGTGCAAAGGTACAAGAAAGGCGTACGAATGTGTTGTACGCCTCTTCTTTGACCCTTCTTTCAGTCTAATTTAGGATTAATGTAGTTTGAGATCGGAGTAATTTCCAAACGCTTCTAATGCAGACATACCTGCACCGGCTTTTTCAGGTGTTGTTTTCAAGACTACTAACGTATTTCCTGCTTTTAATTGCTCATCATAAGAGTCTGCAATAATGCTTTTTTCGCCATCAAGCAATAAGTTGGCAACGACACCGCCAGCAATAGCTCCGAAATCAAAACCAGCAATGGCACCTACTAAGGCTCCGGCTCCGTATAAAAAACCGAGTCCCGGAATGGCTACTAAGCCTACACCACTTAGAACACCGGCAGCTGTTCCTAAAATAATGGTAGCTCCTACACCTTTGGTAGCCTTGCTCATCGCATGGCTGTCCATATCGTCATCTACATCTAATTTCCCCACTAAAGAAATGTGGCGTTTCCCAAATCCTTTTAATTTTAGTTCTTCTACGGCTTTGATAGCATCTGCGTGATTTTCGTACACGGCTATGATCGTTTTGTGCATGGTTTTCAGCCTTTTTTTGTTGTTCGAATGTACAAATTTTCGAGTGTTTAAAGATATTGATTTTTGTAGCCCTTCTAACGAGCTATTTTGCCTTTTTGTCTAAAATAATAAGATGCCTTAACAGCTTAAACCATTGAAAATTCAAAATTCTGCTAATTTTGCGCCCGCTATAATTTAAAAAAATAGTACATTGTTCTGTGGCAAAACAGATGAATAAGGCTTCGCTCGCTGGTATCCTTGTTGCATTAGGAATCATTTATGGCGACATCGGAACTTCTCCACTCTATGTGATGAACGAGGTGTGCAACGGTAAAGTGATTAATGAATTGTTGATTATAGGAAGTTTGTCTTGTATTATTTGGACACTCACCTTACAAACAACCGTGAAATATGTGCTTCTAACACTTAATGCGGATAACAAAGGGGAGGGCGGTATTTTCTCATTATATGCACTGATCAGACGGCACGGAAAATGGACTGTTTTTCCTGCTATGATAGGCGGGGCAGCACTTTTAGCAGATGGAATGATTACGCCTCCTATCTCGGTAACTTCTGCTATTGAAGGCTTGCGAAATATCCCTGCATTTCACGAAACCGGCGATCTTACTATTGTCAATTTAGTACTGGCAATTTTAGCGGGTCTTTTTATTTCTCAGCAAATCGGTTCTGCAAACATTGGTAAGTTTTTTGGACCTATTATGTTTCTATGGTTTACCATGATGGCTATAATGGGCATTGCACACATTCGGGATGATTGGCACATTGTAAAGGTTTTCAATCCATATTATGCCGTGAAATTGCTGACTGTATATCCAAAAGGTTTTTGGATTTTGGGGGCAGTGTTTTTATGTACAACGGGTGCGGAAGCTCTATATTCTGATTTAGGGCATTGTGGAAAAGGTAATATTCGGCGATCATGGATATTTGTGAAAACTTGTTTGATATTTAATTACCTCGGACAAGGAGCTTATTTACTGACCCAAAATGGTAAACTGTGGAATGCGGCAGAAAAAAACCCATTTTATGAATTAATGCCGAGTTGGTTTATGTTGGTAGGTATTGTAATTGCTACATTAGCTGCTATTATTGCCAGCCAGGCTTTAATATCCGGTTCTTTTACGCTGATTAGTGAAGCAATCAAACTGAATTTATGGCCTCGAATGAAAATCAATTATCCAACTATTGAACGGGGTCAGGTATTTATTCCGGGAATAAACACGCTGTTGTTTTTGGGCTGTGCTGCTGTTGTGTTGATTTTTCAAAAATCCTATAACATGGGTGCTGCTTATGGTTTAGCTATCACCTTATGTATGATCATGACCTCGTGCTTGTTTGCTTATTATATGCTTATTAGGCGAGTGCCCATGATCTGGATTATGAGCTATTTGGCTGTTTTTCTGACCATTGAATTTTCTTTTTTGATCGCTAACTTAGAGAAGTTCCCGCATGGTGGATATGTTGCCTTGATTGTAGGCGGGCTACTTTTTTTGGTCATGTTTATTTGGCACAAATCACGAAGAATCAAAAATCGCTATGTCGAGTTTGTGCGATTAGAAGATTATGAATCTATCCTTCAGGAATTAAGCAACGATCATTCTATACCTAAATATGCAACCCACCTTGTTTATCTGACAAGTGCCAATAATCCAAAGGAAATCGAACATAAAGTGATCTACTCGATCATGTATCGAAAGCCGAAACGTGCCGATATTTATTGGTTTGTCCATGTTGATGTATTAGATGATCCATACACGATGGAATATACTGTGCAAACCGTGATTCCGAACGAAATAATTCGGGTGGAGTTTCGATTAGGTTTCAGGGTAGAACATCGTATTCAAATGATGTTTAGAAAGGTGGTAGAAGATTTGGTGGCAAACAAAGAAGTGAATGTAGTAAGCCGTTATGAAAGCCTCAGTAAGAATAATGTGATGGGTGATTTTCGCTTTATTGTGATTGAAAAATTTCTTTCTCGTGATAATCAATTGCCCTTTTTGGATCGCATTATTATGAAGGGTTATTTTCTTTTGAAACGTATTAGCTTGTCGGAGGAGCGCGGTTTTGGGCTTGATTCTTCAGATGTGACCTTAGAAAAATACCCAATCATTGTTTCATCAATTTCTGAAATCAATCTGAAACGAGTTCGAGAATAAGATTGGTTGTTTTTTTGCTGTTTCTCTTTATGAAAAAGTGATGTTTATACTTTCAGTAAAACAAGTGTTGCATTTAATGAAGCTCACGATTTTTCTTTTGATTGGTTGAAATGATTGTAAAGAAATCAGACACAAAAAAAGCGCAATCAAAATTGCGCTCTATTTTTATTGTTGAGTTTTGTAGATGTCAATGTGCCCTCGTTGAAAGTAGGGTTTACCTGCTGCTGAAAAGGTGTAAAATAAACGATAGTAACCGGGAGTGGTCATTCCCAAATTGGTATAATTCAGTTGCAAATCATGCTGGGCAGAATTAAGCTCCATAGATTTGAGAAGATATACTTTTTTGGACGGGTCAATAAGTGCTAATTTCAGATTGATGGGCTGTGTAGCAAATGTGCGAAGGAACTGCGTATTGCCACAAGGGTTTGGATAAAGCCTATCCACTACCACTTCGCTCCAATTATATCCGGTCAGATTTGCCGTGTCTAAAGGTTTGAAAATGTTATAAACCCAGTCCGGCCAATCTTCCATTCGATATTCATCACTGACATCGCCTACATTGCCTAAACGTTGCCCGTTAATATCCCATTGTTGATACGAAGTAAAATTGGTGCCGGCAGCACTATTGTCGTCATTGGTTTTTTTATTGCACCCGGTCAACGCTAAGCCCAGCAAAGTCGCGGCTATAAGTCGCTTCATGAAATGGAAATTTTAGTGCAATATAGGGTTTCTTCTTTCTTTTTTGAAAGGAAGGCATCATTTTTTTCGTCACGAAGCCAACACGTCGGCGTATTCTGAGGTTTTAGTGAGTACGGCATAGGCAAAGGAACATTCAGCCTTAATTTTCAAACCGTTTTGACGGGCGTATTGAACGATTGCCAATACTAATTTTTTCCCTACACCTTGACCGGCTAAAGAAGGATCAACATCAGTGTGTAAAACGATTAATGTGCTATCTTTTTTGTCAAACACAAGCTGAGCAAGATTGTCAGCAGTGTAAAAGCGGTTTTCGGAAAGTAGAATATCCATTTTTTTATCTGAAAATTATTTGGAAGTCGAAGAAATTTTCCAGTTGTCAAAAACATGGCAACTGCTGTAAGAAGGGTCTATTTTCATGTAATAATTAGGGAGCCTTGATTTGAGCCATTCCTCTGTTCTTTTTGCTTGTTTTTGTTGGAGGGCTACTTGTTGAATACGAGAATAGTCATCTTTCAAATTGGCTTTGTGAGGTACAGTTCGGTTTTTCAAATATACAATTCGGGTGGATTTGTCGCCACGATCGGTGGTAAACATTTGGGGTTGAGAAAAGCCACCCACTTTCATTGTATCAAGCATAAGTACCATTGCGGGGTCAAGATGATCAATTTCTAATTGTGCCGATCCGCTTTGTGGGTCTATAATCATGCCACCGGTAGTTTTGGCGGCATCATCGGTAGAAAATTTACCAACAGCTTCGGCAAAAGTGTATTTGCCGGAAATAAGCAAGGAGCGAACGCTGTCCAGTTTCTCAAGTGCTCGTTTGAAATCTGCCGTTGTGCGTTCCGGCCGAATAAGAATATGTCGAACATCGGCTACTTCCCCTTTTCGTTGTACCATTTGGATGATGTGATAGCCGAATTGAGTTTTGATAATAGGAGATACTTCACCATTTTGAAGTTTAAAAGCCGCCGCTACAAATTCCGGTGCCCAGCCGCCTCCCGTGCGGTTTACATCGTTGTAGCGACCGCCATTATCGCGGCTTCCGGGGTCATCGCTATAAAGACCTGCCATAGTTTCAAAGTTTTTTCCTTCGGAAACAATTTGACGGCGAATGTCTTCTAATTTTTTTCGAGCATATTCATCTAATTCCTTGCTGACAGAAGGTTCAATCACAATTTGCCCAACTTCTACCGCTGCCGGAAAGAAAGGTAAACTGTCCGCAGGAATTGTATTGTAAAAAGCTTGTACTTCTGCAGGTGTAATTTTTACATTTTCTAAAATCTTCGACTGCATTTTTTCAGCCATCAACTGTTCTTTAAAAAGTTCGCGATTTTCTTCTTTTAGTTGATAGATAGTTTTACCGGCTACTTCTTCTAATTTTTCTTTGGAGCCATATTGACGAACAAATTGCCGTATGCGGTTTTCAATAGTGCCTTCTACATCATCATTGCTAACCAACAAACTGTCGCGGTCGGCTTGTTCTACCAGCAGTTTTTGAATAATCATTTGTTGCAGCAAATTGCACTTGATTGTGTCGCTCACATTGGG
This sequence comes from Bacteroidota bacterium, assembly GCA_018267925.1. Lineage (GTDB taxonomy): Bacteria > Bacteroidota > Bacteroidia > Chitinophagales > Chitinophagaceae > JAFIGV01. The sequence goes on along the minus strand of JAFDXO010000069.1, from coordinate 9,770 downwards.
GTCACGGTCTTTATATTGAGCATATTGAACGTCTAAATCACTTTGTAAAATGATTCTGTTTTTTCCTACAACGGCAATAATTCGATCGGCAGTGCCAACAATAGGTTGCGCTTGAAGGGAATGAACGGAAATAAAAGTGCCTAAGCACAAAAGGAATTTGACGTAATAAATAGCGCGGTTTAGCTTCATACAGAGGCAAAATAAAGCGGCAAAAGTAATGGATTTGATTTCGGCTTACCGATAGATTTGAAATTTAACTTTTAGACCGCTATTTCTTTTTCTTTTTAGGAAATAAGCCACGAACTTCTTTTGTGTTGTAAAAATCGGCAGCAACCGGGCGATAGGGGTTTGCTTTAGCCCAGTTTTCAAGGTTTGAAATAGCTTGGGGATGGAACTGTGTCCAACTATTATATAGCGAAGGATTCTCCGGAATACCGAATAACCATTGGTTATAAGCATCAAATTGACCTTCACGCAATAATTTATCGTGATAAGCAAACAGGGTGTAAGGAAACTTGTCGGCAAAAGTGGTTTTCCAGTCCATAACAAAACGAGTACGGAGCATAATTAAATTTTCGGTCGTAATACCGTCGCTCATCACCGGAGCTAATTGCATAAACACTTGCAACACGGCTGCTTCAAAGGTTTGTTGTTCTCCTTCTGTGATAGACGCACCATATTTGGGAACATTGGATGTTCCTACGGTAGAAAATATTTTTTTGTAGGCTTCCAGCATCATTTTTCTTAGCTCTACACTTCTTGGCGTATGTCGTTCCATATTGGCAAACACTTCGCCGTAAAGCACTGTCCAAAGAGGTTTTGAAGTGTTCAGATACAATCGGGCAGCTTCATAATAATTGAGGTGATAAAATGGATCGGCTTGAATGCCTTTCAATAGCGCATCCAGTGCAAATTCTAAATCATTTTCGGCTTCATAAGCGCGAGCAACTTCATGATAAAGTATGCCGGAATTTGGGTATGAGTTTAACCCGGACTCTACCATTTTCCGAGCTTTTTTATTTTCACCTTTACCAAACAAAGCATTGGCCGCAATTTGATAGCACAACTCATCAGCTTGTTTTCTTTGAATAATGGGGTCAATGGTAGCAAACGCTTCATCATATTGCTTGGCTGCGTTGAGTGCCTGTGCTAAATCTCGATATAATACCATCACATCCGGTGCTAATTGAATGGCTTGTTGTAACAAAATAATGGATTGATTGATTGCTCCACGAGAAAGATAATCTTTTGCTTGTTTATACATCTGTTCTACTTCCGGTGATGGCCAATAGACTTCTTGAGCAACCATGGATGTAGATGAAAAAACAGCCAACATGAAGGTTAATAAAATTCGCCGCATATAGTTGTGCAAAATATTAAAAACCTACCACCTGCACTGTCGAAATTTTGAAAGTTCGATTTTGTCGTATTTATGGATGCAGATTGTATGTTTCTTATTCAGCTTGTTGGTAATATTGTAAAGGCATAAACAAAAGATTTGGTGACATGAAGTTGTTTAAAAGAATAGGTGTATTGACCTCGGGAGGCGATAGCCCGGGCATGAATGCGGCAATACGTGCGGTGGTACGTACAGGCATTTATAAGGGCATAGATGTTTATGGGATTCGACATGGCTATCAGGGCATGATAGAAGGGGATATTTTTCAATTGCAAGCTACGGATGTTGCCAATATTATTCAGCGTGGAGGAACTATGCTGAAAACCGCGCGGAGCAAAGAATTTATGACAGATGAGGGTAGAAAAATAGCCTATGAACAACTCTGCAAACAGGGGATTGAAGGGTTGATATTGATTGGTGGAGATGGCACCTTTCGGGGAGCAGTTGAATTTTTCAAACAGTTTTCTATTCCCGCAATTGGGCTACCCGGTACAATTGATAATGATTTAAGCGGAACGGATTTTACTATTGGTTTTGATACAGCTGTGAATACGGCTGTAGAAGCCATTGATAAAATTCGGGATACGGCTGAGGCACATGACCGGCTTTTTATTGTAGAGGTAATGGGGCGTGATGCCGGATATATTGCGCTGAATAGCGGTATTGCTTGTGGTGCAGAAGATATTTTGATTCCAGAAGTGATGACCGATATCGAACAGGTGCTGTGCAAGATAGATTATGATGAAAAGCGAAAAAAGACAGTTCATATTTTAGTGGTTGCCGAAGGCGATGATTTTGGCGGTGCTAATGAGGTGCTTATTCGTGTTAAAGAGCGTTTCCCTAATTTAGATACAAGAGCTACGATATTAGGACATATACAGCGCGGCGGTTCTCCCAGCTATGCCGATCGCGTGCTGGCCAGTAGGCTTGGTTATGCAGCAGTAAATGCTTTGTGTGAAGGCAGAAATCAGTCTATGGCAGGAATGGTCAATCAAGAAGTTGTTTTTACTCCTTTCTCTCAAGTGCAAAAGGAAAATGTATTGCTATGTGGTGATATGCTGGAGATGATTCAGGTTTTGGCTACTTAATTTTATATGCCGTGTAAATAAATTTAAGTAGTTTGATACAAGGTATTTAAGTGTTGCTTAGCTTTGTGTTTGTCACTGGTAAAAAAGAAGAAAACCAATCAAATTATTAGTGTCCTTCCCCTTTATTTCCTTATAGAAACACATTATTTACTTAAATGCAGAGCGTTGCTTTGTGATTGTGTTAGAATATGACTATAAGAGATTTTTTGTTACTCCAATATTTTGAGTTGATATTTTTTAGATTTTTTACCAATTCTGTGTAAAAAATATTTTTCACATCTCCCATTATTTCCTTTTTGAAACAAATTTTTACTGAGCTACAAGGCTATGCTTTGCTATTGTCTATGGATATGCACTTTTGGAAGAACATTGTTATTTATCTCGTGTGTGGAATTGATTTTTTGTAACCATTATTGAACGGGGAAGCCGAAAACCGATTGAGAGTAGGCGATTTTAAGCTTTTGTATGCGTAATTTTTATTTAAAGAAAATTCTGAAAAAACCACGACAAAGGGGGATTATATTATCCATTTTGTTGCTTTTAGTGGTTTCTGTTGCTCAAGCGCAGATTACTATTTTTAGCGAAAATTGGAGCTCTAGCAGCTTCACGACTAATGGTTGGACATTTTCACCCAGTCAAGGAAATTGGGTGATTGGGAGTAGCTATGTTCCGACAGGAGGAACCGCGCCGGACGCAGAGTTTAGTTGGTCGCCGCAGGTAACAAACTATTCCTATTCATTAGTGAGTCCGGTCATAAACGGAACTTCCTATGTGGGGATGAAAATTAGTTACAAATTGTCGCTCAATAACTACAGTACGACAACGCTGGAGCAAATGAAAGTGGAGTATAAAAAAGTGAGTGCAAGTACATGGACAACGTTGACGAATTATGACAATTCAACAGGTAGTTTAAATGTTGCACCTTCAAATGTTACATTAAGTGGCACCGATACAAGTAGTTATCAAATTCGCTTTACAGCTTATGGGCAAGACTCTTACAATATCAATGGTTGGGGATTAGACGATATTGTCATTAGTGGTACACCATCATCAAGCTGTACCGGTACACCAATTGCTGGTACGGCAGCTGTTAACTTGACTAATATTTGTGCCGGCACAAATATTACACTGATAGATACTGGCTATACCATTGCTGCCGGTATTGTGGTTAAATGGCAGTCGGCTAATGCTTCCACTGGACCTTGGACTGATATAGTAGCTTCTTACGGATTGCCGACATATACTGCTCCTTGTAATGCAACTACCTACTACCGAGCCAAAGTGGTGTGCAGCAATTCAGATTCCAGCTACTCTAACTCTGTATTGGTAACGGTTGCGCCTTTATTTCCGGCAGGAACATACACTGTTAATCCTGCTTCGCCTGCCAGCTCTACCAACTTCCAATCTATTAGTGCTGCGATAAGTGCTATTACTTGTGGTATTTCTGGTCCGGTAGTGTTTAACCTTGCGGCAAATACCACCTTTAATGAGCAGGTAACTATTCCCGCCATTATGACTGCTGTTGGAAGCAACACGATAACTATAAACGGTAATAATGATACGCTTACATTCTTAGCAAACAGCACCCAACCATGGACACTGGGGTTGAACGGAGGCCGTCGAATCATTGTAAATAACTTGATTGTGCAAAGCACGGACGTAACCTATGCTTTAGCAGCACACTTGTGGAACAATGCAGACTCCAACGTGTTTTCAAACTGTACGTTTATATGTCCTGCTAATGGAACATCTTCTTATCAAGTACCGTTTTCTGTAAGTGGAAGTTCACAATATCCGACAACATCCGGTCTATCAGGTAGTGGAAACCTAATTACAGGATGCACCATGTTGAACGGTTATTACAGCACCGTGTTTGCTGGTAATAGTACTACACCCAATGTGAACAATACGGTATTAAATTGTAATATTCTTGATTTCTATTATTACGGATCATACAATTTATATCAAAATGGTATTACGATTCAGGGTTGTAACATTCAACGTCCAACCCGTACGGCCATTTCTTCCTTTTATGGACTGTATGTTTCATCCGGATGTACGAATGCTAATATAATTGGCAATAAGGTGCATAATCCGTTTGGAGGAGTATCCAATTTCGCAGGTAGTTTTTATGGCATTTATTCAACTGTTGCAGGTACTTTAGGAAACGAAAATAAGTTTATTAATAACGTTCTTTCCAATGATAATGGTAACAGTGCAACTTATGGTATGTATTTGTCAGGTGCTACTAATATTAAGGTGTACTATAACACAATAGCACATACTAACATAAGCGCAACTACCACTTCTGCTACTTATGGAATATATAGTACAGGTACTTCCGGCATAGATATTAAGAATAATATAGTTAGTATATCCACAGGAGGTACAGGAACCAAGTATTGTCTTTATTTTACGGGAGCCGGTAAAACCTCGAACTACAACGACTTGTACATGAATGCGGCTGCGGGTACTTCCAATAATATAGGATACTATTCTGCTGCATTTGCCACTTTGGCAAATTGGCAAACTGCAAACTCTGCTGCTTTTGACCAAAACAGCGTTTCTCTGAATCCCATGTTTGTAAACCCCGTGATGGGTGATTTCACCCCGGGTAATGCAGCATTAGATAATTTAGGAACTCCGATTACGGGTGTTACAACGGACATCAACAATGCAGCACGAAGCACCACTACACCGGATATGGGTGCGTATGAGTTTTCAGTACCACCTTGTTTCGGTACGCCAACAGCCGGTACGGCTTCAAGTTTAGCGGGAACCAGCGTATGTGCCGGTGTTCCGTTTACCTTAGGTCTTTCAGGCTTTACAATAGCTTCAGGCATCACCATTCAATGGCAATCTTCGCCTGCTGGTGCAGCTACATGGAGTAATATTACCAATGCCACCAATTCGTCATACACCTCTACGGGTATTACTTCTGCAATGGATTATCAAGCAGTAGTAACTTGTAGTAATGGTGGTGGACAAGATTGGTCTAATACGGTATCGCTATCTATGAAGCCATTTTATGTGTGCTATTGCAGCCCATTGACAGGTGTGTCTTTAAATGGTTCTACTACTTTCACTTATTTAACTAAAGTACAACGTGTCGGTGGTTCACTCAACGATACACTTTTGGTGGGTGGCTATCACCAACACTATCCGACAACTACAAATACAACGGATAGTTTGATGCAAGGGGTACAATACACGCTGCAAACCACTCATTATTATACGGGTACTTACAACTCTTTTGCATGGATTGACTATAACCAAAATGGTGTATTTGATTCCTTAGAGTATATTCCATTAACTACAAACAGCAATACCGGAACAGCAACATTTACAGTGCCATTAACAGCCACACCGGGTCTTACCGGATTGCGTGTTCGGCATTATTATGGAACTATTTTAGCACAAAATGCGTGTTCTGTGAATGGTAGTTATCAAACAGAGGATTTTGTCATTACAATTGTGCAAGCTCCTACATGTGCCGGTGCACCAACAGCGGGAACTGTTTCGGGACCGGCAACAGCTTGTGCCAACAGTCCGTTTACCTTAAACTTAACCGGTAACAGTGCCGGATTGGGTATAACGTTACAATGGCAATCATCTACTACCGGAACAGCACCTTGGACAAATATTTCGGGCGCAACTAATGCCTTGTATTCCACAACCACAGGAGTACCGGTAGCTACTTCGTTCCGTGCCTTAGTTACTTGTACCAATACCAATCAAGCAGACTCTTCTAATGTGTTTATGGTAGGTATGAGTCCATTCTATTTGTGCTATTGTTCTCCAATAACAGGTACTACACTTCATACTTATGGATACAACTACTTGTTGAATGTAACCATACCAACAACTACCTTGAATAATACCTCGCCTCAGGGAGTTGGTGTAACCATTCCGGGTGGTTATACACAATGGTGGCCAACCACTACAACCAATTCTGCCTCCTTAACACAAGGACAGATATATACACTGCAAGCAACAGCAGCCTATACAGGCTATCCTATTTCAGCCTGGGTTGACTATAACGGAAATGGACTTTTCGACTCTACGGAATATGTGGCACTTGCTCCCAATACGGCTGGTACCTTGTATTCGGGAAGCTTTGTGTTTCCACTTGGTGGTATTACGGGTAACACGGGAATTAGATTACGATTAGGTTATACACCGGGTTACACCTCTTCACAAGCATGTTTCAACTATTCGTCTGGCTACGAAACAGAAGACTATGTAGTGTCTGTTGTAGCTCCACCTGCTTGTTCGGGTACGCCAACAGCGGGCAATTCATGGTCTAATGGACCTCTTGGAACACCTGATACTACGGTATGTGCAGGCGTAAGTTTCCAACTTAGGGATACGGGATATACCGTAGCCGGAGGCATTACCACACAATGGCAATCGGGAACATCTGCTACCGGACCATTTACGGATATAGCCAATGCCACAAGTCCATATTATACTGTGGTGGGTGGTCAAATAGCAACAACATACTATCGTTTGAAAGTGGTTTGTGCTAATAGCTCATCAACGGTGTTTTCAACTCCTATTAAAGTAGGAATGAAACCATTTTACACTTGCTACTGTTCTCCATTGACCGGTGTAACCTTGCATTCTTATGGCTATAATTATATCAGCAATGTTTCCATTACCAGCACATCGTTGAATAATGCCACGCCAACTGCTCCCAGCAATGGATACTTGCAGTTTTATCCAACGACAAGCACGACAACAGCAACGCTAAATCAGGGCGTACAATACACCTTGAACGCAACAGCTCTGTATTCAGGTTATCCGATAGTAGGTTGGATGGATTACAATGGAAACGGTGTGATGGATAGTAGTGAGTATATTCCACTTACTGCATCAGGTACTAGTTATAGCGGTACATTTACGATTCCGACAACTGGCGTATCCGGCTTTACAGGCTTGCGTCTTCGTATTAGCTATACACCAAGTTATACTGCTACTCAGGCTTGTTACAATTATTCTTCAGGATATGAAACACAAGACTATGTAGTGAACGTATTACAGGCTTCAGCTTGTAATGGAACACCAAGTGGAGGTACTGCTTTTGCACCATCCGGTGTTTGTTTAGGAAACTCGTTTACGTTAGCTGACACGGCTTATTCAGTAGGTTCAGGCATTAGTTTCCAATGGCAATCGAAAGTTGGAGCCGGTAGCTGGGGTAATATTTCCGGAGCTACTAACCCAACTTATATTGTTACAGGGCAAACAGTTTCTACACAATATCAAATGATAGTTACTTGTGCAAACAGTAGTTTGTCGAGTACGTCAAATGCCGTGAGCGTGGTGATGAATGCACCTAATCAATGCTATTGCACACCGGGTACAACCACGAACACAGCTGGAGATCAAATTGTCAGCGTAACGTTTGCCGGTATCAATAAACTGACACCAAATCCAGTAGGAGTGAATGGTTATATGGACTATTCCGCCACAGATACAGCAGTAGTAGGTCAGGGCATGACGGTTCCATTTGCCATGATGATAAACAATGGCGGTACAGAATATGGTGGGTTATGGATTGACTGGGATCAGAGTGGAACATTTGATACCTCTGAGTTTGTGAATATGGGTAATGGTCAACAGCCAACATTCTTGACTCAAAATATCGTAGTTCCCGCAACGGCAACATTGGGCTATACCAGAATGCGCGTTCGCAGTAAATATGGTAGTTCCTTAGCCAACACAGATCCTTGCGCTGCCTACAATTATGGAGAAACAGAAGACTTCACGGTGTATGTTACCATTGGCAACAATGATGCGAGTGGTGCGTATATGGTTAATACCAATAACTCATACCTGAATACTTGGTATAACAATACCACTGCAACTCAAGGAGCAAGTGAGCCAACAGCCTCTTGTGCCAGCACATCAGGTTTTGCCAGTGTATGGTTTAAGTTTGTAGCCCCTGCTTCCGGCGCAGTGCGTATTTCAACCGATACTTCTCTTACAACACTTGCCGATACACGTATTGCCTTGTTTAGTGCAACTAATGCAGGTAACTATACCACATTTAATGTAATTTCTTGCGATGACAACAATGGTAGCAGCAACCGCTCTATTTTGTATGCCACAGGTCTTACAGCCGGTAATACGTACTATGTATTGGTGGACGGCAACAGTTCTACGACTGGTAATTTTGCACTTGCTATCAATCCATTGAATAGTAGCATGTTGCCAACTTCTGGTGCTTGTGCTGCCGGTAAGGGTAATACACCATTGTCAACCTACACCGGTTGGATCTCGTTGGTGGATAATAGTGGTAAGCTAATTGCAAATGCGCAACCAGCTACTGGTGTAACGAATGGTGCATTCACCGAATCGCTAAATATAAACACTGGTGCAGTTCGCCAAGCAGGAACGCAATATTATCTAGATCGCAACTATCTAATCACCGGACCTGCAACGGGTAACTTCAACGTTCAGTATTTCTTTACGGCTACCGATTTAACAGCTTTCCAAGGTGTGGTGCCTTCGGCTACTCTTGCGGGATTGAATATCACTCGTCAAACCGGTTCAACTTGTCAGGCAACGTATAGTACAACGAATGGTACGAATACAGCATTGATTCAAACCGGAAGTGGTTCATCAAACAATGCAAACTGGGTAACGGTAACAACACCGGGCTTCTCTAATTTCTATGTGATGTCCAGCATTTTCCCACTTGCCATAGACCTGAAAACCATCACCGCCACCAATGTCGGCACACGCAACCGTGTGGATTGGACAACGGGAGTAGAGAAAGCAGGTGATGCGTTTGAAGTAGAGCGTAGTGTGGATGGACGTAACTTTACCTACTTAGCGAGCATCAAAGGCAAGGGCGAAGCAAGCACGTACAGCTATTGGGATCAAAGCCCAGTAACAGGCGTGAACTACTATCGTTTGAAATTGGTGAATGTGAGTGGTGTAAACAGCTATTCCAATGTGGTAACAGCAACGGTGAAGAGCGGCAGCTTTACAGTAGAAGCCTATCCGAATCCGGTGAGCCAATTACTGACTGTGAAAGCTTATGGTGCAACCGGCAACGGAAGTGTAACCATCACCGATGCAACGGGCAAAATGGTTCGCGTAGTCAACATGGACAACAGTCAAGTGCAAATCAACATGGAAGGATTGGCACAAGGCATGTACTTGTTGAAATATGCAGACGATCAACACACCGAAGTGATTAAGGTGAACAAGCAGTAAGCTGTTATTAAAATTTCAGTTTTTTTACAACCAGCCCCGAAGCCATTCGGGGCTGGTTT